>NZ_JBFUDW010000011.1:0-248625 GCF_056404515.1 Mesorhizobium sp. P2_C7 | reverse complement strand
CGTTTCTCTTTCTTCAATATTCAATTTTCAAAGAACAGACACCGCAGACGCAGTGTCGTGGCCCGTTTCGCTTTTGGCTCCGGGGCCGTCCGAGTGTCGCTTACGCGGCTCTCTTGAATCTCACAACGGGCAGGCTTAGAAGCAAACTTCTTCGTCGCCAGCGGCGTGCCGCCCTCGTTGGTGAGGCGTATATAGTCGCCACCCTCAACAACTGTCAACAGCCATCTCAAAGTTTTTGAACTTTTTGCGACAGAAATCTCGGACCTGGTCTGTTGATAGCCGGCTGCCCTTGGGGAACAGCGACAACGCCGGGTGGGCGACCACGAAGGAGCCCTATTGCCGCCGCATTGCCGTTCGACACCAAAGCCAACGAAAGCGGCACCGCGCCGACGGCGCAGCGCCTCTTTCAAGAGCCTCATACAGGGGTGCGCGATGAGCCTTGCAGAGAAGGTGAACCGCCCCTCTTTATAGAGCGCCCTATACAAGAGAAGTGCGCGAGGGGAATTCGACCGGGGCGTAGGCTTCGTTGACTTCACCGGCCATGACAGGCAAATGTCACGGCCATAACAAAAGCGACAAGCCGTTCCGCCCGGGGAAGAAGCAGCCTTTCTGGATGCCAGACACGGAAGATGTCATAGCCGAACTCGGCAACGAGCCGCCGCTTATTGCGGATGGCCGCAGCGGCCCGCCCGACCGGCGCGAGGTTTCCGCACGCTGGCTGTCAGGCACCTTCCTCACCGGCGTGACCTCAAGCGTGCTGATGGGCGTGGCACTGTTCGCTGCCCTTGACGGACGTCAGCAATTGGCGACGCCACCCGAGATTGCGGAACTGATCAATCTTGCCGGCAATGGCGATTCCGGCGAGGTGGCCAAGACGACAAGGCTGGTGGCGCCGCGTCAGATCGCCAAGGCCAAGGACCGCCGTCGGATGGAAGTGTCGATGGTGACCAAGGTCGGCGACCGCGACGTCATCCACACCATGCCTTTCGTGCAGATCAAGATGGCGCTTGCCGCCGGCCACACCACCAGCCGCCCCTACCCGCCTTTCGACCCGATGCAGGTGTTCGGCAACGACGGCGACGATAGTGCGGCGCAGCCGGCGACAGCCTCGGCCGCTTCCGGCCAGATCTACGGCGCCAAGGTCGAAAGCGAGATGAGCCTGAAGACCGTCGATTTCCCGATCGATACGGCGGCTTTCGACGAAAAGAGCGACCTGTCCGCCGACGAGGTGGAAAAGGTGGTGCGCGAAGCCGGCACCGACCTCAGCGATGGCGCCGTCCAGGTCGCTTCACTGCACTATGTCGACCCGCAGCGATTCGGCGACGCCTTTGCCGAGAGCATGGCCGGCTCCTATGACGTCAAGATCGTGCCGGAGAACGTCTCGGTGGCGCCACGCGCCGCCGCCGACGATCAGGCGCCGGCTTTCGCCGAGGAAATCATCCCCTTCACCAAGGATCTCGACATTACTGAGGCCTTTGCCGATTCGGGCTATACGGGAGAAGACGCCACCGGCATGGCCGAAGCGATCGCCAAGCTGTTGAACGCGACGGCGCTCAAGGCCGGAACCGTGCTGCGTGTCGGGCTCGAGGTGCATGGCGACGCCGCCAAGGTCGTGCGCACCAGCGTCTACGACCGAACGCAGCACATCGTCACCATCGCGCTCGACGATCGCGGCCAGTATGTGCCGGCGCAGGAGCCGGATCCGAACCCCGAATTGCTGACGGCGTTCGACGACTCACCGCCCGTGGTGGTGCGCGGAAATTTGCCGAACATCTATGACGGCATCTACCGCGCCGCTTATTCCTATGGCATGTCGAAAAAGATGACCCAGCAACTGGTCAAGCTGCTGGCATCCGGCGTCGACTTCCAGTCGCGACTCAATCCGGCGGATCGCCTCGAAGTCTTGTTCTCGCAGCCGGACGGCGACGACCAAGCGTCCGACGAGTCCGAACTGCTTTATGTCTCATCGACCTTCGGCGGGCAAACGCGCAACTTCTACCGGTTTCAGATGCAGGACGGTAGCGCGGACTATTTCGACGAGGACGGCAGCAGCGCCGAGCAGTTCCTACTGCGCAACCCACTGCCAAACGGGAGATTTACCTCCGGGTTTGGTGCGCGCAGGCATCCTATCCTCGGCTATGTCCGCATGCACACAGGTACGGACTGGGCCGCCCCGATCGGATCGCCGATCATCGCCGCCGGCAATGGCGTCGTCGAGAAGGCGGGCTGGGCCGGCGGCTATGGCAAACAGATCATCATTCGCCATGCCAATGGCTACGAGACGTCCTACAATCACCAGAGCGCCTTTGCCAAAGGCATCGAAGAAGGCGTGCGGGTTCGCCAGGGCCAGGTCATTGGTTATCTCGGCCAGACCGGCCTCTCCACCGGTCCGCATCTCCATTACGAGCTGATCGTCAACGGCACCAAAGTCGATTCGATGCGTGTCCGGCTGCCGGTCGGCAAAGTGCTGAAGGGCGATGATCTCGTCGCCTTCAAGCGCGAACGCGAGCGCATCGACGATCTGCTGAAGCAGGAAGACAGTGATTCGCTGAAGGTTGCGAGCGCCAAGATCGACGGCTGATTCGCTGATTTTCAGCCTTGCGGATTTTCCGCACGCCACGGCCATGGCAGCCGCTGACCGGGAATGGTCGTCCACGCGATCACTGCTGAAAGCAGGCAGAGCAGTGCCGTCACCGAAGAGACGGCGGAAAACGCCGCGTCGCTGGCGGCAAGCCTTGCCGCATCGACTGCCGGCGCCAGCCCAATCGTCGCCGGTTCGCCAAAGCCTGGCACGCCGGGCGTCGCATTCCCATCGAGTGCTTTCGCGTAGACCGAAGCCGCAAGCGAGCCCATCGCTGCCACCGCGATCAGGCCGCCGATACGCGAGACGGCATTGTTTATGCCGGAGGCAGCACCGGTATCCTTGTCTTCCACGGCCGTCATGATCGCGGTCGACAGTGGCGACACGACCAGCGCCATGCCGAGCCCCATCAGCCCCATCAGCGGAAACGTTCCCGTCCAGAAATTGTGGATGCCGGCATGGGTGAGCAAGGCAAGTCCTGCAAACGCGAAAGCCACGACAAGGCTGCCGAAGGCGATCGGAAAGCGCGGCCCGATCCGGTCTGACAACTGGCCGACGGGCCGCGACAAAAGTGCCATCGATGCCGACAGCGGCAGGAAGATGAAGCCGACCTCGGCCGTGCTCAGTCCCCAGCCGGCGATCAGCAGCATCGGCAGATAGAAGAGATTGGCCGACAGCGCGAAATAGAGGAAGAACGTCGCGAGATTGGCGCCGGCGAAAGCGCCGATGCGAAACAGCGACAGATCGATCATCGGCTCGCGCTGCCAAAGCTCGAAGGCGATAAAGACAGCCAGCAGCACTGCACCAACGGCAATGCTCGGCCCCGACAAATGGCCCTCGCCGCTGGCGCTCATCGAGGTCAGCCCGTAGGCGAGCGCGCCGAAGGCTAATGTCGCGAGCGCGGCGCCGCCGAGATCCAGGCTGCGTTTTTCCGTCGGCGTATCGGCCGGGATCTTGGCCAGCAGTAGATAGATCGAGATCAGGCCGAGCGGCAGGTTGACCGCGAAGATCGCCCGCCAGATGCCATCACCGAATGCCGACAGCACGAAACCACCGAGCACCGGGCCAAGTGCCGTGGTCAGCGCCGAAGCCGCGGCCCAGATCCCGATGGCGCGGCCGCGCTCTTTTTTCGGATAGGCCTTGGCGATGATGGCGAGGCTGCCCGGCACCATGATCGCCGCACCAATGCCTTGCAGCGCGCGAAATGCAATCAGCACCACCGCATTCGGCGCCAGCGCACAGGCAAGCGAGGCGACAATGAATAGCGCAATGCCTGCCACGAAGGCGCGGCGCAGACCGAATCGATCGCCGGCGGCGCCCCCGGCAAGGATCAGTGCCGAGAGCGTCAAAGCATAGGCATTGGAAATCCACTGCGCCTGCGCCAGGCTGGCACCAAGGTTGACGCGAATCGCCGGCATGGCGATGGCCAGGATCGAACCGTCGATGAAACCGAGCGCCGAGGCCAGGATCGCCGCAATCAGCACGAATCGCCGCTGCGACGGTGGACAGAACGTGCCGTTCGTGACCGGACTGGTCAGCGGAACGGCGGCGGCTTCGCTTGGTGAATGCATGGAACCTTGCTTAGACCGCAGGCGTGTTGGCAACAACCGGCCAGTGGCTTGCTGTCCTTGAAACCAGTCACATGGCCAGGATCGCGCCTGTCCGGGTGCACACGGCGGCAGTCATGCTAGGTTCTGGCCAGGTTTCCGGAAAATTGCAGACGGGGAGAAGTCGATGAAGCGGCCACTTGAAGCATCGGCGGAGGGACGCGGCCGTATCGTCGGCATCACCGACGGCGTGTTCGCCATCGCACTCACCCTGATCGTCCTCGAAATCAGGGTGCCGGCGCACGAGGCGATCCATTCGGAGCGCGATCTGCTTGCCGCGATCGCGGCACTGGCGCCACGCTTCCTGACCTATGCCTTGAGCTTCCTGACGCTGACCATCTTCTGGTTCGGCCAGCAGGCGCAGCATGGGCTGATCGCCAAATCCGACCGGCGGCTTGCCACGCTGAACCTCTGCTTTCTCGCCTTCATTGCCCTGCTGCCGTTCTCGACCGATCTTTTGGCCGACTTCCTCGAGTTCAAAACCGCGATGCTGGTCTACTGGCTCAACCTGCTGATGCTCGGCGTCACGCTATTCGCCAGCTGGCGCTATGCGGAGAAAAACGGCTTCCTGGCAGAGGATGTCGACGCGGAAACCAGCCGCACGGTCTATCTGCGCATCGTCAAGGCGCAGATCCTGTGGGCGATTGGCGCGGCACTGTGCCTGATCACGCCGTTACTCAGCGTCGGATTTATCCTGGTGGTGCAACTGGTCTATGCGATAACCCCGGGCGCGAAGTGGGTGCGCAGGATCATCGGCTGAGCGTTTCAGAAGCGTGCTTCAGCTTCAGTCGACGAACTCCACCGTCACGCCCGGCGAAACCAGCTTGGCCAGTTCCCGCGCATCCCAGTTGGTCAGGCGCACGCAGCCATGGCTTTCTGTCTTGCCGATCTTCGACGGATCCGGCGTGCCGTGGATGCCGTAGGTCGGCTTGTCCAGAGCGATCCACACCGAGCCGACCGGACCGTTCGGACCTGGCGGAATCGTCAGGACCTTGTCGTTTTGACCCTGCTTGAAATTGATGCTGGGGTTGTAGGTGTAGTTCGGATCGAGAGCGACGCGCGATACAGCGTGTATGCCGGACGGTGACGGTGTATCCGCCGACCCGATGGTTGCGGGATAGGCCGCCACCAGCTTGTCGCCCGCATCATACGCGAAGACCTCTTTCCTGCCCTTGTCGGCGACGATACGGGCAACCGGCGTCGAGACCAGTTTGCCGAAATTTGCGACCTTGATGGTCGTACCGGGACGATTGAAATTGGCGTCCGGGTTGAGCGCCTTGAGGTAGTTCTCGTCCATGTGGAAGCGCTCCGCGAGCGCCTCGGTCACCGACGTATAGCCCATGCGGTCGAGCTGCGCCTTCTGGCTGTAGTCTTCCGGGATCGAGGCGACATAGGGACCGGCCGCATCCTCCGGGGTAATGGTGTAATTGGCGAAGGCATCGCCACCGGACTGCGCAAGAGCCGCCTGGATGCCGACCGCATCGGTCGACCGCAGATTGCTGCCGGTGATCTGGTTGTAGGCGGCGAGCGCCTTGTCGACATTCGAACCGAAACGCCCATCGATGACGCCAGGCGAAGCGCCACCCCGGTCGAGCAGCACCTGCAGCGCCGCGACATCCTGACGTGCTCCCAGCGAAAGCGCCGGCTCGACGGTCGACTTGCCCCCAGTCGATGGCGGCAGTCCCGCTTGCTCGGAGGGAGACGCCGGCTGGGCAGGGTCAATCGAGGCCTCGTTCAGCGGCTGGCGTTTGATGGTGCCCGGCTCTGTCGACTGCGGCGCATCGGGATAATTGTTGTCGTAGCTGCCGTCGTCCTGCGGTGGCGGCGGATAGGCTTCCACGGAATTGTCGCTGTTAGGATCATATTCGTCCGCCGGCGGCGGGATGACCCGGCCTTCTTCTTCCAACTGCTTGCGACGGAACCGCGCCATGTCTTGCGGATCGTCGAGATAGTAGCGGTCATTGTCATCGGGGACCCGGCCCAGTTCGCGCAGCCGTGTCTCGCGGCGCAGCGCGCGCCGGTCGAGCCGCGTCTGCGGCGGCTGGATAGCGATGACCTTGCCCGTATCGGCATCGACGATGACGCGGTTGCCCCTGGCGTCGTAATAGATGTCGAGATTGCCGTCCTGGGCGACGAGGATGCCGCCATCGTCGGCGGCGCGCGCAATCCGTGATGCGCTGTCCTGCGAAGGCGCGCCGAGCGCGCCAGAGGACAAAAGCCCGCCGGCGAGTACCGAAAGGGTGAAGATCGTGCGCAGCATGGTGGCCAAACTCTCCGGTCCGTAATTGCCGCCGCCCGGCAGTGTCCCTGTACGGCGAACCCCTTCGCCAGCAAACCAGTTCACCACCATATGGTTCCAATATGAACCGGGCATGAAGATGGCGGTTTCCCGGCGCCTCGATGAATATCAGCTAGCTTGCGGCAAGTCCCAGCTCCCTGCGCGCCTGCTTGGTCAGCTTCAGGGCAACAAGGCGATGGCTCTCGCGCAGATAGTCCTTTAGCGCGTCATCATCCATGCTCTGGCTTGTCTGACGCTGGATCCATTTCATGCCGCGCGAAGCAAGATAGGGTGCCGGACGCAAGCCTGGCTGCTCCTTGAGCACGTCAAAGGCGATGTCGGAACATTTGAAGGTGACGAAGAGCTGCTGGCCCTGGTCCCAGCCACCGATCGCAAAGACCTTGGCCCCGACCTTCCAGACATGAGCGCCGCCCCATTGGACGACGTGGTTTGTCGAAGGCAGCGAAGCGCAGAAGCTGTTGTAGTCGTCCAGCGTCATCCGCGCCCCCGCTTTGTATGAAAAGGCCGCGCGTCCTGGCTGAACGCGCGGCTTTGGATCAGGCTGCCACCTCGGCCGCCACAATCGTCGGCTTCGAGCGGAAGTTCAGCCGGTCGGAACCGGCCGTCACCTTGACGGTCGAGCCGTCAAGGATGTCGCCGAGCAGGATCTTCTCCGCCAGCGGGTCCTGCAGTTCCTTCTGCATCACACGCTTCAGCGGCCGCGCGCCGTAGGCCGGGTCGTAGCCCTTGGCCGCCAGCCAGTCGATCGCCTCCTGGTCGAGCGACAGCGTGATCTTGCGATCGGTCAGCAGGCTCTCCAGCCGCTTGAGCTGGATCTCGACGATGCGGCCCATATCCTGCCGGCGCAGCCGGTGGAACAGGATCACCTCGTCGACGCGGTTGAGGAACTCCGGCCGGAACGAAGCCTTGACGACATTCATCACCTCGTCGCGGACCTGGTCGACATCCTGGTCCTCGCCGAGACTGACGAGATACTCCGCGCCAAGGTTCGACGTCATGATGATCAGCGTGTTGCGGAAGTCGACCGTGCGGCCCTGGCCGTCGGTCAGGCGGCCGTCGTCGAGCACCTGCAGCAGCACGTTGAACACGTCCGGATGCGCCTTCTCGATCTCGTCGAACAGCACCACCTGATAGGGCCTGCGCCGCACCGCTTCGGTCAGCGCGCCGCCCTCCTCATAACCGACGTAGCCGGGAGGTGCGCCGATCAGCCTGGCGACCGAGTGCTTCTCCATGAACTCCGACATGTCGATGCGCACCATGGCGCTCTCGTCGTCGAACAGGAAACTGGCAAGCGCCTTGGTCAGTTCGGTCTTGCCGACGCCCGTCGGTCCGAGGAACATGAACGAGCCGATCGGCCGGTTCGGATCCTGCAGGCCCGCGCGCGCCCGCCGCACGGCCTTCGAGACAGCTTGCACCGCCTCGCCCTGGCCGACGACGCGCTTGCCGATCTCGTCTTCCATGCGCAACAGCTTGTCGCGCTCGCCCTGCAGCATCTTGTCGACCGGAATACCGGTCCAGCGCGAGACGATATGGGCGACGTGGTCGGGAGTGACTACCTCTTCGACCATGCCGACCTTGCCATCCTGGGCTTCGGCTTCCTTCAGCTTCTTTTCCAGTTCCGGGATCTTGCCATAGGCAAGCTCCCCGGCGCGCTGGAATTCACCCTTGCGCTGGGCAATGGCAAGCTCATTGCGCGCCTCGTCGAGCTGCTTCTTCAGATCGGCGGCAAGCCCGAGCTTCTGCTTCTCGGCCTGCCACTTTGTGGTGATTTCGGTCGATTCCTCCTCGAGACCGGCGAGTTCCTTTTCCAGGCGGGCGAGCCGATCCTTCGACGCATCGTCGGTCTCGACCTTCAGCGCCTCGCGCTCGATCTTGAGCTGCATGATGCGACGATCGATCTCGTCGAGTGCCTCGGGCTTGGAATCGACCTGCATGCGCAGCCGCGAGGCGGCTTCGTCGACGAGGTCGATCGCCTTGTCCGGCAGGAAGCGGTCGGCGATGTAGCGGTTGGACAGTGTCGCCGCCGCAACCAGCGCCGAATCCGAAATGCGCACCTTGTGGTGCTGTTCGTATTTTTCCTTCAGGCCGCGCAGGATCGAGACGGTGTCTTCCACAGTCGGCTCATCGACGAACACCGGCTGGAAGCGGCGGGCAAGGGCCGCATCCTTCTCGACATGCTTGCGATATTCATCAAGCGTTGTGGCGCCGACGCAGTGCAACTCACCGCGCGCCAATGCCGGCTTCAACAGGTTCGACGCATCCATGGCGCCATCCGCCTTGCCGGCACCGACCAGCGTGTGCATCTCGTCGATGAACAGGATGATGTTGCCGTCGGCCGAGGTGACTTCGGAGAGCACGGCCTTCAGCCGCTCCTCGAACTCGCCGCGGTATTTGGCGCCGGCAATCAGCGCGCCCATGTCGAGCGCCATCAATTGCTTGTCCTTCAATGATTCAGGCACGTCGCCATTGACGATGCGCAGCGCCAGGCCTTCGGCGATCGCCGTCTTGCCGACGCCCGGTTCGCCGATCAGCACCGGATTGTTCTTGGTGCGGCGCGACAGCACCTGGATGGTGCGGCGGATCTCGTCGTCACGGCCGATGACCGGATCGAGCTTGCCGGCGCGGGCATCCGCGGTCAGGTCACGCGCGTATTTCTTCAACGCGTCGTAGCCCTGTTCGGCGCTCGCCGAATCGGCGGTGCGGCCTTTGCGGACATCGTTGATGACCTGGTTGAGCGCCTGTGCGGTGACCCCCGCCTTGGCCAGGATGTCGGCGGTCTTGGCCGATTTTTCCATGGCGAGCGCCTGCAAGAGCCGCTCGACGGTGACAAAGCTGTCGCCGGCCTTCTTGGCCAGCTCTTCGGCGGTCGAAAACACCTTGGCCAGCGGCTGCGCCAGATAGAGCTGGCCGTTGCCGCCTTCGACCTTGGGCATCGCTTCGAGCGCCGTTACGACGCCAAGCTTGACGTCGCGGACGTTGCCGCCGGCACGTTCGATCAGCGACGCGGCCAGGCCCTCGTCGTCGTCGACGAGCACTTTAAGGATGTGTTCGGGTGTGAACTGCTGGTGGTTGCGGGAGAGGGCCATGGTCTGCGCGGACTGGATGAAGCCGCGCACGCGCTCTGAATATTTCTCAAGGTTCATATCTGTCTCCTTCCATCACCGGCCCGCTTTGCGGCACCGGATCCGATTGCGGTGACGGACCCGCCCATTCGAGCCGGGTCCAGTTCAGCCGAGATATGGTGCATAGGCCAAGCTGTCTCAAGACGCCTTGATGTCGGTCAACGCACAATATTCCATCGCGGCACAAAACGAAAACGGCGGAGATTTCTCTCCGCCGTCCAATATCCTGAAATGTCGTTCGATCAGTTGTCGATGTCGACTTTGACCGGTTCGGCATTGCCGCCGTCGGCCGGGGCCACAGCCACCTCGCCGGCATCGGCGCCGGAATTGGCATTGTCGCTGCCGCTGTCGACCTGATCGGCACTGACGCGCGGACGGCGCGGGCGCCTCGGGCGACGGGCAGCACCGCTTTCGGCGGCCGCCTCATTGAGCTCGGCCTGGGCGGCAAGACCTGCCGGCGACAGGTTTTCGAACAGCGGAGCCGGCTCGGCTGTCACAACGGATTCGGTCGATTCGGTCGGCGAAGGGGCTTCGACCTGGGTCGGGGCCTCGTTGCGTTGCGGCTGGCCGCCTTGCTCGGCGGACGAGCCATAGTCGCGCTGTCCATTCTGGCCGTAGCCACCATTGGGGCGACGATCGCGATGGCGCCCATTGTTGTCGCGGCCGCCATTGTTGCGCCCGCCATTGTCACGCCCGCTATTGCCATCACGATTGTCGCGGCCGTTTTCCCGGTTGAGCGCGACCTCGGCCGGCATGCCTTCGATGACCGGCTGCGGCCCGGCGCCATGGTTGATCACCGGCACCTGGGCATCGGAAATAGTGTTGCCGCTGTTGCCGGCATTGTCGAACTCGTCGCGATCCTCGTCGCCGTCGTCGTCGAAATCATCGCGATTCTGTTGTGTGTTCTGGATCGGCATCTGCGCCTGCGCGGCTGCGATGATGCGATTGTAGTGTTCGGCGTGCTGGAGATAGTTTTCCGCCATGACCCGGTCGCCGGAGCTATGCGCATCACGGGCCAAGGTGGCGTATTTTTCGGCGATTTGCTGAGCCGAACCGCGGATCTTCACGTCCGGGCCGTTGCTCTCATAGTTGCGCGTCAGGGGATTTGGTCCCTTGCGGTTGTTGTTGTTATTGTTGTTATTGCCACCGCCGCCGCCATTATTGTTGCGACCGCGCATGCGCCTGTTCTGCTGTTGTGGCCTCATCAAACTCTCTTCATTTTGAAATTTTCGAAAACTCTTCACGAACGGAGGCGCTCATGCAGCCAGCCGCTTCGTTTCTTCACCGGCGTTCGCCCGCATCAATTGCGTTGGCGCCACGTGCCATCCTGTTCCGGTTACATCACTTGCCGGACGATTCCCGCACGAAGCTTGGGCATCGTTTGCGCAAGAAGGCAGCTATTTCCAAGGAAGACCGAATCGCTAAGAGCACTGCCTGCTTCGTCTCATCCGGTTAAGGCGACCCTAGCCGCATTCCCCGGCATTGCCAAGCGCTTTTTTTGCACTGCGTCAAGGCTTTGTCCTTTTAAAGACAAGAACCCTGTCGTTTCCGCCAAGATCCTGAAATGCACCGCCCGGCAGGTAGCCGGCTACGGCGAATATTTCCAAGACCTCGTTGTGCTGCGTGTGGCCGATCTCGACCGCAATCCTGCCTTCAGCTTCCAAAAACCTTGCCGCCTCCGCGGCGATGATCCTGTAGGGGCTCAGACCGTCCTCGCCGCCATCCAAGGCCAGGCGCGGATCGAAATTGCGGACTTCGTCCTGCAGATTTCCAATGTCTTCAGACGGTATATAGGGAGGGTTTGCGGCAATTACATGGTACCGGCCGGAAACTTTTTCGAACCAGTCCGACTGGATCGCCGTGAACCGACCTGCAAGGTCCAGTTGCCTTGCATTGCGGGTCGCCGTCGCCAGCGCGCCCGCGGACATATCGACCCCGGTTGCGATCGCTGCCGGCACGGCGCTAAGCAGCGCCAGCGCAATGGCGCCGGTGCCGGTGCCAAGATCGAGGATGCGGCATTCGCCTTCCCGCACTGCCACTGCCCTGACGAAGGGCAGCATCGCCTCGACCAGCGTTTCGGTATCCGGCCGCGGCTCCAGCGTTTCCGGCGACAGCGACAGGCGCAAACCATAGAATTCACGATAGCCGAGGATGCGATGCACCGGCTCGCCGCCGGCGCGCCGTCTCAAGGCATCACCAATTACCGCAATGGCGCTTCCGTCGATCTTGCGGTTGGGATCGGCAATCGCCTGCGTGCGCGTCGTGCCGGAAAAATGTTCGACGATCAGCC
This sequence comes from Mesorhizobium sp. P2_C7, assembly GCF_056404515.1. Classification (NCBI taxonomy): domain Bacteria; kingdom Pseudomonadati; phylum Pseudomonadota; class Alphaproteobacteria; order Hyphomicrobiales; family Phyllobacteriaceae; genus Mesorhizobium; species Mesorhizobium sp. P2_C7. Next base: position 236,726 of record NZ_JBFUDW010000011.1, on the reverse strand, counting down.
TCGAATCGAGCGCCGGATCGTTGACGGCGGCAGCGGCAAGCCGAGCCTGCGCCTGCCGCAGCAGCGGCCCCAGCGCCTCGGGCAGTCGATCAGCCATCGATGCCGATGTCGGCGAGCAGCTTCGACTGATGATCGGCGATCAGCGCGTCGATCACTTCGTCGAGTTCGCCCATCATCACCCGGTCGAGCTTGTAGAGCGTCAGGTTGATGCGGTGGTCGGTGACGCGGCCTTGCGGGAAATTATAGGTACGGATGCGCTCGGACCGGTCGCCGGAGCCGACCTGCGACTTGCGCGATTCGGAGCGCTCCTCATCCGCCTTGCTGCGCTCGAGGTCATAGAGGCGGGCGCGCAGGATCTGCATGGCCTTGGCGCGATTCTGGTGCTGCGACTTTTCCGCCTGCACCACCATGATACCGGTCGGCAGATGGGTGATGCGGACAGCCGAATCAGTGGTGTTGACGTGCTGGCCGCCCGAGCCCGAGGCGCGCATGGTGTCGATGCGGATATCCTCGGCCCTGATGTCGATGTCGACCTCTTCGGCCTCCGGCAGCACGGCGACGGTGGCGGCCGAGGTGTGGATGCGCCCGCTCGCCTCGGTCGCCGGCACGCGCTGCACGCGGTGCACGCCGGATTCGAATTTCAGGTGCGCAAAGACGCCCTTGCCGGAAATCGTGGCGATGATTTCCTTGTAGCCGCCGGCATCGCCATCGCTGGCCGACACCGTCTCGAAACGCCAGCCGCGTTCGGCGGCGTAGCGCTCATACATGCGAAACAGGTCGCCGGCGAAAAGCGCGGCCTCGTCGCCGCCGGTGCCGGCGCGGATTTCGAGAATGGCGTTCTTGTCGTCGGCGGCATCCTTGGGCAGCAGCAGGATCTGGATGTCCTTCTGCAGCGCCTCGATGCGCTCCTCGACCTCCGGCAGGTCGGCCTCCGCCAGCGCCCGCATTTCGGTGTCGGTACCCTTGTCGGCAAGCATGGCTTCAAGATCGGCCTGCTCATGCTCGGCCGAGCGCAGCGCCCTGACCTTGGCCACCATGTCCTGGATCTCGGCATATTCCGACGCCATCCGCACATAGGCTTCCGGCGCCGGGCCAGCCGACATCTGCGCTTCGAGCATCTCGAAACGCTTGACGACTTGATCCATACGATCGCGGGGCAAATTGACCATGATGAGGATGCTACAATGGGATCGAACGGTCGTCGGCAAAGGCCTGCAGCAGCGCCCGCATCGGCAGCCCCTGCGCCGGCGCCATCAGATTGTCGTTGAAGAACGCCTCCAACTCATCCAGCGGCAGTTCCGTCAACATCGCCTTGACCGGGCCGATCGAGGCCGGCGACATCGAGATCGAGCGGAAGCCGAGACCGATCAGCGCCATTGCCGAGATCGGCTTACCGGCGAGTTCGCCGCACAGGGTTACCGGCGTGTGGTTGCGGATGCCGGCATCGGCGATCTGCTTCAGGACGCGCAGGAACGGCGCCGACAGCGTATCGAACCGGTTGGCCAATTGCGTGTTGCCTCGGTCGACGGCCATGACGAACTGGAACAGATCGTTCGAACCGACCGAGACGAAGTCGACCGCTTTCATCAATTCGTCGAGCTGGAACAGTAGCGACGGCACTTCCAGCATCGCGCCCAGCTTGAGGCTGGTCGGCAGGTGATGGGCAAAGCGCGACAGATGCCGTACCTCGCGGTCGATGATCTCGCGCGCCTGGGCGATCTCGCCAAGCTCGGTCACCATCGGCAGCATTAGCTTGAGTTCACGTCCGCCACTGGCCTTGAGCAGAGCGCGGATCTGGGTGCGCAGCAGGCCCGGCCGGTCAAGCGTCAGGCGGATCGCCCGCCATCCGAGCGCCGGGTTCTCCTCCTGGATCGCTCCCTTGAAATAGGGCAGCACCTTGTCGCCGCCGATGTCGATGGTGCGGAAGGTCACCGGCTTGCCGCGCGCTGCCTCGAGCACGTCGCGGTAAAGCTTTTCCTGGGCCTCGGCGCGGGGAAATGTCGAGGCGACCATGAACTGCAGTTCGGTACGGAACAGACCGATGCCGGCCGCACCCGCCTCGGCAAGCTGCGGCAGGTCGACGGCAAGACCGGCATTCATCAACAAGTCGACCTGGACACCGTCCCTCGTCGTCGACGGCTTCTTGCGCAGCTCGCGATAAACCTCTTGCCGGCGCGCCCGGAAACGCACCTTTTCGGCATAGGCGGCTTCGAGGTCGGACTGAGGCCGCAAATGGATCACGCCCTCTTCGCCGTCGACGATGATGGCATCGCCGTTTTCCGCCATGGAAACGGCGCCCTTCATCTGGCCGGCGACAGGAATGCCCATGGCGCGCGCGACGATGACGACGTGGCTGGTGGCTGCACCGTCCTCGAGCACCAGCCCGCGCATCTTGTCGCGGGGATAGTCGAGCAGCTCGGCGGCGCCCATCGAGCGGGCGACGATGATGGCGTCCTTCGGCAACGACGCCGCGACATCTTCCGGCCCGCGCCCCATCAGCTGGCGCAGCAGCCGGTTGGCGAGGTCGTCGAAATCGCTCATCCGCTCGCGCAGATAGGGATCGGTCATATGCAGCATGCGGGCACGCATGTCGCTCTGCACCTTTTCCACAGCCGCTTCCGCCGTCAGGCCGTTGCGGATCGCCTCTTCCAGCCGGCGCACCCAGCCGCGGTCGTTGGCGAACATGCGATAGGCTTCCAGAACCTGGCGATGCTCGCCCTCGAAGGCGACGTCGCGGCGTTCCAGCATGTCGTCGATGGAGAGCCGGAGCGAGCCGAGCGAGGTCTCGAGCCGCCTGACCTCTTCCTCGCTGTCCTCGTTGAACAAATTGGTGACGACGATGCGCGGCTCGTGCAGCACGACATGGCCAAGCCCGACGCCGTCGTTGAAGGACAGACCGGTGAAACTGACCGGACGGCGCAAGTCGAGTTCGAGGCCCGGCCGGGTCAGCCGCGCCAGATCGCCGGTGGCGATCATCTCGGCGATGACCATCGCCGTGGTTTCCAGCGCCTCGACCTCGTCGTCGCGGTAGTGGCGCATCGTCTTGTTCTGCACGACCAGCACGCCCAGCGTGCGCCCTGCCCGCAGCACCGGCACGCCAAGGAAGGAATTGTAGATCTCTTCCCCGGTCTCCGGCAGGTAGGCAAAGGCCGGGTGTTCCTGGGCGTTGGAAAGGTTGAGCGGCCGCGCGCTGGCCGCGATCGTGCCGACCAGGCCTTGCCCCAGCCGCAGTTGCGCCAGGTGGACGGCGTTCGGGTTCAAACCTTCGGTGGCGTAGAGTTCGAGCACCGAATCGGCGCGCAGCACGTAGAGCGAGCAGACTTCGGCGACCATGTTGGAGGCGATGTCGCGCACGATCCGGTCAAGCCGCTCCTGCGGCTCCAGCGGCTCCTGCATGAGCTCGCGGAGCCGTTTCAGCAAAACGCGCGGGCCACTGGCCTGATCACGCATCGCGGCTTCTTCTCCAATGGGCATTCTGCCCGCCGCAGTTTCCACTGCGACCGGCGCACACGCAACAACTCAAATCGTTCTCGCTACTGCTTATCCAGACCGTAGACGGAATGCAAAGTACGAACCGCAAGTTCAGTGTACGGACCGTCGATCAGTATCGAAATCTTGATTTCGGAGGTCGTGATGGCGCGAATATTGATCGAACGGTCGGCCAGCGCCTTGAAAGCGGTCGCGGCGACGCCGGCATGGCTCCTCATGCCGATGCCGATGACCGAAACCTTCGACATGCCGGCTTCCGATTGCACGACATCGTAGCCGATCGAGGCTTTCAGGCGCTCGAGCACGGCAAGCGCCTTGTCGACATCGCCCGACGGCACGGTGAAGGTCATGTCGGTGAACTTGCCGTCCTCGGARATGTTCTGGACGATCATGTCGACGTTGATGTTGGCCTCGGCCAGCGGCCCGAAGATGCCGGCGGCGACGCCCGGCCGGTCGCCGACACGGCGCAGCGAAATCTGCGCTTCGTCCTTGGCATAGGCAATTCCGGTGACGACCTGCTGTTCCACGATCTCTTCCTCGTCGCAAATGAGCGTTCCGGGCGGATTGAGCAAATCCCCCATTCCGGGCGCATCGGGATCGTCGAAGGACGACCGCACGAAGGTACGCACCCTGTGCACCATGGCAAGCTCGACCGAACGCACCTGCAGAACCTTGGCGCCAAGCGAGGCCATTTCAAGCATTTCCTCGAACGAAATCTTGGCCAGCCGCCGCGCCTTCGGCTCGATGCGCGGATCGGTGGTGTAGACCCCGTCGACGTCGGTGTAGATGTCGCAACGATCAGCCTTGACCGCCGCGGCGATCGCCACAGCGCTGGTGTCGGAACCACCACGGCCAAGCGTGGCGATGCGATTGTCCGGGCCGATGCCCTGGAAGCCGGCGACCACCGCCACCTGGCCCTCGCCGAAACGCTTGATCAGGAAGGCGCCGTCGATGTCGAGGATGCGCGCCGCGCCGTGGGCATTGTCGGTCTTGATAGGGATCTGCCAGCCCTGCCAGGAACGGGCATGCACGCCCATGTTCTGCAAGGTGATCGCCAGAAGGCCGGCGGTGACCTGTTCGCCGGAAGCGACGACTGCATCATATTCGCGTGCGTCGTGCATCGGCGAGGCTTCGCGCGTCCAACCGACCAGTTCATTGGTCTTGCCGGCCATCGCCGAGACGACCACCGCCACCTCATGGCCGGCGTCGACTTCGCGTTTGACGTGACGCGCCACATTGCGGATGCGGGCGATGTCGGCGACGGAGGTTCCGCCGAATTTCATCACGATGCGCGCCATGGAAGCGAAATGCCTTTGACTGAAGCCGGACCCAGCCCAAAAGCGGAATCCCGAAAAGCGGAAGGCCAGCTGATGCCGGCCGCTGAATGCGCGGCCTCCTTAGCCAAATGATGAAGCTTTCGCAAGGCTGGCGGCGGATTGCCGACTTCAAGAAGATGGCATATTGCGTTCCGGTCCGCCGCCGCTTACGAAATGCTGCCCGCGGGAATTCCCATTTGGTTCGGCATAACAGATGATTGCTCGTCTTCGACGCGCCACCCGATGGCAATCGCTCCCGCTTTTCATCGGCTTCGCGGTGCTGGCGCTGATCGTCGGCACGCGCGCCGTGCTGGTCGAGAGCCAGCGGGCCAATCGCGCCGCCGCGCGTGAGACAATCGAATATCAGGAACTGCTTTCCGGGCTGCTTTCACTGGCGCAGGATGCCGAGAGCGGCCAGCGCGGCTATCTGCTGACCGGCGAGAAATCCTACCTCGAACCCTATCGGAAGGCGGTCGAGGCAATCCCGGGGCAACTCGCCCGTATCGACACCATGACAGCCTCGGACGACCAGCTCGCCCCGCAGGTCAGTCACATCAAGGATGCGCTTGCGCAAAAGCAGGCGGAGCTGTCCGAAACGATCGCCCTCTATGACAAGGGTGACGCGGCGAAGGCGCTGGAGATGGTCCGCAGCGGTCAGGGCAAGGCCGCCATGGACGAGATCCGGGCCAGCATGGATACGATCCGGCGCATCGGCGCCGCCGCCGTCGCCGAGCGTGACGAGCACACGGACCAGGTCGAGACCTGGCTGCGCATCGGCTCGCTGGCGGCCCTGCTGGCGATCTTTCTGCTCGGCACCTTCACCATCCGCGAATCCCGACGCCGCTACCGCGAGGTGGCCGTCGCCCAGGATGAGCTGACGCGCAAGAACGTCGCGCTCGGCAATGAGATCCAGACACGCGAAAAGGCTGAATCCCAGATCCGCCAGATGCAGAAGATGGAGGCAGTCGGTCAGCTGACAGGCGGTATCGCCCACGACTTCAACAATATGCTGGCGGTCATCATCAGCGCCATGAACCTCGCCCAGCGCAAGCTGGAGCGCGGCGAGCACGACATCGCAAAATTCATCGAAGCGGCGGTCGACGCGGCAAACCGGGCGGCAAATCTGACAGCCAGGCTGCTCGCATTCTCACGCCAGCAGCCGCTGGCGCCGCAGATCGTCGATACCAACCGCCTGCTGACCGGAATGTCCGACCTGCTTCGGCGGGCGCTCGGCGAAACCATCCGGATCGAAACCGTGCTGGCGGGAGGCTTGTGGAAGACGCATGCCGACCCGAGCCAGATCGAGAACGCCATTCTCAACCTTGCCGTCAACGCGCGCGACGCCATGGGCGACGACGGCAAGCTGACCATCGAGACCGCCAACAGCCACCTCGACGACAGCTACGCCGCCACCCATGCCGAGGTCAAAGCCGGCCAGTATGTGATGGTCGCCGTCAGCGACACCGGGTCGGGCATGGCGCCCGACACCATGGCCAAGGCCTTCGAGCCCTTTTTCACCACCAAGCCGGTCAACAAGGGCACGGGCCTGGGGCTGAGCCAAGTGTACGGCTTCGTCAAACAGTCCGGCGGTCACGTCAAGATCTATTCCGAGCCCGGCGAAGGCACGACCATCAAGATCTATTTGCCGCGCTTCTTCGGACAGGAGGAGGTCGCCGTGCCGGCGGGGCGAGGCGACAACCCCATGGCTCAGGTCACCGAAACCATCCTTGTCGTCGAGGACGATGCACGCGTGCGCGCCTCAACCACGGATGCCCTGCGCGAACTCGGCTACACCGTTATCCATGTCGGCAGCGGCCAGGAAGCGCTGCAGGCGCTGGCCGAAAACCCCGACATCGCCCTTCTGTTCACCGATATCGTCATGCCGGTGATGAACGGCCGCAAGCTTGCGGAGGAAGCGGTCGCCCGCATGCCGCAGCTGAAGGTGATCTTTACCACGGGCTTCACCAGGAACGCCGTGGTCCACAACGGCGTGCTCGACCACGACGTGCACTTCCTGGCCAAGCCGTTCACCATCGAGCAACTGGCGGCGAAACTGCGCGACGTACTCGACACCAAGCAGCCCGGCCCGGAATGATCCTGTCGTGATCGACAACCGCGACCTGCCCTGACGCAACTGCGTTTCTGGGTGGGTGCGACAGCGGGACACCGGACCTCAAGCCAGTGTTTTGCTGGCCTTGGCCTGGTGCCGGTCGGCTGGGGCCTTGCCCAGCCCGACGACGACGCGGTCACGCCCATCCGCCTTTGCCTGATAGAGCGCGCGGTCCGCGGCGTTGACGATCTCCGCCCAGGAGGCGCCAAGCTCTGGAAAGGCAGCCACCCCGAATGAGGCGGTGATGGTGCCAAGCGTGCGGCCGCGATGAGCGAGGTGAAGCTGCTTGATCGCTTTTCGCAGCGCCTCGGCGCGCTCGGCACCGTGCGCCAGCGACGTCGCCGGCATCATCAGGGCGAATTCCTCGCCGCCATAGCGTGACACCACGTCACTTTCCCGGGCGTGGTCGAGCAGCGTGGCGGCGACCTGCTTGAGGACGAGATCGCCGGCTTCATGGCCGAACGTGTCGTTGAACTGCTTGAAATGATCGACATCGAGCATGATCATCGCCAGGGGCTGTTCTGCACGCTCCATGCGCCTCAGTTCGCGACTGCTTGTTTCCTCGAGATAGCGCCGGTTGTAGAGCCCGGTGTTGGGATCACGGATCGATTGTTGCCGCAGCGTTTCGCGCAGGCGCAAATTGGCCAGCGCCAACGCCAGCGTATCGACGACGCCGCGCAGGATCTGCTGCCGTTCGGTCAGCCAATCCGGCTTGTCGGCGGCGTCTGGTTCGCACAGATGCACGATGCCAAGCGTCTCTCCCTGTGCCGCCAGAGGCATGCAGACATAGCCGCGGCCGCCATTCTCGGTGATGTGGTTGCAGCGCGGCGTCAGCATGCCGGGGCCGGCAACATGCTCCTGGCCGCGCCGCAGCGCCCAGCAATCTTCCGGCGCAAACTGGCCAACGCTCGAACGGACCGCGCCCCAATGCGCCATCTCCTCGACCAGATTGCGCGAGGCGCTGGTCAGATGAACGGTTCCGCTCAATCCGCCAAAGAAGTCGGGCATGGCCGACCCGACGACGGAAAAAGCCTCCTGGAAGGTGACGCAAGCCTGAAGCAACTCCCCGAGTTTGACCAGGCGAGTCGTTGCCTGGGACGTCTCCTTCAGTTCGCGGTTCAGCGTCGACAGTTCCTCGGCGCGATCGCTGACCGCGCGCTCGGCGCTGCGCAACTCGCCGATGTCGCTCAACGTCAGCACGATGCCGCCATCCGAGCGATTGAGCGGATTGCAGCTCGCAATCACTGGCAAATACGATCCATCAGGCCTTACCAACCGCACCTCGGCCTGATGCTGGCGACCCGTGGTCAGCGCCAGTTCGATCGGGGATGTGCCCTGCGCCAGCCTGTCTCCCGACAATCCTCGCATATGGAGGACCGACGGCCAGTCCTGGCCCTCGATCTTGTCGTTGCAAAGCCGATGATTTCGGCCGCTGCGGGATTGACCGAGACGATCTGGCCGTTGCCGTCGATAACGGCAATGCCCTCGGCGACGGTACGGACGATATCCTCGATATAGGCCTTCTGCTCGACGAGTTGCCCACGCGAGGCTTCGAGCTCGGATGCCATGCGGTCGAACCGTTGCGCCAACAGGCCGAACTCGTCATTGGAGGTACGGCCGATCCGTGCCCCGGCGTCGCCGCGCGCCAGCGATTCGATGCCGCGGTTGAGGCCGGAAAGGCCAGCGCCAAAGCCGCGCAGCAGAAGGAAAGCCGAGAGCGCCGATATCAGCACGGCGGCCGCGGTGCTCAGACCGACAAGCCAGAGCATGTTATTGGTGCGCAGATGGGCGGCGCGCAGCAGCGGCGTGTATTCGAACAGGACCGCGCCGACGATCTTGCCCGGAGCATCCTTGATGGGCACCGCGACCAGGTTGATTGCTTCCGCACGTCGGCGCTGCTTTCGACGAAGTCGCGCGGCTCGCCGTCATCGAGCGTGCGGCCGACTTCGTTGCCGCGATCATGATCGAACGCGGTTCCGATATTTTGTTCTTCACCCGGAACGTCGGCCAGAATGATCTTGCCGCGATCGACGACCACGAGGTCGCGTTTCGAGCCGATGTGCTGCGAGGTCACGAATTCACGCAGCGCCTCGGGTCTCTCGAACAGCGGACGTGGCGTATCGGCGGCCTTGAAGGCGATCGCCGCCGCCAGTTGCCGTGCAACGCTTGTCGCCTCGGCCAGTGCGGAGGATCTGGTCAGCGACATCTGGGAGACTATTGCAATGCCGCCCACCAGGCCGATCAAGGCCGCTGCGCTCAGCAAAGTAGCGATAATCTGGGTCTTGATCCGCACCAAGCCATCCGATTCTAGGAAAGGCAATCTATATGCCGAATCCCGCTCGTGCTTCAGGAAACCGCCAACCTCGTAAATTTCATGTTAAGGAAGCTCGATCAACCACCGCCGCTGGGACAGACACCCTGCACCCAGGGAGCTGGGTCAGCCTGGCTGTGCGACGGCTCTCCACAGGCCGGGATAATCGACAACGAAACCGTGCGGCGACACGTCGAGGACCTCGTCATAGCCGAACATGGGCGCGGCATAGGCATAGCGAACCGTGTCGAGACGCCGGTAAGGTCTGATCGAGGCGCACCAGCCTGAGTTCGGGGAAGGTCAGGTAGGCGGCCGGGGCAGGCGTCGCCTCCCCGATGCCGAGGTCGAACCGACGGATCGCCAGCAGGTTCGATGCCGGCGTGAAGCCAAGATCGACGTCGACAAGCCCCGCGACGCCCTGCTGGACTTCGCCGTTCAGCATCCACTGGCCGCTGGACCCTCGTTCGATCGCGTAGTGCAGCTCGCGCGAGCCGAAAAAGCCGTCGACCCGCGCCGATCGTGTGCGCCAGCCAGCCTCGCAAATCACCTCATAGGCAAGGCAGCATGGCTGGCCGTCATGGACGAAGATCGCCTGTCCCTTGAGGCTCTGCCCGCCGTCGGTCGGCGAAAGCAGGCAGGCGTCGTGGCCTTCCACGTCCAGTCGGCGCCAAAGGATGGAAGCCGTCATCGGTGTCATCGTCCACTCCCTCGACGTCAAAACGATGCCACTCCTTCGCCTGCCCGGCCAATTGTGTTTCACCCGCGGCACCCGCAACTGACATGCCCTGACAGAATGCATCGCCCTGGCGGAAGGGGAAAATTGTTGCCTTGACATTCGCCGCCCCACGCCCGACTTCCTAGCACTTGAGGAGACAACCGATGCCAGAGCCCCGACGATCGACGATCGATGCCGGAGAAGTGGAACGCTTTTCCGCTCTTGCCGCCGAATGGTGGAATCCGAACGGCAAGTTTCGCCCGCTGCACAAGTTCAATCCGGTCCGGCTCTCCTATATCCGCGACCAGATAGCGACCCGCTTCGGCCGCGACCCGCGCGCGGCACGGCCCTTCGAGGGCCTGCGCATTCTCGACATCGGCTGCGGCGGCGGGCTTTTGTGCGAGCCGATGGCGCGGCTTGGTGCCGAGGTGGTCGGAGCGGATGCCTCCGAAACGAACATCGAAGTGGCGAAACTGCACGCGGCCGAGGGCAATGTGAGCGTCGACTACCGCGCCACGACGGCCGAGGACCTGGCCGATGCCGGTGAGAAATTCGACGTCATCCTCAACATGGAAGTGGTTGAGCACGTCGCCGACATCGACCTGTTCGTCGCCAAATGCGGCGAAATGGTCCGGCCCGGCGGCATCATGTTCGTGGCCACCATCAACCGCACCCTGAAGGCGCTCGGACTGGCCATCATCGGCGCCGAATATGTGCTGCGCTGGCTACCGCGCGGCACCCATCAGTTCGGCAAGCTGGTGCGCCCCGAAGAACTCGAAAAGGCGCTTGGCGGCGCCGGCTTGAGCATCATCGACCGCACCGGCGTCACGTACAATCCGCTCGCCGACCGCTGGGCGCGCTCCAAGGACATGGACGTCAACTACATGGTGCTGGCGGAAAAAGGCTCGGTCTGATCCACCGGACGCGCAGGAACGTCGTTTGCAGGCCGGCATCACCTGAATATCAGCACATCCTAGGCGTCGAGCGGCCTGTAACCGCCCCGCCAGTAGATCAGCGCCTGCCCGGCATCGCAGGTGTGCACGGCCTCGACCGTGCCGATGACGATGGAATGCGAGCCTCGATCGATCATCTCGTCGAGGCTGCAGTCGAAGGCAGCCACCGCGTCGCAAAGCAATGAAGCTCCGGTCTTCAGCGTCGTCCATTCAGCACCCTCGTAGCGGTCCTTGCCCTTGATGCCGCCAAAGCCGGAGAACCGCTCGGCGACGCGCTGATGCTGGGGTCCGAGCGAATTAACGCCGAAATGGCGGTAGCGTTCGATCAGCGGCCAGGTCGACGACGATCGGTTGACGCAGGCGATCACCTTGGGAGGCTCGGCCGACAGCGAGACGACCGAAATGACCACCAGGCCTGAGCGATCCTCGCCGACGCCGGCGGTGATGACGCTGACATTGCCGACGATCAGCCGCATCGCGGCTCGAAAATCCGCGATGCCGACAGGAGTTCCCTCCGGAACCTTTGGTTCAGTCATGGCTGGTTCCTCCCGGAAGCGGAAACGACTTTTCGGAAAAGACCACGCTCAAACAAGAAGATAAAGCGAATCCAGAGACAAATTCAGGTGAACCCGCTCCGGCGGCCATGGCGGCCGGCATGACGCATGCCACTCGGTCGAGGCGCTTACGCTTTCTGGCTTTGTGCCTTGGTGGTGATGAAGACGCCGGCCGTGATGATGACCGCGCCAGCCCAGGTCAGCAGCTGATAATGTTCGCCAAGGAAGACCGTGCCGGCGAACAGCCCGACCGCCGCTGCCACATAGCCGATCTGGCTGAGATAGACGGGGCCACCGACCGACTGCAGGCGGAAGAAGAAGGCGAACATCGCCGACGCCGACGCGGCCTGGGCGACGACGACCAACGGCACGCCGCCGAGGAGTGCGAAGGTCCCGGCGCCGAACAGAGCGAGAATGCCAACAAACAGCATCGCCGCCGACGCCAGGTGGCTGCCAACTGCAAGCTCGATCGGACCGGTGCCTTCCGGCCAGTCCACCGTGCGGTAGATGTTGCCGGCGGCAAGGCTGACCGGGATGAGCAGGCCCATCACCACCCACAACAAATCGGCCGGCTGGCCGGCCTCGCCGCGCGTCACCGCCACCATGACCGCGCCGACGAAGCCGACGGCGATGCCGGCGATGCCCAGCATGTTGGGACGCCGGACACGCAACACGATCGAGAACACCAGCGTGATGACAGGCGACAGCGTGAACATGATGCCGGTGTAGCCGGCGCCGAGATGCGGAATGGCCGAGAACATCATCAGGTTCGGGACGGCATAGGACACCGCCGCGGTGATGAAGAAATAGCGCAATTTGTGCGCGGTGAGCCGGATGCGCTGGCCGCGCAGCAGCAGGGCGAACAGCAGCACGCCGCCGGCGCCGAGCGAGATGACGAAGGCCCAGACCATGGCCGGCACACCGGCAGCCGTGGCGAGCTTGCCGAACGGCAGCGTCAGGCCGAGCAGGCCACCGGTGATCACCAGCAGGCCGAGCGCCGAATCCCAGAGAAATTTCATCATCGAGCCCCGTCGTGCGCGGCCCTTGGCCGGCATTGCATCTTGAGGTAAGATAATGGAAAGATTCTTAACGTCAAGATATATGATGGTGAGGCAGTTGGACAGAGCAGCAAGAGCGATCGAGCAATGGAAGCGGGAGCGGCCGGATCTGGATGTCTCGCCGATGGCGGTGCTCGGGCGGCTGAACGAGGCCGCCTCGCTGATCGCCCGCGAGCGCCTCGCTCCGCTCTTTGCCCGGTACGGGCTGCAGTCCGGGGAGTTCGACGTGCTGGCGACGCTGCGCCGCGCGGGATCACCCTACGCGTTGACGCCGACCGCTCTCTATGAAGCGACGATGGTGACGTCGGGCGCCATGACCAACCGGCTCGACCGGCTCGAAACGTCCGGATTGATCCTGCGCGGGCCGCACCCCAACGATCGGCGCGGCATTGTCGTGCGGCTGACCGAAAAGGGTCTCGCGCTGATCGACGAGGCTGTCAGCGCCCACGTTGCCAACGAGCATCAGATCCTCGCGAGCCTGACGCCGTCGGAACGGGAAACGCTGTCTCGTCTGCTTGAGAAATTGATCGGGACCGTGAGTTAGCACTCAGTGGCGGTCGTCCGGAAACACCGGGATCGGCATGAACTCGACGCCGTCCTCGGCCAGGCTCTTGGCCTCGTCCAGCGTCGCCTCGCCATAGATGCCGCGCGAGTCGGTTTCGCCGAAATGGATCTTGCGCGCTTCCTCGGCAAACTTGTCGCCGACATAGTCGGCATTCTCGCGCACCTTCTCGGCCATCGCCTTGAGCTGCGCCAGGGCCTGCTTCTGCGCCTCGCCCATGGCGAGCGCTATCGTTTCCTGCTTGCGCGCCGTGGAGACGGCCGGCGCCATCAGGGCCTTTTGCACCTTGTGCGAACCGCAGCTCGGGCAATCGACGAAGCCGCGCTTCTTCTGGGTGTCGAAATCCTCGTTGCTCCGAAACCAGCCCTCGAATTCGTGGTCGTGCTCGCAAATCAGGGCAAACCGGATCAAGAGGCCGCACCCCTGAGACGCGGCGCCTCGCCCACGCCGGCATTGACGGCGAAATCCCGCGCATTCTTGAGATTGGGGATCTTCTTGCGCGCCGCTGCCGACTGCGCCGGATCGATCTCGGCAACGATCACCGCCGGCTCGTCATGCGCGGCTTCGGCGATGACGCGGCCCCACGGGTCGACGATCAGCGAATGGCCATAGGTCTCGCGGCCGTCCTCATGCAGGCCGCCTTGCGCGGCGGCAACGACATAGGCGCCGTTCTCGATGGCGCGTGCCCTGAGCAGCACGTGCCAGTGCGCCTCGCCCGTCTGGCGGGTGAAGGCGGCAGGCACGGAAAGCAGGTCGGCGCCGGCCAGCGCCTCGGCGCGGAACAATTGCGGAAAGCGCAGATCGTAGCAAACGGCGAACCCCAGTCTCGCGCCTGCGATCTCGGTCACGACAGCCTCGGTGCCCGGCTCGTAGGCGGCGGATTCGCGCCAGCTCTCGCCATTGTCGAGATCGACGTCGAACATGTGGATCTTGTCATAGGTGGCGAGCGCGGCGCCGTCCGGGCCGAACAGCAGCGCCCTGTTGGCGAGCTTGCCGTCGGCGCGCAGGATGGCGGTCGAGCCAATATGCAGGAAGACGCCAAGCTCGCTCGCCAGTTTGCGCGCGGTCGCCACCACGATGTCCTTGTCCTCCGAGGTGAACGAGGCGGCACGCGCCTCCTTGTCGCGGATCAGCGCCCCGGTCATTTCCGGCGTCTGGATGTAGGTCGCACCTTGGCCGGCGGCTTCACGCACCAGCCGTTCGAGATCGACAGCGTTGCGCTCGGGGCTCTCGCCTGAACGCATCTGGATCGCAGCGGCCTTGAAAACACCCATCGTCATATCCCCTCAAATCGTTGCGCCGTTGGCGAGCATCTTATCGAGCCGGCCTTCGGCCTCCAGCTCGTGCAGGTCGTCGCAGCCGCCGACATGCGTATCGCCGATGAAAATCTGCGGAAAGGTCACGCGGCCGTGAGCGCGGGAAATCATTTCCTGGCGCAGTTCGGGCGAGAAGGAGGCGTCGTGCTCGGTAAAGGCGACGCCCTTGCGCTCGAGCAGCCGCTTGGCTGCCGTGCAATAGCCGCACATCATGCGGGTGTAGATGGTGACATCGGCCATGACGAATTTCCGCTGTTCGTTGCCGACTTATATAGTCGCGGACTCGTCCGCCCGAAAGTCCCCCGGCAACACACGCGCAAAGGTCAGCACGTCGACGGCACCGGCGCCACCTCTTTTCAGCGCCTTGGTTGCCGCCCGAACGGTGGCGCCCGTGGTGTAGACGTCGTCGATCAAAAGGACCCTGCGGCCGGCAATCTCGATCTCCGCCTCGGCGGGCACCCGAAAGGCGGCCCGCACATTTTCCTCACGTTCCTGCCTCTCCAGCCCAACCTGCTGGCGGGTGAGTTTGACGCGCCGCACCGCCGAAGGCGCGAAGGGCAATTGGCTGAGCGCGGAGACCGCCCTTGCCAGTTCCGCCGACTGGTTGAAGCGCCGCCTGAAAAAGCGCCGCCAGTGCAGCGGCACCGGCACCACCACATCCGCCTCGGCGATGAGATCGGCGCCGGCGCGCACCATCCAGCGCGCCATCCATGGCGCGAGATCCGTGCGATCCTGGTATTTCAATCCTTGCACCATCTGGCGGGCGACGCCGGAATAGGCGACGGCGGCCCGCGCCCGCTCGAAGGGCGGCGGATCGGCGATCGCCTCGGCGGATAGAAAGCCCTCGCCCATATTGTGGGTGAACGGCGTGCCCATCACCGGACACCATGGCCGTTCCAGGAGCCGCAGCTTCGGCCAGCAGGCGCCACACAGGACGCCGGGCTGCGAGACATGCCGGCGGCAGCCGGCGCAGACCGGCGGAAACAGGATGCGCGCCGGCCAGCCGAGGGCCGATCGGGCCAGGCTCTTGATCTCGATGGGCTTGATCTTGGGCATCGGATCGGCCACGTGGTTGGTCCTGCGCGCCACTATATGAACAATCTCAGGGCGTGGACAAACAAGGATTTGCCCGTTGCGGCCGATAATGGATATTTCGCTTTGGCTGGCGCACAAGCGGCGCGCGCTCGCCCATCCCGTTGACGGTGCCGATTTCCTCATGCGCCGCACGGCCGAGGATCTTGCCGATCGGCTGGCTGCGGTCGAGCGCCGGTTCGGCAAGGCCGCGGTGCTGTTTTGCCAGACGGCGGCGGCAGCCGAAATGATCGCCCAGAGCGGCAAGGTCGCGGATATTGTCCGTGTCGAGACGGACGCGGCTTTCCTGAATGGGAGCGCCGGTTTGATCGCACCACTCGAAACCGTGCCGTTCGAACCGGAAAGCCTCGATCTGGCGGTCTCCCTTCTGTCGCTGCAGGCGATGAACGACATCCCCGGCATGCTGATCCAGATCCGCCGCGCGCTGCGGCCAGACGGGCTTTTCCTCGGCGCCTTTGCCGGCGCCGGCACGCTTTTCGAGCTGCGCGAAAGCCTGCTTGCGGCCGAGACCGAGCTTTATGGCGGCGCCAGCCCGCGTGTCATCCCGTTCACCGATGTGCGCGATGCCGGTGCGCTTCTGCAGCGCGCCGGTCTCGCCCTGCCGGTCGCCGACGTCGAGACGGTGACGGTGCGCTATGCCAGCCTGTTCGGCCTGATTGCGGATCTGCGGGCCATGGGCGAAACCAGTGCGCTCACCGATCGCAGCCGGCGGCCGGGCTCGCGCAAGCTGTTTGCCCGCGCGGCGGAAATCTACGTCGAACGCTTTTCCGACCCCGATGGCCGCGTGAGGGCAAGTTTCTCGATCGTCTGGATGTCCGGCTGGGCGCCCGACGCATCGCAGCAAAAACCGCTGAAGCCCGGGTCGGCCAAGGTCTCGCTGAAGACAATACTGGAGGCTCCCGACGGGCAGTGAACCGGCCCCGCAGGCGCGGACGGCTACCTCAGGGCCCGAGGGCGTTGACAAGCCTGCTGGTATTGTCGCTGAACAGCCAAGTGATTGCGTTGAAAACCTGGCCGATGCCGCCAATGATGGTCAACGACAGCACACCGATGATCAGGGCATATTCGACAGCCGTGGCGCCGGTCTCGTCCTTCAGAAAACGAAGCAGCACTGCATTCATGACCTAAACCCCTCTGGCCAGAACCTTACCGCCGATCTGTTAAGAAAGGTTAACGGCAAAGGCTTAACAGGCGGTGAAACCGCCGCCCTTGTCGAATCTCTTAACCATGTCAGCAGTCGCCGCTGCTTCTGCCATTGGACCTGATGATGCAGACCGAACTGGGCTCCGGCTGCAGCACGCTGCGGCGCACCGTATAGGTTTCGCGATGGCTGACCGAGCCGGTGGCCGTCATGTCGAGCTCGCTGGCAAAATCGTCGCGGGCCGACAGCGAGCGTGTCTGGCTGTCGAGGAAAGGCGCGGCGATCAGCGCCAGCGCCACCGCGGCCGAACCGAACAGAAGCGTGATGCGCAAGATGCCCATGCCCGCGTCGGCGGCGCGAAAGGCGCGATCCGACCGGATCGAGTCCCAATCCCTGTCCAGGTTCATTCTATCGCTCCCCAGCGAATCGGCGGCACGGCCACGAAACGACCATGCTTCACTTTTTCACGGCGAGATAAATCTTCCATTAACGCTGACTGATACAGCGCTTTCAACACGGCAGGCGGAAGACGTCCCTAGAGGAGATCGATGAGGAACGGGATCAGCGGCGCATCCGCCGGCGGCATGGGATAGTCGCGCATCTGCTTTGGCCGCACCCATTTCAGCGCCTGCCCCTCCCTGGGCTGGGCGATGCCGCGGAAGCGGCGGCAGATGAACAGCGGCATCAACAGGTGGAAATCATCGTAGGAATGACTGGCGAAGGTGAGCGGCGCCAGGCAGGGAATGTCGGTCTCGATGCCGATTTCCTCGTGCAGTTCGCGGATAATGCATTGTTCCGGCGTCTCGCCGGGCTCGACCTTGCCACCGGGAAATTCCCACAGGCCGGCAAGTTGCTTGCCCTCGGGGCGCCGTGCCAGCAGCACCCGGCCATCGGCATCGACCAGCGCACAGGCGGCGACCAGCAGCAGGCGCTTGCCGGCGATCGTCACATCACTCATGCCCAATTTCACTCCTGAACAGGCGGCCGGCGATAGTGGTAGCGATAGACCTCGTCGAAGCCGAGCGATCGATAGAGCGCCAGGGCCGGCACATTGCCGGCCTCGACCTGCAGCCAGGCTTCGCGGGCGCCACGCAGCCGCGCCCACTTCAGCGCCGACAGGATCAGGTTGCGGCCATGGCCCTTGTTGCGCGCCGACTTGTCGGTGGCGATCTCGAACAGGCCGGCAAGATCGCCATCGTGCACGCAGATCAGCGTCGCCAGCGGCTCGGCTCCGTCTTCGAGCGCGAACAGCCCGGCCTCGGGCTGGATGGCGCCGATGATCTCCGACAGGCCGGGTCGCAGCGATACGTCCGAACCGCTGACCTTGAGCGACGCGCCGATGAAGCGGCTGATGTCCTTCAGCGGGATCTGGTCCATGGCGGCATCGAGTTGCGCGTCGGCCAGCGGCAGCCGCATCACCAGCGACTCGTCGAATCGGCTCCAGCCCTCGCGGTCGAGATGACTGGCGAGACTGGGACCCGACAGCGGCGACATGCGGAACGTCAGCGGCCTGCCATAGGCATCGAAACGGCGGCTGGCACGGCCGATGCGGTCGGCGATATGCTGGGTGTCGCCCGGATCGAGAGGATTGACCGAATTCAGCCGCTTGGCCGGATGGCCGGCGGTCAGCCGCACCACCCAGGTGCCGTCATAGTGGACGGCCGCTGCTGGCCAGGCGCGAAAGCCGGCCGCCTCGTAGCGGCGGACGATCGCGAGCATGCTTGCCGGATGCCTGGAAGCCAAAGCCATCAGCTCCGATAGTCGCCATTGATGGCGACATATTCCTTGGTGAGATCGCAGGTCCACACCGTCGCCTTGCCACGGCCGATGCCGATGTCGGCGCGGATGCGGATTTCGTCGCGCCTCATGTAGGCCGACGTCGCTTCCTCCGAATAGCCGGGGTCGCGCTCGCCCTCATGCGCCAGCCGGTTGTCACCGAACCAGATCGACAGGCGGTCGCGGTCGGCGGGCTCGCCGGCCTTGCCGACCGCCATGACGACACGGCCCCAATTGGCGTCCTCGCCTGCGACCGCCGTCTTGACCAGCGGCGAATTGGCGATCGACAGCGCGATGCGCTTGGCCGACCGTGCCGATTTCGCGCCGGTGACCGTGACTTCGACCTGCTTGCGGGCGCCCTCGCCGTCGCGCACGACTTGCAGCGCCAGCGATTTCAGCACCTTGCCGAGCGCCCGGCGGAACGCGCCAAGGCGCGCATCCTTCGCGTCGGTTATCTCAGGCGCGCCGCGCTTTGCGGCCTTGCCGGTGGCGAAGATCAGCAGCGTGTCGCTGGTCGAGGTGTCGCTGTCGACGGTGACCGCGTTGAAGGTCTTGGCGGTGCCGCGCGACAGCAGGTCCTGCAGGACGGGTGCGGCGATCGGCGCGTCGGTGGCGATGAAGGACAGCATCGTTGCCATGTCGGGCGCGATCATGCCGGCGCCCTTGGAGATGCCGTTGATGGTGACGTCGGCGTCGCCGAGCTTGACGGTTGCGGTCGAGACTTTCGGATAGGTATCCGTGGTCATGATCGCCTTTGCCGCTTCGGTCCACAAATCAGGCTTGCCGTTGCTGACCAGTCCGGCCAGCAGATGGCTGAACTTGCCGGTGTCGAGCGGCTCGCCGATGACGCCGGTCGAAGCCAGGAAAACCTCGCTCGCCTTGCAGCCGGCGGCTTTGGCCGCGGCTTCGCCCGTCAGCGCGGTGGACTCGCGGCCTTTCTTGCCGGTGAAGGCGTTGGCGTTGCCGGAATTGACGACCAGCACCCGCGCCTTGCCGGCGCCGAGATTCTGCCGGCAGAAATCGACCGGCGCCGAGGGGCACTTCGATTTCGTGAACACGCCGGCGACTGCGGTGCCTTCATCGAACACCATGGTCAGCAGGTCGGTCCGGTTCTTGTATTTTATCCCGGCCTCCGCGGTGGCGATGCGTACCCCCTCGATTTCAGGCATCTTGGGGTATTTCTTCGGCGCAAGCGGCGAAATCGTCGTGGACATGGGGACCTCGGGCGGGAAAATCGCAAGGGAAGGCCGGTTTGCCCGATACGACGCGCGGGCGCAAGGGCGTTTTCGCTTCACGCCAGGGGCGGAAACCCGATCTGAATTAAGCCTGCATTTCAAATCCGTTGGCATCGCCGGGGCCGATTGCATTATGATCTTCCCTATGGGCAGGCTTGCGATCCTCGCATGGGCGTTTCTGGGACTTTTGCTGCTGAGCGCCGATGCCCAGCCGCAGCGGCGCGTGGCGCTTGTCATCGGCAACGGCACCTATGCCGAAGCCGGCACGCTGGCCAATCCGGTCAACGACGCACTCGACATCGCCGACAAGCTGCGCGCCATCGGCTTTGAGGTCATCGAAGGCAATGATCTCGGCAAGCGCGAGCTGGAACGCAGCATCGGCGCGTTCTCCGATGCGCTCGAAGGCGCCGGTGTCGGGCTTTTCTACTATGCCGGCCACGGCTTGCAGGTCGAGGGGCGCAATTACATCGTGCCGGTCGACGCCAGGCTCGACATGCCGGTCAAGCTCCAACTCGAGGCCGTGCCGATCGACGAGGTTCTCGACATCATGGAACAGCAGACCAAGGTCAGCCTGGTGTTTCTCGATGCCTGCCGCAACAATCCGTTTGCCCGCAGCCTGAGCCGCACCGCCACCACCCGCTCGGCGACGGCGCTGGCCGGACTGGCGCAGTTCGATTCGACGCGCGGCTCGTTCATCGCCTTCTCGACAGCACCTGGTGCGGTCGCCATGGACGGAAGCGGCCGCAACTCGCCCTTCGCCGAAGCCTTGCTGCGGCACATCGCCGAGCCCGGCCAGAGCATCAACGACATGATGATCGCGGTGCGCCGCGACGTGGTGTCGCAAACGCGCGAGGCGCAGCGCCCCTGGGAACAGGGATCGCTGCTCGAGCGCTTCGAATTCGTCCCGGACGGACAACCCGCCCAGCCACAGAAGCCGGCCGCGGCTCCGGCACCCCCGACGGAAGTTGCAGCACTTGAACGATCCGTCGGTGACGACAAGGGCTCGATCGAGAAATTCCTGCGCCGCGACTATCTGGCGCCGGACACCAAGGCGATGAGCGAGACCGTCAAGCGGCTCTACGGTCCCTCCGCGACCATTTTCGGCACGCGCTACGACGCCGTCGCCATCGCCAGGGTCAAGGCCGACTGGTTCGCGCAGTGGGCCTCCTGGTCGCTTGCCCTGGAGCCCGGCAGCCTGGAGATCACCCCGCATGGCGAAGATCGCGCCGAGGCCGTCTTTGCGATGCGCTACGACTATCTGCCGAAGGACAAATCGGCGGCGCGCCTGACCGGCAAGGCACGCGTCACGCTTGGCCTGGTCAAGGCAGACAGCGGCTGGCGCATCGAGTCCGAGACATCTCAAGCGATGCAATAGAGATCGGCGCAAAGCATGGAGCAGTTGTGTGGCAATCCGTTGCCTTGTCAAAATTGAAAACGAAGCCTCGATGTGGACCTTCGCGTCGATGCCTGTGGTTGGCGACTGGGTGCACATGCCATCCGGCGAGAGTCTGGCCATCTACGCCGTAACTGAAATAACACATGTACCGCAGCCAGCCACAGCAAGCGCCGAGGAAGTGCCGCTCGTGTTTATCACTCTGGAAGGCGCAGGGGAGTAACATGCCAACCGGACCTAAAGGCCAAGGCTAACGGATGTCGGCCAAATACCTCCGAGATCGCTACGAGGTTGAATCGCTGAGGCTAAGGCCCGAGGATTCCACTCGCGACTTAGCCTTGATCGAAGCCGTCTCCTCTCTGGGAGTGCAGGGCGCTGTTTTCCATCTGATCAAAGAAGTGCCGGACCAATTCGATGACGAATATGTCGTTCTTGTCGATGCAAAAATCGTGGTCCAATTTGAAATGAAGCGGGAGGCTAGAGCTTCTCCAGAGGGAGCAAAACTCTGGTTCCTAGCGGAATATCAACGCGCGATAGGACAGGGGCGAGCAAGAATCCTGCTGGACCGTGCCGCCGATGCCGCGCGTTCGATTATTTCAAATTGAGGCACAACCGCCGGTCGCGTTTCATGTCGATAGGAATTTTTTCCTTGACTAGTGAGGGCAACTATGCTACGTATTTGTCGATGGTGCTGATTTGCGCCAGTGACCCGCCGCCCAGGTGGGTTTTTGCTTTTTGATGCTCCGTCAACCAACACGCCGGCGAAGGCTCCTATGGAACCCGTTAACCCGGGATCGTTGCCCCTGCCGCCGCCACTGCCTCCAGCAGCTTGAAAACGGGGCGTTTCGTTTAATCGCCGGGTCGCGTATATTGCCGGCGAAATTGTTGGCGAGGACGACAGAAATGGGCGTAGACGTCGATCCGGCGCGCAAATCGATCGGCGCGCGGCGCAACCCAGACAGCGCCGATGCCATTCTCGAAGCCGCCGAGGCCGTGCTGGTCGAGGCCGGTTATGCCGGTTTCTCGATCGAGGCGGTGGCGCGGCGGGCTCGCGCCGGCAAGCCCACCATTTACCGCTGGTGGCCGAGCAAGGCCGCATTGCTGCTCGAAGTCTACCAGCGCCAGAAGCGCGTCGATGTTCCCGATACCGGGCGGCTGGAGGAGGATCTCGTCGGTTTCCTGAAAAACCTGTTCGCCCACTGGCGCGAGACATCGTCTGGCAGCGTGTTCCGGTCGCTGATCGCCGAGGCACAGTCG
Source organism: Mesorhizobium sp. P2_C7 (assembly GCF_056404515.1). Taxonomy (NCBI): domain Bacteria; kingdom Pseudomonadati; phylum Pseudomonadota; class Alphaproteobacteria; order Hyphomicrobiales; family Phyllobacteriaceae; genus Mesorhizobium; species Mesorhizobium sp. P2_C7. The sequence goes on along the minus strand of NZ_JBFUDW010000011.1, from coordinate 214,448 downwards.
GATGACGCGGCGTCCACGGCACTTGCCGGCTACGCACTGGGCCGAACGTCGCATACCGGCCAGATAATCGAACGCGCCAAGACGAGGGGCGAAATCGGCGTCGACATCGATTCAGCGCTGGTCGCCGACCTGATCGCCTCTTTCGCCTGGAAGCATCTGTTGACCAACCGGCTCGACGAGGACGAAGCCACGATCCGCAAGACGGTCAGCTACGTGATGCGAGGCATAGCAGCGCCTGGAAAGTAAACGCGGCCCGCGCGGCCGATAGAGGGCGCGGCAACCCTTGGCTGCCGCGCCCTTTTCAGGCTTACTTCCTTCAGGCTTACTTGGCGCTTTCCAGCGTATCGACCGCCTTCTTCAGCTTCTCGTTGGGGATCTCGACCTTGGCGCCGCCGCGCAGCGACTTGACCAGCGCAAAATACTTGTCGCGGATGACCGCCTGCCTGGCCTGGTCCTTGACGTCGTCGAATGCCGGCGGCTGCTTGGTGCGCTTGTCCTCGAGCTTGATGACATGCCAGCCGAACTGCGACTGCACCGGCTGCTCGGTGTATTTGCCGACCTGGAGCGCGAAAGCCGCCTTGTCGAACTCCGGCACCATCTGGCCAGGTCCGAACCAGCCGAGATCGCCACCGCTGGTCTTGCCCGACGGATCGCTGGTGTGCTCGTTGGCGAGCTTCTGGAAGTCGGCGCCGCCGTCGAGCTGCTTGATGATGGCCTCGGCCTCTTCCTTCGTCTTCACGAGGATGTGACGGGCATGCACCTCGTTTGTGGGCGGTGTGTTGGCGATCTCCTGGTCGTAGCGGGCGCGAACCTCGGCGTCGGTGACCTTGTCGACGACGCCCTTCTCGACCATCTCGCCATGCAGCGCGCGCTGCTGCAGGAAGGCCATGCGGCGCTGGAAGTCGGGATCCTTGTCGAGGCCGGTGGTGACCGCCTGGGCGGCCATGACGCGGATTTCGATGGCCGCCGAGAGGGCCGCGGCGCGGCGCTGCTCGGGCGGCAGCTGGGCGAACTGCTGCGACAGCTCGCCTTCGGCAAGCACCAGGTCGGCTTCGGTCAAGGGCTGGCCGTTGATCGTGGCGATCACGGTGTTCGGATCGACCGGTGCCGCGGCAGGTGCTGCCGCATCCGCCGGGGCAGGTGCTGCCGCATCCGCCGGAGCGGGAGCGGTCTGCGCCATCAGCGGCGACAACGAAAGGGCCGACAAGCCGAAGGCCAGGCCAAGGCTGGCAAGCGACGCACGGCGGAACAACAAGGACATAAGATGACTCCGGTAAGGGATTATGAGGGCGGAAGGTTCCAGATCAGCCGGATTGTGGCGGAATTTGGCGCGACGGGCAGGGCCAGCGCGGCGTTGACATCAGTTGAGCCCCCTCTTATCTGTCCAACGACTTTGCGTCCAGAACCGTTTTCCGGGCGCTTTTTGTGTTTGCCCGTATTCAAGCGGTGCGTTCACGTGGATTTGATGGGGCCAGCCGGCGTCCGTCTCAAGATTGAGAATTCTATCGAAAGGACCATTGGATGGTCAGTCTCGGCGGTCTCGCCCGTAAGGTTTTCGGTTCCTCCAACGACCGTCGGGTCAAATCGACCCGGCCCCGTGTCGAGGCGATCAACGCCATGGAAAACGAGATGCGGGCACTCTCCGACGAGGAGTTGGTTGGCCGCACCGCGAAATTTCGCCAGGACATCGCCAACGGCGCCACGCTCGATGACCTTTTGGTTCCCGCCTTTGCCACCGCCCGCGAGGCGGCGCGCCGCGTGCTCGGCATGCGGCCCTTCGACGTCCAGCTGATCGGCGGCATGGTGCTGCACAATGGCGGCATTGCCGAGATGCGCACCGGCGAGGGCAAGACCCTGGTCGCGACGCTGCCGGTCTACCTCAACGCGCTCGCCGGCAACGGCGTCCACGTCGTCACCGTCAACGACTATCTCGCCAGCCGCGACTCCGAATGGATGGGTCGCGTCTACAAATTCCTCGGCCTTTCGGTCGGCGTCATCGTCCATGGCCTGTCCGACGAGGAGCGCCGCGTCGCCTATGCCGCCGACGTCACCTACGCCACCAACAACGAACTCGGCTTCGACTATCTGCGCGACAACATGAAATACGAGCGCGCCCAGATGGTGCAGCGCGGTCACAATTACGCGATCGTCGACGAGGTCGACTCGATCCTGGTCGACGAGGCGCGCACGCCGCTGATCATTTCCGGTCCGCTCGAGGACCGCTCGGAAATGTACAACACCATCGACACCTTCATCATCCAGCTGCAGCCGCAGGATTATGAGATCGACGAAAAGCAGAAGACCTCGATCTTCACCGAGGAAGGCACCGAGAAGCTGGAAAACCTGCTGCGCGATGCCGGCCTGCTCAAGGGCGAGTCGCTCTACGACGTCGAGAACGTCGCCATCGTCCACCATGTCAACAATGCGCTGAAGGCGCACCGGCTGTTCCAGAAGGACAAGGACTATATCGTCCGCAACGACGAGATCGTCATCATCGACGAGTTCACCGGCCGCATGATGCCGGGCCGCCGCTATTCGGAAGGCCTGCACCAGGCGCTCGAAGCCAAGGAGCATGTGACGATCCAGCCGGAGAACCAGACGCTCGCCTCCGTCACCTTCCAGAACTACTTCCGCCTCTACAAGAAGCTTTCCGGCATGACCGGCACGGCGCTGACCGAGGCCGAGGAGTTCGGCAACATCTACAATCTCGACGTCACCGAGATCCCGACCAACCTGCCGGTCGTCCGCAAGGACGAGGACGACGAGGTCTACCGGACGGTCGAGGAGAAGTACAAGGCGATCGTCAAGGAGATCCGCGAAGCCAGCGCCAAGGGCCAGCCGACGCTGGTCGGCACCACCTCCATTGAAAAATCCGAGCAGCTGGCCGAGCGCCTGCGCAAGGAAGGCTTCAAGGATTTCGAGGTGCTGAACGCCCGCCACCACGAGCGCGAGGCGGCGATCGTCGCCCAGGCCGGCAAGCCGGGCGCCATCACCATCGCCACCAACATGGCCGGCCGCGGCACCGACATCAAGCTCGGCGGCAATGCCGAGATGCGCATTGCCGATGAGCTGGGCGACATGCCGGCCGGACCCGAGCGCGAGGCGCGGGAAAAGGAAATCAATGACGACGTCGAGCGCCTGAAGGAAAAGGCGCTGGCCGCCGGCGGCCTCTACGTGCTCGCCACCGAACGCCATGAATCGCGCCGCATCGACAACCAGCTCAGAGGCCGCTCCGGCCGCCAGGGCGATCCCGGCCGCTCGAAATTCTTCCTGTCGCTGCAGGATGATCTGATGCGCATCTTCGGTTCCGAGCGCATGGACGGCATGCTGCAGAAGCTCGGCCTCAAGGAAGACGAGGCGATCATCCATCCCTGGATCAACAAGGCGCTGGAAAAGGCGCAGAAGAAGGTCGAGGCGCGCAACTTCGACATCCGCAAGAACCTGCTGAAATACGACGACGTCTCCAATGACCAGCGCAAGGTGGTGTTCGAGCAGCGCATCGAGCTGATGGACGGCGAAGGCCTCTCGGAAACCATTGCCGAGATGCGCGAGGGCGTCATCGACGAGATCGTCGCCAAGGCCATTCCCGAAAACGCCTATGCCGAGCAGTGGGACGTTGCCGGGCTGAAGGCCGAGGTCGCCGAATTCCTCAATCTCGACCTGCCGGTCGAGGACTGGGCCAAGGAAGAGGGCATCGCCGAGGACGATATCCGCGAGCGCATCGCGCAGGCCGCCGACGCCGCGGCCAAGGAGCGCTCCGAGCGCTTCGGCCCCGAGGTGATGAACTATGTCGAGCGCTCGGTGGTGCTGCAGACGCTCGACCATCTGTGGCGCGAGCACATCGTCAATCTCGACCACCTGCGTTCGGTCGTCGGCTTCCGCGGCTACGCCCAGCGCGATCCGCTGCAGGAGTACAAGGGCGAGGCATTCGAGCTGTTCCAGGCGATGCTGGGCAATCTGCGCCAGGCCGTCACCGCGCAGCTGATGCGCGTCGAACTGGTGCGCCAGGCCGCCGAAGCACCGCCGCCCGAGGCGCCCGACATGTTCGGCATGCATATCGACGGCACCACCGGGGAGAATGATTTCGACGGCGGCGAGACCGCCCTCCTGGTCCGTCCGGAGACGACCGCGATTGTCGCTCCCGAGAACCGCGACCCGAACAACCAGGCGACCTGGGGCAAGGTCGGCCGCAACGAAGCCTGCCCCTGCGGCTCCGGCAAGAAGTACAAGCACTGCCACGGCGCATTCGCGTAAGCGAATGCTTTCCTTCTCCCCGTCACTATACGGGGAGAAGGTGCCGGCAGGCGGATGAGGGGCGGCGCGGATCGGACGGGTTTGTGCTCGCCAGTTTCAACCGTTGTAAATCACCCCAATAATTCGGCGCACATGTCGCACTTCGGGGATGCCAGATTGCGCCTTTCCAATGGAGAGGACTTCCGATGAGCCAAGACCGCCTATGCTCTCGAATTGGCGCAGATGACTGAGATTGCCCGGGAGAGCTAAGCCTATCCGCTTGAAGATCCCGGATCCATTGTCGAGAGCCAGCGCGACTAATGCTCCCTCATGACGCCCAATTTCGGCAAGGCTGATCGAAGACCCTCCGAGCACTACCTGCTTTGGCAGTGCAAGCGGCACAGCACTCTCATCAACAACGCGAAATGCGACCTCAACCCGAGCCAAAACTTTAGACGCATCGACAAGAACTGCCTCATCTTGCCCTTGATCTACCTTGATGTCGTGGTCGAATAGAACTCCCATAACCTGATGGGCAGCGACCTCTACTTCAGGAAAAAATAATGTTGAGGGGCTTCTTGTTCGAGGATCTGGAACTTCCGCTGTTAGCCCAATAATATCCGAGCCCTTTGAACGCAAGAAACGGCGCGCGAAGACCGATTGACCATGACGCGCAATGACAAGACGTCGATCGAGGACCAGACCAGGTTGAGCCTCAACGATCGCCAAGGCTCCCTGTGGACCTGCAAAGCCAAAATTATGGCGACGCAGATAGAATGCAGCCTTTCCGTCCAATAACTTAGGATCGAACGGTTCAGTAGCTTCCTGCGAACCCTCAGTGGGGGAGTGTTGGGTGAATGCAGCAAGATCGGGATAGACTACCACGTCGAGTTGCGACGGCGGCATCGGATCTAGGGCCGGCGGAGCAACAAGTGCCTCTATAGTTGGCTGAATGGCGGCCCTGCGTTTCCATCGATCGCATTCCTCGTACATGCGCCCGGTAAGTACGACAAGTTGCCCAAGATCATCGGCACATTGAGCAACTTCGCCAGGTCGAATGTCTTGACGATTGCCGTGGTGAGCTTTGTTCATTAGCTGCAGCACTGGCGAGCCCTCGGCCAATGCTGGATGCGCAATAAAGTCCGCAAACACCTGCATCGCAAACATCCCTTGCGGGCCGGCCTTTATGTAAGATCGCAGACGATCCACAAAGGTTTTCAATGTAGGATCGGGACTAGCTTTTGCCCAAGCCACGTGGGCAGGATCGTCGAATACATCGCCCAACACCCCTTCAAAGAAAAATCTGCATCCGTCCGTAAAAGACCGAGCCGGCTCTTCAGCATCTCGATCCCTGTCATACAATATCTTGCGGACCTCGATCTCGGCTTGATGAGGCGTAGTTCTAATCACAGGTTGATTTAGGGTCGCCGGATGAACGGCGAGATGCTCCACGGGAGGAACAACCGGTAGGCGGGCAACTGCGCCAGAAAAGCGCCTATCGTAGGATGTGACAATTAGCTGTGCACCTATTTCGACGAGAGTTCCCAGAGAGTCCGCTAGTTGTCTACGATTTTCATCATCAAGCAATTCTTGCGGATCATCCAGCAAGAGGGTCTTCAGGCCCCCACGGGTGTTCAGCACATGCTCCCAGAACGCGAAGAAGAACCCAACTAAACTGGCTCGCAAAGCCGACGCATTTGTCACGTGCTGAGCGGGCGCAGATACGCCGCCCGCACGTACAACGAGATCGAGTTCGCCCTTCCGTCCCATAGAGGTGTCGACTAATTCATGCGCGGTGCTGGGAAACGTGCTGACATAAATTCGCGACCGCCATAACGCCGCTTCGGTGCGGAGCGTCTTACGAAGCTGATCGACTTGCCAATCCGCCAACTCGCCTAACTTTGAAAGGTTTACTAGTGCGGCGCTTGCAGTTTCGTATTCGGTGATCCGCTTCTCGGCAGCACGTCGAAGTTTGATTTCATCTTTCAAACGGGTGCACTTCGATAGAGCCTTGGTAATCGGCTCAGCGCCTTTCACTGTGGCGTCAAGCTCCAAGAGCTTGCCCATGAGCGTGTTCTTTTCTAGAGCTTCACCCGCTTTGGGCCTGCGACCGAGGACGCTCTCAAAGACTTGACGCGCAAAAACTTCGTTTCCCTGTCGCCACCGGGCAAAACGCATCGCTAAGTCGAGACGCCTCAAGCCCTCTGCCAAGGCGACACAACTCGCAGGAAGCGAGACAGGCCTGGCTGCACCCTCGTCAAATGCGTTGACCGTTTCACTTTTGAGAGTGGCTAATTCACCCGAAAACGCGTCGAGTGCGTAAAGCTCATCGACAAGCGCTTTACGTATGAGGTCAACAGGATGGTCGGGGAGGTCCCGCTTGAGTTCAGCTTGCAACGCTTCCGGTAGAACGTTGTTGAGTTTGCCAAGAGCGGCTTGCGCCCATCGATTTAGCGTCTGAGCAAATAGAACCGCGTCCGCGCTTGCCTCATGGAGGTGCGTCTTGACCAGCCGGCCGCTGATGGGATCACGCGCGTCGAGCAGGGAAGCGCCACATACCGCGCACAGATCTTCACTGCGATCAAGGTCGGGGTGTTCATTCAGCCACGTAGCCACGTGAGCGTAAAGACGCGATCGAGCCGCAGACGATGGATCTTGCGCCAAGGCTTCGAGTAATTTTGCCTCTCGCATTATCTCGCTGAATTTGGTCTCGGCCGTGTTCAACTGCTCCAGCGTGAGTTCGCGGAAACCTCGCAACCTCGCCATCGAAGGAAGCCGTTGAGGTTGGCCTACTTCGTTGATTGCTGGCGAAATCGAACTCTCAAGATCCGCACTGCGTTTCGGGTCCGCAGGATCGAATCCTTCACCAAGAATATTCTGAACGGACCCATAAGCGGTCGCCTTTGCGGTCTCAAAATACCTGATGATTTCGTCAACAGTTTCTTCAACAGCCGCATCATTAGGCTCCGGCACTGCCTTTGGCAGCATGAGTACTGGATAGGGCTTTAGCTCCACCGCCAGATCATCCCGCGCAGTTCTATAAATCCGATCAATTCCCTCCATCTCCTTAGTTTTGGCCTTGATAAGGTCTTTTATTTTGTTCTTGGCGCGCAGAGCGTGCCCTGCAAGGTCCACCAGCGCTGAAAGGCCGGTCAACTCCGCAACGGCACGGCCAAGTTCGGATTCGCTTCCGACTTTGATGAGTGGGAGAAGGCCTGGCATAACTGTACCGATCCGTATCGCGATCGGATCAATGCCGAGGCCCGTCAACTCCGGCGGTATCTCCTCAAGGGCACCTCGCGCAGTTCGCTTCTGAGTACGGCGGATGGGAGGCAATAACCCTCCTTCTTCGTCAGCAAAGGTCAGTTCCACCCATGTATCAGCTGGAACCCATCCCTGATCAGGTCGGTACTGAGAAACATCCGGCATAGGGGTAACTGGAGAGAGACGATGCGCCGTTTCATCGCTCCCTCCACCTGCATTTTCTATCCAGCAGTCGAAGTCTACGTCCGCCTTTTCTGGCTCGCGCTGCGGGCGAAGAATCTCACCTGTTAGAGCCCAAATAATAGCATTTAGAAGAGAGGTTTTTCCGGAGCCATTGCGGCCTTCGAACAGGGTCACCGGGCCTGGAAATTCATGAACATAATTTTGCGGCGGCGCGTTAGGAGTTCCAAATTTGTGAAGTCCCGCAAACCTGTGAACTTCGACCTTTGCCAGTGTCAGGCGCCTATTGTTGGCATTGGCTGGGCGCGCCGGAATCGCCACCACCTCTGGCGGCTTTGCGAGAATTGCATCTACCAATTGTTCAACATGGACAGCACTTACATTCGCAGTCCAATTCGCCGCGCCTCTCGTTCGATACCATTGCAGCGCACTGCGGGTCCTATCATCGGACAAAGAAAATAATACGTCGCCCTCAATAGTAACTGAACGACCGCTGACTAAATCAACCAGCAAAGATTGGAGAGTATGTAGGTGCAAGAGCTGCGGCGTAGGTACAATCATTTTCCCCCCGATATTTTTTCCACGAACTCTGTTCGCGGTGGATCTCTGGTTGTCGCGTTTGGCCCAACGGTTTGAGCTCAACGAATATATTTTTCAGAGATACGACGAGCAGCCCCAAACTGCGCAATCGAATTTTGTACACAAACCAAGATTTGTCTATAGCTTTGCAGTACCCCTGCGTCGGCCAGAAAGCTTTATTTTTGGAACGTCTTCCATAGCCGGCACGGCAGCGCAAATCCCCCAAAGCCTGTGCCGCCCCTCATCCGCCTGCCGGCACCTTCTCCCCGTATAGAGACGGGGAGAAGGACAAGCTCACCCAACCGTTTCTTAATGTGTCCTTGCTACACCGACGCCTGAAAAAGAGGCGGAAAACGGAGAGTAATCGGGGTGCGCTTTTCCGCGGCCACGACAGCCGGGCGGTTCTTGCCGCAGCGTTTGGCGCTGCGCATCGGGCCGTTGCTTGGCCGCATCGACGCCGTGCTGTTCACCGCCGACGAGCGCGGAGAGGCCGGCCGCATGTCGGTCATCGCTTTCTCCATCCGCATCATCAGCGCCGTCATCGCCTTTGTCAGCCAGGTGCTGATGGCGCGCTGGATGGGCTCGTTCGAATACGGCATCTTCGTCCTCGTCTGGGTGACGATGGTCATCGTCGGCAACCTCGCCTGCCTCGGCTTCCACACCTCGGTCATCCGCTTCATCCCCGAATACCGCGAGCGCGGCATGCTGGCCGAACTGCGCGGCATCGTGCTGGCCAGCCGGCTGTTCGTGCTGATCGCCTCCACGCTCATCGCTGGGCTCGGCGCGCTCGGCGTCTGGCTGGCCGCGCCATGGATCGAGAACTACTACGTGGTGCCGTTCATCCTCGGCGTCATCTGCCTGCCGATGATCGCCATGTCCGATTTGCTGCAAGGGCTGGCGCGCGCCAATTCATGGGCGCTGTTCGCGCTGTCGCCGACCTATCTGGTACGCCCGGTGCTGATCCTGCTGTTCATGGCGCTGATGCTGGCCGCCGGCTATGCGCCCGACGCCAGGACCGCCATCTTCGCTTCGATCGCCGCCACATACGTCACCACGCTCGGTCAGCTCATCGGCGTTACCCAGCGCATGGAAAGGCGGATCCCGGCCGGACCGATGAAGGTCCATTTCGCGCAATGGTTCCTCGTGTCGCTGCCGATCTTCCTGGTCGAGAGCTTCTTCTTCCTGCTCACCAACGCCGACGTGCTGATGGTCGGCGCCTATATGGATCCCAACGACGTCGCCGTCTATTTCGCCACCGTCAAGACACTGGCGCTGGTGCACTTCGTCTATTTCGCCGTCAAGGCAGGCGTTGCCCAGCGCTATGCGCAGTTCACCCATGGCGAGCCGCAAAAGCTCGCCGCCTTCGCCCGCGAGACGGTGTCGTGGACGTTCTGGCCCTCGCTGCTGATGGCGATGCTGGTGCTGGCGCTGGGTGAGCCGATGCTGGTGCTGTTCGGCCCTGAATTCAGCAGTGGCTATCCGCTGTTGTTCCTGCTCGTTTTCGGCGTCGTGGCGCGGGCCGCCGTCGGTCCGTGCGAAAGCCTGCTGACGATGAGCGGCAACCAGAACATCTGCGCCGCCGTCTATGCCATGACGCTCGCCTTCAACATCGGCCTCAACGTGATGCTGATCCCGCATTTCGGCCTGTGGGGCGCGGCGATGGCCACCGCCTTTGCCATGATCTTCGAAGCCTGTGCGCTGTCCTTCACCGTATGRCGCAAGCTCGGCATCGTCATGCTTATCTTCGTGCCTGCGAAAGGAGCCGCGTGATGGCCGCCATCCCGTTGCTTGAAGAAACCAGCGGCGGCACGGCCGGCGCCATGGTGTCCGGCCTCGCCGGGCTGACCCGCGACCCCGACCCCGCCCATATCGAGATCCTCGCCAACAACCGGCCGGAGCGCAAACTCGCCATCTACCCGGCATCGGCCGGCTTCGACCTGGTCGAGGAACTGGACTACCTCTGCACCCGCACGGTCGAGCCGAACGTCTTCTTCAACCCGCGCTTCCTGGCGCCGGCCATGCCCCGGCTGGAGGATCGCGAGGTGCGGCTGGCGGTGATCCGCGACGGCGACGAATACCGCAACCGGCTGCGCCTTCTGGTGCCGTTCTCGGTGGAACGGCCGGGAATGCCGCTCGGCGTTCCGGTCATGCGCACATGGTCGAGCCCGTTCGGTCCGCTCGGCACGCCGCTGGTCGACCGTGACGACCCGGTCGGCGTCGTCGAGGATTTTTTCTCGATGCTGTCGCGCCCGCACCTGAAGCTGCCTAAAGTCTTCGTCCTGCCCGATATCCGGCTCGACGGTCCGGTGGCGAGCCTGTTCGCGACCGTGGCCGAGACGCGCGGCCTGATGCTGGTCACCACCGGCCAGACCCAGCGCCCCGCGCTGGAGAGCCAAGCCGACGGAGACGAGTATCTGAAGGCCTCGCTGCGCGCGCACCATTTTCGCGAGTTCCGCCGGCTGAAGCGGCGCCTCGGCGACCTCGGCAAACTGGAGCATGTCGTGGCGCGCGGCCCCGATGAGATCCGCCACGCCATCGAAAGCTTCCTGACGCTGGAAGCGGCCGGCTGGAAAGGCCGCGAACGCACCGCCATGGCGATCGACCGCTACCGCGCCGCCTTCGCCCGCGAAGCCGTGCACCGGCTGGCCGAACAGGACATGTGCCGCATCCATTCGCTGACGCTCGACGGCCGCACGATTGCTTGCCTGATCGTGTACGTCGAAGCCGGCGTCGCCTACACCTGGAAGACGGCTTATGACGAGACGCTGGCCGCCTATTCGCCGGGCACATTGCTGATGATCGAGGTGACCAGGCAGCATCTCGACGATCCCAACATCATGATGACCGATTCCTGCGCCATGCCCGACCATCCGGTGATGAGCCGGCTATGGACCGAGCGCAAGCCGATGGGCACGCTGGTGATCGGCCTGACGCCGGATGCCGATCGCCTCACCCGCCAGGCGGCCTCGCAGCTGCATCTCTACCGCGAGACCCGCAACATGGCCCGCCTGCTGCGTATCCGGATGAAGAGCCTGCTGGGACGGCGGTAGACCAGAGCTTGGTGGTAACCGATGCCTAGGCTTCCCACGTGGCCAGGCGCCTGGAATAGACCTGTTCGGCAACCGTCCCCCTGGGAACAGGCGCAGCGGCCGCTCCGGCTTATCCACGACCGCCGGGATCGCCCATGCGGTCGCCGAGGGATCACCCGGTTTCTGGCCTTCATCCCGTCGCGCCGCCGGGCACATTCGGGCATCGGCACGGCCGGGGTTGGCCGAAGAGCGACGCCAGTCAAGGGCGTACCTTGCTTACGCCACGAGATGTAACAGTAACGTACTTACCTAGCGTCATCGCCAGTCGCAGGGTGACATATGTCGGGCCGCTAAAGACTGGCTTGGGTTAGGCGTGCCCAAGGGAGCAAGCAATGGCCAAACAGCAGCAAGAACACGAAACCGATAGCAGCACCTTCAGCCGACGCAGCGTCCTGCTTGGAGGCACCGCGCTTGCGGCGGCAGCCGCCGCCCTCACATCGCGGCCGTCGACCCAGCCCGCGCAGGCGGCAGGTGGCAAGCCGAACATCCTCGTCATCTTTGGCGACGATATCGGCTTTTGGAACATCAGCGCCTACAACAGAGGCATGATGGGCTACCGCACGCCCAACATCGACCGTATCGCCAATGAGGGCGCAATCTTTACCGACCTCTACGCCCAGCAGTCTTGCACCGCGGGACGCGCGGCGTTCATCACCGGGCAGAGTTGCTTCCGCACCGGCTTGCTCAAAGTCGGTCTGCCGGCCGCCCCGGAAGGACTGTCCGGGAAGGACCCGACGCTCGCCGAGTTGCTCAAGCCGCAGGGCTACGCCACCGGCCAGTTCGGCAAGAACCATGTCGGCGACCGCAACGAGTTCTTGCCCACCGTCCACGGCTTCGACGAGTTCTTCGGCAATCTCTACCACCTCAATGCCGAGGAAGAGCCGGAGAATGTGGACTATCCCAAATCGCCAGAGTTCCGCGCGAAATTCGGCCCGCGCGGCGTGCTCAAATGCACCGCCACCGACACGGATGATCCCACCGAAGATCCCCGCTTCGGCCGGGTCGGCAAGCAGAAAATCGAGGACACAGGCCCGCTCACCAAAAAGCGCATGGAAACGGTCGATGAGGAATTCCTGGGCGCGGCCAAGGACTTCATCGATCGGCAGCACAAGGCCAGTAAGCCGTTCTTCTGCTGGTTCAACACGACCCGCATGCATATTAACACCCATCTCAAGCCCGACTCGGAAGGCAAGACCGGCTTGGGCCTGGAGGCTGACGGCATGGTCGAACTCGACGGCTATATCGGCCAGATTCTCAAGCAGCTGGACGATCTAGGTATTGCCGACAACACCATCGTGCTGTGGACCACCGACAACGGCGCCGAAGTTTTCTCATGGCCCGATGGCGGCACGACGCCGTTCCATGGCGAGAAAAACACCAGTTGGGAGGGCGGCTACCGCGTTCCCGGCATGATCCGCTGGCCAGGGGTCGTCAAGCCTGGCACAGAGATCAACGACATCGTCTCGCACGAGGATTGGGTTCCGACGCTGGTGGCGGCAGCCGGCGAGCCGGACGTCAAGGAGAAGCTCCTGACCGGTTACGAGGCTGCGGGCAAGACCTTCAAGGTCCACCTCGACGGTTACGACCAGCACGATCTGCTGGCCGGTACCGGCCCCGACCCTCGCAAGGAGTTCTTCTACTGGACCGACGACGGAAACCTCGCCGCCTTGCGCTATGACCGTTGGAAGATCCTTTTCCTGGAGCAGCGGGCGGAGGGCTTCGACGTGTGGCAGGAACCGTTCGTAGCCTTGCGGGTGCCCAAGATCTTCGACCTGCGAGCCGATCCGTTTGAACGCGCCCAGCATGAAGGGGCCGAATATATCAGGTGGCGCTTCGATCGGACGTATCTGCTCATGCCGGCGCAGGCCTTCGTAGGCCAGTACATTCAAAGCTTTGTCGCGTTCCCGCCGCGGCAGAAGCCGGGCAGCTTCTCGCTTGACCAGGTGCTGGCAAAACTCCAGGAAGCCGGCGGCGCTGGCAAGAACTGAAGCCAGCTGACGAAACCTTTCAGCGGGGCCGCGCCGGTTCAACCGGCGTAGGCTCCGTTCGCGACTTGACGCATCATCTTTCACTCCTCTCCCCGATATGATGAGGCCGTCGCATATTCCCCGCCACGTCCCGCTTCGGAGGTAAGGCAACGTGTGGTCGCCAATGGCTTTCTACCGCCAATAGGCGTAATTGCGCAGTTGCTAATATACCCATAAATTAATCAGTGCGGCAGTAACAAACCCACCGGAGTGGCCGGTACGCTGCATGACTTTGGCAATTGGCATTGGAGATCTGGTGGGGGTCACGGCCACTGTGCGCAGGCGGATTGACGATGAGCGCGTCAGCGTGTCGGTCCCGAACTATGATTGCCCGCAATCGATCCGAAGCTATGATTTTGCGCATTCGATCCGCACCGAGGTGCAGCGGGGGGATCAGATCGAGCTTGTTGGCGAGGTCACCCGGATCGATGGCGAGACGGTGACAATCGACCTGGGGCCGCTGGTGACGGTCGAAATCGATATGGTCAGGCTCATCGAGAGATACCGGCCAAAGCAGCGCAGGACGCCACTCTGAGGCCCCTTCTTTCTAAGAATTCCTCAATCGATCCGCAACCCCAGCATCGTGATGCACGATGGACCCGATTCTGCTTCGACCTCGTACGCACGGTTATGGGTTTGAGCGATCCTTCGCCAGAGCGTTGAAAAGCAACGCGCACGCCACCAGCGATACGAGCCCGCCTAACAGGTCGTCCCCCGTCAGGCCGAAAAGATAGACCGTCTCAAACGCCAACGCTGCCACTGCTGTTCACCCAGGTGCGAATTGATCAGCCTTCCTGTCCATCATCAGGGCTACACCGCGAGCCGCAGCTATCTTTGCGACAAGAGCCTCTAGATCGGCATCCGATCGCATCGATCCGGTTTTCTGTCGGAGTCGGGAAACCGCCAGTGTGACAGAAAGGGGAGCCTTCCCCTTCGCCTCGCTCACAATTTCGTCGGCCGCCGCCGCAACGTTACAGAACTCTGGTGCAACTTTGATCCTCATGGCTAGCCACCTCCATACAAAGGTCGCGCGCCATAAACTCTCGAACCCAATCCAAGTTCCAACCAAACCGAGCCGGCTGGTGTCGCGCCTCGGAGCGGGAGCGGGCCATTCATGGATGCTGGGGATCAAAACCAGCATAGGGCAACGAGCGGCTGCGCGGTTGGTTGCGGACCGATCATTTTGGTAGTGGGTCAGGTTTGAAATTTGACCGGATGCAATATGCATTCAAGCATCTCAGCACATTATTCGCGGAACGTCAGAACCTGACAATGCGGATGCACATGCTCCGCTTCACGTGTCTGACAAACGGCTTTTCCAAGAAGGTTGAAGCTGATGCAAACGCGGTGGCTTTGCACTATTGTTGCGCTGGTGGAAGCGGAACAGGCGAAGATTGACCGCAAGCGTGTTACAAGAAGCACGTTGCCGCCTAAACATTCGGGGGAAGCCAATGCAAATCACGGAAATATATGCTGACGAAGTTAGCGAGACGCACTTGCGCAATGTTCCGGTGAATCTTGCGGCACGCGACTTTGCCCCTCCATCTGCCCCCATTGGCGCGTCACCCGAAACGCCGATGACGACCGGTGTATTTCTTGAATTGCCGCCCGGATGGGATCCGCAATACCATGCGACGCCGCGCAGGCAATTGGTGGTGTTGCTCCAAGGTCACCTCAAAATCACGACCACCGACGGAACTTCAGCCGACTTCCAGCGGGGCGATGTCCTCTTGCTCAATGACAAAGACAGCAAGGGCCACCGGTCGCTAGTCCAAGGTCAAGAGGCGGTTGGCCTGCTTCTCGTTGGCATCGCAGATTGATTCATCGACAAATTTCAGACTGACCCACTGCCGTCATTTTAGAGAAATTGAATATTCGAATAAACGGCCTATAATTTGCCAGCCGGCAAACCCACCCCTCTTTGCCGGTAAGGCCCGGCGGTCAAACCCCGAGCCACCGCTATGGCCGCCGGACCGCTGAAGACGGTCGGCAACGCCACGACGTTGTGCCGGGGTGAGGCGGGCACGAATCGATGGCGGCGCCCAGCCAAGGGAGGTCATTCGCATGCAAACGGCAGCACTGCAGCTTCGATCGCTCCGAGAAGCCTTATTGCCAATGATGGGGTTTACCGCCTGGCACGAAAGCGTCAGCGAAAAAGGCACGCCCATTTGGACACGTTACATCGCGAAAACGGACTCATGGGAGGTCCGTCCGATGACGCCTGAAGAGGAAGCCAAGGCTTTCTGGTGGTATTGTCCACCATTTATTTGAACCCCGTCCGAGGCGCCGCAGCCACTGTCTGGCCTCAAAGCCCGCGCCACGGAGGGACCGCTGGCGCGGGCCGGCCGATGTGCCCACCAGCCTGCGACGGAGCCAAGCAGCGGCGTCCGAAGCATGAACTCAACAATTCAAGCCCGCTAATGTTCCAGCCTCTTTTGTCGGCACGCATACCGGCCCGGTATTCCCTCACAGTCGCGGCGCTGGTCTCGTGCCTGATCTGTGTCGCAGGGTCCAGAACCAAGCCGTCGAGGAGGATGGTCACGCGGTCGTCAATCTGTACGCGCTCCCGTGGCGCGCGTAGTGATCCGCGTGGGACCGACAGAACCGAGTGTCCAGCCCGTCCTCCGTGCCCGCTCTGGCCGGCTTGCTGCACCAAACCACGCGACTGCGGCTAAACATGCTGCTCGGCTCCTAAGCCCGCCTCTTCACCTCAGTCTTGCGTTCGCGCCTCGCCGCCCAATACGTCAATCCGGTATCCCTCAAGATGGCCACCCCGTATCATCGGGCAGGCAAGCGTCTAACAGCAGGGAGAGCGAACGACACCGGCAAAAGGCCGCGCCATGGTTACGCGGCGTTACCGTTACGTACTTGTGTGTGCCACCGATGGGCGAGACCCTTGCTGACGATTGCCGTCGTCAGAATGGAGGACTGGCAAATGATCCGTATGCTGCTTGCCGTGCTGAACTTCGAGTAACGGTCAACTTGCGGTCTTACTGAGGTACACCAGCGCTCCGGTTCGTCCTGACGCGAACGTGGAAAGAATGTCGGAAAGGCTGGAACCGGCGATTGACAGCGTGGAGCGGCGATATGACCTTCATCGACATCTTCGCCTGGATCGTCCTCCTCGTCGTCATAGCGACACTTGTTGCGGTCGTCGTGGCGCTGGGAGCAATGCCGGGCCGTATTGCACGCAAGCGGGGCCATCCCTGGGCGCAAGCGGTGGCAGTTGGTAGCTGGGCAACCTTGATCTTCGGCTTCGTTTTCTGGCCGCTGGTGCTGATCTGGGCCTATGTCGACTTCCCGGAAAAGCGGGACGCGACCAAATGATCGTCGTCCTTCTCAATGGTTACATTGCGCTTCTCGCCCTCTTCGTCTGGCTGAGGTTCATCCCGTTCAACCTGTTTTGGAAGCTGTCCCCGGTCATCGTGCTGCTGGCTCTTCTCATCGGCCTGTTCATCCCGATGGGATGGGGAGCGCCGTCCGGGCCAGCCGCAGTGCAGCGCAACTCCGTACAGATCATTCCGTCCGTGGCGGGCGAAGTCATCGACGTCCCTGTGCTTGCTAACACGCCGCTCAAGGCAGGCGATGTTCTTTTCCGCATCGACCCGACGATCTACGAGGCACAGGTTCGCGGCATCGAGGCGCAGCTCAAGCTGGCGGAGCTGCGGCTTGGTCAGTTCTCACAGCTTCAGAAGAACGATGTCGGACGCGCCTTCGATGTCGAGCAGCGCCAGGCCGAGCGTGACCAGCTTCAGGCGGAGCTCGACGCGGCGAAATGGAACCTCGACAAGACGACCGTTCGTGCGCCAACCGACGGCTATGTGACGAACCTCGCCCTTCGCAAAGGAGCGCGCGTCAACGGCCAATCACCCGTCATGGCCTTCATCGACACATTCGACACCATCTTTGGCGCCGAGATAGCGCAGAACAATGCGCGCTACATCGAGGCTGGTCAGCCGGTCGAGGTCACGTTCAAGACGCTTCCCGGCGAGGTCTTTGAAGGCAAGGTCGAGACGGTAATTCAGGCGATTGCCACCGGGCAGTCGCAGCCGGGAGGCCTCGCAGTGGCGCCGTCGGAGGTGCTGGCGTCTCCCTTTGTAGTGCGCTTCAAACTCGACGATCCGTCGGTCGGGCACCGGCTACCAGCGGGAAGCACTGGCGTTGCCGCCATTTACACCGATCATGTCAAGGCGGCGCATGTGATAAGGCAAGTTGTACTCAGACAAAGCGCCATCCTGAACTACGTCAACCCGTTCTGAACCGGACCGCGCCGGCCAGAGGTGCAGCAACAGGTCAAGGCGCTCGCCTACTTGCGCCCGATTGGTTCGAGGCGCTTGGCCAGCCTCGCGAGCGTCGAGCGTGAGCAGTTAGTGGCCTTCACGATGGTGCTCCAGCTCTGGCGCTTGCGCAGCAAGTCCATGATGGCCTCGTTGCGTTCGGCGTCCGGAACCGCATGAAGGTCCTTGGCAACAATCGCACAACGGCAGAAACTCCATTTGGCAGGGGGCGCGAGCTTGGAGGAGAGCGCGCTATGCTCAATGAACGAAAGCGAGATCAGTCCGCAGCGCCGCCGACCATGTCTGTCAGCCGACGCAGCATCCTGCTTGGCGGCAGCGCACTTGCGGCTGCCTCAACTCTCATGGGTGAGACACGGGTTGCCCAGGCCCAGGACCAACCCACGGCGGCGGCCGACGGCAAGCCAAACATCCTGGTCATCTTCGGCGACGACATCGGGCAATCAAACATAAGCGCCTATACATTCGGCGTGATGGGCTATCGCACGCCGAACATCGACCGCCTCGCCCGCGAAGGCATGATGTTCACCGACTACTATGCCGAGCAGAGCTGCACGGCAGGGCGTTCGACATTCATCACCGGGCAGGCGACGCTCAGAACCGGCCTGTCCAAGGTCGGCCTTCCGGGGTCAACGCTCGGCCTGCAGCCGCAGGACATCACAATCGCCGAGGCGCTGAAGCCGCTCGGCTACGCCACCGGCCAGTTTGGCAAGAACCATCTCGGCGACCGCAACGAGTTCCTGCCGACGGTGCATGGCTTCGATGAGTTCTTCGGCAACCTCTATCATCTCAATGCCGAGGAGGAGCCGGAGAACCCCGACTACCCGAAGGACCCGGCCTTTAGAGCAAAGTTCGGACCGCGCGGCGTTCTGAAGTGTAAGGCCTCGGACACTGACGATCCGACCGAGGACCCACGCTTCGGGAAGATCGGCAAGCAGACTATCGAGGACACCGGACCGCTGACCAAGAAGCGCATGGAGACGATCGACGACGAAACAAGCGCGGCGGCAATCGACTTCATCCAGCGTCAGAAGCAAGCGGGTAAGCCGTTCTTCTGCTGGTTCAACTCAACCCGCATGCATTTCATCACTCACGTGCGGGCGTCAATGCGAGGCCAGAGCGGCATGCCGGACAATGAATATGCCGACGGCATGATCGAGCATGATGGCGACGTTGGCAAGCTGCTCAAGGCGCTCGACGATCTCGGTATCGCGAACGACACCATCCTAATCTACACCACTGATAATGGTCCGCATTTGAACGGATGGCCGGACGCGGGCATGACACCGTTCCGCAACGAGAAGGCCTCGAACTGGGAGGGCGCCTACCGCGTGCCCGCCTTTGTACGCTGGCCAGGTCACATCCAGGCCGGAAGCGTGACCGACATCATATCGGGGCTGGACTGGTTCCCGACGCTACTCTCAGCGGTCGGCGATACCGACGTGAAGGATAGGCTGCTCAACGGCTGGGACATCGGCGGGAAGACCTACAAGGTGCATCTCGACGGCTACAACCAGCTTGCATATCTCACCGGGCAACAGGAGAAGTCGGCGCGAAAGGAGTTCTTCTACTTCAACGACGACGGCCAGTTGGTGGCGGTCCGCGTGGAGAGCTGGAAGATGCAGTTCTGCGAGCAGCGCGCCGAGGGGGGGGCTGGCCGTCTGGCGCGAACCGTTTGTCTGCATGAGGGGACCGACGATGTACAACCTGCGTATGGACCCGTACGAGCGGGCGAGTATCACATCGAACACCTGGAACGACTGGATGCTGAAGCGCGCCTTCCTTGTTGTGCCGACACAGGTCGCGGTCGCGCAATTCATCGGGACGTTCAAAGCGTTTCCGCCACGCCAGCGGCCTGCGAGCTTCAGCGTCGACCAGATCATGGAGCAGTTGCAGGCGCCGCAAGGAGGCTGACACAATGAGACCGTAGCGTGGTGCCGACCACGTCACGCACGCTGTACACGAGGTACCTGGAGCCGCTTCGCCAACCTCGACAGGGTCGAGCGAGAGGCTCCTGTCGCCTTCACGATGGTGTTCCAGCTCTGCCCCTTCCGCAGCATGTCCATGATCGCCTCGTTACGGCCGGCGTCCTCTGGGCGACCCTTCATGCGCCCTTCAGCCTTTGCCTTGGCGATCCCCTGAGCCTGCCTGCGGCGTCGGTCGTCATAGTCCTTGCGGGCGATGGCGGCGAGCATGTCGAGCAGCATCCCGTTGAGCGCATCGAACATCCGCCCGGTGAAGGCGTCCTCGGTCTTCAGAATCATGTGCGAAGTCGGCAAGTCCACCGCCACGACCTTGACCTCTCGGTCCTTGATCTGACGGGTTGTCAGTGGTGCCCCTAGCCGGGATCGAACCAGCACTCCTTGCGGAACTCGATTTTGAGTCGAGCGCGTCTACCAATTCCGCCATAGGGGCTCAGGCCGGGCGGCCTGGATGGGCGCGGACTATACGGTTGGAGGCCTGTTCGTCAACTGGCCAATTGTCGATGGCCCGGATGCGACCAAACTTCACCTTTCGATTTCGTGGCGGCGCTGCCATTGTGCAGCGCGGAAAATCTTTCTAGACAGGCGGCGCATCAAAGCGAGGCGCGTCCCACTGGATGGATGGCGCGCGCTTTGGGTCTTTGTTTGTGCATGCCCTTTGGTTTGTGCATGCCAATTTCCCGATACCGCTGCGCACCGTTTGGGCGACACGCATAGGAGTGCCGATGCTTCGCGGACTTTACGACTGGACCTTGTCGCTGGCGGCAAGGAAATCCGCGGAATGGTGGCTTGCCATCATCGCCTTCATTGAGAGCTCGTTCTTCTTCGTACCGGCCGATGTGCTCTATCTGCCGATGGCGTTGGCACGCCCCGACCGCGCCTACCGCTATGCGCTGACCGCCACGGCCGCCTCGGTGCTGGGCGGCATCGCCGGCTGGATGATCGGCTATTTCGCCTTCGACGCCATCGCCCGTCCGATCCTGGAGCATTTCGGCGGCCTGTCGACCTTCGAGCGCTGGCAGAATTCTGGTACCGGCCTGATGCTGGTGCTGCTCGTTACGTCCGGTCTCGCGCACCTGCCGCCGATCAAGGTCGTCACCATCCTTGCCGGCGCCCTGCACGTCAATTTGCTGATCTTCATCATCTCGGCCATCGTCGCGCGCGGCGCCCGCTTTCTGCTCCTGGCCTGGCTGCTGCGCCGCTATGGCGAGCCGATCCGTGAGTTCATCGAAAAGCGTCTCGGACTAATCGCCGGCGCCGGGGCGGCTGCCCTGATTTTGCTCTATATCCTCGTCAAATACGCGTTCTAGTCCTGTCGCCCAAAGTGCCCGGCGCTGTTGGGACAAGGACAGGGACAAAGAGCGCGGCGAACTCAACGGACGAAGAACACGATGACAGCGACCATGAATGCCGACACCGGACGCCAGCGGACGCGCACCGCCTTGTTTCTCGCCGTCGCCATGGCCGCTACCGTGGGCTCGGCGCTGGGCTGCCAGTATCTCGGCGGCTACATCCCCTGCCACCTCTGCCTTGAACAGCGCACGCCCTACTACATCGGCGCGCCGCTGATGCTGCTGGCGGTGCTTACATCCATGCTGCACGCGCCAGCATGGCTGACGCGCGGCCTGCTGGCCATAGGCGGCCTGCTCATGCTCTACGGCCTCTATCTCGGTGTCTATCACTCCGGCGTCGAATGGCAGTGGTGGGCCGGCCCGACCGATTGCACCGCCGGCGCTGGACCGGTCGACACCGGCGGCAAGGGCGTGCTCGACGCGCTCGACAAATTCGTGCCGCCCTCGTGCGACAAGGCGGCGCTGCGCATCCTCGGCCTGTCGCTGGCCGGCTGGAACGCCATCGCCAGCCTCGTCCTGGCCGCCGTCGCCTTCCGCGGCGCCCTCACCCGCGATTGAGCAAATTCGTTTGGCCGGCGCGACGCAGAGTTCGCGCAAAAATTCGGCAGGCTGTGTCGGATGGCGCGGCTTTCGAGAACCGGAGCGGAGCGTACTCAGGTACGTGAGCACCGGAAGCGCAGAAAGCCGCGTCAGGCGGCCAGCATGGCGGATTTGTGCCGAACTCTACGGTTCGAGTTCGACATCCCAGTACAAATAATCCATCCAGCTTTCATGCAGATGGTTGGGCGGGAACAGGCGGCCGTTGTTGTGCAAATCGTGCACCGTCGGCTGGAAGGGTTTCTGCAGCGGCCACATCTTGGCATGCGCCGGCATCATGCCGCCCTTCCTGAGATTGCAGGGCGAACAGGCCGCGACGACATTCTCCCACGTCGTGGCGCCACCGCGATGGCGGGGGATGACGTGATCGAAGGTCAGATCCTCCGGCGTGCCGCAATACTGGCACTGGAAGCGGTCGCGCAGGAAGACGTTGAAGCGGGTGAAGGCCGGGTGCCTGGACGGCTTCACATAGGCCTTCAGGCTGACGACGCTCGGCAGCTTCATCGAGAAGGTCGGCGAGGAGACGGCGTGCTCGTATTCGGCGACGATGTTCACCCGGTCGAGGAACACCGCCTTGATGGCATCCTGCCAGGACCAGAGCGACAAAGGGTAATAGCTGAGCGGACGGTAATCCGCATTCAGCACCAGTGCTGGAAGCCCATCCGGAGATACGGCGACCGTCACGTGTTTACCTCCTTGGTTCTAGACCCGAACGGCGGGGATACTGTAAGCCTGACATGACAGGGATGTGAAGCGGATTGTCGCGCCGCTGAAGCGCCAAAAATGCGTGATTCTCATGCCTTTTTGCAGATTAAGCCGGCGGCGCGGCGTCCCGCCCTCTGGTTTCGCGATAATAGGACCAGAAAAGCCGCGATGCGACACCTCGCCACGGGCTCCATGATTCGGCCAGTGCCATCAGTGTTTTCTCCGGCGGACGCGGCTCGATGCCGAGCGCGTGACCGACCGCGCTCTGCAAGGCGACGTCGCGCGCCGGAAAAATGTCGGGGTGGCCGGCGGCAAACAAAAGATACACTTCCGCCGTCCACGGGCCGATCCCGGACACCGCCGTCATTGCCGTGATCGCCTCCTGGGCGTCGAGCGAACAGAGGTGATGGAGGTCGAGCCCGTCGGCCACCGCCTGGGCAATGGCGATCAGCCCACGCTGCTTCGGCCGCGACAGGCCGGCCTCGCGAAACATGTCTTCGCCGGCGGCAAGAATCGCCTGCGGCGTCAGCGGATCGACGAGTTTGGTCAGCCGGCCGAAGATCGCATCGGCGCTGGCGCGGGACACTTGCTGCGAGACGATGATCGAGGCCAGGCTTCGGAACCCGGGCTCGGAAAGCCGCAGCGGCACCTCGCCGGCCATGCCGCGCACCTTTTCCAGGCGCGGGTCGATCAGGCAAAGCGCATCGAGCCCCCGGGCAATGTCGTCTGATGTGGCAATGCGCTGCATGTTTCTTGTTCCTTGACCCTCGACAGGGTAGCAATTGGCGAAGCGCCGCAAAACCTGATTGCCGCCGGACAAATGACACTCCTGACATTCCGCTTCGCCCCCAGCCCAAACGGCGACTTGCATCTCGGCCACGCCTATTCGGCACTGCTCAATCAGAAATTGACTGACGCCACCGGCGGCCGCCTGCTGCTGCGCATCGAGGATATCGACACGACGCGCTGCACGCCGCAATTCGAGGCCGGCGTGCTTGCCGATCTGACGTGGCTGGGGCTTGGCTGGGAACAGCCGATGCGCCGCCAGTCCGAGCACTTCGCGGAATACGAGACGACGCTTGATCGGCTGATTCGGGACGAACTCGTCTATCCCGCCTTCATGAGCCGTGGCGAGATCCGGGCCTTCATCACCGAGAGCGAACAGCGCGGACGCGACTGGCCTCGCGATCCCGACGGCGTGCCGCTGTACCCCGCCGCCGACAAGGCGCTGCCGGCGAAGGAACGCAAGCGACGGATCGCCGAGAACGCGCCCTTCGCCTGGCGGCTGGATATCGATGCGGCCGTGGCGCGTGTCGGCAAGGACCTTGCATGGGCCGAATTCAGCGATGAGAGGCTCGTCGCGACACGCGCGATAGAAGCCCGGCCGCAGGACTGGGGCGACGTGATTGTGGCGCGCCGCGACATCCCGACCAGCTATCACCTCGCCGTCGTCATGGACGATGCCCTGCAAGGCGTCAGCCATGTCGTGCGCGGCCAGGACCTGTTTTCCGCCACCGGCGTGCAGCGCCTGCTGCAGGAACTCCTCGGACTGCCGCAGCCGGCCTATTTCCATCATCGCCTCATCCTCGGGCCGGATGGACGAAAGCTGTCGAAGAGCCTCGGCGATACCGGCCTTGCCGCCTTGCGCCATGCCGGCGCTTCGGTGGACGACATCAGGCGGATGGTCGGCCTTTGAGCCTGGCGGGCCAGAGAAACCGCGTGGCGAATTCGGGTCATGTCGGTTTGAAATTGCTCCCTCGTCAATCTCCATCAAACGATTGTCGCGTGACGGTCAAAACTTCTGTATGCTCGGCGCCAAGCGATGGAGGCTTCCATGAAGCGACATCTGACTGACCAAGAAAAGGCGCGCGTTCGCGACAGGCTGACGGCAATCGAGGGCGCCAAGTACCCGGACCACATCGTTTCGGTCATGGTGAACAACGAGACCGACGACAACGGCGATCCGGTATGGTCGGTGGTCAAATCATGTGACGACAGGGAAGCTGTCTATGGGCACAGCCCGCTTATCAAGTGGCCGGGGTGCACCTGGTAACAGAGATCAGTCTCCCGAAATTTCAAACTGAGCCGAATATCGGGTAGTGGGTCAGTTTGAATTAAAAGAAGTCGACGGCCTGACCGACCTGCACATAACCGAACACGCGAAAGCCGTCGGGAGTTTCCTCGCCTGGCACGTGTACCTCCTTGAGAGCCGCCCGGACACGTTCTCGCTGGGCTGGTGTTTCGACATGAATGTCTAAGTGAAGGATGGTTTCGTATCCGCCCTCCCTAAAGTGGTAGAACCATTCACGGTCGGGCTGTGAGCGGTAGCCGTTCATGGAAAGTGTGCTCCATGACGGGGGCGGAGTGAGCGCGTACATTTCCAGCCGGAGCTCATCCCACTTTGTGTTGTTCATCGCCGGATGGAGCATTTCATTCCTTTCAAAGCCCTCACTYCTTGTACGTGCCGCGCACGGTAGGCTTTTCGGCTTCCTTCGCCTCGACCTGCGAAACGATGTCCGCGATTTCCCAAGCTTGTCGGTGACGCCAGCGGCCATCGCCGGAGTCATGCGCAGCGAAGCATGGATGCGAACAAAAAAGTACATGAAGTGTAGCGCAACCGCGTTGGCGTGAGCCTCGAATTCGCCGTCGGTTGAATTCCAGTGATGTATGGATCAATCGTTTCGTTTTGCGCGCCGCCTTGAACCGCATTAGAGCAGCGCCACGATCAACTCTCCCCAGTGCGGCGGTCTCCCGAACATGCACAGCATCAAGCGGTTCATCCCCGCCACCTTCGTTGTCCTGTGGGCAACCGGCTTCATCGGCGCGCGCTACGCCATGCCGTGGGCCGAGCCGTTCACCTTTCTTGCCGGGCGTTTCGTGCTGGCTGCGATCCTGCTGGCCGTCCTGATGGTCGTACTGGGATCGAAGAGAGCCACCCGCACTGAAGCGCTGCACGCCACCGGCGCCGGCATCCTGATGCATGGCGTCTATCTCGGCGCCGTCTTCTGGGCCATCCACCGGGGCATGCCAGCCGGATTTTCGGCCCTCATCGTCGGCCTGCAGCCGCTGATCACGGCCGTGCTTGCCGGCAAGTTTCTCGGCGAGGCGATCCTGCCGCGTCACTGGGCCGGGCTTGGCATCGGCCTCATCGGCATCGTCATCGTGCTGTGGCCGAAGCTCGGCGCGCTCGGCGGCGGCGTGACGGCGGCGACGCTGACCGCCTCGCTGGTCTCGGTGCTCGGCATGAGTGCAGGTACGATCTGGCAGAAGCGTTTTGCCTCCGGCGGCGACCTCGTCGCGGCGACCATGTGGCAATATGTCGGCGGCGCCTCTTTGATGATCCTGGCTTCGCTCGCCTTCGAGACACGCACCGTCGTCATCAACGGCGAATTGATCTTCGCCATGGCCTGGCTGGTGCTGGTGCTGTCGCTCGGCGCCATCTTCCTGCTGATGGTGATGATCCGTGACGGCGAGATGTCGAAAGTGGCCTCGCTGTTCTACCTGGTGCCGGCGGTGACGGCCATCATCGCCTGGGCCCTGTTCGACGAGCAGCTCAACGCGCTGCAGATTGTCGGCATGGCGATCACGACATTCGGCGTCGGCCTGGCAACGGCTCGACAGGCCAGGCCTCGGCCTTTCAATCAACCGACTCGGGCGCGCGCCTCCAGATAGCGGCTGATCGCGGCATTGAGTTCGCCGCCGAGGATGAAGATCGCCGAGAGCATATAAAGGAAGACCACCGCGATCATGATCGAGGCGAGGCCGGCATAGGTCGTCACATAAGACGAGAAGTGATCAAGATAGGTGGCGAAGACGGTCGAACCGACGAGCCATGCCGCCAGCGTGAAGATGATGCCCGGTATGATCGAGACAAAGCGGCGCCTGCCCGCCGGCAGCCAGAAATGCACGGCAAACAATCCGCCGACGATGACCACCGAGGCGATGACGTAGCGCCACAGCGTGATCGTGCCCATGTAGGGCTTGATCCCTTCGATATGGGCTTCGGCGAGCCGCGCCAGCAGTGGCGCGAACACCAGGAGCACGCTGATCGCCAGGAAACCGGCCGTCGCGATCAGAACGAAGATGATGCTCTGCACCCGGCGATAGATGATGCCGCGCGTTTCCGAGACGCGATAGGCGCGGTTGAGCGATGTGCGCAACGCCTCGATGCCGTTCGAGGCAAAGTAGGCGGCAAGCAGCACGCCGTAGGTCAACAGGTCGGTGCGCCTGACGGTCAGCACATTGAGCACCTCGCGCGCGATCGGCTTGGCGATCTGCTCGGGCCAGGTGTCGAAGACCAGATGCACCGCCGTGTCCGAGAACGCCTGCGCTCCGAGGAAGCTTGCCAGAGTCGTGGCGAAAATCAGGAACGGAAACAGCGCCATCAGCGAGGTGATGGCCAGATGGCTGGCCATTGCCCAGCCGTCATCGGTGTTGAAATGGCCGAGCGCGTCGTAGAGCACGCGGCGCAGGGCGACAATATTCCGCAGCAAGAACCCGCGCTCCCTTCGATTGTCTCGACGCCGCGAATATGGGAAGGGATTGCGGCAAATGGCAACCCTTGGCGAAACCACGAACAGTCAGGCGCAAGCGTTGCGCTCGATCATCGTTACCGGTGCCTCTTCGGGAATAGGCGCCTACTGCGCCCGCGCATTGAAGGCGGAAGGCTGGCGGGTGTTCGCGACGGCACGCAAGCCGGACGACATCGCTGCACTCGAAGCGGACGGCATCGAGGCCTTCTATCTCGACTACACTGAAGCCGCATCCATTGAAGCGCTGGTCGCATCGGTTCTGGATCGCACAGGCGGCCGGCTCGACGCCTTGTTCAACAACGGCGCCTACGCGCAAGCCGGCGCTGTCGAGGATCTGCCGGTGGCGGCGCTCAAGCAGCAATTCGAGGCGAATTTCTTCGGCTGGCACGACCTGACCCGGCGGCTGGTGCCGGTGATGCGACGCCAGGGCCATGGCCGCATCGTCCATTGCTCGTCGATCCTCGGCCTCGCGCCGGTGCGCTTTCGCGGCGCCTATTCGGCTTCGAAGCACGCGCTGGAGGGTCTGATGCTGTGCCTGCATCAGGAACTCAGGGGCAGCGGCATCCATGTCTCGCTGATCGAACCCGGGCCGGTAACGTCGAAAATCGCCAGCAATGCACTGCCATGGTTCCTGCAGAACGTCGATCACGAGAATTCGGTCCACCGCCTAGACTATGAGGCGCAACTGGCAAGGTTGCGGGCCGGCGGCAGCCAATCGGCATTGAAGCCGGGGCCGGAAGTGGTACATGCGGCGCTGCGCCATGCGCTTCTGTCGCGGCGCCCGCGCCCGCACTATGTGGTAACAGCGTCGGCTAAGATCGGTGCGGCGCTCAAACGCATCCTGCCCGCATCTATACTCTACCGCTTCCTTGCCAAACGCGCCTGAACCAACCGAACTGGGAACACACCATGGCAACCGTCTTCAACATCCTCGCCATTCTGGTCATGGTCGCCGTGGTGATCGTGCTCGTTCGCGGTCTCATCAACATGATGCGAGGCGGGTCCGGCGTCACCTCGAACAAGCTGATGCAGGCGCGTGTTCTGCTGCAGGCCGTGGCGCTGGCGCTGATCCTGCTGGCGGTGTATTTCACCCGCAAGTGAGGCCGTTCGGGAGGCGATGTGGTCAAGCTCAACAAGATCTACACCCGCACCGGCGATGATGGCACCACCGGTCTCGGCACCGGCGAACGGCGGCTGAAATCGGACCTGCGGGTGGACGCCTACGGCACGGTCGACGAAGCCAATGCCTGCATCGGCATCGCCCGGGTCCACACGGCAGTCACCCACCCGGTGATCGACGCCATGCTTTCCCGCATCCAGAACGATCTCTTCGACCTCGGCGCCGATCTCGCCGTGCCCGATGACGGCAAGCCGCTCGGCTATGAGCCGCTGCGCATCATCGCCACGCAGACCGACCGGGTCGAAAAGGATATCGACCTGCTCAACAAGCATCTTCAGCCGCTCAGATCCTTCGTGCTGAACGGCGGCACGCCGGCCGCCGCCGCCCTGCATCTCGCCCGCACCGTGGCGCGGCGGGCCGAACGGCTGATGGTGGCCCTGGCCCAGGACCCCCGCGAGCACGTCAACCCCGACGGGCTGAAATACATCAACCGCGTCTCGGATTTCCTGTTTGTCGCCGCTCGGGCGATCAATGACAATGGAAATGCCGACGTGCTATGGGTTCCCGGCAAGAACCGCTGAACTGTCCGAAAGCGCGAGGGGGCCAGGGGACCGATGTTCATCCCGCTTTACGACACCAACAGGCTGCGGCACATCCGCCTGCAATATGTGACGATCGGGTTGATCGTGGTCAACGCCCTGGTCTACTTCGCCACCGCGCTCGGCGGCGAGAATTTCTCCAATGCCGCCGTGCTCGGCCTCGGCTTCATCCCGGCCGTCGTCCATGACACCGCTGAGCTTGATCCTCGCTTTGTCGTCGTCCCCGAAAGCCTGAGCTACCTCACCTATTCCTTCCTGCATGCCGACATCTTCCACCTCGGCGGCAACATGTTGTTCCTGTGGGTGTTCGGCGACAATGTCGAGGACGCCCTCGGCCACGTCCGCTACCTCATCTTCTATCTGTTGTGCGCGATCGCCGGAGCCGCCTTCCAGGGCCTCATCGCCTGGGATTCGCAGGTGCCGCTGATCGGTGCGTCCGGCGCCATCGCCGGCGTGGTCGTCGCCTATCTGATCCTTTATCCGCGCGTGAAGGTGTGGGTGCTGGCCTTTGCCCGCATCCCGCTGCGCATTCCGGCCTTCATCCCGCTGGTCCTGTGGGTGGCGTTCCAGGTGGTGATGTTTGCCGCAGGCGGTGAGGACCGGATTTCATGGGCCTGCCACATCGGCGGCATCATCGCCGGCGCCATTCTGGTGCTTGTCTTGCGCAGCCGTGGCGTGCCGCTGTTTGCCGGCCCCGACGAGGATGTCCCTGTCGCTCCCGCTGACCAGCCTGCGGCCGAACCGGTGACCCCCGACCCGCCTGCCGCGACGCCACGCTGGGGGCGGGGAAACGCTTCCGGTTCGGATTGAACCGATTTGAGCGCCTTGCGGCGTATTGACGTGCAGGGTTACCGCAACTACGGAAACGTCTCCGTCGCAGCCTAAGGCGGTCAAAGACCAGAATTTCCATCCGGAATGTCGGCTTTCGACAACTCAGAAAGGGCGCAGGCTGTTATAGCGCGCCTAATTATCTTGAAGAGGTGACAGGCAATGAAGATCCTTGTGCCCGTAAAGCGGGTTGTGGATGCGAACGTCAAGGTTCGCGTGAAGGCTGATGGTTCGGCGGTGGAACTCGCCAACGTCAAGATGGCGATGAACCCGTTCGACGAGATCGCGGTTGAAGAGGCGATCCGGCTGAAGGAGGCCGGCAAGGCCGAAGAGATCATCGTTGTTTCGATCGGTCCGCAGCAGGCGCAGGAAACCTTGCGCACCGCGCTTGCCATGGGTGCCGACCGCGCCATCCTGGTCAAGACCGACGAACAGACCGAGCCGCTCGGCGTCGCCAAGGTGCTGAAGGGCGTCGTCGACGCCGAACAGCCCGGCCTCGTCATCCTCGGCAAGCAGGCGATCGACGACGATTCCAACCAGACCGGCCAGATGCTGGCGGCCCTGCTTGGCTGGGCGCAGGGCACCTTCGCCTCCAAGGTGGTGCTCGACGGCGACAAGGCCAAGGTGACGCGCGAGGTCGACGGCGGCCTGCAGACGGTGGAGCTGAAGATGCCGGCGATCGTGACCGCCGACCTTCGCCTCAACCAGCCGCGCTACGCCTCGCTGCCCAACATCATGAAGGCCAAGAAGAAGCAGCTCGACGAGAAGAGCCCGGCCGACTACGGCGCCGACGTCAAGCCGCGGCTGAAGGTCATCAAGACCGAGGAGCCGAGCGGCCGCAAGGCAGGAGTCAAGGTCAAGAGCGTCGCCGAACTGGTCGACAAGCTCAAGAACGAAGCCGGCGTTTTGTAAGCGGTCGGGAAAGGAACACGAAAATGGCTATTCTTCTGATTGCTGAACACGACAACGCCACCCTTTCCGACCAGACCGCCAAGGCGCTCTCCGCGGCCCTGCAGATCGGTTCGGACGTGCATGTGCTGGTTGCCGGCAAGGGCGCCAAGGGTGCGGCCGACGCCGCAGCCAAGCTGAAGGGCGTGAGCAAGGTGCTGCTGGCCGAGGCCGAAGAGCTTGCCGAGCGCCTCGCCGAACCGACCGCAGCACTCGTTGTGTCGCTCGCGGGCGGTTACGACACCATCATCGCGCCGGCGACCTCGTCGGGCAAGAATGTCGCGCCGCGCGTGGCGGCCCTGCTCGATGTCGCGCAGGTCTCCGAGATCATCGAAGTCGTCTCGCCCGATACGTTCAAGCGGCCGATCTATGCCGGCAACGCCATCCAGACGGTGCAGTCGACGGACGCCAAGAAGGTGATCACTGTCCGCACCGCCTCCTTCCAGGCAGCCCCCGAGGGCGGATCGGCCGCGGTCGAGACCGTGAAGGCGGCGGCCAATCCCGACCTCTCCACCTTCGTCGAGAACAAGCTCTCGGAGACCGACCGTCCGGAACTGACCTCGGCCAAGATCATCATCTCGGGTGGTCGCGCGCTGGGCTCCTCGGAGAAGTTCCAGGAAGTCATCCTGCCGGTCGCCGACAAGCTTGGTGCCGCCGTCGGCGCTTCGCGCGCCGCGGTGGATGCCGGCTATGCGCCGAACGACTGGCAGGTCGGCCAGACCGGCAAGGTCGTTGCCCCCGATCTCTACATCGCGGTCGGCATCTCCGGCGCCATCCAGCACCTCGCCGGCATGAAGGATTCGAAGGTCATCGTCGCCATCAACAAGGACGAGGAAGCGCCGATTTTCCAGGTCGCCGACTACGGCCTCGTCGGCGATCTCTTCGTCATCCTGCCGGAACTGCAAAAGGCGCTTTGACGCTCTCTGCCAAAGCGTATTAAATAGTGAAGGGTGGGGTAGACGAAGTCGCCCCGCCCTTTTAGTTTGCACCGCACAAAAAGCAGGCCGCAAAGGCCTTTTGACGGGATCGGTGTAATGAGCAAGATCGAGACGATCGGCATCATCGGCGCGGGCCAGATGGGCGGCGGCATCGCCCATGTCTCCGCGCTTTCGGGCTACAAGGTGCTGATCTACGACATATCGCCCGACCGTATCGAGAAGGGCATCGCCACCATCAGCGGCAACATGGCCCGCCAGGTAGGGTCAGGCAAGCTCGACGAGAAGGTGCGCAACGAGGCGATGGCGCGTATAGCCTCCGCCCCGGCGATGGCCGATCTTGCCGGCGCCGATCTGGTGATCGAGGCGGCGACCGAGGACGAGACGGTCAAGCGCAAGATCTATGCGCAGCTCTGTCCGCAGCTCAATCCCGAAGCCATCCTGGCGACCAACACCTCGTCGATCTCGATCACGCGGCTTGCCGCGCAGACCGACCGGCCGGAGCGATTCATCGGCATACATTTCATGAACCCGGTGCCGCTGATGAAGCTGGTCGAACTGGTGCGCGGCATCGCCACCGAGGACCAGACCTTCGAGGCGGCGAAGACCTATGTGAAGCAGCTCGACAAGACGATCACGGTCTCGGAGGATTTCCCGGCCTTTATCGTCAACCGCATCCTGCTGCCGATGATCAACGAGGCGATCTACACGCTCTATGAGGGTGTCGGCTCGGTCGACGCCATCGACACCGCCATGCGGCTCGGCGCCAACCACCCAATGGGCCCGCTGCAGCTGGCCGATTTCATCGGGCTGGATACCTGCCTGTCGATCATGCAGGTGCTGCACGACGGCCTGTCGGATTCGAAATACCGCCCCTGCCCGCTGCTGGTCAAATACGTCGAGGCCGGCTGGCTCGGCCGCAAGACCGGACGCGGTTTCTACGACTATCGCGGCGAGCATCCCGTTCCGACGCGCTAATCAGGTCCGGGGGCTGATCGGCCGAGATCAGGAGGCCGCGGCAAGCGGCTCGGGCGGTTTCGTTCTGTCGTCCATGACCTCGCCGTCCGGCGCCACGCAAACGCAGCCGCGGCCGGCCGCCTTGGCCGCATAGCAAGCGGCGTCGGCCCTGGCGATGATCTCGTCGACTTCGCCGCAACTGGCGCCGATCGCAGCCAGGCCGATGCTGGCGCCGATCACGTGAGGACGGCCATCCCAGGCGAAGTCCAGTCCGCGTATCGCATCGATGATGGAACGCGCCGCGATTTTGGCGCCGGCAGCCGAACCCGATTTCAGGACGACCGCGAATTCGTCGCCGCCCAGGCGCGCGACCATGTCTTCGGGACCAAGCACACCGCGAACCGCCTCGGCAACCCGCTTGAGCAAGGCATCGCCGGCTGCATG
The DNA here is from genome assembly GCF_056404515.1 of Mesorhizobium sp. P2_C7. Lineage (NCBI taxonomy): Bacteria > Pseudomonadati > Pseudomonadota > Alphaproteobacteria > Hyphomicrobiales > Phyllobacteriaceae > Mesorhizobium > Mesorhizobium sp. P2_C7. The sequence continues at coordinate 181,782 of NZ_JBFUDW010000011.1, read as the reverse complement.
ACCGCCGGTGTCGTTGACCAGTTTGAAGTGGTCGAGGTCAATGAACATGAACTGATATCCGCTGCCTGTGCCCGAGATGCCGCCCTTGCGCGCCTGATCGACCAGGTCCTCCATGGCGCGGATGAAGCTCGAGCGATTGGCAAGGCCGGTCAGTGCGTCATGCGCGGCCGCATGGGCAAGCTGGCGCTGCAGCGCGCGCGCGTCGGTGAAGTCCTGGAAGACGATGACCAGTCCGCAGAATTCGTTTCGCTCGTTGATGATCGGCGACACCACCTGGCGGATGCTGCAGCGCGTATCGTCGCGCCGGATCAGGACGGCGCGGCTGTTCTGGTCGGCGGGCGCCTGGCCGCCGATGGTCGGCCGGGTGACGCCGATCCGGTGCCCCGTCTCCTCATCGACCGCCCAGTAGACATGGCCAAGCATCTTGCCGAGGGCCTCGCCACCGGCAACCCCGGTCAGCTTTTCGGCGACCGGGTTCATGAAGGTGACGCGGTTTGCGGCATCGGTGCAGATGACGGCATCGCCGATCGACTGCAGCGTCACCCTCAGCCGCTCCTTCTCATCGGCCAGCATCGCCGCCGATACGGTGAGGCGTGCTTCCGCCTCCTTGCGCTGGGTAATGTCGGTCAGGCTGCCGATGGCCCTGACCAGCCGCCCCTCCTCGTCACGCTCAATGGCCTTGCCGCGGTCGAGTATCCATATCCAGTGGCCATCCCTGTGGCGCATCCTGAATTCGGCTTCGAAGTAGGGTGTCTTGCCGTCGAGATGGGCGCGATCCGCCTCGGCGACGGTCTCGCGATCGTCGGGATGGATCATCGTCAGCCAGCAGTTGGGATCACCGTCGAGCTCGCCTTCGTCAAAGCCCAGCATCTTGCCCCAGGTCTCGGAGTACGTCGTCCCGCCCTTGCGCATGTCGAGATCCCAGACGCCTTGGCCGGCACCGGCAAGCGCGAAATTCCAGCGCGTTTCGGCTTCGGCAATGCGCGCCTCGGCCTGCTTGCGGGCGTCGATGTCCTCGATCTGCGAGACGAGATAGAGCGGACGGCCGCTCCTTTCGTCACGGATGACGGAGCCGGCAAGATGCGCCCAGACGGGTGTGCCATCCTTCCTGAGATAGCGTTTCTCGAAGTGGAAGGAATTGACCGTGCCCGCTTTCAGACCGGCCATCGTGTCCCGGCCGATCTGGATATCGTCGGGATGCGTGATCTGGAAGAAGGTCAGCGCCTCGATCTCCGCGCGGCTGTAGCCAAGCATGGCGGCGAAGGCCGGATTGGTCTGGAGAATGCGCCCGTCGAGGCCGACAACGGCGATACCGATCGCCGAATCCTCCATGGCGCGGCGGAAGCGCTGCTCGCTCTCCGCTATCTGCCCGCGATCCTCGCTGATCCGACGGATGCACAGGGCGGCAAGGAAAAGCGCACCCGCCGCCACCGCCACCGAAACCTGCATGCAGAGCTTCAGCGCCTCGGTGCCGGGATCCAGTCGCGACAGCAGGATCGAGGCTGCCCCCACACCAAGGCTGGCCACGAGCAGCGCCAACCCTGCGTGCCCAAAAGATCTTCGGCCGGTCAATCCTCGCCCCATCACGATACGTGCCACCCCCGTGCGCAAACGCATGTTGTTGCGCCGACCTTGGCGGATCGATTTTAAGGAATGGTTGCGTGGGGCATGCCGGCGCGATTGGTACCCGACAAACAATTGCCGGCATGATTAAGGATCGGTGTGCATGGGGCGCGACTAAGCAATTCCAGGAAAAGTGTGAAGCGGTTTTCCGTCCGGAATTGCGTCAAACAAAAAGATGGAGCGGTTCGGCGTTCCGTGAACTGCTCCGGCGCCGCACTACCAGCGCACGAAAAACCGCCCGCCGAGCGCGCCAAGCAGCGCGAGGAACGCAATCGCTATCGTGTACCAGGTGGCGACGAAAAGCGGCGAATCGTCGAAGCAGTGCGCGGCGTAGAAGGTTGCCGCCAGCCCGCCCGCAAGCAGGCCCGCGACCGCACCGGCAAGCATCGGCCGTGTCGGCGCGCCGTAGCGCAGCATCCACAGGAAAATGGCAAGCGGGCCAATGCCGATCAGCGGAATGAAGCCCATGCAGATCATCATGTTGGAGCCGACCATCCTTGTGCCCCAGTCGGCCTCGGGCACGGCAAGCAGCTCAAGAACCACGGCCAAGGCTACCAACAGCGGCGCGGCGATCATCCCGGCCATTGCCCTGCTGGTCGGCGCACCAGGTGTCGACAAAACGCGGATCAGGGCAAAGGCGCTGATGGCAAGCACGATGGTGAAGACGAATTTGGAGAGAAAGCGCATCGTGTGCGCGGCGGCCATGAAGTCGGGGCGCGGGCCGATCGTCAGCAGGAAAACGATAGCCGCGATAACCGCCGCCGCACCGGCGGCCATCCACCAGGCCGATTGCAGCGGCATCGCCTTGCTGCGGGCATCGGCGTCCAGCGCTTTGATGAGATCGTCCGTCCTCATGTCATTCCCGCCCGAACCGCCCCTGCCCGAATCGCTTGGCTATCGCGGCAAGTCCCCGATGCAGCGACACGCGCACCGCCGTCTCGCTGATGCCGAACTTGGCCGCCGTCTCGCCGATTGACCGCCCCTCCACCGACACGGCCGAAACCACGGAACGCTGTGCCGGCGACAGGCCGTCCAATGCCCGGTTGATGTCGCGTTCGCTGACGCTCTCCTGTTCCGGTTCGGCGAAGGTCTCGGCGATATCGTCGACATCGATCTCGATGCGTCGTCCGCGCCGCCGGAACGCGTCGATTAGCTTGAAGCGGGCGATCGCATAGACCCACGGCAACACTGGCGCATCCTGGCGCCAGGTATGTCGTTTCACATGAATGGCCAGCAAGGTTTCCTGCACGACATCCTCGGGATCGACCCCGCCCTGCACGATCTTGCGCCTGACAAAACCGCGAACCAGCGCGGCAATCCGGCGCAGAAAGTCGGCGTAGGCCTTTTCATCTCCCGCGATCGCGGCCCGCATCAGCCGGGAAAGCTCGGCCTCATCCTTGCCGGTCACAAGAGTTACTCCCCGATGTTCGCGTCTCGGCGGTGATTTGTTACGTGGCCGGCGAAATAATGTCCAAGCCAAATTGCCGGCAAATCACGAAAGTTTGCGCCTCGGCGCTCGATCAAAATCGGCAAGACAATGTTGACTATGCCTGTCAGGTATTGATAGGTGCAGCCGTGACAGATGCAAGACCCCCGAGATCGAGGACAATGCCATGAAATATGCTCTTTCCACCCTCGTCGGCGCCACCGCGCTGGCAATCAGCCTGATCGCCGGCCCGGCGATGGCGGAAGATGATGGCATCATTGTCTACAACGCCCAGCACGAGAACCTGACCAAGGCGTGGGCCGAAGGCTTCACCAAGGAAACCGGCATCAAGGTCACAGTCCGCAATGGCGGCGACAGCGACTTCTCCAACCAGATCGTCGCCGAAGGCGCGGCCTCGCCGGCCGACGTGTTCCTGACCGAAAACTCGCCGGCCATGGCGCTGGTCGAAAGTGCCGGCCTGTTCGCGCCGGTCGACGCCGACACGCTGGCCCAGGTTCCCAACGACTATCAGGCGGCCAGCGGCAAATGGGTCGGCGTCGCCGCACGCAGCACCGTCTTTGCCTACAACAAGACCAAGCTGACGGCCGACCAGCTGCCCAAGTCGATGCTCGATCTCGCCGATCCGAGCTGGAAGGGCCGCTGGGCCGCCTCGCCGTCGGGCGCCGATTTCCAGGCAATCGTCAGTGCGCTGCTGCAGCTCAAGGGCGAAGCCGCCACCGCGGACTGGCTGAAGGCGATGAAGACGAATTTCACCGCCTACAAGGGCAACAGCACGGTGATGAAAGCGGTCAATGCCGGTGAGATCGAAGGCGGCGTGATCTACCACTATTACTATTTCGGCGATCAGGCCAAGACCGGCGAGAACAGCAAGAATGTCGAACTGCATTACTTCAAGAACCAGGATCCGGGCGCGTTCGTTTCGATCTCCGGCGGCGGCGTGCTGGCCTCGAGCAAGCATCCGAAGGACGCCCAGGCGTTCCTGAAGTGGGTGACAGGCAAGGGCGGCCAGGAGATCTTGAAGACTGGCGATTCCTTCGAATACGCGGTCGGCAAGGGTGCAGAGTCCAACCCGAAGCTGGTGCCGCTGGCCGATCTGCAGGCACCCAAGGTCGATGCCACGACACTGAACTCCAAGAAGGTCACCGACCTGATGACGGCAGCCGGCTTGCTTTAGTTGCCATTCGTCCTAAAAGGACACCGACCACGCTCCCGCGGGAATTCACTTTCCGCGGGAGTGATTTTGTTTTTCGAGATGGCATTCGTCGATGACGACACGCTGTGTTCCCGACCGCAATTGCGGTCCTTCAACTGCTGCCGCTGGACGGCACCGGCACGGCGTCTGACCTGATGCAGTCTGCGGTCGATCTCGCGCGCTCGGGCCTGCCTGTGGGCACAGGCCGAAGGGCTCGGCGACGCGCGGCACCTTGGCTGGTCATCGCCGCCCTCTTCGTTTCGCTGCTGGCGCTGCTGCCGCTTGCCTTCATCATCTGGACCGCGGTGCAGACCGGCTGGGGAACCGTCTCGGCACTGGTCTTCCGGCCGCGTGTCGGCGAGCTTCTGGTCAACACGGTCCTGTTGGTCTTGCTGGCCGTGCCGATCGCCGTCGTGCTGTCGGTGGCGCTGGCCTGGCTGACCGAGCGCAGCGACCTGCCTGGCGCCCGGCTCTGGGCCTGGCTGTGCGTGGCGCCGCTCGCCATTCCGGCTTTCGTGCACAGCTACGCCTGGATCACCATGGTGCCCAGGCTGCACGGCCTGGGAGCCGGCGTGCTGGTTTCCGTCATCGCCTATTTCCCGTTCCTCTATCTGCCGGTGTCGGCGGCATTGCGCCGTCTTGATCCCGCCCTCGAGGACGCCGCGGCAGCGCTCGGCCTTGGGCCATGGCGCGTTTTCTGGCGCGTCGTGCTGCCGCAACTCAGGCTTGCCATCTGCGGCGGCTCGCTGCTGGTCGGGCTGCATCTGCTGGCCGAGTACGGCCTCTATGTCTTCATCCGCTTCGACACCTTCACCACGGCGATCGTCGACCAGTTCCAGTCGACCTTCAACGGGCCGGCAGCCAACATGCTGGCCGGCGTGCTGGTGAGTTGCTGTTTCGTGCTTCTGGGCCTCGAAGTGCTGGTGCGCGGCGAAGAGCGCTATGCGCGCGTCGGCTCCGGCGCCGCACGACACCAGCAGCGCGCGCCCCTCGGCCGCGCCACCATCCCGTGCCTGGCCTTGCTTGTCGCCACCACGCTGCTGGCGCTTGGCGTGCCTTTCGTCACCATCGGCGGCTGGCTTGCCGCCGGTGGCACCGCCGTCTGGCGCTTCGACGAGATCGGCCTTGCGCTCGGCCAGACGCTGTTCCTGGCGCTCGCCGGCGCGCTGCTCGCCACTGTCGCCGCCATGCCGATGGCCTGGATCTCGATCCGCGCGCCCGGGCCATTGCAGCGCCTGCTGGAGGGCTGCAACTACATCGTCGGCTCGTTGCCCGGGGTCGTCATCGCGCTGGCGCTGGTCACCATCACGGTGCGCATCGCCATGCCCCTCTACCAGACCCTGTTCACCATCCTGGTGGCTTATGCGCTGATGTTTCTGCCGCGCGCACTGGTCAGCCTGCGCGYATCGATCGCGCAGGCGCCGGTCGAACTCGAACGCGCTGCTTCCAGTCTCGGCCGGCCGCCGCTGCAGGCGCTGTGGTCGACGACGATCCGCCTGTCGGCGCCAGGTGCCGCGGCAGGCATGGCGCTGGTGGCGCTCGGCATCATGAACGAACTGACGGCCACCCAGATGCTGGCGCCGAACGGCACCCGCACGCTAGCCATGGCGTTCTGGTCGTACAGCGGCGAGATTGATTATGCCTCGGCCGCCCCTTACGCCTTCATCATGGTGGCGATGTCGCTCCCCTTGACCTGGCTGCTCTATGTCCAGTCGAAACGGATGGCCGGACGATGAGCTTTCTCGAAATCAGCGGCCTGCACAAGCATTACGGCCCGGTGGCGGCACTTGCCGGCGTCGACCTGAGCGTCGTCAGCGGCAGCCGCACGGCGATCGTCGGCCCGTCCGGTTGTGGCAAGACGACCTTGCTGCGGCTGATCGCCGGCTTCGAGGCGCCGGACCAGGGTCGCATCACGCTCGATGGCGAGGTGCTGGCCAAGGACGGCAGCGCGGTGCCGGCGCATCGTCGAGGCATCGGCGTGGTGGCGCAGGACGGCGCGCTGTTCCCCCACCTGACCATTGGCGACAATATCGGTTTCGGCATGGGTCGCGGCGAGGACAAGCGCGCCGAGCGAATCGCCGAACTCGCCTACATTGTCGGGCTCGACAAGGCGATCCTCAAACGCCGCCCCCATCAACTCTCCGGCGGCCAGCAGCAGCGCGTGGCGCTGGCCCGCGCGATGGCGATGAAGCCGCGGCTGATGCTTCTCGACGAGCCGTTCTCGGCCTTGGATACCGGCCTGCGCGCCTCCATGCGCAAGGCCGTCGCCGAACTCCTGGAGGCAGCCGGCATCACCACCATCCTGGTGACGCACGACCAGGCCGAGGCGCTGTCCTTCGCCAGCCAGGTGGCGGTGATGCGCGACGGCAAGTTCTCGCAGGTCGGTACGCCGCGCGAGCTCTACCTCAAGCCGAAGGACAGGATGATCGCCGAGTTCCTCGGCGACGCCATCATCCTGCCGGCCAAGATATCGGGCGGCTTCGCCTATTCTCCGCTCGGGCGCATCGCCGTCGATACGTCGGACAGCCGCGATGTTGTCCGCATCATGCTGCGGCCGGAGCAGATTGCCTTGAAGAGGACATCGCGCGAAGGCATGTCGGGCACCCCTGACATGCTGTTCGGCGAAGTGACGGAGTCCGAATTCGCCGGCTCGATGTGCACGGTCGCGGTGCGGCTTCTGAACAGCGCCGATCCCCCCGACGCCGCCGCGATCGGCAACACGCCGCTGATCCTGCGCAAATCGGGCATGGACGCGCCGGCGGTCGGCGAGATCGTCCGGCTGACCGTATCGGGAACGGCGCACGTGTTCGCCTGAACGGTCGAAGGCTGTCGACGTTGTGCCTCAACGCGGCGAGCAGGCTCACGCCGTGAGGCGTTCGCCGGTTTCGCCGGAATAGATCGGCCATTGTTCGAGAAAATCGCAGCCATGCACGACCACGCGCCCATTGGCGCTGTCGAAAAGGATGACCGCGTAGGAGGGTGGCGCCTGCTCGACGATCTCGCTCGATTTGTCGAGGGCGAGCGCGAACCTTGCATGCAGGCCGCGCTGCGCCGAGAACGGAATGCCGGCGACCGTTCCGGCAATGTCGCGATGGACGTGGCCGAAGAAGATGTGGCGGACATTGCCATGGCGCCGCAGCAGGCCGAGGAACCGTTCGGGCTGCTCGAGCGCCAGCGGGTCGAGCTGCGGCAGGCCGAGCGCGACCGGCGGATGGTGCATGAAGACATAGGCGGGCCTCCCGGCCGTCTCTTCGAGCCGGGCGTCGATCCAGGCAAGCCGCCTCTCGCACAATTCGCCTTCGATGCGTCCTTCCGCCAGGCAGTCGAGGAAGAGCAGCACCTCGTCGGCCATTTGATGAGCCGACTGCACGAAGCCGTTCTCATCGACCGGAACTTCAGGAAACGCCGCGGCAAGATTGGCTCGCCGGTCGTGATTCCCCGGCAGCAGCCGCCAGGGCACCGACAGCGCATTCAGGGCTGTCCTGAGATCGGCATAGCTCTGGGGCGCACCGGTCTCGGTCAGGTCGCCAGTGAAGACGCAAAGCGCCGCGTCGGCGTGATGCGCATTGATGTGCGCGATGCATGAAGCCAATCGCTGATGCAGGTCCACGCCATAGCGGCGCTGGCCCTGCCGGCCAAGATGGACATCGGTGACCTGGATTATCTTCATCGCACGACCGTTTTGCCAGCACCGCCTGCCCCGTCATCGGCGACAGTGACTGCCTTCAGAAATCAGAGTGCCGGCTCCGGCACCGAGGCCTTGAAGACCTCGATACGGGTTCCCGTTTCCGACGAGAAGAAATGCAAGTCATCCGGCGAAAACCGCAGACCAACAGTGCTGCCCGGCTCGGGGTGGACGGCCTCCGAAGTCATGACGGAGAACGACGCGCCGTCGAGATCGACATAGATGACCCGTCCAGCGCCCAGTTCCTCGACGAGGTCGACCGTCGCGTCGAGCGCGCCTGCCGTGCCGGGCGCCACCAGACGGACGGCTTCCGGCCGGATGCCGACGGCCACCTGCGTGCCGACAGCCAGACCGGCGCGTTGAACGGCAAGGCGCCGGCTGCCGCCCAGCAGCGAAAGCCCGTCGAGCTCGACCGTGCCTTCGAGCATGTTCATCGCCGGCGCACCGACGAAGGTGGCGACGAAACGGCTTGCCGGACGGCTGTAGACCTCACCGGGCGTGCCGACCTGTTCGACACGTCCGCCATTCATCACCACCAGCCGGTCGGCCAGTGTCATCGCCTCGACCTGGTCATGCGTGACGAACACGGAGGTGGCGTTCAAGCGGCGATGCAACTTGCGGATCTCCGAGCGCATCTGGACGCGCAGTTTGGCGTCCAGGTTGGACAGCGGCTCGTCGAACAGGAACACCTTGGGTTCGCGGATCATCGCGCGGCCCATGGCAACGCGCTGCCTCTGGCCTCCGGAAAGCGCCATCGGCTTGCGGTCGAGCAGATGTTCGAGCTCCAGCGTACGGGCAACCGCCTGGATGCGCTGCGTACGCTCGGCGGCCGGAACACCCGCGACCTTGAGCGAATAGCCGATGTTCTGCGCCACGCTCATATGCGGATAGAGCGCATAGTTCTGGAACACCATGGCGCAGCCGCGCTCGCGCGGTTCCAGCTTGTTGACGACGATGCCGTCGATCGCGATCGTGCCGCCGGAGATATCCTCCAGCCCGGCGATCATGCGAAGCAGAGTGGACTTGCCGCAGCCGGACGGCCCGAGGATGACGACGAACTCGCCCGACGCGATGTCGAGGTCGACGCCGTGCACGACCTGCGACTTGGCGTAGCTTTTCTTGACGTCGCGAATGGTGATGGAGGCCATTGGCCGTCTCCTTGTTACTTTTCGGTGGCGATCAGGCCGCGCACGAACCAGCGCTGCATGGCGACCACGACAATCAGTGGCGGCAGCATGACGATAAGCGTTCCGGCCATGGCGATGTTCCATTCCGGGATGCCGCCGACATTGGGGATAAGCTGCTTCAACTCGGTGACCGCTGTCGCATGCGACTGGTCGGTGGTGATGAGCAGCGGCCACAGATACTGGTTCCATGCCCACAGGAACATGATGGTTCCAAGCGCCGCCATGTTGTTGCGCGACAGCGGCAGCAGGATGTCGATGAAAAAGCGGAGGGCACCGGCGCCGTCCATGCGCGCAGCCTCGGTCAGCTCATCGGGAACCGTCAGGAAGAACTGCCGATAGAGGAAGGTGCCGGTTGCCGTCGCGATCAGCGGCAGGATAAGTCCGGAATAGGAGTTGAGCAGCCCGAGGCTGAGCGAGACCTGCACGCCCGAGACTTTCTCGATGAGCCAGCTCAGACCAGTCAAATCGAGGATGGTCTGATAGGGCGACAGAACGTTGGCGACCACTGCATAGGTCGGCACGATGCGCACTTCCAGCGGCAGCATCAGCGTGACGAAGATCAGCCAGAAGATGAAGGTGCGGCCGGGGTATCGGAAATAGACGATCGAGAAGGCGGTGAGTGCCGAGATCATCACTTTGCCCGCCGCGACGCCGGCGGCCATGATGAAACTGTTCAGAAGCTTGGGGCCAAGGTCGGCGGTCGTCCAGGCCGTCTTGATGTTGAGCCAGAAGTCGCTGCCCGGCAGCAGCGACATCGGCACGTCGTTGACATCCTTGAGATTATGCGACGCGGCAATGGTGACGACCACGAACGGCGCGATGCAAAGCACGAAGCCGACGAACAGGATCACATGCGTGAAGAAATTGAGGAAAGGGGTGCGCTCTATCATATCAGCCTCACCTGTAGTGCACACGCCGCTCGATGAAGCGGAACTGGAAAATGGTCAGCACGATGATGAGCAGCATCAGGATGATGCTCTGCGCGGCGGCACCCGAGTAATCGAGCCCTTTGAAGCCGTCGGAATAGATCTTGTAGACCATCAGGTTGGTGGCGTTGGCCGGCCCGCCCGAGGTCATGATGTCGACGATGCCGAACGAATCCTGGAAGCTTTCGGTGATGTTGATGACCAGCAGGAAGAAGATCGTCGGCGTGATCAACGGGAACTGGATGTCCCGGAAACGCCTCATGACGCCCGAGCCGTCCATCGCCGCCGCCTCGATCAGCGAACGCGGGATGGCTTGAAACGCGGCGAGGAAGAAGATGAAATTATAGCCGACATATTTCCAGGAGAAGGCGATGATGATCGAGGCCATGGCGTCGGCGCCATCAAGGCCAGGGTCCCAGAAGCCGGGCCAGACCTGGTTGACGACGGCCATGAAGCCCGCTTCCGGTGCGAGGATGAATCGGAACGCCATTGCCAGCGCCGGAGCGGCGATGCCGTAGGGCCAGATCAGCACCACGCGATAGAAGCGCGAGCCGGCAAGCTGCCGGTCGGTCAGCGCCGCGAGCACGAGCGCGATGAACATGGCAAGCCCGGTGCTGATCCCTGCAAAGACCAGGCTGGCGGTGATCGAGTTCCAGTAATCGGCGTTGGATAGGATCGAACGGAAATTGTCGAGCCCGACCCAGATGTTGCCGCCGCCCCAAGGCTGTTGCAGCGTCAGCGACCAGTAGACCGCCTGACCGGCCGGCCAGTAGAAGAACGTGAAGATCAAGAGGAGCTGCGGCACCGCGAAAAGGATGCCGATTGTCCAACTGCTGAAGGTAACGCGTTTTTCCATCGGTCCGCCGACGCCGCCTAACAGCTGGCCTAGAGCAAAGGGAGACTAGTCTACGAAATGGCCGCCCGTCGACCCAAGCATGATCCCGAAAGTGGAAACCGGTTTTCGGAAGAGATCATGCCTGGACAAGACCGGCGGGCGGCCGCGTAGATCCGAGATCAGGGCAGGGTCTTGCCCGGATAGGTCTGCTGGAAGCGGTCGAGGATGGCATCGCCATTCTTGACCAGCGTGTCGAGGCCTTCCTGGACGCTGACCTTGTTGGCGAAGATCGCCTGCATCTGCGTGCCGAACTCGGCGCGGATCTGGGTGAAATTGCCCAACCGGATACCACGGGTGATTTCGGTCGGTTCGGACGCGGTCAGGCTGGCGATCGCGGTTTCACGGCCCTTGAAGGGCGCCTTGTCGTAGAAGCCACTGGACTTCATGTAGTCGAAGCCCGACTTGGTCACCGGGATGTAGCCGGTGTTGGTCGACCAGAACAGTGCGGTCTTGGGATCGTGGATGAAATTGAGGAACGCGGCCGCGCCCTTGTATTCCGCATCCGACTTGCCCGAGAGCACCCACAGCGAGGCGCCGCCGACCAGCGAATTCTTGCGCTCGGTACCGGCGTAGGCCGGCAGTTCGGCGACATCCCAGTTCATGCCTTCCTTCTGGGTCTTGCCGACGGTGCCGTGGTCGCCGACCGAGGTCATGATGACCTGGCAGGTGCCCGAAGCGAAAGCCTGGACCATGTCCTGGCCAAGGTCCTTCGACTTGATCTTGATCAGGCCGGCGTCATACCACTTCTTGAGGTCGGTCACGTACTGGACGAACTTGGTCTTGTTGACTTCCAGGCGCGCGTCGAGGCCGTCATAGCCGTTGTTCTTGGTGGCGATCGGCTGGTTGTGGATGGCCGAGAACTGCTCCATCAACTGCCAGCTTTCATTGGCCGAGATGTTGATCGCCATCGGGCATTCGTAGCCGGCGTCCTTCATGGCCTGCAGGTCCGCGCCGACATCTTCCCAGGTCTTCGGCGCTTCGGTCTTGCCGATCTTGGCGAAGGCGTCCTTGTTCCAGTACAGCAGCGCCGTCGAGGAATTGAACGGGAACGACAGCATCTCGCCCTTCGACGTCGCGTAGTAGCGCGCGATACCGGGGAAATAATCGGCGTAGTCGATCTTGTAGCCGTTTTCTTCCATCAGCTTGTCGGCCGGCTTGTAGGCGCCCGAAAGCATCATCGTAGCGGTACCGACATCATAGACCTGGACGATGGCGGGCTGTTTGCCGGCGCGGAAGGCGGCGATGGTGTTCTGCAGCGTGGCGTCGTAGTTGCCCTGGCTGGTGCAGACGACTTCATAGTCGGACTGCGAGGCGTTGAAGTTCTTGCACAGCGTGTCGACGACACGTGCGAGGTCGCCTGAAAGGCCGAACCAGAAATCGAACTTGGTGGGCGCAGCGGCCGCTGGCAGCGCCATGGAAACGCTGATTGCACCGGCGGCAAGAGCCGCCAGGCCATTTTTGATCATCGACATGAATCTCATTCCCTGTTGAGTGGCTCGTTTCAAGGATCGTTGCGCAGGTCCCGGGCCGTCTCATAGAGAAAGTATGTGACAGTTCTGCTGTGCCTTTTCAGGCCTGTGGACAGCCAATCTCTCCTCCCTCGACGGCTTGCGCCGGCATGAAAATGAAAACGTCATATCGGCGCCTTAGGTACCTAGGGCGTCGAAAACTGGCGTGAAGGCCCAGGTCGTTAACCGGCTAAAAATGGATAGACGAAATGCTTGTCTCGCAGCTGACACATGTGCCGATCGCCGACCGCGAGGCCATGCGCGACGGCCGCGTGATAGCGCCACCCATCTGCGCCTCGCTGCCGCCATTCCCGCACTGGGTCAGATCGAAATCGGCGGCAGGGCCACACGCGAAAGCGCCGGCGACACGCTCACCGTGGTGGCCTGGAACGTCGAGCGGCTCCGCCACGGCAATGCCGTCGCGGCCACGCTTATCGGCCGACGTCTTGCTGCTGTCCGAGGTCGACGAAGGCATGGTGCGCTCCGGCATCCGACGCGCGGCGACGTGCCCCCGACCATATTCATCCCGATCGCCGAAGACAGTGGAGCCATTGGCCAGATTGGCGAATGGGTGCTGACGGCGGCCTGCGAGGAAGCCGCCCGCTGGGAAAATCCGCTGACGGTGGCCGTAAACGTTTCGGCGGTGCAGCTTCACAATCCGAATTTCAGCCGCAAGGTCCACGAAACACTGCTGAATTCCGGTCTTACGCCCGGCAGGCTGGAACTTGAGATCACCGAGACGGCGCTTGTGAAAGACATGCCGCGCGCGCTGGCGACCTTGCGGCAGGTCAAGGCGCTGGGCGTGCGGGTGGCCATGGACGATTTCGGAACCGGCTATTCCTCGCTCTCCAACCTTCGCGCCTTTCCCTTCGACAAGATCAAGATCGACGGCTCCTTCATCAAATCCGTCGACAAGAACGGCCAGGTCGCGGCAATCGTGCGCGCCGTACTGGGGCTCGGGCGCGGCCTCGGCCTGCCGGTCCTGGCGGAGGGTGTCGAGACGCTCGGCGAGCTGAAATTCCTGGATGCCGAAGCCTGCGAGATCGGCCAGGGTTACTATATCGGCAGGCCTGGCCTCATCGGGGAGTTCGGCGAACTGACCGGTGTCGACGCACCCCGCGTCAGCAACGACACGGCTGGCCAGCGCAACAGAAGCGTCCTGGCCTTCGCACCCGCGCCTGCACTGAGTGTGGACAGACCCTAGCTTTCGGGCTGGAGCGCGGCCTCGACCAGCCGCTTTGCGTCCGGCCCCGACCATTCGGCCGGGCCGTTCATATGGGCGATCAGGCAGCCTTCACCATCGATCAGCATGGTGGCGGGAAGGCCGAGCGCCAGGCCGCGTGTCTTGAGATCGTTGAACACGGCCATCGTCGAATCCCGGTAGTAGCCGAGCGTCTCGACGCCTGTCTCGCTGAGGAACTTCTTCGGCTTAACATCGTCGCCGGCATCGACATTGACGGCGACCACCTCAAAGGCGTCGCTGCCCTTTTCCTTCTGTAGCGCATCGAGAGCCGGCATTTCGGCGCGGCACGGCGCGCACCATGTCGCCCACAGATTGAGCAGCACCGTCTTGCCGGCATGGTCGGCGAGCGTCATCGGCTTGCCGTCCGGCCCATTGAACGCAAGGCTCTTCAACGATTGCGGCGGATCGGCCGGCAACAATGCCGCGACCTCGCCGGTGGCCGCTGCCGCCACCTTCTTGGCGCGCTCGCCCTTGGCGGCGCAGGCGACATCGTCCTTGCTGTCGCCGACAGCCACTTGGTGCTCGGCGTTGTTGCCAGACCGGCTCTCGCTGACATATACCGCGACCGCGCCGGCCAGCGCGCCCGCCACCAAAGCGGCGAGGATCAGGCGCGGGGCCGGGAAGAATCTATTACCGTCTGCCATTTTCTCAAAACTGCTCCGAAGCACGGGTTATAGCCATGAGCGACAAGAAGACCAGCAACCAGATGTGGGGCGGACGTTTTGCCTCGGGTCCGGCCGCGATCATGGAAGCGATCAACGCGTCGATCTCGTTCGACCGCAAGCTCTATGCGCAAGACATCCGAGGTTCGATCGCCCATAGCGAGATGCTGGCGCAAACGGGCATTATTTCGGCGGCCGATCAAGAAAAAATCGCTCACGGGCTGAACACGATTCAGAAAGAGATCGAGGCCGGCACATTCGAGTTCTCGACCCGGCTGGAAGACATCCACATGAATGTCGAGGCTCGCCTCGCCGACCTGATCGGACCGGCGGCCGGCCGCCTGCACACCGCCCGCTCGCGCAATGACCAGGTCGCGGTCGACCTGAGGCTGTGGGTCAAGGACGAGTGCCTCCGCGTCGCCGGGGCATTGAAAGGGCTGATCGAGGCGCTTCTGGCACGGGCCGACGAGCATGCGGCGACGGTGATGCCGGGCTTCACCCATATGCAGGCGGCGCAGCCGGTAACCTTCGGCCATCACTGCATGGCCTATGTCGAGATGTTTGCGCGTGACCTTTCGCGGGTTCGCGACGCGATCGAACGGATGGACGAGAGCCCGCTCGGTGCCGCGGCCCTTGCCGGCACCAGCTTCCCGATCGACCGCCACAAAACCGCCAAGGCACTCGGCTTCCGCGAGCCGATGCGCAATTCGCTGGACAGCGTTTCGGATCGCGATTTCGCGCTTGAGTTCCTCGCCTTGGCGGCGATCTGCGCCACGCATTTGTCGCGGCTCGCCGAGGAGATCATCATCTGGTCGACGCCGCAGTTCGGCTTCGTCAGGCTGTCGGACAGCTTTTCCACCGGCTCGTCGATCATGCCGCAGAAGAAGAACCCCGACGCCGCCGAACTGGTGCGCGGCAAGACCGGCCGCGTCACCGGCCATCTGGTCGGCCTGCTGACGGTGATGAAGGGCATGCCGCTGACCTATGGCAAGGACATGCAGGAAGACAAGGAATCGGTATTCGATGCCGCCGAGACGCTCGACCTGATGCTGGCGGCGATGACCGGCATGGTCTCGGACATGACGATCAACGCAGCGGCGATGAAAAAGGCCGCCGGCTCGGGCTACGCGACCGCCACCGATCTTGCCGACTGGCTGGTGCGCACGCTCGGCTTGCCGTTCCGCGAGGCGCATCATGTCACCGGCCGGGCGGTGGCGCTGGCCGAAGACAAGAAAGTGGGGCTGGAGAAGCTTTCGCTGGAAGACCTGCAGTCGATCAATCCCGGTATCACGGCAGATATTTTTTCGGTGCTGGCGGTGCAGAACTCGGTGAAGAGCCGCACCAGTTTCGGCGGCACCGCGCCGTCGGAAGTCAGAAGGCAGATTCGCGGCTGGAAAAAGCGCATCGCCAAGGCGTGATCCCAGCTATTGCGACCAGCAATATCCGGGGTGCAATGCTCTGAGAACTCGGCTAAAAGCGGCGGCTGGAAAAAGTTTCGGACGGATGGATCGATGACCGGAAGCAGGATTTTGGTGACGCTGACGCTGCTGGTGGCGATTGCGGCCGTCTCGGCCTGCGGCAGGAGGGGCGGTCTCGACACGCCCTACGAAGCAGCCGTCCAGGCGCGCAAGGATGCCTCAAAGGCCCACCAGCCCGTGCCGCCCGAGCCGGAAAAACCGGTCAAGGACAAGAAGTTCTTCCTCGACCCGCTGATCTAGTGCCGATGACACCCGGGTTGGCTTTTTAACCCGGTCTCATCGTGCTCCAACTTCCGGAACCACTCTCGTGAACCATTTCGACTACCGCGACGGCGTGCTGCATGCCGAAGACGTGGCGATCCCTGATATCGCCGCACAGGTCGGCACGCCGTTCTATTGCTATTCGACGGCCACCTTGACCAGGCACTACCGGGTGTTTGCCCAGGCCTTTGCCGGGCTCGACGCGCTGGTTTGTTACGCCATGAAGGCCAATTCCAACCAGGCGGTGCTGCGAACGCTGGCCAGGCTCGGCGCCGGTGCCGACGTGGTGTCGGAAGGCGAATTGCGGCGAGCGCTGGCGGCCGGCATCCCGGCAAGCAAGATCCTGTTTTCGGGCGTCGGCAAGACCGCACGCGAAATGGACTTTGCCCTCGCCGCCGGCATCCTTTGCTTCAATGTTGAATCCGAGCCGGAACTGGAACTGTTGTCGGCCCGTGCCGCCGCCCTTGGCAAGGTGGCGCCGATCTCGCTGCGCATCAATCCCGACGTCGACGCCAAGACCCACAAGAAGATCTCCACCGGCAAGGCCGAGAACAAATTCGGCATTCCGTGGCAGCGGGCGCGTCACGTCTATGCCCGTGCCGCACAGCTGCCGGGCCTCAAGGTCACCGGCATCGACACCCATATCGGCAGCCAGATCACCGAGCTGCAGCCCTTCGACGACGCCTTCGCCCTGCTTGTCGATCTGGTCGGCGCGCTGCGCGCCGACGGCCATGCCATCGAGCATATCGATGTCGGTGGCGGCCTCGGCATACCCTACCGCGTCGACAACAACCCGCCGCCCTTGCCCGACGCCTATGCCCAGATCGTCAGGAAGCATGTCACCAAGCTCGGGCTCAAGGTGATGTTCGAGCCCGGCCGGCTGATCGTCGGCAATGCGGGCATCCTCGTCTCCGAAGTGATCTTCGTGAAGGAAGGCGACGCCAAGAATTTCCTCGTCGTCGACGCCGCCATGAACGACCTGATCCGGCCGACGCTCTACGATGCCTTCCACGACATAAGGCCGGTGGTGCAGCCGCCGGCCGACACGCCGCGCATGATGGTCGATGTCGTCGGCCCGGTCTGCGAGACCGGCGATTATCTCGGCCTCGACCGTGACCTGCCCAGGCTGAAGGCTGGCGACCTGATTGCCGTTTCAACCGCCGGCGCCTATGGCGCGGTGCAGGCCGGCACCTACAACACCCGCCTGCTGGTGCCCGAGGTGCTGGTCGACGGCGACCGTTTCCACATCGTGCGCCCGCGCCTGACCTATGACGACCTGATCGGGCTGGATTCGGTACCCGACTGGCTAAGGTAGACGCTGCCCCGTCCGAAACGCTACGCCGGCGCTATAGCCGGTTCTGGATGAGCGCCCTTGTGTCAGCGATCCTGTCCTCGTCGCGGCGGTAGAACGTCCATTGCTTGATGCGCTTGGCCCGCAGCAGGCCGGCCTGGGTGAGCACGCGCATGTGTTCGCTGAGCGTCGCCTGCGTGATGCCGAGCTTCTCGGCGATCAGCAGGGCGCAAACGCCGTCCTCGACCAGATCGCCATCGGCTTGGCGCGGAAAATGCGCGCGCGGATCCTTCAGCCAGTCGAGAATCTGCAGCCTGCGTTCGTTGGCGATCGCCTTGAAGACATCAACCTCTTGCATTTAGCTATTTTGCCAAGTTACTAATTACTGTCAATCCCAAGGAGACGTCCATGAGCAACGGCAACACCGTCACACGCGAACGCATTGCCGCGATGGAACCGCGCATTCGGCCGCATGTGCGCCACACGCCGGTGCTGCGCGTCGACATGGCCGACTTCGACCGCCCGCCGCTGACCGTCGACCTGAAGCTCGAGTGCCTGCAGCATTCCGGCTCGTTCAAGGCGCGCGGCGCTTTCACCAACCTCCTGGAGAGAACGGTTCCAAAGGCCGGCGTCGTCGCCGCATCAGGTGGCAACCATGGCGCAGCGGTCGCCTACGCCGCCATGCGGCTTGGCCACAAGGCGACCATCTTCGTTCCCGAGGTGAGCCCGCCGGCAAAGCTGGAGCGGATCCGCAGCTACGGCGCTGAGCTCATCGTCGGCGGCGCCCGCTACGCCGAGGCGCTGGCTGCCAGCGAGCGCTTCGCCGAGGAAACCGGTGCCTTGCAGATCCATGCCTTCAACCAGGAGGAGACGCTGGTCGGCCAGGGCACGCTCGGGCTGGAAATAGAGAGCGATTTGCCTGAGATCGACACGCTGCTGGTCGCCGTCGGTGGCGGCGGCCTGATTGGCGGCATCGCCGCCTGGTTCGCCGGCCGCATCCGCATCATCGCCATCGAGCCGGAAGGGGCGCCAACGCTTTACCGCGCCTTCGAGGCCGGCCGCCCCGTCGACGCGCCGGCCGAGGGCATCGCCGCGGATTCGCTGGCGCCCAAGCGCGTCGGCGAAATGATGTTCCCGATCGCCGAGGCCTTTGTCGAACGCTCGATCCTGGTCAGCGACGACGACATCGTCGCTGCCCAGAAGGCGCTGTGGGACCGGGTGCGCATCATCTCGGAACCGGGCGGTGCCACCGCCTTCGCGGCCGTGCTGTCCGGGCGGTATGAGCCCGCGCCCGGCGAAAGGGTCGCCATACTCGTCTGCGGTGCCAACGCCAACCCCGCCACGTTCTGACAGCAACCAGTCCGGCAGCTTCACGTTTTCTCAAACTGCCTCGCCTTTGCCGTGTTTGCTGGTATTCTTCGAGTCGTGAGGATCGGGCTATCCTGCCCGCCCATGGAACGGCCGATGACGCAACGACCCACCTTCAGCAGCCATCGCGGTCTGGCCCGGCGCCTTGCCTTGAGCCGGCTGGCGACGCGGGTCTCGATGATGGTCGAGCGTGGCTGGCCGTTGCTGCTTCCGCTCGTCATCGTCGCCAGCCTGTTCCTCAGCGTCTCCTGGCTCGGCATCTTCTCGCGCCTGCCGGACGTGGCGCGCATCGGCCTGCTCGCCGCATTCGGTGTGGCAGCACTTGCGGCACTCTATCCGCTGCGTTTCTTCCGCTTGCCGGGCGCCGCCGAAATCGACCGCAGGATCGAAGCGGCCAATCAATTGCTGCACAGCCCGGTGCTGGTGCAGACCGAGCGGCCGAGCGGCCGAGAAAGCAGCTTCTCGCAGGCACTGTGGCGCGAACACCAGAAGCGCATGGCCGGAAAGCTCGACAGCCTTGGCGCCGACCTGCCTCGCACGCGCGTGCCGGAGCGCGACCGCTGGGGTCTGCGCGCGGTGGCCGCACTTTTGCTGGTGACCGCCTTTGCCTTCTCCTTCGGACCGAGCGGCGGCAGGATTGTCGACGGGTTCAGTGCCCATGGCGTCCACGATGCCATACCACCGCGCATCGACGCCTGGGTGACGCCGCCGGCCTATACCGGCAAGCCGCCGATCTTCCTGACCGCCGACGTCAACCAGGCGACGCCGACCTTCATCATCCCCGAAGGCAGCGACGTCTCGCTGCGCGTTACCGGCGGCTCGGGCGAGGAAACGCTCGCCTATGCCGACAAGAATGGCAATTCCCGCGCCATCGACCCGGCCGGCCCGCAGGCCGCCGCCACGGCCAAGCCGGCGGCAAGCCCGGCGACGCCATCCAAGGTGCGCCAGTTCACCGGCAAGCTGACCGGCGACGGCACACTGACGCTGACGTCAGGCGAGGATCAGCTCGGCCGCTGGGCCTTCGCGGTCATGCCGGACAAGCCGCCGCAGATCCGTTTCGTCGGCGAACCGAAGCGCGCCGCCAACGGCGCCTTCGAGCTCAACTACCAGATCGACGACGACTATGGCGCCGCCAATGCCAAGGCGGTTTTCGCGCTCGCCGATCCGCAGGCGCCCAATGCACATCCGCTCTATGGTCCGCCTGAAATGCCGCTGTCGCTGCCGCGTCGCGGCGGCAAGTCGAATGCCGCCCGGACGACGAAGGACCTGACCGAGCATGTCTGGGCCGGTAGCAGCATCAAGCTGACGCTGGTCGCCACCGACGATGCCGGGCACACCGCGTCGAGCGAGACCAAGACGCTGGTTATGCCGCAGCGGCCATTCGCCAACCCGCTGGCGCGCGCGGTGCTCGAGCAGCGCCGCCTGCTGGCGCTCGACGCCAACGCCAAGCCGCACGTGCTCGACCTGATGGACGCGATCACGCTGCGGCCCGAGGACACGTTCGACAACATGTCCCACTACCTCGCCATCATGAGCGCCCGCAGCCGGCTCAAGATGGCCGTCAATGACGACCAGCTGCGCAGCGAGGTGTCCTATCTCTGGGAAATCGCGCTTGGCATCGAGGAAGGCAATCTCTCGGCCGCCGAAAAGCGACTGCGCCAGGCGCAGCAGGCGCTGCAGGACGCCATCAAGAACGGCGCCAGCGACGCGGAAATCGAAAAGGCGATGAAGGAACTGCGCGAGGCGATGAACCAGTTCCTGCAGGAATTCGCCGAACGCGCCAAGCAGAATCCCAACGCGCCGCAGATGCAGCAGAACGGCCAGGAACTGCGCCAGAGCGATATCGACCGCATGATGGACCAGATCGAGAACCTGGCGAAGTCGGGCGATCGCGACAAGGCGCAGCAATTGCTGTCGCAACTGCAGGATATGATGAACAATCTCCAGGCCGGCCGTCAGCAGCAAGGCGGCCAGCAGGACAGCGAGATGCGCCAGCAGATGGACAAGCTCGGCGAGATCCTGCGGCGCCAGCAGGAGATGATGAACGACACCTTCCGCATGGACCAGATGCAGCGCGGCGAGCGCCAGCGCGGACAGAACCGTGAAGAGCAGCTCGGCCAGGACGGTGAGCAAGGTCAGTCCGGCGAAAACGGCAAGCCCGGCGAGGATGGCCAGCAGAAGCCGATGACACCGCAGGAATTCGCCGATGCGCTGAAGCAGCTGCAGCAGGGCCAGGGCCAGCTGAAAAGCGACCTCGAGCAGCTGAAGAAGGGGCTCGAAGGCATGGGCATGGAGCCCAATGAGGGATTTGGCGAGGCCGGCAAATCCATGGGCAATGCCGAA
Source organism: Mesorhizobium sp. P2_C7 (assembly GCF_056404515.1). Lineage (NCBI taxonomy): Bacteria > Pseudomonadati > Pseudomonadota > Alphaproteobacteria > Hyphomicrobiales > Phyllobacteriaceae > Mesorhizobium > Mesorhizobium sp. P2_C7. The sequence goes on along the minus strand of NZ_JBFUDW010000011.1, from coordinate 160,673 downwards.
CAGGCGCTCGGCGAAGGCGACGGCGATCAGGCGGTCGGCCACCAGGGCCGGGCGCTGGAAGCGCTGCGCAAGGGCGCCAAGGACATGATGAAGCAGATGCAGGCCATGCAGGGCGATCAGGGCGGCAGCGAGGAAGGTGGCCGCCAGCAGAACGCCGACCGTGACCCGCTGGGCCGTCCGCGCGCCAGCCAGGGCCCTGATTTCGGCGATTCGGTGAAAGTGCCCGACGAGATCGACGTGCAGCGCGCCCGCCAGATTCTGGAAGCGATCCGCAAGCGGCTCGGCAATGCGCTCAGCCCCGACATCGAACGCAGCTATCTGGAACGGCTGCTCGAGCTGAAATAGGGATCGCCGCCCCGCTTCCAACCTCACCCGAAGACACTCGAACGGTTGCAACACCATGCCGAAACTTGGCGCCGTCACGCCCATCCTGCGCATCTTCGACATTGCCAAGGCACGTGAGTTCTATGTCGGCTTCCTTGGTTTCGAGGTGCAATGGGAGCATCGCTTCGACGACAACGCGCCGCTCTACATGGCGGTCGGCCGAGACGGCTGCGTGCTGCATCTGAGCGAACATCACGGCGACGGCGCGCCTGGCATTGCCGTGCGCATCAAGGTCGAGGACATCGCGGCACTTCATCGCGAGCTGATCGGCAAAAATTACCGCTTCGCCAGGCCGGGTCTGGAGGAAACACCTTGGAAATCCCGCGAAATATCGGTCGCCGATCCGTTCGGCAACCGGCTGCATTTCCACGAGGAAGCCGCCGCTTGAGTCTTTGTTTGGTGCATGTCGTTATCCCAAGACCGCTGCACACGTTGGACGACAGGCACTAGATCTGCCTGTTGACGAACGCTTCGCGGATTGCCTCCTGCATGCCGTCGATCGCCTCACCCGAGGCATTCGGGTTGCGGTGCATCACCACATTCGAGGAATCGATGTCGCCGAACCCGTCCGCCGACGTCAGTTCGCGGCAGCCGGTCGGAATGTTGCTGCGCGAGATCGGCGCGATCGCCAGCCCGGAGGTGACGGCGAGCTTTAGGCCGCCAGTCGTGTCACTGGTATAGGCGACGCGATAGGCAAGACCGCGCTGCTCAAGTGATTTGACGGCAAAATCCTTGCACCAGCCGGCCCGGTTGTAGAGCGCGATCGGCACCGGCCGCTCCTCATGCATGTGGTGCAGCGTCGATGTCACCCATACGGTCGGATCGTGCATCAGCACTTCGCCGCCGGCAGGATCCTGCCATTCGAAAACCACGCACAGATCGAGCTCGCCGGCGGCGAGCGCCGCCACCTGCGCACCCGAATGCGCATAGCGCACGGTGACCTCGACCTGGGTGTGGCGCTTCGAAAAGGCGCCGAGCGCGCGCGACAGGATCGCGTGGCCATACTCCTCCGGAATGCCGATGCGCACCGGCCCGCCAAGCGGCGCCGCCGCCATCGACGCCGCCGTCTCGTCGAGCAGCGAAACAATCCGGCGAGCGTTGACGATGAGTTCGCCGCCGCGCCGCGTCAACACGACGCCGCGCGAACCACGCTCGAACAGGGTGTCGCCGATCAGGTCCTCGAGCTTCTTCATCTGCATCGACACCGCCGACTGGGTGCGGCCGGCCTGCTCCGCCGCCCTGGTGAAATTGCCGGCTTCGGCAATAGCCACGAAGGTGCGCAGAAGGTCGCTGTCGAGGGTCGGTCGCATGAAACCCGCCATAAGGAATTTTGATCACTGATATCATTCCAATTCGTTTGCAACATGTCAAACGCCGAACGATAGTCGCCTCACCCATTGGATATGCGGCTGCGAAATCGGCCGCGGACCAATTCGAAGAGTCCTCACTCATGCCCGCTGCCCGAAACGGTGGCGGGTTCTTTTTCGCTTGCAGGGAGCCCCGAAGGCACATGCAGAACCGGATGGTGCTTGGCATCCTGAGCCTGTGCCTTGGCGTGCTGGTCTTCTCGCTGCAGGACCCGCTCGTCAAAGCCGTGTCGAGCGGCTATCCGGTGACCGAGGTGATGGCGATCCGCTCGATCGTCGCCTTGCCGATCCTGATTGTTCTCGTCCATGTCGATGTCGGCTTGCCTGCGATCCTGTCGAGGCGATTCGGCATGCTGACGATGCGCGCCTTCATCCAGTTCACCTCCTATACGGTGTACTATCTGGCTATCGCCGCCTTGCCGCTGGCCGACGCCGTGGCGCTCTATTTCATGGCGCCGCTGTTCATCATGGTGCTGGCCGGGCCTTATCTTGGCGAGCGCGTCTCCTGGCAGACGCTGGCGACCGTGCTGATCGGGCTGTTCGGCGTCCTCGTGATGCTGCGCCCGGGCGCCGGTCTGTTCGACTGGGCGGCGCTGCTGTCGCTGGGCTCGGCGGCGCTCTACGGCTTTTCGCAGTTGATGGCCCGCAAGATCGGCGATACCGAATCGTCCACCGTCATGGCCTTCTACCAGAACGGCGCCTATCTGGTCGGCGCGGCCGTGGTTGCCGGCACGTTTCACCTGGCCGGCATCACCCACGCCGTCCACCCGAGCCTCGAATTCCTGGTGCGGCCCTGGCTCTCGCCGACATTGCCTGATTTTCTCAAGATGGCGGCCTGCGGTTTCGTCGCCTCCGCCGGCATGGTCCTGCTGTCGCAGGCCTACCGGATGGCACCGGCCAACCGCGTTGCCACCTTCGAATACACCGGCATCCTGTGGTCGCCGCTGTGGGGTTTTCTGTTCTTCGCCGAGGTGCCACGGTCGACGACGGTGATCGGCGCGGCGCTCATCATCGGCGCCGGCCTGCTGGCGCTCAACTTCGAACGCCGCAAGAGCGCTCCGCCCGTGCTCGCTGCAGCCGATCCAGCCTGATCAGGCGAAGCAGATCAGCGCCCGTTCGACGCGGGAGCGGATTTCGGCCAGCGTAAACGGCTTCTGCACGACATCGAGGATAACGCCGTTCAGCTCCTCGGCGCGCTCGCGCTGGTCGGCATAGCCCGTCATCAGCATGATCTTCATCGACGGGAAGAGCGCTGCCGCCGCAATCGCCATCTCGATACCGTCCATCTCCGGCATGCGGATGTCGGAGACGACGAGATCATAGCCGCCATTTGCGGCTCGGATCAGCGAAAGGCCTTGCGCGCCGTCCGCGGCGATATCGATTGTGTGTCCGGCGCGTTCAAGCGCGCGGGCGRCCAGGGTGCGGACGGACTCATCGTCCTCAACGATCAGAAGCTTTGCCATGGCGGCCATGTTTGGCTGCGAAAAGTTGACTTTCTCTGAAGGCGCAGGAGGCCAACAAGCCTTTTTGGACGTCGCTTACACGTCGCCTTTGACGACACCGACAAACGGCAATTCGCGAAAGGCATGCGCAACGTCCATGCCGTAGCCGACGACGAAATAGTCGGGACAGTCGAAGCCGACATAGTCGGCGTTGAGTGAGGTCTGGCGGCGCATGCGCTTGTCGAGCAGCACGGCGATGGCGCAGCTCTTGGCGCCGCGCGACAGCATCAGGTCGCGGGTGAAGCTCAGCGTCTTGCCCGATTCGAGAATGTCGTCGATCAACAGCACGTCACGGCCGGCCACCTCATTGTCGATATCGCGCAGCACCCTCACCTCGCCGCTTGTGGTGCCGGCGCCGTAGCTGGAAATGAAGATGAATTCGACCTCCGGCGACAGCCCGACATCATGCATGGCGCGGATCAGGTCGGCGGCGAAGATGAACGAGCCCTTCAGCACCGAAATCACCAGCAGATCGTGATAATCGTGGCCGGCGATCTCCTTGGCGAGTTCAAGATTGCGCCGTGCGATCGCCGATGCCGAAAACAGGACCTCGATGTCCTTGCCGCGTACGTTTGGCATTGGTGGTCTTCCTCGGTGATCGCCTATTGGGCGAAAGTGACCAAAACGGTTCTTACGCCGTTCTTAGGCACGTCGAGCCGGCTGGCAAAGCCGAATCTTTCGCCCGACGCCAGCGAACGACCGGATGTCCCCAACGAATAACGGGTCGTGCGCCCGTCATTGCCGGTCACCCGGATTTCGAGCGGCGGCAGCGGCGCCGGTTTCGCGCCGTCATTGGCGGCCTCGCCATCGACGAACAGCACGGGGTTCGGCCCGGAGGCGTCGACGCGTGACGTGACGCCTGAAATGCTCAGCGCCGACGCCTGCGCACTGGACAGGAACGGCGCCTGGCGCACCAGCGCATGCCCTCCGGAGACCCAGAAAGCGGCGAACGCGGCGCCAATGCCGGCGATCCAGAAGATCGGCCCGCCGCGTGAAGCCGGTGGCCGCTCCGCCGGGGCCTCGGGCTTGCGCAGCATGTCCATGCCCTCGATGGGCGGCGTGACGATCGCGCGTGGCAGCGGCGAAACGCTTTCCGCGGCGGGGACAAGGCGCGGCATCACCACGTAGTCGGCATCGACGATGTCAGCCGCTGGAGCGCGCATGAACCGGTCCGTTGCGGCAATTGCCGCCGGATCGGTCATGATTTCGCCGGAAACCGGGCGCGCGGTTCTATCGTCAGCCATCATGGCCCCAGCATTGCAGCACGTGTTCGCTTTTCGTTTCTTTTGAGTAAACACAAATGGTTAACGCTTCCCCACCGGAGCCCTCGTGAAGAGCCGAAAAAGCGCAAGAATTAACCGCCGGTTAACCATGCCGGCCGATGGTCATTACCCAGAACAGGCTGGCTCGCTGCCGCCGCGAATTTCAGGTCGCCGAAATTGATTCGCTTCGAAAATGTCGGCCTCCGCTATGGCATGGGTCCGGAAATCCTCCGTGACATCTCCCTGCACATTCCGGAGCGCTCCTTCCAGTTCCTGAGCGGGCCTTCGGGTGCCGGCAAGACGACGTTGCTGCGACTGCTGTTCATGTCGTTGAAGCCGACGCGCGGGCTGATCACCATTTTCGGCAAGGACCGCTCGCGCATCTCGCGCGCCGAACTGCCGCACCTGAGGCGTCGTATCGGTGTGGTGTTCCAGGACTTTCGCTTGCTCGACCATATGACCACCTACGAGAACGTGGCCTTGCCGCTGCGCGTGCGCGGGCGCGAGGAGGCGAGCTACCGGACCGATGTCACCGAACTGTTGAAATGGGTCGGGCTGGGCGAGCGCATGCATGTGCTGCCGCCAGTTCTGTCCGGCGGCGAGAAGCAGCGTGCGGCGATCGCCCGTGCGCTGATCGAGCAGCCGGAGATCCTTCTGGCCGACGAGCCGACCGGCAATGTGGATCCGCCGCTGGCGCGACGCCTGCTGCGGCTGTTTATCGAGCTCAATCGTCTCGGCACCGCCGTGGTGATCGCGACCCATGACCTTGGCCTGATGGAACAGGTCGACGCGCGCCGCATGATCCTGGCCGGCGGAAGGCTGGACATCTATGACTGAGCTGTCCGCCGAACATCTTGAACAGCAGGAGCAGGACGCCGAGGCCGCCGAGGCGAGGCCGCGTGCCCAGCGCCGGATGGCGCCGATCGTGCCGGCGCAGAACATCGCCGGCCGGGCACTGGTGCTGGTCATTGCCATCATGACCTTCCTGTCCTGCCTGACCTTCGGCGCGGTGACGCTGGTGCGTGACACCGCCTCGGTCTGGGAGAACCAGATCTCGCGCGAGGCGACGATCCAGATCAAGCCTGTCGACGGCCTAGACATGGAGGCCGCCCTTGCGGAGGCCTCGCAGATGGCCAGCGAGTTTCCCGGCGTGAAGGCGACCCGGATCATCGATCGCGACGCGACCGCGAGGCTCCTGGAGCCGTGGCTGGGCTCCGGCCTCAACATCGATGAACTGCCGGTGCCGCGCCTGATCATCGTCACCATCGACGAGAGCAGCCCGCCTGATTTCGCCGCCATGCGCGCCGCGATCACGCCGAAATTGCCAAGCGCATCGCTCGACGATCACCGCACCTGGGTCGACCGGCTGGTGGCCATGGCCCGCACCACGGTGACCATCGGCATCGCGGTGCTGGCGCTGATGCTGTCGGCGACCGTGCTGACCGTGGTGTTCGCGACGCGCGGCGCCATGGCGGGCAATGGCCACATCATCGAGGTTCTGCATTTTGTCGGCGCCGAGGCGAGCTTCATCGCGCGTGAATTCCGCCGGCATTTCCTGGTTACCGGCATGAAGGGTGCCGCCGCCGGCGGAGCCGCGGCTGTGCTCGTGTTCATCGTCTTTTCATGGTGGTCGTCGCGCAACATGGCGACGCCGCAGGCCGACCAGGCGACCGCGCTGTTCGGCAATTTCGCCATCGGTTCGGCGGGCTATCTCGGGGTCGTTCTCATGGTTCTGGTGATCGGTGGGCTGACGGCGGCGACCTCGCACGCCACTGTCGTCGCCTATCTCAGCGACATCGAGGTCCGCCAGCCGGATGCCGGCTAATTTACGTCGCTTGGAAGCAGGGACAAGTTCGGGACAATGACATCGATAGAAACAGGATGATCACGGATGGAGAATTGGCGTAACGCAAAGTGCGTCTTTCTACTACCCAAAGCCACATTTGGGGATTAACCATATGGCGATGGACGCGCGGCAAACGACCGGGACGGCTGGGCAGATGCCAGTGGTGGTTGCCCATTCGCGCGACCACGGCAAGGTCAGCCGCCTAAAAGCCGCTCTGCGCCTGTCCGGGCTTTCCCTGCTCATCCTCGCAACTCTGTTTGCCGGCGGCTTTGGCTGGTTCGCCAACAAGGTCAGCCACCTGACGACGCCCGCCAATCCGGCTAAGGCCGACGCAATCATCGTTTTGACCGGCGGCCAGTCACGCCTTGACGCCGCAATGGATCTGCTGGCGTCCGGCAAGGGCGAGCGGCTGCTGATCAGCGGCGTGCATCCTTCCGCCAGCCGCCGCCAGCTGCAGGCGGCAATCGGTGGCGACAAGCGCTTGTTCTCCTGTTGCGTCGATATCGACCGCGCCGCGCTGGACACGATCGGCAATGCCGAGGAGAGCGCCAAATGGGTGGAGAGCCACGCCTATGGCACGGTGATCCTGGTCACCAACAACTATCATATGCCGCGCAGCCTGCTGGAAATGGGCCGGCTGCTGCATGGCGCCAAGCTCGAACCGTATCCGGTGGTCAACACCAACCTCGACAATGGCAGCTGGCTGACCAAGCCGCGCGCATTGCGCGTGCTGTTCACCGAATACAATAAATATCTGCTGGCGCTGGCGCGCGGCATCGTGCCGATGAAGCCGACGCCGGACGGCATCGCGCTGGCCGAGACCGCGGCCGGCGGCTGAACCTCATTCCCCGGCTGTAGCACCTGCCCCGGCTGCAGCGCCTGAAATCCCCTTGAGGCGCGCTATCTCCTGTTCGAGGCCCTCGATACGCTTGTCCCGTTCGCCAAGCGCCGCTGCCACGTCAGCCGCCTCGAACCGCTGCGGGATGTGTTGCGGGCAATTGGAGTCCCAGGCCGAGACCGTGAACAGGATGACCTGCTCGGGACGCGCCTTGTAGTCCTGCGGCATCAACCTCGCCATCAGCTCGGCATCGTTCTCGACGACGCGGGCCGTGCCCCAGATCTTGATGCGCTGCCGGTGGGCATAATCGATCAGGAACAGGAAGGCCTGCGGATTGTCAGCCAGGTTGCCCTGCGTGATGAACTGCCTGTTGCCGGCAAAATCCGCAAAGCCGATCGTGTGTTGATCCAGCACCTTGAGAAACCCGGCGGGTCCACCGCGATGCTGGATGTAGGGCTGGCCATCGCCATTGGCCGTCGACAGGAAGACGCTGGTCTGCATCTCGATGAAGGCGGCAAGGTCGGGCGTGATATCGGCCTGCCAGCCGCCACGCTCCTCGACGCGGGCATAGGACTGGCGTGAGCCCTTGCGGGCCTGGATCGCCTTGACGGTCGGCGTGAAGGCGACGTCGCTGGTGAAAGCATGAGCATTCATGAAAGCCTCCTTGCCCGGACGATCCTAAAGCCCAAGCTCCGACAATGACGGGTGGTCGTCCGGGCGCCGGCCGAGCGGCCAGTGATATTTGCGATCGGCCGCGCCGATCGGCAGGTCGTTGATGCTGGCGATGCGCAGGCGCATAAGCCCGTGTTCGTCGAATTCCCAGTTCTCGTTGCCATAGCTGCGGAACCATGAGCCGCTGTCGTCGTGCCATTCATAGGCGAAGCGCACGGCGATGCGGTTGCCGTGGAAGGCCCAGACCTCTTTGATCAGCCGGTAGTCGAGTTCGCGGCTCCACTTGCGCGTCAGGAACGCCTGGATGGCAGCGCGGCCTTGCAGGAATTCGGCGCGGTTGCGCCAGCGGCTATCCGTCGTGTAGGCAAGCGCCACTCGGGCCGGATCGCGCGAATTCCAGGCATCCTCGGCCATGCGCGCCTTCTGCGCGGCGGTCTCGGCTGTGAACGGCGGCAGCGGCGGCCGGCTTTCGGACATGATGACTCGTTGCTCGTTGAGGCCATGCTATAGGCAGGCCAGCAATCGTGATATAAAGCCTTCCATCCTTCAAATGCAGATGACATATTCGCAATCCGTCCTTCCATTTTCTGGAAGAAGCTATGGATCGTCTCGAAGCCATGTCGCTCTTTGTCGCTGCGGTGGAGGCCGGCAGCCTTTCCGCCGCGGCCCGCCGCTTCGGCGTTCCGCTGGCGACGGTCAGCCGCAAGGTTTCCGATCTCGAACGACATCTGAACACACGCCTGTTGAACCGCTCGACGCGCCGGCTGACGCCGACCGACGCCGGCCAGGCCTATCTTGCCGCCTGCCGCCGCATCCTCGACGATGTCGGTGAGGCCGAACGCACGGCGGCCGGCGAATACAGCGCTCCGACCGGCGAACTGGCCATCACCGCGCCGGTCGTCTTTGGCCGCCTGCACGTGCTGCCGGTCGTCACCGGTTTTCTCGCGGCCTATCCCGACGTGAACATTCGCCTGACGCTAGCCGACCGTATAACCCAGCTGGTTGAGGACCATTTCGATCTCGCCATTCGCATCGGCCAGTTGCCTGATTCGAGCCTGGTCGCCATTGCTGTCGGCTCGATCCGCCGCGTCGCTTGTGCGAGCCCGGCCTATCTGGCCGAGCATGGCACGCCGATGACCCCACAGGATCTGGAAACACACAGTTGCATCACCTTCGAGGGACTTGCTTCCGCCGCCACCTGGAGCTTCGCCCAGGGCAGGACGGAAGTCCCGGTTCAGGTCCGCTCGCGGCTTCAGGTCAACACCGCCGAGGCGGCCATCGACGCCGCGATTGCCGGCATCGGGGTGACAAAAGTGCTTTCCTACCAGATCGAAGCCGCACTGCGGTCAGGCGCGCTGCGCATCCTGCTGCAGGAGTTCGAGCCTGAACCATGGCCGGTAAGCCTGGTACATGCCGGCCACGGCCTGCTGCCGGTCAAGCTGCGCGCCTTTCTCGATTTCGCTGCCCCGCGTCTGAAGGAGCGGCTGGCGCGATTGACGTAGCTGAAACGGGCCGCCCGACCATCGTTCTCCTTCGCTCGTCAGAGCGGCTCGCGGCCATTTCCTTTTTCGCCGCGCTTGGTGTAACCAACGCACACCTCTCACCGGGCCTCCCTCCATGCTGTATGTCCGATCGCTGGCGTTCAATTTCGTCTTCTACGTCAATCTGATCGTCCAGATGATCCTCTGGACCCCCTATTATTTCCTGTCGCCCCGGCACCGCGCCTGGTTCGTGCCGAAATTCTGGTCACGCACGTGCATGTGGCTCTATGACAAGATTGCCGGGACCAAGAGCGACATCACCGGCCTGGAAAACCTGCCCGAGGGTTCCTTCATCCTGGCGCCCAAGCATCAATCGTTCTGGGACGCGATCGCCTTCTTCCCGTTCCTCCAGGATCCGCTCTACATCCTCAAGCGCGAACTGACCTGGATCCCGTTCTTCGGCTGGTACATCATGAAGATGCGCATGATCCCGGTCGACCGCGGCAGCCGCTCGAAAGCGTTGAAGGCGGTGGTCGCCGCCACCAGGCAGGAAATGGCGCGCAACCCACGCCAGCTGATCATCTATCCCGAGGGGACGCGCCGCGCGCCGGGCGACGAGCCGGCCTACAAATATGGCATCGTCGAAATCTATTCGCAGCTTGGCGTTCCGGTGGTGCCGGTCGCCCATGTCGCCGGTCTCTACTGGCCGCGCCGCAAATTCCTGCGCTTCCCCGGCACGATCAAGGCGCGGTTCCTGCCGCCGATTCCGCCGGGCTTGGGCAAGGACGAATTCATGGCCCGGCTGATCGGTGAAACCGAGGCTGCCTGTGACCAGCTTCTCATCGAGGCATCCCGCACGCCCAACCCGCCGGCATTGCCGTCAACCGCGGTGAAGCGGTTGCGGGAACTCGGCGCGAAAGTCTGAAAAGCTCCGAGCCGACACTCAGCCGAACACGGCCAGCGCGGTGGTCAACACCAGCGTCGTGGCAAAGATCAGATTGATGATCCGCGAAGCGGCCGGCCTGCGGAGGAAGCGGGCGAAAGACGCCCCTGCAACGAGCCACAAAGCGTGGATGGCAACGATCATCAGCGCGAGGACGGTCAGCTTGAGCCATATGCCGATATCGCCGGCGCCTTGGCTCGACGACGCGCCGGCGAACACGGCGGCGATCGCCACATAGGCTTTTGGGTTGGCGACAGCCAGCAGAAACCCGGCCAGCCATGTTGGGCGCGAAGCCTCGGCCGCGCGCGCTACCAATGGTGGAGCCGTGGCGATCTTGAACGCGAGATAGAGGATATAGGCGCCGGACGCGAAAGCCAGCAGCGGCCCCAGCTTCGGCATCGACGTGAGCACCGCCATGACCCCGGTAGCTACCACCAGCAGCACTGCAATCGTGCCCAGGACGATCCCCCAGGCGTACCGCAATGAATCACGCAAGCCGAAGGCAGCGCCGACGGCGGTGACGCTTATCGTTGCCGGCCCTGGGCTGCCCATGACGACGGTGGCGGCAAGCACCAGCGCGACCAACTGGCGCCAAAGATCCGGTTGCGAAAGAAGCGGCTCAGTCATCTCACCCTCTGCCTTGCCCCGTGCGAAGGACGGTATGGCAAGACAGGTGCGTGGTCTTGGACGTTCGTGCGTGCGGCGCCGCCGGAAGTTTCAGCCGCTTGCCTTGTCGAGCTCGGCCATGTCGTCGGCGGTCAATTTCAGCGACGCGGCCTTGATCAGGCTCTCCATCTGCTCAGGCCTGGTGGCGCTGGCGATCGGCGCGGTGACGCCTGGCCGTGCGATAACCCAGGAAAGCGCCACTTCCGCCTGCTTGGCCGAATGCCTGGCCGACACCGCATCGAGTGCCGCGAGAATGCGCGTGCCGCGCGCGTTGAGGTAGTCTTTCACCCCGCCGCCACGCGGGCTTTGGCCAAGATCGGCCTCGCTGCGGTATTTGCCGCTGAGGAAGCCCTTGGCCAGGCTGAAATAGGTGATGACGCCGATGTCCTCGGCCACGCACAGATCGCGCAACGGCCCGTCGAAGGAGGAGCGATCGTAGAGATTGTATTCCGGCTGCAGCACCTCGTAGCGCGGCAGGCTGCGCAAGCTCGCCACATCGAGCGCCGCGCGTAACTGGCCGGCGTCGAGGTTCGAGCAGCCGGCATAGCGGATCTTGCCCTTGGCGAGCAGTTTCTCGTAGGCGCCAAGGGTTTCCTCATAGGGCGTGGTCGGATCCGGCCAGTGCGACAGATAGAGGTCGATGACGTCCGTCTGCAGCCGCTTCAGCGACGCGTCGACGGCCTTTTCGATATAGGCCGCGGACAAGTCCTTGTGGCCCTGCCCCATATCCGAGCCAACCTTGGTGACCACCACGACGTGATCGCGATTGCCACGGTCCTTCATCCACTTGCCGATGATGGTTTCCGATTCGCCGCCCTTGTGGCCTGGCACCCAGCGCGAATAGGCGTCCGCCGTGTCGATGGCGTTGAGACCGGCCCCGACGAAGCGGTCTAGCAGATCGAACGAGGTTTTCTCGTCGGCGGTCCAGCCGAAGACATTGCCGCCCAGAACCAGCGGCGCGATGGAAAGGTCGGTGCGACCAAGGCGGCGTTTCTGCAAGGCGTATCTCCGGGATGATTGGGGGCCAGTCAATGCAGCCCTGGCTGAGGTTCGGAACCTAACCTAGGTCTTCCATCATCGAGGTCAAAGGCCTGGCGGCCTTTTCCGCAGAGCCAGCGCTTCACAAAGGTGCTACCCGGCGCGCGACATCCTCCAGCCAGTGGTCGCTTATGCCCAGCGCCTCAAGGTGTTCCAGCGTGCTGATCACATAGTCCTCATTGTTGCCGGACTGGCCGACCGCGCCGCGCACCACGGCCGCTGCATGCGCCGCGTCGAGCGCGCCGGCATATTGCTCGTGCTGGCGGTCGACGATGTAGGCCACGGCTTCGACCGTCCGGCCGCCGTCAAGGCGAATCTTGAGCGTCCGTTCGAGATAGACGTTGGTGACCAGCTCGCGCTCGCGCAGATAGGCGATGACCTCGTCGCGCAATTCGCCGGGCACGCGGAACGCCAAACCGACGCAGGAGCCACCACGGTCAAGACCGAGCACCAGCCCCGGCCGCTGGCGCGTGCCGCGATGCACGAAGGAATAGACGCACAGCGAGCGCCGGTAGCCGTGCAGGCGGGCGCGCTGCGTCTCGACATGCGCGAAACCCGGCCGCCAGATCAGCGACCCATAGCCAAACACCCAAAAATCGCCCATATCGCCGCGCCTGATTGTAAAGAATGGCAGCACCACACCGGAATCGGTGTTTTTTCCGTCCGCCTCTGTCTACCTGTTGTTGTCGGAATCGCGAGTCCGCCTACAACACCCTTGCGTTAACGAGAGCCAAAGCATGACGTCAAGTGACGAACGCCAACCGAAGCGCCGACGCCTCCTGTTCTGGCTTGCCGCGTTCATTGTCGTGCTGTTCGCCATTTACAGCGCTGGCTGGTTCTACCTGGCCGACCGGGTCCGAAGTGAAGCCGACAAAGCGGTTGCCTCGCTCAACAAGAGTGGCGTCGAGGCCGGCTGCGCCAATCTCCAGGTCAGCGGCTATCCGCTGAGCTTTGCCGTCTCCTGCGACAATCTCGCTTATGAGGACGATGCCAGGAACATCGCCGCCTCGGCCGGCAGCTTCAATGCCGTCGCCCAGATCATCCAGCCGCTGTCGCCGGTGGCCGATCTGCGCGGTCCGCTCAGGACCTCCGTTCCAGGCATGATGCCGCTGTGGATCGACTGGGACAACCTGCAAGCCAACGTCAAACTGTCATGGCCGCTGCCACGGCGGATTTCACTGCAAGCCGAGGGCCTGTCCGGCCAGACCGATCCCGCTGATGACACCGATCCAGTCGAACTGTTCAGTGCCGGCAAGGCGGACAGCCAATTGCAGCCTAACGGCGGGGATATCAACTATCTCGGCAATTTCAGCGATCTCGAGATCGATGCCGAGGCGATCGGCGGACGGGTGCTGCCGGCGCTCGATGCCAGCGGCGACGTGACGCTGAAGAATGGCGTCGCGCTGATCGGCAGGCAAGTGAAGAGCCTGCGCGGCCAGGCGATCGAGATCCGCAACCTCGACCTGTCGTCAGGCACGGCGCGCGTCACCGTTTCCGGACCGCTGTCGGTCGATGCCGATGGTCTCATCGACGCCGACCTGACGATCACGCTGAAGGATCCGAAGGCCGTGGCGGCGATCCTCGGCGGTGCCATCCCCGAGCAAAAAACGCAGATCGAGCAGGGCTTTGCTGGCCTGGCGCTGCTCGGCAACCAGCCGTCGATGCCGCTCAAGGTGGTCAAGGGCAAGGCCTCGCTCGGCTTCATTCCGCTGGGCAAGATCAAGCCGGTGGAATAGCGCATCGATGGCAAAACCCGTGAGACTGCTGAGTGTCGGCGCGCTGACGCTGGATACGATCCTGCGTGTCGAGACGCTGCCCGACCACCAAGGCAAGTTCATCGCCTCCGACGGCGTCCAGATCGCCTCGGGCATGGCGACGAGCGCGGCCTGTGCTGCACATCGCCTGGGCGCCGACGTATCGCTGTGGGCGAGCGCGGGTGACGATTCCGTCGGCGATCAACTGATCGCCGGGATCCAAGCAGAAGGCATCGATTGCAGATTCGTGCGCCGCGTCAACGGCGCTCGCTCGGCGCTGGCCTCGATCCTGGTCGACGCGCATGGCGAGCGCATCATCGTGCCGTTCTACGACAGCCAGGCCCAAGCCGATCCCGAGGCTCTACCGGTCGCCGACCTCTCCGCATTCGATGCCGTGCTGGCCGATGTCCGCTGGCCCGGTGCCGCGGCGCTTGCCCTGGAGGCGGCGCACGCCATCGGCCGGCCGGCGATCCTTGATGCCGATACCGCGCCGAGGGACGTGCTGGAACTTCTGCTGCCGCTGGCTTCCCATATCGTGGCTTCCGAGCCGGCGGCGCGCATACTGTGCGGCGCAGAACTGGATACGCGCCAGGCCTGTGAGGCACTTGCCCGGCGCGGCGATGCGTTTGTCGCGGTTACCGGCGGCGCGGCTGGCACCTGGTGGTTCGATCGTGCGACGGGATCATCGCGACATGTCGCGGCGCCGAAAATCAAGGCGGTCGACACGCTGGCCGCCGGCGATGTCTTTCACGGCGCCTTCGCCGTCGGACTGGCGGAAGCCATGCCGGTCGAGCAGGCCTTGCGCTTTGCCAGCGCGGCCGCCGCGCTCAAATGCCTGCGCTTCGGCGGTCGGCTAGGCGCGCCGGACCGGGCCGAGACGCTGGCGATGATGAAAAGCCACTGGCCAGCAGGCTGAAGAACCGATCTACGCCTTCGCCGGGTGCTCGACCGCCTGACGACCGAAATCGGGTACGTCGATGTCCTGGCCCGCCTCGATGATAGAGCGGCGCACCGCGCGGGTGCGGGTGAACAGATCGAACAGCTTTTCGCCGTCGCCCCAGCGGATCGCCCGCTGCAGCGACGCCAGGTCTTCCGAGAACCGTGCCAGCATTTCGAGGATGGCGTCCTTGTTGTGCAGGCAGACGTCGCGCCACATGGTCGGATCCGAGGCGGCGAGACGGGTGAAATCGCGAAAACCCGAAGCTGAATATTTGATGACTTCGGACTTGGTCACCGACTGCAGATCGTCGGCGGTGCCGACGATGTTGTAGGCGATGATGTGCGGCAGGTGCGAGACGATGGCCAGCGTCATGTCGTGATGCTGCGGATCCATGGTGTCGATGTTGGCGCCGCAACGGCGCCAGAATTCCGACAGCCTCTCCAGCGCATCCGGGTCGGTGTCGGGCAGCGGGGTGAAGATGCACCAGCGATTGTCGAACAGATCGGCGAATCCGGCATCGGGGCCGGATTTTTCCGTGCCCGCCAGTGGGTGGCCCGGAATGAAATGCACGCCATCAGGCACATAGGGCTGCATCTGCGCGATGACCGATGCCTTGGTCGAGCCGACATCGGTGAGGATCGCACCCTGCTTCAGCGCCGGCGCGATTTCCTCGGCCACAGCGCCGGACGAGCCGACCGGCACCGAGACGATGACCAGATCGGCATCGCGGACCGCTTCCTTCGCATCGCTGGAGTAAGAGGAGCCGAGCCCAAGCTCTTGCGCACGCGCCAATGTCGCGGCACTGCGGGTCGAGATGGCGACGTGGCGGGCGAGGCCCTCGCGACGGATGACGCGGGCCAGTGACGAGCCGATCAGGCCGATGCCGACCAGCGCGATCTTTTCAAACATCGGTGATGTCATGGTGTTCTAGCTTTTCAGGAATGTCGTGAGAGCAGCGACAACGCCGCGATTGGCCTCTTCGGTGCCGACGGTCATGCGCAGTGCGTTGGGAAAGCCGTAGCCGGAAACGCGCCGCAGGATATAGCCGCGCGCCGTCAGATAATCGTCCGCCGCGGCGGCCGAATGGTTCTGGTCGTCGGGAAAATGGATCAGGATGAAATTGCCGACGCTTGGCGTCACCCGCAGCCCGAGCTTGCCGAACTCCTCGCTCAACCATGTGAGCCAGGTTTCGTTGTGCATCACGCTGCGTTGGACGTGGTCGCGGTCACGGATAGCGGCGATGCCGGCCTCGATCGCAGTGGCATTGACGTTGAAAGGGCCACGCACACGATTGATGGCGTCGACGATGTGCATTGGAGCGTACATCCAGCCTATCCGCGCCCCGCCCAGGCCGATCTTGGAGAAGGTGCGGGTCATCACCACGTTCTCGGCGCCGCCGACCAGTTCGATGCCGGCTTCATAGTCGTTGCGGCGGACATATTCGGCATAAGCCGCGTCGAGCACCAGAAGCACATTTCTAGGCAGGCCGGCATGCAGGCGGCGCACTTCTTGGAACGGCACATAGGTGCCGGTCGGGTTGTTGGGATTGGCGAGGAATACGATTTTCGTGCGCGGCGTGACGGCGGTCAGCATCGCATCGATGTCGGCACGCTCATCGGTCTCCTTGACCGCGACCGGAGTTGCGCCGGCCGACTGGATGTAGATTTTGTAGACCATGAAGGCGTGTTCGGTGAAAATCGCCTCGTCGCCGGGAGCGAGATAGGTCTGCGCCAGAAGGCCGAGAATTTCGTCGGAGCCGTTGGAACAGATGATGTTCTGCGCGTTGAGACCATGCACCTCGGCGATCGCCTCACGCAGCCGCCTGGCGGTGCCATCGGGATAGATGTCGAGCTTCGCAGCAATCTCCCGCGCGGCCTCGATCGCCTTCGGCGACGGACCCAGCGGATTCTCGTTCGACGACAGCTTGTAGACCTTGGCGACGCCGGCGGGCGCCGTGCTCTTGCCCGGCACATAGGCGTCGATGTCCATGATGCCCGCGCGCGGGGTTGGACGTGCCTTGTCCGGTGTCTGGCTCATGTCGCAAAATCCGTCGAGAACGCTTCCGTCTGGAAGCCGCAGCGGAAATACAAGCCACGGCCCGCAATGTCGAGAGGTGGCAACCTCCGGACCGCGGCTGGCCGTTGACGCGGGCGCACCACAGTCCTAGAAGAGGTACGAAATTCCGTGGTGATTTGGCCGGTCGGCTTGCAGCCACGTTAAACAACTTGCTAAAGGGCCGTTTGCATCCTGTAACCGGCTTTGCGACGGCAATGCCGGTTTTTTGTTGTCCGCGCCGGCCGGACACCGCATCGGCATCGATTTTCGAAAGCACCGTGCGGATTCAAAGTGTGAGATGGATGCAATGGCCGCTCTGCGCGCTGGAAAAACCAACAACGAGGCTGATCAGCCGTCGAGCCCGGTGCTGCGCTTTGGGCCCGACAAGCCGCTAAAGCTCGATGCCGGCACCCTGCTGTCGCCGTTCCAGATCGCCTACCAGACCTACGGCACACTGAACGACGCCCGTTCCAACGCCATCCTCGTCTGCCATGCGCTGACCGGCGACCAGCATGTCGGCAGCACCAATCCGGTGACCGGCAAGCCGGGCTGGTGGGAAGTGCTGATCGGTCCTGGCAAGATCATCGATACCAACCGTTTCTTCGTCATCTGCTCCAACGTCATCGGCGGTTGTCTGGGCTCCACCGGCCCGGCCTCGACCAATCCCGCCACCGGCAAGCCCTATGGGCTCGACCTGCCGATCATCACCATTCGGGACATGGTGCGCGCCCAGCAGATGCTGATCGACCATTTCGGCATCGAAAAACTGTTTTGCGTCCTCGGCGGTTCGATGGGCGGCATGCAGGTGCTGGAATGGGCGTCCAGCTATCCGGAGCGCGTCTTCTCGGCTCTGCCGATTGCCACCGGCGCCCGCCATTCCTCGCAGAACATCGCCTTCCATGAGGTCGGCCGGCAGGCCGTGATGGCGGATCCGGACTGGCATGGCGGCAAATATTTCGAGCACGGCAAGCGCCCGGAAAAGGGCTTGGCGGTGGCGCGCATGGCCGCCCACATCACCTATCTGTCGGAGGCTGCCCTGCATCGGAAGTTCGGCCGCAATCTGCAGGATCGCGAGGCACTCACCTTCGGCTTCGACGCCGACTTCCAGATCGAGAGCTATCTGCGCCACCAGGGTATGACCTTCGTCGATCGCTTCGATGCCAATTCTTATCTCTACATGACGCGGTCGATGGATTATTTCGACCTTGCCGCCGACCATGGCGGCCGGCTGGCGGATGCGTTCGCCGGCACGAAAACCCGCTTCTGCCTAGTGTCCTTCACCTCGGACTGGCTGTTCCCGACCGAAGAGAGCCGCTCGATCGTTCATGCGCTCAACGCCGCCGGCGCGTCGGTATCCTTCGTCGAGATCGAGACCGATCGCGGCCACGACGCCTTCCTGCTCGACGAGCCGGAATTGTTTGCCGCGATCAATGGCTTCATCGGCTCCGCAGCACGGGCGCGAGGGCTCGCATCGTGAACGTCACCCGCAACCAGCGCGTCGACCTCGAAGTCGTCGCCAACCTCATCCCGCCACAATCGCGCGTGCTCGACGTCGGTTCGGGCGATGGCTCGCTGCTCGAATTGCTGCAGGACACCAAGCAGGTCGACGGCCGCGGCCTTGAACTGTCGCAGCGTGGCGTCAACGAATGCGTGGCGCGCGGCTTGAGCGTCATCCAGGGCGATGCCGACAAGGATCTCGAGTTCTATCCCGACAAGGGCTTTGACTTCGTCGTCCTGTCGCAGACCCTGCAGGCCACCCGCAACCCGAAGCTGGTTCTCAAGGAACTGCTTAGGATCGGCAATCGCGCCATCGTGTCCTTCCCCAATTTCGGCCATTGGCGGGTCCGCATGTCGCTGTTCCTCAATGGCCGCATGCCGGTGACCACGGACCTGCCCTATTCCTGGTACGACACGCCCAACATCCATTTCTGCACCATCCGCGACTTCGTCAATCTGTGCGACGAGCTTGGCGCTACCGTGGAAAAAGCAACTGCGCTCGACGCCAATGGCCAGAAGATCGGCCTGTCGATGCCATGGTGGTTCTGGAACTTCTTCGGCCAGCAGGCGGTGTTCTTGCTGAAACGGTAATCCCGCCGCGCTATTGTCGACTTCACGCCTGGTCAAGGACATCCGTGGCCTTATGCGGATGCTCAACGCCATCAACGAAGATCACGTCGGCTTCCGAGTTGTCGGTCCGCAGCGTCAGTATCGCCTGATAGGCGGCCGAGTTGTACCATCCGCGCACGTGTGGCCTGTCGGGAAATTCGATGATGATCAGGTGGCCCTGCCAATCGTTTTCGATGACCTCGACGTCGCCGCCATGGACCAGAAAACGACCGCCGAAAGGGGCCAGCGTGGCATCGATCTTCTGCAGATATTCGACGATCTGCGGACCCATCCGGGCTTGGCGCATATGGGCAACGGCGTAACCAGTCATGACAGTACTCCCTCTGGGACCGAAGCCGAGCAGCCGGCCTCGCGACGGCAATCTGCCCAAACACCGGCCGCGATGCGATTACGTCTGACGTAGTGGAATGCATCCGGATCATAGACGCGTCATTCATCGCAAGGGCGATTCGCAAGCATAGGGCGCGGCAATAGTGTCGCAGTTGAAGCGCTAAATTCTGAAATTCGTCATTTCATGCGCATTGAGCAGCATCCCGATGGGGTGACAGGTACGCCTGTTTTTTGTAGCGTCGTCGCCAATACGGGGGATATGGAAGGGGGAGTCCGATCCATTTGACCGTCCTGAAGATCGAAAGACCTGGCAGGAAGCGTATTTTTTCGCTGGAAATGGCTGACGCAGTATGACCGGGAAGACAGAGCACGCTCCTCTCATCACGGTCATCACGCCGACTCACAACAGGCGTGAGGCGGTATTGCGCGCCGTGGAAAGTGTACTTTCCCAGAGCATGCCGAGGTTCGAGCATATTGTCGTCGACGATGGCTCGACGGACGGAACCGCGGCGGCACTGGCCGGCATTCGTGATCCGCGACTGATCTATGTCGGCGCGAAATGGCGAGGCGCCAATGCCGCCCGCAATGCAGGCATCGAGCGCGCGCGGGCGCCCGTCGTGACGTTCCTCGATTCCGACGACGTCTATCTGCCGCATAGGCTCGAACGGACCCTCACCTGGTTCGATGCCAATCCGGCGCTCGAAGTGCTGATCAGCTCCTATGTCTCCCTGAAGGGCGGACGCGCCACCGATTGCATCAATCGCGATGCATTCCTAAACTCTGCCACGCTGGAGCGAACGCTGGTCGCGGAGACAATCTTGATCGCGGGATCGGCGATAACAGCGCGCCGCGAAGCGTTGCTGGCCATCGGCGGCTACGACAGCGACATCGCCCGGATGCAGGATCGGGAATTGCTGCTGCGCCTTGCCCGGCGCTTCGGCGCGCAATTGTCTCAGGACATCGACTGGACGAAGCACAATTCGGAGAATTCGATTTCGCGACGTCGCCACGGCTATGTCGAAGCCTATGCGAACCTGATGCGCAAACACCCGAATATTGCCCGCTCCTACCCGCATATCCCGCCCTACATGATCACGCGGCAGATCATTGCCGATGTTCTGAAGTGCCGGATCCCGGAAGCCTTCTCGGGCTATATGGCCAACCGCTCGTCGAAAGATCTCGGCTACTCGCTGCCCGAACTGATCAATGGCTATGTCTATGGCCGGCGCTGGCGCCGCGACCTTCACGACGAGTTTCGGCAGAAGTTCGGCGCCCGTCCGGCCTGACCCTGTCACTACGACGAAGCTATCGGTCGAGCTCCGGAAAATACGGGTCCGAAAAAAACCGTCTGTCCCGCTCGCCTTTCAGGCAGTCGACAGACGCACCGGTGTCGACGGGGATGACCCTCGTCCTATCTTGAATGCCGCTCACTTCGAGGATCAGCTTGCGCCGGATGGCCGTTGAAAATTCGGCGGCCGCGTAAATCGGCAGGACAAAGGAGCCAGGCCCTCCGGTCACGCACTGCGCATAGTACTGGTCGAGATGGCTGAAGGTTGGTGACGGATTGATCAGGATCGGCAGGCCGTTGATGACGATGCCTTTGGCGGTTGCCGCATCGCGCGTCGCGGTGACCGGCGGCCCGATATTGTTGGGACCATCGCCTGATATATCGATGACGCTGCGTTCGCCCTCGAAAGAAGTGCGATCGAAAATCTCGGTGCCGAAAGCCAGTGCACTGGAAATCGAAGTGCCGCGGAAGCTGCGGAACGGCCGGGCCGCGACCTTGTCGGCAAAGCTGTTGGCGCTCTCGGCGCTGTCGATGATTTGCCAGTCGATGATCGCGTCGTCGCGCACCGTGCCGGCCCATTCGAAATAGGCGAGCGCGATGCGGCCCGTCTTGCCGGCGCGGACAGCCTGGATGAAATCGGGATGCCGCAGCGCCTCGACATAACCGGCACGCTGCAGGGCAAACTCCTTCTCGTCCATCGACAGCGAAATGTCGACCGCCAGCACCAGCTCGACATCGACCGCCAGCGCATCCGGCGGCGGGGCGGTCGGAGCAGCCTGGGCACAGGCAAGACAGGCAAGCAGGCGCAAAGCATCAAGCATGGCCGACGCCAGAGTTGTTTCTTCGCGAAATCTTCCTTCGCGATCGCGGCAAAATAAAGCTTGGAGCCCGTAACCGGGGAAAACAGCCTATTTCTTACGGCGGGCGGCCGCTGGCGGCGGGTCGATCGCACCGGCCCTGACGCGGACGGGTCTCAGCGCCTGCGCACCGGTATCCTTGACGATCGTCAACGCGCGCGGAAAGAACTGATTGTTGTGCAGCCCGCGTCCGATGTTGAGGATCGCGGTCCCGGGCAAGCGCTTATCCAATGTCGAAAGCACGCGCCGCAGCGAGGGTCCGTCGAACGCGTCCAGGGCTTCGTCGATGATCACCCACTTCGGCTGCCGCAAGGCAAGCCTGGCGAAGGCCAGCGAACGCTGTTCGTCATCGCCCAGCTCATGCTCCCAGCGCGCGCTGCGGTCGAGTGAGGATGACAGCCGTCCAAGCCCGACTTCGGCAAGCACCGCCGAAATGTCGGCGTCGCTCGCCGGCGCAGGTCCGTTCGGGTGATCGAGGACCTCGCGCAGCGTACCGGTCGGGAAATACGGCACGCGCGGTACGAAAATGGGGTTTTCTCCCGCAGGCAGGCCGATCCGCCCACTCCCCCATGGCCACAGGCCGGCAATGGCGCGAAAGAACAACGTCTTGCCGGCGCCAGGGTCGCCGGTGATCATGACGCGCTCGCCGGGACGGATTTCGACATGCTGGTCGGCAAGCTTGGTGCAGCCGTCCCGCGAGGCCACTTCGAGCTTTTCGAAAGTCAGGCTGCCATTGGCGTTCTCGCCGAAGGCAATGCGCCTTTCCTTGTCGTGCAGCACATCGGTCTCATTGAGCGCGATGCGGAAATCGGCGACGCGCATCAGCGTGGCGCGCCAGTCGGCGATGCTGCCGATATTGTTGATGAACCAGCGCAACGACGAGTGAACCTGGTTGAAGGCGCCGACCGCCATCATCAGCCCGCCAAAGCTGATATCGCCGGAGAAATAGACCGGCGAGGCGACCAGGATGGGCGCCACGACGGTGATCCAGCCATAGGTGTCGGTCACCCAGGACAGGTTGATCTGGGCGGTGTAGATGCGGCGCATGGCGCCCAGGACCGTACCGAGGTCGAGTCCGAGCCGTCGCCTGGCGTCGGCCTCGCCATGGTACAGCGCGATGGCATCGACATTCTCGTTGACGCGCACCATCGACGAGCGAAGCTCGGCTTCGCGTGTGTAACGGTCGCTGTTGAGGCGGATCAGCGGTCGCCCGACCAGCCAGCTCAGCCAGGAGGCGGTGCCAGCATAGAGGATGGCGGCCCAGACCATGTAGCCCGGTATGGCCAGCGCGGTGCCGCCAACATGAAACACGAAGCCCGAGGACAGTTCCCACAACACGCCGACGAAGGATACGAGCAGGATACACGACTGCAGCAAGCCGACGCCGAGGTCGGTCGACAGGTCCGACAGATGCGCGGCGTCCTGCTGCATGCGCTGGTCGGGATTGACGCCGATGGCGCCGGCATTGGCCAGACGGAAGGCCCGCGCCGGCCGCATCCACTGGTCGATCAGATCTAGCGTCAGCGCCTCGCGCAGCTTCAGCCTGATCATCTGGTTGAGCCAGGTCTGGCCGATGTTGAGCACCAGAAGTCCGCCGGCGATTGCCGCAAAGACGAGAAGCTGGTGCAGGAAGGCCGCCATGTCGCGGCGCGCAAGCGCATCGTAGAAAGGCTGGTTCCAGCGGTTGAGCAGGACCTGGCCGATCGACGTTGCGATGATGACGGCCATGATGCCGACTGATGTCCAGAGCAACCAGCCGCGAACCGGCGATCCCGTCAGCGCTTGCCTGATCGTCGCCACCTGATCGCCCAGGCTGCTGGCTTCGACCGCCACGGCAGCCGGCTGAACGGTAGCTGCATTGTCCAGTTGATCAGCCATGGCTGAGGTCCTTGCGTTCAGTGCTGAAACCGGATGGAGAGACTTGATCGCATCCGTCGTTCAGATGGGCTGCGAGCCCCCTTGCGACAGATAGGGTGGGACAAGGCCCCAGGCGTTCTTGTCGCGATCACGAAGCCGTCACCCCCGCAGCCGATGGCTTGGCGTCCCCGGCCTCCTTCTGACGCCCGAGCCGCGTGGCGCCATGCGGCGACAGCACCGGCACGAAGACGCGACGCGAGGCGCGCTGGGCGACCGGAACGCCTTGATAGAGCCGCTTCTGCGCCTCGACGACGATGACGCCGGAAAAGATCGGCCACAGCCGCCGGCCGGCGCGTTCCAGCACGTTCTGGAAGCGCATCATGAAGCGACGCCGCGATGGCGGGAAGAACAGCGCATCGGACCAGGCGGCCGGCGTGAAATTCGTCTCGCGCAGCAGTTCGGTAAGCTGGCCGCGCGAGAAAGGACGGCCATTGCCGAACGGCGTGTGCTCGAAGCGCGCCCAGACGCCGCGCCGGTTGGGCACGACGATGACGACGCGGCCAGCCGGCGACAGCACCCGCCAGATCTCGTTCAGCGTTTCGCGCGGATTTTCGACATGTTCGAGCGAATGGACGAGCAGCATGCGGTCGATGCAGGAATCGACCAGCGGCAGCTCCTCGTCGAAGACCAATGCCGTCGCCGTCGGCCCCGTCGCCGGCCACACCACGGCGCCTTGCGTTGCCGGCATGAAGGCGAAGACCCGCTCGGCATCGGCGCCGAAGCGCTCCAGCCACGGCAAGGTATAGCCGAGGCCGACAAGCCGCTCATTGGGTACGGCTGCCCAGATCGACGACAGCGCCATGGTGATCGAGCGCTCGGCGAACCGGCCGAGCGTTGTCGAATAGAAGGAGCGAAGATCGACGATGTCGGAATGCATGCGAGGGATGTAGCCGTGATATCGGCGGGTTTCAACAAAAGGCCTCGACGAGGTCGACATTCCCGAGTGACACTTGTCATCTCCCTGGGATGTCATTCGACATTCCGGGATGACATCGGCGCCTTGGCGCCCTATGTCTGCGGCGACAATGGAGAGATGCGATGCCGGTCGAAATCGAACAGTTCATGTGCCGCAGCGACAATTTCGGCGTGCTGGTGCATGACCCCAAAAGCGGCCAGACCGCGATCATCGATGCACCCGAGGAAGCGCCGATCCTGGCCGCGCTCAAGCGCACCGGCTGGACGCCGACGATGATCCTGACCACGCATCACCATGTCGATCATGTCGAGGCCAATCTGGCGCTGAAGGAGCGCTTCAAGCTGCGCATCATCGGCCCGGAAGCGGAAAAGGCGAAGATTCCCGGCATCGACGAAACCGTCGAAGAAGGTTCTGTCGTTCATCTCGGCGATGAACGGATCGAGGTGATCGCCACGCCTGGCCACACCGCCGGCCACGTCTCCTATCACTTGCCGGCATCGAAGGTGGCGTTCACCGCCGACACGTTGTTTGCGCTGGGTTGCGGGCGGCTGTTCGAATGCAAGCCGCCGGTGATGTACGAGTCGCTGAAAAAGCTTGCAGCGCTGCCCGCCGCGACCGTCATCTATTGCGGCCATGAATACACGCTCTCCAACGCGCGTTTCGCGCTGACCGTCGACCCGACCAATTCGGCCTTGAAGGAGCGTGCCGCCAAGATCGAGGCGTTGCGGGCCGACAACAAGCCGACGCTGCCGACGACGATCGGCGAGGAACTGTCGACCAATCCGTTCCTGCGCTGGCACGATCCAGCGATCCGCAAGCATCTTGGGCTGGAGAAGGCTTCGGACGCCGAGGTGTTCGCAGAAATCCGCAAGCGTAAGGATAACTTCTAAGCAAAACAGGATGGTCCGGAACCCATGACCAGCGCCGCCGAAATCATCGCGATCCTCGGCCTGAAGCCGCATCCGGAAGGCGGCTGGTATGCGGAGACCTTTCGCGACGGCGCCGGCGGCGCGCGCGGCCATTCGACCGCGATATATTTCCTTTTGGAACAGCACCAGGTTTCGGCCTGGCACCGGGTCAAGGACGCCACCGAGGTCTGGCATTTCCACGCCGGCGCCCCGCTGGCGTTGTCGATGAGTGAGGAAGATGGCGCCGTGTTCGAGCAGGTGCTCGGCATCGATCTGGCGGCGGGCGAGCGGCCGCAGATCGTCGTGCCGGCAGGCTGGTGGCAATCGGCGCGCAGCCTGGGCGAATGGACCCTGGTCGGCTGCACCGTCGCACCGGGCTTTGAGTTTGCCACCTTCGAGCTGGCCGAGCCCGGCTGGCAGCCGAAACAACCCCAACTCAGCAAGAACCGCTAGCTCAGCAGGAATCCTAGGGTGATCGCCAGTTGGGCGGCGTAGTAGAGACCCCAGACGGCCAAACGCATCCAGACGCGATGGGGCGAGATGGCGGCCACCAGGAATTTTTCCGTGGCGAGCAGCCCGTCCGATGCCATGAACAACAGCGCGCCGCCGACAATCGAGACGCTGCCTGTCGTCAGCGCCGAAACGCCCATGGCGAGGATGGCCGCGATATAGACGACGATCGGAACGCGCAGGCCCGGACCGACACGCCGCCAGAGCGCCGCCAGCATGACGATCGCGAACACCGCCATTGCCAGTGCGATCGCCCCGCGCCACGATTCGGCGCCAAGCAATTCCAGGCCGCCGCCACCGCGCAGGAACAACGCGACATAGACGATGTGCGCGACGAGAAAACTGACCAGCCCGCCGAGAAAGGCCCTTTCGCCGTCGCGCGATAGGAAGGCATCGCCAGCGGCGCTGAGCGCAAGGGCGATGACCAGCAGCAGCGGGCCGTCT
The DNA here is from genome assembly GCF_056404515.1 of Mesorhizobium sp. P2_C7. Classification (NCBI taxonomy): domain Bacteria; kingdom Pseudomonadati; phylum Pseudomonadota; class Alphaproteobacteria; order Hyphomicrobiales; family Phyllobacteriaceae; genus Mesorhizobium; species Mesorhizobium sp. P2_C7. The sequence goes on along the minus strand of NZ_JBFUDW010000011.1, from coordinate 134,628 downwards.
TGCAGCGCCGCCAGCACGGCAAGCATCGCCACGGCGAGTGTCTTTGCCGCCGAGCGGGCGAGCGTCGGCGGCATGCCTGATATGAAGGCGTAGATCACCGCCGCCACCAGCGAAAAGATCAACGTCGCATTGGCATTGGCGTCGATGCCGCCTGCAAACGGCATCGTCATGCCTTGGCTCCGCTTTCGGTCACGACCGGCTTGCGCAGGAACAGCGATTTTGCCGCCAGCGCCGCCCCGCCGGTGATAAGCACGCAGGCGGCGAGGATGCGCAGCGACGGCTCGGCGACGCCGGCCGCGATCAGCACCAACGTCGACAATAGCGGCGCCGCATAGCTTGCCGCGCCGAGCACCTGGATGTTGCCGCGCTTGACGCCGATATCCCAGGCGTAGAAGGCCGCGCCGACCGGCATCAGGCCGAGCCCGAGCACGGCCAGCCACTGGCCGGCACCGTTCGGCAGCACGGTTTGTTCCAGCGCCAGGTGGCAAGCGAGCGACAGCACCGCGGTGGCGGCGCAGAACCAGGTGACGATGCTGGTCGGCACCGACGGGAAGCGCCGCGACAAAAGCGAATAGGACGACCACAGAACCGCACAGACGGCGGCCATGGCATAGCCGAAGGCGTAGCGGGCATCGAAGGCGAGGCCGCCGCCCTTGGTGACGATCAGCACGGTACCGGCAAGGCCAAGCAGCGCGCCGACGACATGGTTCCAGGCCAGGCGCTCGCCCGGCATCAGCGCCGAACCCAGCACGATCAGCAGCGGCCACAGATAGGCGATCAGGCTCGCCTCCACCGCCGGCGCATTGCGCAGCGCGGTGAAGTAGAAGAAGTGGTAGCCGAACAGGCCGGCAATGCCGATCAGCCAAACCTGCGGCGGTATCTTCTGGCTCTTGTCGGGGGCCGGCATGACCAGCCGCGCGACAAGCCCGACCCCGGTGCCGATCGAAAAGGTGATCGCCGACAACAGAAACGGCGGCACCTGGCCGGAGGCATCCGTAAGCAGCGCCAGCAGCGCCCACATGGCGACCGCCGAAAAGCCGATGAGTGTAGCGCGCCCCATTCTGTCTCCAGTGGTGCGCCCCATTCTGTCCCCAGTGGCGCGCCTGACCTATTGTACCGCTTCGAAACGCCTGGCGCTGATGGTCAAGGTGCCGATCTGCGTTCCAACCGTGGCGTGGATCGGCGCATATACGCCGGTTTGGCCGAGCGGCGCAAACGTCACCATCATGCGGCTGCGGTCCTTCAGGTAGTTGAGCGCCTTGCGGCCCTTGCGGTAACCCGCCACCGGATCGAAGCCCATCCGGCAGGTGATGGTATCGCCCTTGTAACCCGGCACCGAGATGGTGCCTTTCGACGCGTAGGTCAGCGTCAGGTCGGCGCGCATCTCGCCATCATAGAATTTCACCGTGCGGCCGCAGACCTGGTCTAGGCTGTCGGCGTGGATGACGGTGGCGGCCATCGGATCGAGCACCGATGCCAGGTCGCCGGTGCCAATCGGCACCCAGCTCTTGGGATCGCGCTTGTCCGGCGCCGGGATGACCTGCGTCGAGGTGACCGTGCCATTGGCAAAGCGGATATCGACCACCGATGCCTTCTTGCCGGAGGTGTAATCGGCACGGAACGCCTGCGGCACCATCTTCTTGCCCGAGATCATGCCCTTGGACGAGACCGTGCCCTGGGTATCGTCGAACAGCTTGGCGAGACCGGCAGCTCTTACGCTGCCTTCGATCGCGTAGGCGCCGTTCTCATAGTGGCTGGAAAACGTTGATTTCGCTATCGAAAGACCAAGGAACGACACGATGTACTCGCCCTTGAACGACTGCGGCGAGGCAGCTGTGGCGGCGGACGGCAAGGCGATGGCGAGCACGGCAGCAAGGGCGTGAGAGGAACGAAGCATGGCGGCATCGGGTCCTTGATTCTTGGCCGGAGGCGGGCAACTCCGGGCTGGCATGTCCCTGTCAGACCGCTTATAGGATGAATTCCGGCCTTAATATGAAATGCCGGGCGCGTCCGTGGGCATGCCGGAGCTTGACGCACCGGTGAAATGCAACTATGGAACGCCAACTTTTTCCATAAGGCCGCCTGACCAGAACCGCGCGCCACCCGGCGTGGGCATAAAGGTTTGGCAGACCCGAGAACTGAAGGTTAGAACTATGTCCCGCACCTGCGAACTCACTGCCAAGGCAGTCATGTCCGGCAACAATGTGAGCCACGCCAACAACAAGACCAAGCGTCGCTTCCTGCCGAACCTCGTCAATGTGACGCTGATCTCGGAAGCGCTGAACCAGAACGTGCGCCTGCGCATTTCCGCCAACGCCCTGCGTTCGGTCGAACATCGCGGCGGTCTGGATGCCTTCCTGGCCAAGGCCGACGTCAAGGAACTGTCGCAGCGCGCGCGTCTGTTGAAGAAGCAGATCGCCAAGAAGCTTGCCGATCAGCCTGCTGCCTAACATCGTTTAAAGGCGGGGGACGACCGCCTTGGGCATCGGATCCAAGCCTTTCAAAGTGGCTTCCGATGCTCAAACAAAGCGAGCGTGATTCGGTTTCGGAATAACGCTCCGCTGGTTCCATTACCCAGGATAAAAAAATGAGTTCCTTCTCGCGATACCTGCCCTTCGTGGCCGCCATGGCGCTTGTCGTCGTGGCATCGAACATTCTCGTGCAGTTCCCGATGCAAGGGCAAATCGGCGGCCTGTCGCTGGCCGACCTTTTGACCTGGGGCGCCTTCACCTATCCCTTCTCGTTCCTGGTCACCGATCTCGCCAACCGCCGCTACGGGCCTGCCGTGGCGCGCAGGATCGTCTTTGTCGGCTTCATGACTGCCGTCATCTGCTCGATCCTCGTCCCGCCCTTCCTGTTCCGCCACGGCCTGATCGAATTCGAGACCGCGGCCGACCGGCTGGTGCGCATCGCCGCGGCGTCAGGTGCTGCGTTCCTCTGCGCGCAATTGCTTGACGTCACCGTGTTCAACCGGCTGCGCCGGCAAAGCTGGTGGCGGGCGCCGATCGTCGGCACGCTGGTCGGCTCGGTGTTCGACACCGCCGTGTTCTTTACCGTCGCTTTCTCTGCCGCTTTCGCCTTTGCTGGTCCCAACGACAGTTTCGCGCTCGAAACCGCACCGCTGATGGGTGTGTTCCATGTCGACGCTATGCGCTGGATCTCCTGGGCGCTCGGCGACCTCAGTGTGAAGCTGATCATCGCGATTGTGGCGCTCATCCCCTACCGGCTGCTCGCCGCCCGCTGGAGCCAGCCGGCTGTCGCGGTCTAGGCCTTTCGGATAAGATCACGCCAAACAGAAAGAAAGCCCGTGATCCCCTGGGTCCAGCTCGATTCGGCAAAGACCCCAGACGGCCAGCAAGAGCTTCACCTCAAGCGGCGCGGTTCCGAATTCTCGATCATGCTCGGCACCAATGAGCTGATGAACAGCCGCCTCAGCGGCTCCGAGCAAGCGCTGGCAAAACTGTCTTGCCAAAGGATTGCCGACCACCGGCGGCCGAGAATGTTGATCGGCGGGCTCGGCATGGGTTTTACCTTGCGCGCCGCCCTCGCCGAACTCGGCAATGATGCCAGCATTGTCGTTGCGGAGCTGGTGCCGGCGGTCGTCGCCTGGGCACGCGGCCAGATGGCCGAGGTGTTTGGCGGCTGCCTTGACGATCCGCGCGTCACTGTCGAGGAAACCGACGTCGGCCAGTTGATACGGTCTGGGCCGGCAGCCTGGGACGCCATCCTGCTCGATGTCGACAACGGCCCGCAAGGCATCGTCCACAAGTCCAACGACGCGCTTTACAGCCTGCAGGGGCTGGGAGCCGCGCGCACCGCCCTCAAGCCGGGCGGTGTCCTGGCGGTGTGGTCGCAAGGCCCCGACGGCGGCTTCACGCGGCGCCTGAAGCAGGCTGGCTTTGCGGTCGAGGAGATCAACACGCGCGCCAACGGCAAGCGCGGCGCGCGCCATGTCATCTGGATGGCCACCAACGGCCCACGATCCTGAGCGAGAGCCGGGCCGCGGTCCGGTCTACCTCGACTTCTGGAGTTCCGCGGCAAGGGCTTCCAACAGCCCGCGTGTCCCCTCTTCCCGCCCTTTCGCGGAATCGACACCGTCGAAAAACGCGCCCTGCTCGGTATAGGTCAGCCGCGTGCCATTGCCCGAGGGGGTCAGCTCGACGGTGGTGAGCGATGCCGACATTGGCTGGGGCCCGACCGCCATCCTGTAGGAGAACACAATGCGCTGGTCGGCAACGATGTCCTGGAACTGCGCGTCGAGCCTGATCTCCGGACCGCCGGCATAACTGAATCGCGACACCTCGCCACCGCCGACGCGGAAGTCGAAGCTGAATTCGGCTATGGCAAAACCATCGCCATCGATCCGCCAGCGGCGCACGGTCGCCTTGTCGGCGAAGGCATGGAAGACTTGGGCAGGCGATTGCGGATAGGTCCGCTCGATGGTGAATGTGGAGTGGATGACGGAATGCTCGTCTTTCACGGGGGCGATCTGGTTCATGTCTGTTCGTCCTTTTCCTGATCTTGAACTTTCGGGGGCGATTGATCTGTGTCGGCCAGGATCTGGCCAAGTCGGTCGAGCTGACGTTCCGCCGGTATGCGGCGTTCAGCAATCCAGTCGGCGAGCGGGGCAAGCCCGCCCGGTTCGATCCGGCAGGTGCGCACCCGTCCGATCTTTTCGCTGCGGATCAGCCCGCAGGCCTCCAGCACCTGCAGATGTTGCAGCACGGCGGCGAACGTCATGCCGAACGGCTCCGCCAGCTGGCTGACGGTGGCTGGTCCGCGGCTCAATCTTTCCAGGATCTGGCGGCGGGTGGGCTCGACCAGAGCCCGCAAGATGCTGTCGATCTCGGAATAGTTAAGCATGGACTTGAGTATTGCGGCGGCGTCATCAATTGTCAAGTCTAGACTAAAGTATTTTGAGGCGCGACCGCGCGGCTAGAAAACCGTTCAGCGTCAATGACTTGGCAGGGAAAATGCGGAGCAGGTCAGTCGCGTCATCGAAAATTAATGGCGACTGTCAGCTTGTGAGGCGTTGCTCAATCCTGATGGAGAATAAATTCCAGATAGAGATTGCGCTGCAGGATCGAGTGGTTGTCGTCGGAGACCAGCGACACCATCAGCGCGCCGTCGTCGCGGGTCCAGACGTCGAGCCCTTCCATATTGTCGATCTGGTAGCCCATGTCGGCCTCCAGCAGCACCGGCCCGTCGGCGACGGCGCCCTTCTCGACGCTTTCGCCATAAATGCGCCGCAGCCGCATCTTGACGCCGCGGGCCATCGAGAAGCTGCGCTCCAGCAACAGCAGGTCACCATCCGGCATGAAGGCGCCGTCGGTGATGTCGAAGTCGCCGTTGCGCTTGACGGTAAACACGCCCTTGTGCGGCCCTTCGATGATGGCGGCATAGATGTTGCCGGCTTTGTCGAGGCTCTTTTCGGCGACCACCACCAGCCCGCCCTCATGCTGGCCGTTGGCATCGGCGTGGGTGACGGTTTCGAAACCGCGGTTCTGGCGCAGTTCCCGGGCCGGCACCAGGAAATCCAGCTGCTTGAACGGCGCCTTCATATCGTTGGGGTCGATCTTGAACTGGGCGACGTGATGGCTGCGCTCGAAGCCGACAGTGGCGATGCCGTCCTTGACAGCGAGGCCTTCGGCGTCGACCTCCCACTTCTCGTCGATCGCCCGCCCCGCTTCGTCGACCATCTGCTGGATGCGGAAATTCTGGATGCCGGACGGCCGCTTGTTGGCGTCGCGGACCACCGTTCCGAAGAACCAGAAGCCTGTGTCGGCGACGCCAATGAAATCGCTGCCGCCTTTGAGAAAGCGGAAGGCCGACAGTGCCCCGAAATCGCGTGTCGGCGAGGTCATTTCCAGGCCGCCGACGAATTCGAATGGGCCGAACTGTTTGTCGGCGCGGCCGATTTGGAATTCGGTGATCGGGCGGGTCGATATCTCGACCAGTTCGACCGAGGTCGAGTCGGGCGAACCGGCCAGCACCGGAGCCGCGCCGGCAAATAGGGCGATGGCGGCGAAAAGCGTCTGATGGAAGCCGCCGCGCGAAAAGATCATCCGGCGCGCCGCATGCCGCCGCGCCGCGTGTCGCGCGCGCTTTCCTCGGCGAACAGCGAGGCCAGTTGCTCGGTCATGGCGCCGGCCAGTTCCTCGGCGTCGACGATCGTGACGGCGCGCCTGTAATAGCGGGTGACGTCATGGCCGATGCCGATGGCCAGCAACTCCACAGGCGAGCGCGTCTCGATCAGTTCGATGACGGCGCGCAGATGGCGCTCGAGATAATTGCCCGGATTGACCGACAGCGTCGAATCGTCGACCGGCGCGCCGTCCGAGATCATCATCAGGATCTTGCGCTGTTCCGGCCGCGCGATCAGCCGGTTGTGCGCCCACAGCAGCGCCTCGCCGTCGATGTTTTCCTTGAGCAGGCCCTCACGCATCATCAGGCCGAGATTGCGCCGTGCCCGACGCCACGGATGATCGGCGGATTTGTAGATGATGTGGCGCAGGTCGTTGAGCCGGCCGGGGTTCGGCGGCTTGCCGTCCTTCAGCCATTTCTCGCGCGCCTGCCCGCCTTTCCAGGCTCGGGTGGTAAAGCCGAGGATCTCGACCGAGACGCCGCAGCGTTCCAGCGTGCGCGCCAGGATGTCGGCGCAGGTAGCGGCGACCGTGATCGGCCGGCCGCGCATCGAGCCAGAATTGTCGAGCACCAGCGTCACCACCGTGTCGCGGAACTTGGTGTCGCGTTCCTGCTTGAAGGACAATGGCTGCATCGGGTCGATGACGACGCGTACCAAGCGCGCCGGGTCGAGGTAGCCTTCTTCCAGGTCGAAATCCCACGACCGGTTCTGCTGCGCCATGAGCCGCCGCTGCAGCCGGTTGGCCAGCCGCCCGACGACGCCGGACAGATTGGCAAGCTGCTTGTCGAGGAACGCGCGCAGCCGGTCGAGCTCTTCCTCTTCGCAAAGCTCCTCGGCGCCGACCGTCTCGTCGAAAGCGGTGGTGAAGACCTTGTAGTCGATTTCCTTCGGCAGATTGGTGAAGGGATTGTCGTTGCGGCGCGCCTCGCCGGGCGTCTCGGCATCCGCATCGTCATCGTCGGACAGGTCGTCGGCGGTGGCGTCGGAGGCTTCGGTCTCGGCGGATTGCTCGTCATCGGCGGACGCCTCGGCATCCTCGGACTGTGACTGTTCGGAGCCGGAATCCTCTTCGCCGCCCTCCTCGCTCTGTTCCTCGCCTTGCGGCTGGTTGTCGTCATTGTCCTCGGAGTCTTCGGTCTCTTGGTCGTCGCCGAGTTCCTCGGCCATTTCCATGGAGGCAAGCATCTCGCGCACGACGCGGGCGAATGCCTGCTGGTCGTCGAGCTTGGCCGAGAGACCGTCGAGATCGGCGCTGGCCTTTTCCTCGACCCAGGGCCGCCACAGCTCGACCAGGCGCTCGCCGCTCTTCGGGATCGGACGGCCGGTCAGCTTCTCGCGCACCATCAGCGCCAGTGCTTCCTCGATCGGCGCGTCGGCCTTGTCCTTGACGTCGACGAGGTTGGCCTTGGCGTATTTGTCCTCCAGCATCGAGCCGATATTGTCGGCGACGCCTTGCATGGCGCGGCTGCCGATCGCCTCGACGCGGGCCTGCTCGACCGCGTCGTAGACGGCGCGGGCCTGTTTGCCCTCTGGCGCCAGCTTGGTGTGGATGCGCACGTCATGGCAGGCGCGCTTCAGCGCCATGGAATCGCCAAGGCCTCGGGTGATGGCGATGTCGGCCTTGGACGCCTTCTTCGGCAGTTCGGGCAGCCGGGCGCGGCTGCCCGCAAGTGCCGGCCGGTCCTTGGCGAAGCCGACTTCAAGCTCCTTGTCGCCGGCGATGGCGCGCATGCAGACGGTGACGGCACGCTTGAAGCTGTCGGCTTCAGACCCCGTCTTCGACTTGTTGCGCGTATTGTCGCCCGGACCCGCCATTATCTATTCTCTATTTCACCGCTGGCTGTTGGCCAAGCTGGGTGCGTAGGATGCCGACAATCTCTTCCACCGAGATTGTAAAGTAGCCGCCCTTTCCGCTGTCATATGCCTGTCGCCACAGCCTGTATCCGTGATCAAATCCAGCAGGAATTGGACCAGTCCCCTCAATTTCAACCACACTCTCTTTCAGGACGTTGGCGGCCATAGGGAGGTGAGGAACGGTTTGTAGCTGCTTTCCATCATTGGGTATTGGCGCATCAGTGACTGAAATCGAAACGATCAGCTGGCTTTCGCCCTCCAAATTATCGACCGCGCCTATGATCAAGCGCGATGATACCGGAGTCGCTCCATGGTAAGTCCAAATCTGCCCAGGTTTGAATGGTTCGTTCTGGGCCATGGCTGCCTGACAGATACCAATACTCAGGATTGAAAAACTCCACAGGAACGTCCGGCGGGCTGTTCCCATAAGGTGGTTTCACCCCAGCACCACATTGGCAGCTGATTCCGGCAAATCCTCGCCAAAGGCGCGCTGGTAGAACTCGGCAACCACCGAACGCTCCAACTCGTCGCACTTGTTGAGGAAGGTCAGCCGGAACGCCATGCCGATATTGCCGAATATCTCGGCATTCTCGGCCCAGGTGATGACCGTACGCGGGCTCATCACGGTCGACAGATCGCCATTGATGAAGGCCGACCGCGTCATGTCGGCGACGCGCACCATCTTGTTGACGATGTCCTTGCCCTTGCCGTCGCGATAGTGCTTGGCCTTGGCCAGCACGATGTTCACTTCATTGTCGTGCGGCAAATAGTTCAGCGTGGTGACGATCGACCAGCGGTCCATCTGCGCCTGGTTGATCTGCTGGGTGCCGTGATAGAGGCCGGTTGTATCGCCCAGGCCCACCGTGTTGGCGGTCGAGAACAGCCGGAAGGCTGGATGCGGACGGATGACCCGGCTCTGGTCGAGCAGCGTCAGCCGGCCCGACGATTCCAGCACGCGCTGGATGACGAACATCACATCCGGACGGCCGGCGTCATACTCGTCGAAGCAGAGCGCGACATTGTGCTGGTAGGCCCAGGGCAGGATGCCGTCGCGGAATTCGGTGATCTGCAAGCCGTCCTTGACGACGATCGCGTCCTTGCCGACGAGATCGATACGGCTGACATGGCTGTCGAGGTTGACGCGCACGCATGGCCAGTTGAGGCGGGCGGCGACCTGTTCGATATGGGTCGACTTGCCGGTGCCGTGATAGCCCGACACCATGACGCGGCGGTTGTAGGCAAAGCCTGCAAGGATCGCCATCGTCGTGTTCTTGTCGAACAGATAGTCCGGATCGATGTCGGGTACATGCTCGCTGGTCACCGAATAGGCCGGCACCACCATCTTGGACTCGAACCCGAATTTCTCCTTCACCGACACCGTCGTGTCGGGCAGGTTGGCGATGTCGCGATCGACCTTGTTCATATCTCTCAACGTCTCCACGGGCGAAAAGCCTGATTTCGCCGGCAATCGATTTTGTCCGGGGGCGGTCTTAGAGCCTTTTCCAACCTTATGAAAGTTGGAAAACGACACGAACCGTATGGTCGCTCAGCACAGGCCCGCCTGTTTGAGCACGCGATAAGCCTGCAGCACATCGCGGAACCGGTCTTCCGAACCTCGGTCGCCACCATTCGCATCCGGATGATGACGCTTCACCAGTTCCTTATAGCGCGCCTTGATCTCCTTGCCAGTCGCCTTTGTATCAAGGCCAAGCGTTTCCAGCGCCTTGGCCTCAAGCGGCTTGGCCTTGCGCTCGCGCGCCTCGCGCGGATCCTTTGGCCCCTTGAACAGGTCGAATGGGTCGCGCATACGATTATAGTAGCCGGCGCGGCCCGAGCGCATCTGGGCTACATCCGGCGACGAACGCGTCGAGGCGCCGTTGACGCCCATCTTCCAGGTCGGCCGGTGGCCGGTCATGGCTTCCTTCTGGAAGCGCGCGACCTCGGTGTCCGGCACACCGGAGAAATAGTTGAAGCCCTTGTTGTACTCGCGCACATGGTCGAAGCAGAAGCGGAAATACTCGCCCTCCTTCATGCGCCCGACCGGCGCACGATGGGTGCCCGCTTCCTTGCAGCCGTCCCACTGGCAGATCGGCGAGTGCGACTTCAGCTCCGCATCCTTCTCAGGGCGGATGCGAATCTTCTCGAAATATTTGGGATACGGCTTCATCTCACCCATTTATGGGGCGTTCGCAAATGCGAAACAAGAATTGACATTTTCGCGATGATCGCCCTAACCGCTGAATCGCGGCATAAAGCAGGCGAATGGCGGATTTTGTTGCGCGGCAGCGGCCTTTGCGAGCCCGATTTTGGTTTTGCCGGCTGCTGCGCCAGCCATATGTGGTGAAGGGAGACGGCGATGTCCATACAGGCAACCATGGAAGACAAGCTCAACAAGGCCTTTTCGCCGGACCGGCTGGTCATCATCAACGAAAGCCATCTCCATGCCGGCCATCACCATCACGGCTCCGACCATCACGGCGCCTATGACGGCACCGGCGAGACGCATTTTCGCGTCCGCGTCGTCTCTTCGGCCTTTGCTGGCATGAGCCGCATCGACCGCCACCGCGCCGTCAACGAATTGCTTGCCGACGAACTGAAGGCCGGCGTGCATGCGCTGGCGATCGAACCGGCGGCTCCCGGCGAAAAGACCCGCTGGTAGGCCGGTTCGGCCTTCGCTGTGCTCAGAGCACCGCTTCGATGAGGAACGGTCCGCGCCGCGACAAGGCGCTCTCCAGCAGCGCGTCGAACCGCTCGCAGGTATCGGCGCGGGCCGCCTCCACGCCCATGCCTTTGGCCAGGCAAACCCAGTCCAGCGACGGCTGGTCGAGGTCGAGCATGCGCCTGGCGTTCTCGCCAATCGCGCCAACGCCGACATTGCGCATCTCGCCATGCAGGATCGCATAGGTCCGGTTGGAAAAGACGATCGTCACCACGTCGAGATTTTCCCTGGCCTGCGTCCACAGCCCCTGCACCGTGTACATTCCGCTGCCGTCAGCCTCCAGATTGATCACCTTGCGGCCGGGACAGGCGATCGCCGCCCCGGTTGCAAGCGGAATGCCTCCACCGATCGATCCGCCTGTGGTCATCATGTAATCGTGCGGAGCGGCAAAGGCCGACAGCGCGAAGAAACGCCGTGCCGAGGTCACCGCCTCGTCGCAGACGATCGCATCGGCCGGCAGGTTGCGCGCCACCGACAGCGCGATCGCATCCTCCGTGAGTTGGCCGCTCGGCGTCGCCTCGTCGGGAAAGGCGGTTGCGAACACCGTCTGTTGCGACGGCTTGATGCCGAGTTCGTCGCGGAGCGCTTCCAGAGCCGCATTGAGATCCTCGCCATGCGCGGCCAGCGTCAGCACCTGGCAGCCTTCCCGCACAAGCCGCCCCGGCTTTCCCGGATAGGCGAAGAAGGCAACCGGCTCCCGCGCGCCGACCAGCACCAGAACATCGATATCCCTGAGCAGTGCCGTCGCCGCATCGATCGGATAGGGGATGCGCGTCGGCGCGACACGCCCGCGCCCGCGCTGCATCCGGGCGATCAGCACGTCGCTGAACACACGGACATCGCTGCCCGTCGAGATCTGCCCGGCGACAGCAAGCGCATCGGCTCTTGCCGCCTGTCCGCGAACGATGATGCCGGCCCGACCCGGAGCGGCACGGATGGCCGCGGCGACCGTGCGCACGGCGCCCATGTCGACGGCGGGCTGCGGCGCCAGCGTCGCCTTGCCGACTGAGGCCGCGCCAACTTCGCTCCAGGCGGCATCCGCGGGCAGGATCAGGGTGGTTACGCCGGGAGGCGTCAGCGAGGCGCGGAAGGCGGCCTCGGTCGCCGGCGCGACATCGTCTGGGCCGGCGATGCGGCGCACCCAGTTCGACATCGGCTTGGCAAGGCTCTCGATATCGCTGGTCAGCGGAGCATCGAGCGGCAGATGGTAGGCTGCATGGTCGCCGACAATGTTGATCATCGGGCTCAGCGCGCGCCGCGCATTGTGCATGTTGGCCAGGCCGTTGGCCAAACCCGGACCGGTATGCAGCAGCGTCGCGGCCGGCCGATCGGTCATCCGGGCATAGCCGTCGGCGGCACCGGTCACCACGCCCTCGAACAGGCCGAGCACGCAACGCATCTGAGGTTTCCGGTCGAGCGCTGCGACGAAATGCATTTCGGATGTGCCGGGGTTGGCGAAGCAGACCGTCACATCATTGGCCAGAAGCACATCACACAGGACATCGGCGCCGTTCATGGAATTCTCTCCCGCTTGACGATCGAAGAGAGCAGTTGCACCGGCAAACGCCCGCGCAGCAATATCCCGTCGGCACTTTTGATCTGATCCAGTCCCTCTGATGCCGGTGCCTCGTCGGGGTCGGGGGTCAGCTGACGGTCGATTTCAGGAATGCCAGCGCGGCGGCGGTCAGCGCGTCGCCATCCTCGCCGAAATCGCGATTGATCGACATGTGCGTATAGGCACTGCCGTCGAACACAGTGACCTTGGTGCCGGTCGCCCGCAGGCGCGCGGCGAAGGCCTTCGAGGCCTCGCCACGGCCCGCGGCGTTTGAATAGGCGATGAAGGTCGCCGGATGCTTGTGGCCGTCGACATAGCTGGCGGGCGACAGCGCGGCCCATTGCGTGGGGTCGGAAAAGACGCGGGCATAGGCCCGGACCATGCCGCCATTGCTGGAAAGCGTTGCAAGATCATAGGCCCTGGTATCGTCGAGGATGAGTGCCGCGACGCCAGGCAGGCCACCGCGCATGCCGGTCAGCGCAATCAGATGGCAGCCGGCCGAGTGGCCCATGCCGACAATGCGATCGGGATCGCCGCCATGCTGCGCGATATTGGCGCGCACATAGGCATAGGCCTTTTCGACGTCGCCGGCCTGGGTGGCGACGTCGGCCTCGGGCAGCATGCGATAGTCGATGGAGACGAAGCAGAACCCGTTGGCGAGCAGGAAGGCCGGCTTGGCGTTGACCTGGCTGCGTTTGCCGAACTGCCAGGTGCCGCCATGGACAAAAAAGACGACCGGCAGGCCGGTTGCACCGTCAGGCGCATAGACATCGAGCTTGGCCGGCCCGTAGTCGAAGGTTTTTGGCGCGGGTTGGCGCGGGCGCCGCGCGGCCGATGCTCCCAATGGCAGCATCGCCGCCACGGAGGCCAGAATGAGGCTTCGTCGATCGATCATCATGGTCTCCCGACCGTGTAGGCCAACAGTGCCCGCAGGCGCAGCGAGCGTCCAGTTAAGGATTGGTAATACCCGAGTGGTCTGGGTCGGCGAGCTATCATCGATCCGAATCTCGAACGGCACTCGAGTTTTTGGGGCTCATCCGCTGTAGAGGGGCCGGATCCACCGGCTTTGCCGAACTCGCATCGGGTCGCAAATGTCGCAGCATCAGGCCGTATCAAATGCACTGTCTTGCAGTTCAGTTCACGAAATCAATATCTGCCCCTTGACGGTCTCATCTGGCCATCACCACCTAAGTATTTGGCAAGCATTTTTGCCACATGGGTGGTGTCCCGGGTTTCAATGCCAGATGCACGCGCTCTCCTTCGTGTGAAGGGAACCACAATGCATCCCGGCAGTTGAATACATGATGAGCCGGCAGGCAGCCAAAACGGCTCTGAGGGCAGAGTATCATGCGCGAGAATCAATCCGACGTCTTCGACCTGTTTTCGGAGATTTATGCGAACGCGGCTCAGGAAGAAATCAGCCTCCAGCAATATCTCCTTGCCTGCCGAGAGGACAGATCGATGTATGCCTCGGCGCCTGAACGGATGGTCGAGGCTATCGGCGAGCCGAACCTGGTTGACACCAGCAAGGACGAACGGCTCGGTCGCATTTTCTCGAACCGCACCGTTAAGATCTATCCCTCCTTCTCCGATTTCTACGGAATGGAGGACACGATCGAACGCATTGCTGGCTATTTTCGCTACGCTTCCCAGGGGCTCGAGGAGCGCAAGCAGATCCTTTATCTCCTGGGCCCGGTTGGCGGCGGCAAATCCTCGCTTGCCGAACGGCTGAAGAAATTGATGGAGCAGCGCCCGATCTACACGCTGAAGGTCGGCAACCAGGTCAGCCCGGTTTTCGAATCGCCGCTTGGCCTCTTCCATCCCGATCGCATGGGCGACCTGCTGCAGGATAAATACGGCATAGCCCGACGGCGGCTGAACGGGCTCATCTCGCCATGGGCGGCCAAGCGCCTCGACGAACTCTCCGGCGACATTTCCAAGTTCAGCGTCGTCAAGCTGATGCCTTCGCGGTTGCGCCAGATCGGCATCGCCAAGACCGAGCCGGGCGATGAGAACAATCAGGACGTCTCGGCCCTGGTCGGCAAGGTCGACATCCGGCTATTGGAAAATTTCAGCCAGTCCGATCCGGACGCCTATTCCTACAGCGGCGGACTGAACCGGACCACCCAGGGCCTGCTTGAATTCGTGGAAATGTTCAAGGCGCCCATCAAGGTCCTGCATCCGCTGCTGACCGCCACCCAGGAGGGCAGCTACAACGGCACCGAAAATTTCGGCGCCTTTCCCTACCAGGGGATCATCGTGGCCCATTCCAACGAGTCGGAATGGCAGCAGTTCAAGAACAACAAGAACAATGAGGCCTTTCTCGACCGCATCCTCGTGGTCAAGGTGCCTTATTGTCTGCGGATCACCGAAGAGAGGCAGATCTACGAAAAGCTGCTGCGAGAGAGCGAATTGGCCGCCAGCCCGTGCGCGCCCGAGGTGCTGGACATTCTCAGCCGGTTCACTGTCTCGACCCGCCTGGCCGAGCATGACAATTCGCCACTCTACACCAAGATGCGTGCCTATGACGGCGAGAACCTGAAGGACGTCGACCCCAAGGCGAAGTCGGTCCAGGAATATCGCGATGCCGCCGGGGTCGATGAGGGCATGAGGGGCGTCAGCACGCGCTTCGCCTTCAAGATCCTGTCGCAGACCTTCAACTACGACACCAAGGAAGTGGCTGCCGATCCTGTGCACCTGATGTACATTCTGGAGGAGGCGATCAAGCGCGAGCAGTTTCCCAAGGAATCGGAAGCAGCCTATCTCGATTTCATCAAGTCGGAGATCGCCACGCGGTATGCCGAGTTCATCGGCCACGAGATCCAGAAAGCCTATCTCGAATCCTATAGCGAATATGGCCAGAATCTTTTCGACCGTTACATCGCTTATGCCGATGCCTGGATCGAGGATCAGGACTACAAGGACCCCGACACCGGCCAGATCTTGAAACGCGAGGTTTTGGAAAACGAATTGTCGCAGGTCGAAAAGCCGGCCGGCATCGCCAATCCCAAGGACTTCCGCAACGAGGTGGTGAAGTTCACGCTGCGCGCGCGCGCAAGGAACCACGACCGCAACCCGTCATGGACGAGTTATGAAAAGCTCCGCGAGGTCATCGAGAAGCGGATGTTCGGTCAGGTCGAGGACCTCTTGCCGGTCATCAGCTTCGGCTCCAAGCAGGACAGCGTTACGGAAAAACGGCACAACGAATTCGTTCAACGCATGGTCGAGCGCGGCTACACCCAGCGGCAGGTGCGCCGCCTGGTGGACTGGTACATGCGGGTGAACAAGGCGGGCTGAGGGAGCCCGATGGTTCCATGCCGATCTTCATCGACCGTCGCCTGAATCCAAAGGACAAGAGCCTCGGCAATCGCCAGCGCTTCCTCAAGCGTGCCCGCGAGGAACTGAAGCGGAGCATACGAGATCAGATCCGCGCTGGCAGGATCGCAGACGCGGATGCCGAGCACACCGTGCCCATGCCCGAAAGAGGCACAGCCGAGCCGAGCTTCAACAACGCACGCAACAGCGGCAGGCGCCAGCACATCCTGCCGGGCAACAAGCATTTCTCCCCTGGAGACCTGATCCCCAAGCCCGCCCAGGGTGGCGGCGCGGGAGCGTCGTCCCCCGGAAACACGGCGTCTGAAGACGACTTTCGTTTCGTGCTGTCACGCGAAGAGGTGCTCGATCTTTTTTTCGAGGATCTCGAACTTCCAGACATGGTCAAGCTCAACCTCAAGGAAATCCTTGCCTTCAAACCACGCCGGGCTGGTTTCGCCGCTACCGGTTCACCGACCAACATCAATGTTGGGCGCACAATGCGCAACAGCCATGGCCGCCGCATTGCGCTGAGGCGTCCCAAGCAGGCGGAACTGGACGCGGTCCTCCAGGAAATCGCTACGCTTGAGTTGGTGCCATCCAGCGCAGCGGCAAGCCAGCGCATTGCGGCATTGCGCGAGGATCTCGACCGGCTGGAACGCCGCCGCCGGCGAATTGCCTATGTCGATCCGGTCGACATCCGCTTCAACCGCTTCGATCCCCAGCCTGTGCCGAACGCCAACGCCGTCATGTTCTGCCTGATGGATGTGTCCGGCTCGATGGGCGAGCGCGAAAAGGATCTGGCCAAGCGCTTCTTCGTGCTGCTGCACCTGTTCTTGAAACGGCGCTACGACCGCATCGAGATCGTCTTCATCCGCCACACGCACTTGGCACAGGAGGTCGATGAGGACACATTCTTCTACAACACGCAAAGCGGCGGCACTGTCGTTTCCACCGCGCTGGAGGAAATGCATCGCATTATTGAAGAACGTTACCCGGCCCGCGAATGGAATATCTATGCCGCCCAGGCCTCGGACGGCGACAATTTCGCCGGCGATTCCGAGCGATGCAAAGCCTTGCTCAACGGCAAGCTCATGCGGCTGTGCCAGTATTTTGCCTATGTGGAGATCATCGACGAGCGTGAGGCCCATATCTTCCGCACTACCGAAAACGGGACATCGCTATGGCGTGCCTACAGCGAAATCGACCTGAGATGGCCGAACTTCCAGATGAGCCGCATCGCCACGCCCGCCGATATCTACCCGGTCTTTCGCCAGCTCTTCGGCAGACAGCTGGCTCCCCTTAAGAGAGCGTGAAGGGTACGATGGCCAGACAAGCCAGTAAATCCAGCCTGCTTTTTTCAGGGTCCGACTGGGATTTCAAGACATTGTCGCGGGCCTATGACGCGATCGAGGCAATCGCGGTCGAAGAGCTTCATCTCGATACCTACCCCGTGCAGATGGAGATCATCTCCTCCCAACAGATGCTCGACGCCTATTCGTCGGTCGGCATGCCGCTGATGTACCGTCACTGGTCTTTCGGCAAACATTTCCTCTACCAGGATCTGCTCTATCGCAAAGGCGCGCGAGGGCTTGCCTATGAACTGGTCATCAATTCCAATCCCTGCATCGTCTATCTGATGGAGGAAAACACCATGGCCCTGCAGGCCTTGGTGACGGCCCATGCTGCGCTCGGGCACAACCATTTCTTCAAGAACAATCAGTTGTTCAAGCAGTGGACGGACGCCGGGGCGATCCTCGGCTACCTGGACTTCGCCAAAGGCTACATTGCCCGTTGCGAGGAGCGGCACGGCCTCACCGCCGTCGAGGCTGTTCTTGATTCCGCCCACGCGCTGATGGCGCAGGGCGTGTTCCGCTATCACCGGCCGCCGAAGCTGTCGTCGGAGCGGCAGCGCGAAGGGCTTCGCGAGCGGCTCGAATACGAGGAGCGCTCCTACAACGATCTGTGGCGCACGCTGCCGCCTTCTCAGCAAAGGGTCAGCGATAAGGAGCAAGAGCCGGAGCGGAAGAAATCGCTCAACCTGCCCGAGGAAAACCTGCTTTATTTCCTGGAAAAGAACAGCCTGGTCCTGGAGCCTTGGCAGCGGGAGATCGTCCGGATCGTTCGTGTCATAGCACAGTATTTTTATCCGCAGGGGCAGACACAGGTGATGAACGAGGGCTGCGCCACTTTCGTGCACTATACTCTGATGAACATGCTGTTCGATCGCGGCCTGATCAGCGAAGGCGCCATGCTCGAAATCCTGCGCAATCATTCCAACGTGGTCTTCCAGCCGGCGTTCGACGATCCACGCTTTTCCGGCATCAACCCCTACGCTCTCGGCCTCGACATGATGCAGGACATCCAGCGTATGTCGACAGAGCCGACGGCCGAGGACCGGGACTGGTTTCCCGACATTGCCGGCCGCGGCAACTGGCGCGAGATCCTGCTCGACGCCTGGGCGGATCACCGCGACGAATCCTTTATCCGCCAGTACCTCAGTCCGACCTTGATCCGAAAATGGCGGTTCTTTGTGCTCGGCGACGTCGCCGACCAACCGCATTGCCAGGTCGCCTCGATTCACAACGAGCGCGGCTATGCCAAGATACGCGCCGCGCTCGCTCACAGCTACGACGTTGGCGCGAAGCGACCGGACATCCAGGTGGTGGATGTCGATCTGCTCGGCGACCGGCATTTGCGACTGCAGCACAAGGTCAATGACGGCGTCCTTCTCGAGGATGCCAGCCGCGACGCCACGCTTCGTCACATCCGCAGGCTTTGGGGTTATGAGGTCAGCTTGGCCGCCGTCGACGCTGAAACGGGGGCAAGGATCCACGAACGCTCGACGAGCCAGATCACAGAATGAAGCTGCGCAGTTGCGCTGGTTCTCATGGCGTCAAAAAGTGCGCGCCGGTCTTGGGCGACATGCATCAAAACAGGGGCTTGAAGCACGTCACCTGAATTCGTTTCAACGCGACACGCCCTGGAGCAGTTCCAGGAAAGTGGGAAACGGTTTTCCGTCCGGAATTGCGTCGAAACAAAGAGTTAGAGCCGTTCGCCGTTTCCGTGAAACGGTGAACTGTTCTAAGCGTCGCCGGCTGGCCGTATTCTCAACCTTGCGATCCGGTTCTTGTCGCGCTTCATTACGACGAAGCGTTTGCCGTGGAACGTGAAAGCCTGTTTTTCCTCGGGGATAGACTGCGTCTCATGGATGACGAGACCGGCAATGGTGGTGGCCTCCTCATCCGGCAGGTTCCAGTCGAGCGCCCGGTTCAGGTCGCGGATCGGCACCGTGCCATCGACGACGACGGAACCGTCGGCCTCCTGCTTGACGCCCTGGATGTCGACGTCGTGCTCGTCGGCGATCTCGCCGACGATCTCCTCGATGATGTCCTCCAGCGTCACCAGCCCTTCGACCTCGCCATATTCGTCGACGACAACGGCGAAATGCGCCTTGCGGCGCAGGAAGGCGTTGAGCTGTTCCTGCAAGGTCGTGGTGTCCGGCACGAACCAGGGTTTCGAGGCGATCTTCATCACGTCGATCTTGGAAAAGTCGTTGCCGACGTCGTTGAGCGCCCGCAGCAGGTCCTTGGCGTGCAGCACGCCGACAATGTTGTCGAGCGAGCCCTTCCACAACGGCATGCGGGTGTGCGGGCTCTGCAGTATCTCGCGGACCACCGCCTCCGGCGCATTGTCGGCATTGACCGAGCGCATGTTGGTACGGTGGACCATGATATCCGACACTTCGAGCTCGGCGAGATCGAACAGGCCGCCGACGCGATCGCGATCCTCGCGCACCACCTGCCCGTCGCGGCGGAAATCGTCGACCGCGCCGCGCAACTCGGCCTCACTCGAGCGCTGCGGCCCGATGCGCGATAATTCGTAGCCGAAAGCGGCAAGCAGGCGCGCACGCAACGCAACGGCCAGCAGGACGAGGACGGCAAGGACAGCGACGACGATCCAGCCGGTCTCGTTGGTCATCTCGGCCGGCTCTTCTGCTGGCTCGGCCGCATCTTCTGCTGGCCCGGCCGGCTTTCCTGCTCGCCCGGATGGCTCTCCTTCAGGAACGACAGCACTTCCGAAGCCGGCACATCCTTGGCGATGAAGGCCTGGCCGATACCACGCGTCAGGATGAAGGTCAGCGCACCGCGCGACACCTTCTTGTCCTGGGCAATGAAGGAAAGCAGCGCCTCGGCATCGGGCAAATCACCAGGAATATCGGCCATCCGCCACGGCAGCCCGACGGCGCGCAGATGCGCCTCGACGCGTGCCGCATCGTCGGGGCTGGCGAGGTTGAGCCGCGACGAGAACCGGTGCGCCAGCGCCATGCCGATGGCGACACCCTCGCCATGGACGAGCCGGGTTCCGTCATACTGGGTGGCGGCTTCCAGCGCGTGGCCGAAAGTGTGGCCGAGATTGAGCAGCGCACGGTCGCCGGTCTCGAACTCGTCGCGAGCAACCACATCGGCCTTGGCGCGGCAGGCCTCGGCAACGGCCTGCGCCCTCTCCGGCCCGCCGGCGAACACGTGGGACCAGTTCTCTTCCAGCCAGGCGAAAAACCCCGGCCGGTCGATGAGCCCATATTTGGCAAGCTCGGCATAGCCGGCGCGGAATTCGCGGATCGGCAGCGTGTCGAGCACCTCGGTATCGGCCAGCACCAGCTTCGGCTGATGGAAAACACCGACCAGGTTCTTGCCGCGCGCGCTGTTGATGCCTGTCTTGCCGCCGACCGAGGAATCGACCTGAGCCAGCAGCGAGGTCGGGATCTGCACGAAATTCATGCCGCGGCGCACGATACCGGCGGCAAAGCCGGCAAGGTCGCCGATGACGCCGCCGCCAAAGGCGATAACGATGTCGCCGCGTTCCAGTCGGGCGGCCAGCACGCCGTCGACCACCTCTTCGAGATGGGCGAAGCTCTTGGTCTTCTCGCCGGGCGGCAGCGTGATGATAGTGGGCTGGATGTCGTTCCTTTCGAGACCCTTCTTCAGTGCGTCGAGATGCGCTGCCGCGACATTGGCATCGGTGATGACCGCGGCGCGTGTACCAGGCAGGCGGCGCGAAATCTCGGCACCGGCGCGCGACAGCAGACCGGAGCCGATCAGGATGTCGTAGGCCCGGTCGCCAAGGCCGACTTCGACGGTGACCGGCTGACTTGCGCTCACGATCGCACCTCGTCTGTAGGGACAGTCTCATCAATGCCGAAATGCCGGCAAAGCGCATCCACCACCTCGGCCGCGATGACCTCCTTGCGGTCGTCGCGGGTCGGCACGGTGACGTCCGATGTCGCGTAGACGGGATACCGCTCCTGCATGAGCCGCTCCAGCACGGCGCGGGGGTCGGCGCTTTTCAGGAGCGGCCGGTTCTGCTTCTTGGAGACGCGCTCCATCAAAAGGTCGAGCTCGGCCTTCAGCCACACCGACACGCCATGGCCGGCGATGGCCTCGCGCGTGTGGGCGTTCATGAAGGCGCCGCCGCCAGTCGACAGCACCTGCGGGCCGTTCTCCAGCACGCGCAGGATGACGCGTTGCTCCAGGGCCCTGAACTCGGTCTCGCCATAGCGCTCGAACAGCTCCGGAACGGTCATGCGCGAGACGCTTTCGATCTCCTGGTCGCTGTCGATGAAGGGCAGCGCCAGCATCGCCGCCACCTTGCGGCCGATCGCCGTCTTGCCGGCGCCCATCAACCCGACAAAGACGACGGAACGGCTGCCCAGCCGGCCAAGCAGCGCGGCGTGGTTCTCCTCTGGAGGATTTGATGGCAGCGCGTTCATCTGATGCTTCGAGTGCCCCCTTTGCCGGCGTATCGACATGAAAAGCCGGTTTTCGTCAAGCGTAGCGAGCAGCCCTGAGCATGATATGGGCTGGCCGTGCATCATCAGAAGTTGCTAACAAACCTCAGCTTCTTCCTTGAATTGGGCGGATTGGCGTCCCATAAGGGCACAGGGTTTGGAAACGCAGAACAAGAAGACGGGCGAAAATTGATGCCGACACTGTTTCGCTTTGTCGTGATCCTCGCGATTCTGGCCGGCATTGCCTATGGTACGATGTTCGCGCTGGTGATGTTCGTCGAGCCCAGAAAGGCGGAAATGAGCGTGCGCATCCCTCCCGAAAAGCTCAATCCCAAGAAAAGCTGATCGCCGCCAAAGAAAAGCCCGCCCAAGAAAACCCGAATGAACAGCGCCGCCCGCATCGAAGCCTTCCTGGAAATGATGAGCGCCGAGCGCGGTGCCGCCGAAAACACGCTGTCCTCCTATCGCCGCGACCTCGAAGACGCTTCGGACGCGATCGATGGCGGGCTTGCCGGTGCCGCCGCCACCGATATCCGCGCCTATCTCGACGATATCGCCGCGCGTGGCTTCGCGCCGACGTCGCAGGCGCGCAAATTGTCGGCGATCCGTCAGTTCTTCAAGTTCCTCTACGCCGAGGGTCTGCGCGCGGATGACCCGACCGGCACGCTGGACAGCCCGAAAAAGGGCCGTCCGCTGCCGAAGACGATGAGCGAGGCCGACACCGGCCGGCTGATCGACCGCGCAGCGCTTGAGGCCGGCGATCCCAGGCTCGGCAACGATGCGGTGCCTGGCGACAGCGATTGGCTGGCGGCACTGCGCCTGCATGCGTTGGTCGAGGTGCTCTATGCCACCGGCCTGCGCGTTTCCGAACTGGTCGGCCTGCCGGTGACGGTGGCGCAGCGCGACGACCGTTTCTTCATGGTGCGCGGCAAGGGTGACAAGGAGCGCATGGTGCCGCTATCGGCCAAGGCGCGCACGGCGATGCGGAGCTGGCTTGCCGCCCGCGCCAAGGTGCCTGCCTTCGCCGACAGTCCGTTTCTGTTTCCGGCCGCCTCGGATAGCGGCTATCTCTCGCGCCAGGTCTTTGCCCGCGACCTGAAAGGGCTGGCGGCAAGGGCCGGCATCGCCTCCGCGAAGATCTCGCCGCATGTGCTGCGCCATGCTTTCGCCAGCCATCTCCTGCAGAACGGCGCAGATCTCAGGGCCGTGCAGCAGTTGCTCGGCCATGCCGACATATCGACGACACAGATTTACACCCATGTGCTGGAAGAGCGGCTGGTGCGGCTGGTCAACGATCATCATCCGCTTGCCGACTAGGCCTCATATCGCTATGTGAGGACGACGTTCCACCGCCCGGAGCCTTGGATTTCAGGGTTCCGCCAGTCCTCGCCTTCCGACGTATCGGTCCGCTCACGCATGTACAATTACCTCGACTTCGAAAAGCCGGTGCAGGACCTCGAGGGCAAGATCCTCGAACTGAAGAAGCTTGCCGAGAGTGGCGAGGCGGTCGATGTCGGCGACGAGATCAGCCGTCTCGAGAAGCGCTCCCGCGATGCGCTGCGCGACGCCTACAAGGCGCTGACGCCGTGGCAGAAGGTGCAGGTGGCGCGCCATCCCGACCGGCCGCACTGCGTCGACTACATCAAGGGCCTGTTCAACGATTTCACGCCGCTGGCCGGTGACCGCAATTTCGGCGAGGACCAGGCGATCGTCGGCGGTTTTGCCCGCTTCCGCGGCGAGCCCGTGGCCATCATCGGCCAGGAAAAGGGCTCCGACACGACCAGCCGGCTTAGGCACAATTTCGGCTCGGTGCGGCCGGAAGGCTATCGAAAGGCGGTGCGGCTGATGGAACTCGCCGACCGCTTCAATATCCCGCTGCTGACGCTGGTCGACACCGCTGGCGCCTATCCCGGCGTCGGCGCGGAGGAGCGCGGCCAGGCGGAAGCGATTGCCCGCTCGACCTCGGCCTGCCTTGGCCTGAAAGTGCCGTCGATCTCGGTGGTCATCGGCGAAGGTGGCTCGGGCGGCGCCATCGCGATCGCCACCGCCAACCGCGTCTACATGCTCGAACACGCCATCTATTCGGTGATCTCGCCGGAAGGCGCCGCCTCGATCCTGTGGCGCGACACGACACGATCGAAGGACGCGGCGACCAACATGAAGATCACCGCGCAGGATCTTCTGGAGCTCAAGATCATCGACGCCATCATCCCCGAGCCGCTCGGCGGCGCGCATCGTGGCGCCGAAACCGTGATTGCCGCGACCGGCGACCTCATCGCCAAGACTATGAAGGATTTTTCTGGCGCCAACACCGACTTCCGCGAGCAGCGCCGCGAGAAATATCTGGCAATGGGCCGCAGTCTCTAAACCAAGGCCCTGCCCCGCCCGCCGCAATGTGGCGGCACGGAGCATTTTTGCCACAAAAATGCCGCTGCATTCGGCTCAATGAGACTGCCGCAGGGGGACGCGTCGACACTTGCGGTAAGGAATTTTCAAGGTTAACGGGCTTAGTGTCCGTACACGTTCAGTGCAGAAGCCTTGGCATGAATCGCCTTGGCGCCAGAGAAAAGACGATATCCGCAGCCATGTTCGCCAAGCTTGCCCGCACTGGAATCCTGATCGCTGCCCTCGGCGTTGCCGGCTGCAACGATTCGTCGATGAAGGATTTTGCCCCGGAGGCCAACAAGCCGCTGCCCGACAAGATCCTCGCCGACATGAGGGCCAAGGGCATGGTGCGCACCTCGTCGGTGATGGCCCGCATCTTCAAGGAAGAGGGCAAGCTAGAAATCTGGAAGGCCAAGACCAACGGCCGCTACGACATGGTGGCGAGCTATGATATCTGCAAATGGTCGGGCAAGCTCGGGCCGAAATACACCGAAGGCGACCGCCAGGCGCCGGAAGGCTTCTACACGGTGCGCCCGTCGCAGATGAACCCGCGCTCGAACTACCATCTGTCCTTCAACATCGGCTTTCCCAATGCCTATGACCGGGCCAATGGCCGCACCGGCGCCAATCTGATGGTGCACGGCGCCTGCTCGTCGTCGGGCTGCTATTCGATGACCGATGCGCAGATCGAGCAGATCTATGCCTTTGGCCGCGATGCCTTCCAGGGTGGCCAGACCGAATTCCAGATCCAGGCTTTTCCGTTCCGCATGACCGCCGCCAACATGGCGCGCTACCGCAACGACCCGAACTATGAGTTCTGGAAGATGCTGAAGGTTGGCTACGACAATTTCGAAGTCACCAAGGTGCCGCCGAAGGTCGACGTCTGCGAGAAGCGCTACGTCTTCAACCAGGTCGCCGCCGACGGCCAGACATTTGATCCGACCGGCGCCTGCCCGGCGACCACGCAACCGGATTCCTTGAAGAGCGCCTACAACGCCTATCAGAGCACCTATGACGCGGCGTTCAACGGCGCGCTCAAGGCCAGCGCGCCGCCGCCGAAGCCGACCATCGCCGGCGTCAAGGAAGCCAGCATCGTCTCCGACTGGTCCAAGCGCCGGGCGCGCGGCGAGCGTGTGCCGATCGATCCGCCGTCGCTCAACACCGATGGCTCGGTGACCGAGACGGCGCGCATGGGCCGCATCGATTCGCCGGCCGGCCGCAAGATGGCGGCACTCGACGCCGAAAAAGCCGCCAAGCAGAAGGCCGAGGAGCAGAGGCTTGCCGCTATAGAGGCGGCCAGGCAGGCCAAGGAAGCCGCCAAGGCGCAGGCCCTGGCCGAAAAGGAAGCCGCCAAGGCCCAGAAAGAGGCGACCAAGGCCGCCAAGGAAGCGCCTGTCGCCACCGCCACGATCGCAGCCCCCATGGAGGCCGCGCCTGAAGCTGAAACGCAGGCAGCGAGCGCCGACGAGAGCAGGGTCACCAGACTGAAGAACAAGCTGCTCGGCATGTTCGGCGGTTGAGGCTTTTTCGCCAATGCATGTCACCCAAAGGTGCGTACCGGTTTTGGGACAACGACATGCTTGAAAACAAGCTTTCCAGGCCTGCGAGCGTCTACGATCTCAAGGGGCTGAACTGCCCTTTGCCTGTGCTGAAAGCAAAGAAACGGCTGGCCGGAATGCAGCCAGGCAGCCGGCTCTGGCTCGAAACCACCGACCCGCTGGCCGTCATCGACATCCCGGCATTCTGTTCCGACAACGGCCACCACCTCGTCGAAACGGCGGCGGTGTCAGGCGGTCATCGTTTTCTGGTCGAGCGCGGCGAGCAGCAATCGTAGAGTTTACCGTCCGGCGATCGCCAGCGGATTGTTTTCCAGCGCCGCGCGGTCTGGCGTATCGATCGACGGCCGGTTGGTGAAGGCAGCGAACAGCCGGCGCACATAGTCTTCCGGCATGTCGAGCGTGATCAGCACCAGCCGCGTTCCGCGCTGGCCGTCCGGCCAGGACGCCAATTGCACCGGCGGATGCAGGATTTTCTGCACACCATGGATCACCAACGGCCGCGACGGGTCTTCACTGAGCTCGATGACGCCCTTCATCCGCAGCAGACGCTCGCCATGTGCCGAGCGCAACAGGTCGAGAAACATCTCGATTGCTGAAAACGGCACCGGGCCGTCGTGGACCAGCGAATAAGAACGCACGCGCTGATCGTGGCCGTGGTCATGCTCGTGATCATGGCCGTCATGATGATCATGATCATGCGCCTCGCCCAGCCAGCGCCGCACATCGGCGGATTTGGTCGCCGGATTGTAGAGACCGCAATCAAACAGCGCCGCCACGCCTGTCTTCGTGTCAGCAACGTCAAGCAAATCGGCGCCCGGATTGATCTGCCGCAGGCGGACCCGCAGCGTTTCCAATTCATGCGGGTCGGTGACCAGATCGACCTTACTGAGCACGATGCGGTCGGCAACCGCCACCTGCTTGACCGCTTCGACATGCGCGTCGAGCGTGGCATTGCCATTGACCGCGTCGACCAGCGTGATGACGCCGTCGAGCCGGAAGGCCTGGACCAGCGCGGGATGCGCCATGATCGATTGCAGCACCGGCGCCGGATCGGCTAGCCCCGTGGTCTCGACGATGACGCGGGCCAGACGGGCGATGCGGCCGGTCTGCAGCCGATCGACCAGGTCGGCCAGCGTGTCGACCAGTTCGCCGCGCACCGTGCAGCACAGGCAGCCGTCCGACAGCTGGATGATGCCGTCGGACGCCTGCTCGACCAGCAGATGGTCGATCGCAACTTCGCCGAATTCGTTGATGATGACCGCCGTGTCGGCCAGCGCCGGATCTTTCAACAGCCGGTTGAGCAGTGTCGTCTTGCCGGCGCCGAGAAAACCGGTCAGCACCGAAACAGGGATCGGGAAGCCGCTCATCCGGCTAGTTCGCAACCTTGACCGGCTGGTCGCCTTGCGCGGCGGAACCGGCAACGACCGGACCCGTGCCGGCCGGCGCCGGCTGGTCGGGACGCCAGCTCGGGATCGGCACGTCGGCATACTCCTGGCCGCCCTGGTCGAGCATGGCCTTCGGCGCCGGACCGGTGGCGCCGCCAAGGCCGACGGCAACCAGCGTCGGGACATGGTCGAGCTTCTCATGGTAGGGCGATTTCGGCACATCCTTGGCGGCAGCGGCGGGCGGTGCCTCGGACTGCTCCGCCGGCGCCTTCTTCTTGCAGATTTCATCATGCATGTCGTTGGGTGAGACAGTGTCGCCATAGGGCGCTAGCGTCGCGATGGTGGTCGAGCCGGCGGCCGGCGTATCAAAACCCTGGTCGAGCAGTTTCGCTGCGGCCTCGGCACGGGTGATTGCGGACTTCTCGCCAAGCACGACCGCCACCAGCGTGCGCCCATTGCGGGTCGCCGAGCCGATCATGTTGAAGCCGGAGGGGCAGACGAAGCCCGTCTTCATGCCGTCGGCGCCGGGATACCGGCCGATCAGCAGATTGTAGTTCGGAATCGCCTTCTTGCCGACCGCAAGCCCCTCGATCGAGAACCACGGCGCATATTGCGGAAATTCACGCCGGATGGCCATCACCAGCACGGCGAGGTCGCGCGCCGTCGTGTACTGGTCCGGCGAATAGAGCCCGTTCGGATTGACGAAATGCGTGCCGTTCATGCCGAGCCTGGTCGCCTCGGCGTTCATCCGTTCGGCGAAGGCTGCCTGTGAGCCGCCGACATTCTCGCCGACGGCCATGGCGATGTCATTGGCCGACTTGACCAGCATCATCTTCAGCGCGTTGTCGAGCCGCATCACCGAGCCCGGCTTGAAGCCCATCTTGCTTGGCGGCTGGGAGGCCGAGTGTTTCGTCACCTTGATCGGCGAATCGAGCTGGACCTCGCCGGCCGCGATCGCCCGGAAGGTCACATAAGCGGTCATCAACTTGCTCAGCGACGCCGGATACCAGCGCTTGAACGCATCCTGATGCTGCAGGATCTGGCCGTTGTTGAGATCGAACACAACGACCGGATTGGCCTGCGCCGACCCGGCCAGGACCGACAGCACGATTGCGCCAGCCGAGAATAGTTTGAGGAAATGCCTGTGCCGCATGATCAAATCCGAAATCGCCTCTTGCCGTAGTCGCCCCTGGCTCCGTAAGATTTCGTTACGCGATCGCCAGCACGATGCAGTCCGACCCTCAAAAACCGGACTGCATCGTTGCGGTGCTATTTACTCTATGTGACGCCAACATGGCAAAGCGCCTGACGATCACAATTGCAAGGCAGCGGACAACACCCGCCTGTCCCAACAGCGAGATGGAACCATCATGCCAATCCTGAACCGTGCCGCCGAAATGCAGGACGAAGTTGCCGGCTGGCGCCAGCATCTGCACCAGACGCCGGAACTGAACTTCGACGTCTTCAAGACCGCCGCCTTCGTCACCGAGAAGCTGAAGGCCTTCGGTTGCGACGACGTGGTGACCGGCCTCGGCAAGACCGGCGTGGTTGGCATCATCCGCGGCCGCCAGGGCGAAGGCCCCACCATCGGCCTGCGCGCCGACATGGATGCGCTGCCGCTCAACGAGATCTCCGGCAAGCCCTACGCCTCGACCATTCCCGGCAAGATGCACGCCTGCGGCCATGACGGCCATACGGCGATGCTTTTGGGTGCTGCGAAATACCTCGCCGAGACGCGCAACTTCACCGGCTCGGTGGCGGTGATCTTCCAGCCGGCCGAGGAAGGCGGCGGCGGCGGCAACGAGATGGTCAAGGATGGCATGATGGATCGTTTCGACATCTCCAAGGTGTTCGGCATGCACAACATGCCCGGCCTGCCTGTCGGGCAGTTCGCCATCCGCCCGGGCCCGATCATGGCGGCGACGGCCGAGTTCACCATCACCGTGCGCGGCAAGGGCGGCCATGCAGCAATGCCGCACGGCACCATCGACCCGATCGTCATCACCAGCCAGCTGGTCGGCGCCTTGCAGACGATCGCCTCGCGCAGCACCGATCCGGTCGAGGCCGTGGTGGTGTCGGTGACCAAGTTCCATGCCGGCGATGCCTACAACATCATTCCCGAGACGGCCGAAATCGCCGGTACCGTGCGTACCCTGCGCAAGGAAATCGCCAAAAAGTCCGAAGAGCGCATCCGCGCCATCTGCGACGGGCTGGCGACCGCGTTTGGCGCCAGGATCGAGGTCGATTATCAGGCGAATTACCCCGTGACCTTCAATCATGCGGAAGAGACGGTGTTTGCCAGCGATATCGCGGCCGGTGTCGCCGGCGATGCCCACGTGCACCGCGGCATCCAGCCGGTGATGGGCGGCGAGGATTTCTCCTACATGCTGGAAGCCCGCCCCGGCGCCTTCATCTTCATCGGCAATGGCGACACCGCCGGCCTTCACCACCCGGCCTACGACTTCAACGACGAGGTCATCCCGCACGGCATGAGCTATTGGGTGAAACTGGCGGAGACGGCACTCGCCGCCTGATGCCTGTCGCGCAAAGGGCCGACCGAATTGCGTTCGGCCGGCCTCTTGGCGAAACGATCCGAAGCGGCTATGTGTCTGGCCGCGTGGTCCCGTAGCTCAGTAGGATAGAGCGGCAGATTCCTAATCTGTAGGTCACAGGTTCGATTCCTGTCGGGATCACCAATCACTCACAGCAAATATGGTGCTGTCGCTAGCCGATCAGTTTCAGCAGATCCTTGTAGCGCGGATGGCTGCGGATGGGATCGAAATCTGAATCATTCTTGAACCATGATTTCATGTGGTCCCCTACCAGCCGCAAATAGGGCTCCAGCAGGTCGATAGCACAGGAGCGCCGACAGCGTGCCAGCTTCGTCAAGCCCCATCAGCCTGGAATAGCCGACCACGTCGGCGGCCAATATTGCGGTCAGGCGTCGTTCCATTGCTATCTCGCAAGCTCCAGCACCGTCTGCCAGCGTGGAAGGCTGTGCAGCGGATCAAAATCCGAGTCTTGCAGAACCCAAGCTTTCATCTCGTGGTTGGCGCGCGGCATCACGCTTTCGAGCATGTCGAACGTCCGGTCGAAATCACCGAGGAAGCAGTGGAAGCAGGCAAGGTTGTATTGGGTCAGGACATCGTCGGGGTCGATCGCGAAAGCGCGCGCGGCCCACTCCTTCGCCCGATCGAACTCACCAAGTCCGGCGAGCGCGTTGGCGCCGAGGTACGCAGGCCGGGGATTTTCCGGATTCCTTGCAAACTCGCGCTCGGCTCGTTCAACACCCCTGCGAGCCGTCTCCCTTTGTTCCTCATGCCGTCCCAACGTGCGATAGATCTGAATCAGCAAAAGCAGGGATTGGTAGTCGTTGGGGTCTATCTCGGCGGCGCGCTCCCAGTGGACGGCGGCCTTTTCGAGCTTTCCCCGCGCATAACAGCTGCGGGCGTAGAAATAATGGGTTTCGAACAGGTTGGGGTTGCCCGCGATCGCCTGCTCGAATTCTCGATCCGCTTCGTCGTACCGCTGGCCGATCGAGAGGGCCAGTCCGCGCGAGGCATGCGCTTCGGCCAGTCCGCTTTCGATCTCGAGCGCCTTGGCGGCGTTGGCCAGTATGCCGTCGAGCGACACCTCCTCGCTGTAGTCGAGGAACAGGAAGGAGTCGCAATCGGCGCTGCCGGCATAGGCGCGCGCATAGAGAGGGTCGAGCTCGATCGCCATCGTGAACATCCGTCTGGCGAGCCGGTAGTTCAGCTTTGTGCCGCGGTGGAAAAACTCACGGCCTCTCAGATAGTAGGTGTAAGCCTCGACACTCTCGGTCGGCGACGCCTCGATCGCCTTCTTTTCTTCCGGCAGCAGCCTGACCTTGAGCTGGTCGACGATCGTTTTTGTGATCTCGTCCTGAATCGCGAAGATGTCCGTCAGGTCGCGGTCGTAACGATCGGCCCACAGATGCGTGCTGTCCTTGCCGTCGATCAGCTGCGCGGTGATGCGCACGCGCTGGCCGGCCTTGCGGACGCTGCCTTCAAGCACCGTTGCGACATTGAAGCGCCGGCTGACCTCCTGCACGTCGACGGACTTGCCCTTGTAGGTGAACACCGAATTGCGGGCGATCACCGACAGGCCGGAGATCTTCGACAGGTCGGTGATGATGTCCTCGGTGATGCCGTCGGAGAAGTATTCCTGCTCCGGGTCGCCGCTCATGTTGTTGAACGGCAGCACTGCGATCGACGGTTTTTCCTTCGCCGGCGCTGGCTTGGGCGACGCCGCGCCGGCGAAGAGGTCGACATTGTAGACTCGAACCGGCCGGTCGATGTTCTTCAGCGTCTGCTCGCCGGTGTCCTCGAAGGAGAGATCGAGCCGGTTGCCGACATTGTCGCGGACCGAGCCGGACACCGCGATGCCGCCGGGCTTGGCGATGCTTTCGATGCGCGCCGCTATGTTGACGCCGTCGCCATAGATGTCGTTGTCCTCGAAGATGATGTCACCGAGATGGACGCCGATGCGGAATTCGATGCGGCGCTCCTCCGGCACGTCGACATTGCGCTCGTGCATCCGGCGCTGGATGTCAGCGGCGCACGCCACTGCGTTCACCACGCTCGGGAACTCGACCAGCATGCCGTCGCCGGTGAGCTTGACGATGCGGCCCTGGTGTTCGGCGATCTTGCCGTCGGCCATCTCGCGCCGATGCGTCTTGAGCGCCGACAGCGTGCCAGCTTCATCAAGCCCCATCAGCCTGGAATAGCCGACCACGTCGGCGGCCAATATTGCGGTCAGGCGTCGTTCCATACTCGGTTGCCCCGCTTCCTTCGGAAGCATACCTTAGCAGTTTCCCCGCGTCGCAAGCAGCTTTTCGCCGACCAGAGGAAGAATACCGGCGTTCGCACAAGGGCAAACTGGCAAACCACTGCTCGAATGTCCGTTCATGCCGCGATCCGCGCCTGTCGCGATCAATGCCTTCGAAGCAAAGCCTTGTTGCGAGCGAATTCGCTGCTTTCCTGTTTTCAGGGAATTCAGCCGGAGACTGGTTAGCGCGAGACTGCCGCCTTCACCACTCAGTCACGGCAAAACTGAACTATGCTAGGTAGCCCGAAATTCGCTCGACTTATCCGTAAGATAGGCTGGACGGTCTCTGATCAATCGGGCTTGGTACCTGTTGCAATTGTCCGGATCGAGTCATTCTCGCCGGTTGTGGCCTGTCTGTTCACGTCCGGTCACGAAGCAATCCCGGACATCTGGGTTCACAGCCGGTGACGCACGTCGCGGCGACAGTAAGGACCTTTGCGCTTGCCTTGAAGGCATCCTATCTTGGAGGAACAAGGCGCTCGTGGGCACAGAATGTCGGTACTGCGTTTCTTAAGAATATACGCGCCGCTCAACGCGGTTCTGGCTGCGCCTGGGCTTTTGGCGGTGGCTGCGCTCACGACTCCGAACATCTCCGGACGAAGCAGACTGGCTCTGGCTGCCGTGCTCGTAGTCATTTGGGGCGCCTATCTCCTGGAACTGGCCGCGACTCTGCTCAAGCGCCGGGCGGGAGACGTTCGGGACAGGACGCCGGCAATCGCCATTGATGTGCTCGCGGTTTTGGTTCCACTCGCCGCATTTCTGCTTGTCGGCACGCCCGACCGGAGCCTCTACTGTGCTGTCTGGCTGCTGAAACCGCTGCGCGACTCGACTTTCTTCCCGGTGCTGGGCAGGGTGCTGGCCAACGAAGCGCGCAACCTGATCGGCGTCACCACGCTCTTCGGCGTCGTTCTGTTCGCTGTCGCGCTGGCCGCCTATGTCATCGAGCGCGACATCCAACCGGAAAAGTTCGGCAGCATCCCCCAGGCAATGTGGTGGGCGGTGGTCACGCTGTCCACGACCGGCTATGGCGACGAAATTCCGCAAAGCTTCGCCGGCCGCGTCCTTGCCGGGATGGTCATGATGAGTGGCATCGGCATCTTCGGGCTCTGGGCCGGCATTCTTGCCACCGGCTTCTATCAAGAAGTCCGTCGCGGGGATTTCGTCCGTAATTGGCAATTGGTCACCGCCGTGCCGTTATTTCAGAAGCTCGGTCCGGCGGTGCTGGTCGACATCGTGCGCGCGTTGAGACCTCGCATGGTGCCGGCGGGCGCTGTGATCTGCCGCATTGGCGAGCCCGGTGATCGGATGTTCTTCGTCGTTGAGGGGCGCGTCAGCGTCGCGACGCCGAATCCGGTGGAGCTTGGCCCTGGCGCCTTCTTCGGCGAGATGGCGCTGATCAGCGGCGAGCCGCGTTCGGCGACGGTCAGCGCTGCAACGGTGGTCTCACTCCTCTCGCTGCACGCGGTGGATTTCCAGATGCTGTGCAGCAGCAGCCCGGAGATCGCGGAAATCATCCGCAAGACCGCGCTCGAGCGGCGCGGCGCGGTACCGACGGCTTGACCGTACCTCTGGTGTGCAGTCCCGGACTGTGATCGTGTACCGTCGATCTGTGCAGCGCCGACAGCGGCCACGGTTTCGTGAGTGGCGAGGGCGACCGCAGCGATATTCGTTGGTCGCCGCTGCCTCGGTGGCCTCGGTCCTAAGATAATATCTGGGAACTGTGCTAGGATAGCCACCGCGCGGCGCGACTTGTCATGCTTCAAAGCGGTCAGGAACGATTGTCATGCTCAATCCAATCTCCATCATGGCCGACCGGCTCGGCGACTATCTGTCAGACCTCTATCTCCAGTATTTCTCGCATCGCAATCCGGAATATGCGAGCTACATAGGTGGAGCGGCCCGCCTTGTCCTGGAGCGCATCGGCAATTCGAACGCCCTCTACCACAACATCGAGCACACGCTGATGGTTACGCTCGCTGGCCAGCAGATCATCCGCGGCCGGCTGCTTTCGGAATCCCTGACCCCCGATGACTGGCTGCATTATACCTGCGCGTTGCTTGTCCACGACATCGGCATGGTCCACGGCGTGTGCCAGGGCGACACCGAGGACAGCTTCGTCATTAACGAGGCCGGCGACTTCTTTACGCCACCGCGCGGCGCCTCCGACGCGGTGCTTGCGCCCTATCATATCGAGCGCGCCAAAATCTATGCGCGCCAACGTTTTGCTTCCTCGAAGTTCGTCAATGAGGAGCGCATTGTCGCGGCGATCGAGATGACGCGCTTTCCGGTGCCGAACGATCCGGCCTACCAGGTCACCAACACCGAGCCGGCGCTGGTCAGGGCCGCGGACCTGATCGGCCAGCTCGCTGATCCCTTCTACCACCGCAAGCTGCCGGCGCTGTTTGCCGAGTTCTCTGAGATCGGGATGGTGGAAAAGCTCGGCTGCAAGACCGCCGCCGATCTCGGCGCCATCTTCACCGATTTCTTCACGCTGCAGGTCGAGCCCTATATCGGCGACGCGATCCGCTATCTGGAGCTAACGACGGAAGGCAAGCAGTGGATCGCCAACCTCCACAGCAACCTCTTCCAGTCCGGGCATCGCGCCAGGATCGGCCCGTTCCCCGGCGTGTTGCAGCCGACCTCGGCGAGCCTTTCGGTGGTAACTTAAGAGCCTGGGATTGTTCCCTCTTTTCCGCCGGTGCCGAGCCGGCTGCGAACCAGCGATGGGGTCGACGGGGAGTGGGTCTCGCCGTCCCCGGCCGCAACTCGACAATCCCCTCCCGCGCTTTGCGCACGCTAGCCAAGTCCGCTTGGCGCTGCGAAATGCTGACATTCAGCATAGCCAAGGAAACGAACCTTTTGCCGCAGAACGGGCACAACTGATTTGCCTTTCGTTCCGCCAGCTAACACGACCGAGGCGCGTTTGCCCGCCACTGTGTTGATGTGCGTCAATGCGAGACGGCCTACGGCGCCTACCATGGTCACGGTCAGCAGTGATTTTGGAGACAGCAGATGGACGAAGAGAGCAGAAACAAGATCGAGACGTTGTTGGATCAGCATTGGATCATGACGGTTGCAACGCTGAGGCCGGACGGCTGGCCGCAGGCGACGACCGTCGGCTACGTGAACGAAGGCCTTACCCTTTACTTCCTCTGCGGTCTGGAAAGCCAGAAGGCTGCGAATCTGGCGCGAGACGATCGCGTGTCCTTGACCATCGATCACGACGCGCCACAGGTGATGGAAATCACCGGACTTTCCATGGCGGCGCGTGCGCAGCCGGTGGTGGACCGTGCCGAAGCGGAAAAGGTTCTGCGGATGCTGCCGCTGAAGTATCCCGAGCAAGTTTCGTTGCCGGGCCCGATGCCGACGCCGGAGCAGGTGCGCATATTTCGCGTGATGCCTTCGGTCATCTCAGTGCTCGATTACTCCAAGGGCTTTGGCCACACCGAGCTCGTCACTTGCTGAGCGCGCCCTCCCCAAGATAACCTTTGGGCCATGCGGGCAAGGCCGGCAAGTCGCGGGCAAAGTCTGTGCATTCAGACCTGGGGCTGGCACCTCGTCGGATGACCGCCAGTAGCACATCCCTGACAGTCGATCGTTCGAGTGATACCGGGGTTGATGATCCTACCCATACGGCGTTTGAACGGATTCTCGCTTTGTTGGTGATGGGCGATCATGCGAAACCGCCGTCCTTTAGCGCCCGGGATGATAAGTCGCCATCAAACGCTCGAGTTCGTCGATGGCGGAGGACTTCGGAAGCTTCTCGCCCTGGAGTTCCGGCCGCACCTTCCAGCCCGGATCGACGCCCTCCATATTCGGCAACTCATGCGCGATGCCCTTATGACAGTCGATGCATGTCGCCTCGCCGGAAAGCAGGTAGCGTGTATGGATTTCGGCGGCCCGCACGGTCTGCTTTGACAGGTCCATGGCGACCGACGAATGGCAGTTACGACATTCGAGGCTGTCATTGGCCTTCAGCCGCGCCCACTCATGTTCGGCAAGATAGAGGCGCATGTCGAGAAACTTGCGTCTCGTGTTGATGGTGCCGAAGATCTTGCCCCAGACTTCTTTCGAAGCCTGCATCTTGCGCGCGATCTTGTCGGTCCATTTGTGCGGCACATGGCAGTCCGGGCAAGAAGCGCGGACTCCAGAACGGTTGGAGAAGTGGACCGTCCGCGTCAGTTCCTGATAGACGTTGTCCTCCATCTCRTGGCACGAAATGCAGAATTGCTCGGTGTTGGTCAATTCAAGCGCAGTATTGAAAGCGCCCCAGAACATGACGCCGCCAACGAAGCCGCCGAGCGTCAGGAATGCGAGACTGAGGGTTGCGGCTGGCGCGGTGAGGATGCGCCCTGCCCACAGCGCAATTTTTTTTATCCGCTGCATGCCTACTCGCTCCCAGCGGGTTTGACACCCAACTCGCTCATGTCCTTGAAGAGGTTTTGGACAAGAGGCTGAACGTTGGCCTGTGGCACATGGCAGGCCGTGCAGAAGTAGCGTCGCGGCGAGACATCGGCGATCATCTGACCTTCGCGCGTCATGTAATGGGTAACGCTGATCATCGGTGCGCCAGAACCTTCGGTGAACTCGCGCTTGTGGCACGAGAGACAGCGGTTGGTGTTGACTGACAATTGATAACCCTCGATCGAATGCGGGATCACCGGGGGTTGGTCTGGATAGGCGCGCATCTTGCGAATATCGTCGACGATCCATTTCGGTAGAGGTTGAGCGGGAACTGACCCCATAGGCGGCGTCGCCCCTGTCAGTTTCGAGGCCATCTGGGCGATCGCGGCGGTCCCTGTGAAAAGGATGGCGACGGCGATGCCCATCGCCAGCTTGCGCCGCTTTATCAAGAGGCCGAAACGATCTTGACCGCGCATTTCTTGAAATCCGTCTGTTTAGAGATGGGATCGGTGGCGTCAAGCGTGACCTTGTTGATCAACTGGCTGGCGTCGAACCACGGTACGAAGATCACGCCCTTGGGCATCCGGTTGCGGCCGCGCGTTTCTAGCCGCGACCTGATCTCTCCCCGGCGCGAGATGATCCTGATCTCGGCGCCCTGGTTCAGGCCGCGCTTGCGCGCATCGTCGGCGTTCATGAAGCAGCACGCCCCGGGAAACGCCCTGTAGAGTTCCGGAACACGCATAGTCATCGACCCAGAATGCCAGTGTTCCAGAACACGTCCGGTGACCAGCCAGAGATCGTATTCCTTATCCGGCGATTCCGCCGGCGGCTCGTAGGGCACCGCAAGGATGACGGCCTTCCCGTCGGGCTTACCATAGAATCGCACGCCCTCGCCCGGCTTGACGTAAGGATCGTAGCCCTCGCGGTAACGCCATTTAGTCTCCTTGCCATCTACCACGGGCCAGCGCAGGCCCCTCTCTTCGTGGTAGCGGTCATAGGGCGCCAGATCGTGTCCGTGTCCGCGCCCAAATGTGGCGTACTCCTCGAACAACCCCTTCTGCAGATAGAACCCGAAATCCCTGGCTTCGTTGTTGTCGTAGTCCGGGTCGACCTCGCTGACCGGAAATTTGTCGACATTGCCGTTTCGGAAGAGCACGTCAAAAAGCGTCTTGCCCCGATACTCTGGGCTACTGTCCAGGATTTCCGCGGGCCAAACATCGTCGGTCGTAAAGCGCTTGGAAAATTCGACCAACTGCCAGAGATCGGAGCGCGCCTCGCCCTTGGCCTGCACCAATTGGTGCCAGACGTGCGTTCGTCGCTCGGCGTTGCCGTAGGCACCTTCCTTCTCGACCCACATGGCTGCCGGCAGGATCAAATCGGCGCTCATCGCCGTCACCGTCGGATAGGCATCGGACACGACAATGAAATTGTCGGGATTGCGGTAGCCAGGATAGGTCTCCTGACTGTCATTCGGCGCCGCCTGGACGTTGTTGTTGACCTGCACCCAATAGAAATTCAGCTTGCCGTCCTTCAGCATCCGGTCCTGCTCGACCGCGTGATAGCCTGGCTTTTCCGGCAGCAGGCCATGCGGCAATTTCCAGATTTCCTCCGCATGCGCGCGGTGCTCGGGGTTGGTGACCACCATGTCTGCCGGCAGGCGATGCGCGAATGTCCCGACCTCACGCGCTGTGCCGCAGGCCGAGGGCTGCCCGGTCAGCGAGAACGGGCTGTTACCGGGCTCGGAGATTTTTCCGGTCAGCAGATGAATATTGTAGACCATCTGGTTGGCCCACACGCCGCGGACATGCTGGTTGAATCCCATGGTCCAGAGCGACATGACCTTGCGACTGGGGTCTGCATAGAGTTCTGCAAGCTCCTCGAGGAATTCTCTTTCCACGCCGGTCAGTTCAACCGTCTTTTCGAGCGTGTAGTCCGACACGAACGCCTTGAATTCATCGAAGTCGATGGGCTCCATCTTGCCGGCGTTGGCCGCGCCGGTCGCGGCTATCTCCAGCGGATGTTCAGGCCTGAGACCATAGCCAATATCGGTTGCGCCCTTCATGAAGGTGGTGTGGTCGCGCACGAATGCCTCATTGACGCGACCCGTCGTGATGATGTGGTTCGCGATGTAGTTGAGGATGACAAGATCCGTACCCGGCTTGAATATGATCGGCACGTCGGCCAGATCCATACTGCGATGCGTGAAGGTCGACAGCACCGCGACCTTCACATGCGGGTGGCCGAGCCGCCGGTCCGCCAGCCGCGTCCACAGGATCGGGTGCATTTCGGCCATGTTCGAACCCCACAGCACGAACGCATCGGCGGCCTCGAAATCGTCGTAGCAACCCATCGGCTCGTCCATGCCAAATGTCCGCATGAAAGCGTAGGCGGCGGACGCCATGCAGTGACGGGCATTGGGATCGAGATTGTTGGAGCGGAAGCCGGCCCGCATCAACTTGGTCGCGGCATAGCCTTCATGGATCGTCCACTGGCCGGAGCCGAACATGCCGATTGCCGTCGGCCCTTTATCCTTCAGCACCTGCTTGCACTTTTGGGCCATCACGTCGAAAGCCTCGTCCCAGGAGACCGGCTCGAACTCGCCTTCCTTGTCGAACACGCCGTTGCGTTTGCGCAAAAGCGGCGTGGTCAGCCGATCGGCGCCATACATGATCTTGGACAGGAAATACCCTTTGACGCAGTTCAGGCCGCGGTTAACTTCGGCCTGCATATCGCCGTGGGTCGCGACGACCTGGCCCTCCTTGACGCCGACCATGACACCGCATCCGGTCCCGCAGAAACGGCAGGGGGCCTTGGACCATTTGATTTCAAGCGCGCTCACGCCGCCGGGAACGGGCTGGGCGGATGCAGGGAGCGCAATCCCCGCGGTCGCCGCGGCTATGCCCGCGGCATGGGCTTTCAGGATATCGCGCCGCGTCAATTCGAACGTCATTGCCCGGTGCCCTCCTCGGCCTCGATATGTTCGAACACCATGTTCGCAGCAATAACCCCGTCGAGCAGCGCGATTCGGGTGAGATAGTCGCCCATCGCCCCTGTGCTCGTGCCCTCGATGACGACGACGATCTTGCCGCCTTCATGTGCATAGACCTCGACATCGCGCATCGCTGACAGCTGCGCCGCGACATCATCCCCCTCGTCGGCAGCACCGAGACGACTGCGCTCGATATGTGATGGTAGCGCCGATCCTCAGGCATGGATGTCGTCCCTGGCCCGTTCACTCACGCCGATCGCGCTGGCGGGACAAACGCGGATGCACGCCCCGCATCCGCTGCAGGCGTCCTCGTTCAGTTCTGGAAGAAAGGGACCGCCAATGCGTGGCCGGAAGTGTATCGCCTGCTCGGGACAGGCGTCGAGGCATGACTGGCAGGCGATGCCTGACTTCGCAAAGCAGGACGCGGATATGGCGACCGCATGCGCGAATCTTCGCGGCGTGTCTGTGCTGAACACGGGCTCCGGGCAGGCCTTCGCGCATTCACCGCAAAGGGTGCATTCTCCGACGGTGAAATCGAGAGCCGGAAAGGCGTGAACGAGAGAAATGATGCCTGTCGGGCAAGCATCGACGCAGGCTGCGCAGCCCGTGCAGGTATCAAGACCATGGTTCGACATGCCTGGAGGCCGGATGCCCAAGGCCGGAACGGTGCGGCCTTGCAGAAAATTGCGGCGGCTCAGATTGCGGGCGTGGTCCATCGCCGACCCTCAATGCAAGCCGTGGGGAGGTCCCGGCGGGCCGAAGACAATCTGCCACATCCAGATGAGGAAACCGTATCCGCCGACCGCGCCAACTGCTGCAATCGGCCAAATGCCAAAAGCTAGGACGAAGAAAGTCAGCAACTCGGATCGCCGTTTCTGGCGAAAATCGGTCACACTTGTAGCTTCGAGAGAGTCTTTGTTCACGGAACCTATCCATCCATGAGTGCAAAACTCGTACCCTGCATACACGCCGACAAGATAGCCTGATACCGGCGCCGGACCAACACATTTCAGATCGCTGTACGGATCGACGAAGGCAGTGAGTTGTGTTGCCGCCCCACAATGAGACGTAGAGCTCAACCACGGGATTCTCAGCTAATTTCTTCGCGCGCCCGCTCGGATAAGGTGTACGGCAACTCGACCATCGTCCTCATCATGATTGCGAAATCCTGATGGAGATCAGAAAATATGGCGGCGCGGCTCAAGACGTCGCTCGTCCGCTAGAATCGGCATTGTGGGGTTCTATGGTGGAGCTCTCTAAATTCCTGGACGCGTAGCCATGACGGCCGTGGCAATCATGGTCATAGAGTTCGTCTGCGGCGCTGCAAGCGGAATTGCGCTCGGCCGCCGGGTGCCAAGTTTCAGCCTTGGCAGGACAGCCGACGGCATAATCGGCGGCATTGGCGGTCTGCTTTTTGTATGGCCCTCCGCCCGGATTCCAGGTGTCGGGCCCCTCATCGGCCACCACGCCGATGGCCTGACGCCGACCATGTTGATCGGAGCGGGAATAGCAGGGCTGCTGGGAGGTCTTGTCCTGATTGTGTTGGCCGGGTTCGTTGGGGCACTCATGAAAGGCTGACAGCTGCGAATGAAGACGATGGCCCTAACGCACTGCGCTTTCCGCCCCATCCTGGTGCGCCATCGCTGAAGATTGCCAGGTAGCTACGAGGAGACCATTGTGAGGAAATTGGCTCTTGCGCTTGCGGTCGCCTCAGGTTTGACAGGCTGCACCAACGCGGAAAAAGGCGCTGTGATCGGGGGGGTTGGCGGCGCCGCGCTCGGAACGGCAGCTGGCGGCAACGACGTGCGAAATGCGGTCGTTGGCGGTGCAATCGGGGCCGTCGCGGGCACCTTGATCGGAGCGGCGGCCGACCGTCGCGGATATTGTCGATACCGGGATCGGCACGGGCGAGTCTTCGAGGCGCCATGCAGGTGATCGCGTTTCGTATCTTGCTCCGCCGCAATGCTCGCAGGGCGACGCATGACCTGTTTGGCCAAGAAGAACAGGTCAGGAAACCCACTTCCATCTTCTGATGTCATCCAGCGGTGCTCTGTTCTTGTCCGAATTCCCAATGCGCTCTCCCCCTTCGCGGAAGCCCGATCAGACAATGCCACTTCATGCAGACCTCCGGATGACGGCTGTGTACCGTTGAGATGAAGTAACTGCCTGCGGTGATCGGGCGCCAGTCGAAGCCGTTCTGTCGTCTTGGGCTGCAATCAAAAAGGGACGGACCGCAAAGGCCTGGGATTCCCGGCTAATTTCTTCGCTTTGGTAGAGACCTAAAATGGCATCCCGCAATCTTGTGAGCGCATCTCGATCCCATCGATTTTCGCAGTGGAGGCCCCATGTCCGACCTGGTCGTCATAGTCTACCCCTCCGAAGCCAAGGCTGAAGAGGTGCGCCAGCGCCTGTTTGCATTGCAGAAGGAATACCTCATCAACATCGGCGACGCCGTGATCGCGACCAAGACGGTGTGGCGATTGGCGCCGCTTCCGGCGCGCTTGGCGGCGCACTGACTGACGTCGGAATAAACGATGCTTTCATGAAGGATCTGTCGGCCACCTTGCAGCCGGGAAATGCTGCATTGTTTGTGCTCGTTCACGGAATGACCGCCGATAAGGTGCTGAGCGCAATCAAGGGATTTGGTGGCGTCGTACTCAAGACATCGCTGGACGAGACGAAGGAGCAGATCCTTCGTGAGGCGCTTAGTCAGGCGTCCAAAGCCGCATAAGATTCAACGCCGCTCAGGAATCGCGTGAGCCGATCGCCTAGCAACGTGGACAGAACGATGGGCGCATTCGAGACTGCTGTCGTACTCGCCATAGAGGTCATCTGTGGTGCAGCGGCCGGCCTCGCTCTGGGGCGATGGACGGGTCTTCGTCTGGGCGCAAAAGCCGATGCCTTGACGGGCGCGATCGGCGGACTGGCTCTGACCTGGCTGGCCGGACAGCTGCCAGGCGTCGCCCGTATTGTCGGAAAGGTGGAAGGCGCGGTGGACGCCACGGCGCAAGGCGTTGGCGTCCTTACCCCGGCAATCCTTGTCGGGGTTGGCATCGCAGGATTGTTAGGCGGCCTCGTCCTTACCGCGTGCATTGCATTTGCCGTAGGGGGAGCCAGGCGTCGAGGGCGATCCGAAAGAGAAGTGAGATGAACCAGGTGCAACGCCTGTTTGCCCGCCCGAGCACGTGCTTGCTGGTCGCTGCATTGTTGTCGGCATGCACAGTCGCCGTCGATCATCCTCGTCCTGTTCCCCCGCGACCCCAGGCCTGCACCTTCCAGCATGCCCCCGTTTGCGGTCGACGAGGCGAAAGGCTGCAGACATTTGGCAACGCGTGCATGGCTCGCGCCCAAGGATTCCAGGTGGTGAGCAATGGCCAGTGTCGCATATCGCGGCCGCCCCAGCCGATAGCCTGTACTCGAGAGTTTGCTCCGGTTTGTGCGAGCAGGAGTGGGCGCCTGCGCACCTTCTCCAACGCTTGCGTGGCCCGTGCGGATGGTTTTCGGCCAGTCCATGCCGGCCGCTGCCGTTGAGGCTTCCGGCAGGAATTTGAGCTTGGCTTCTTTCTCGACCGTGAGCACTTCCGTTCCGGAGATTGCGACCGTTGCGCTCAACAGACGACAAGGCAGAAATGACAGACACGACCTGACGGGCTTGGTCGTGTGGGGGTTTGCCTTGGCTGCCGGGCTCGAACTCGCAAGCGCTTGGGCGGCGATCGCTTTTGCGCTGAACTATATTCCGTTCGTCGGACCGTTGGTGGCTACAATCTTTCCGACCTTGTTCGCTGTCGCGCAGTCCGGGTCGTGGCAGTTGGCCCTGATTGTGTTCCTCGGCCTGAACGCCATTCAGTTCGTTATCGGCAGTTATCTGGAGCCATCCCTGACCGGCGCATCGCTGGCGATCTCGCCCTTT
The DNA here is from genome assembly GCF_056404515.1 of Mesorhizobium sp. P2_C7. NCBI lineage: Bacteria > Pseudomonadati > Pseudomonadota > Alphaproteobacteria > Hyphomicrobiales > Phyllobacteriaceae > Mesorhizobium > Mesorhizobium sp. P2_C7. Next base: position 91,775 of record NZ_JBFUDW010000011.1, on the reverse strand, counting down.
GCCGTGATGTTTGCCATCTTCTTCTGGAGCTTTTTATGGGGTTTGCCCGGGGCTTTCATCGGCGTCCCAATTCTGATTGTTGTAGTCACATGTTGCATGCACCAACACTCGACACGCTGGATTGCTGCGCTGCTGTCCGGAGGTCCTGTCGAAAGATCCGGTGCTTCTTAGCGGTATTAACTATGCTTCACGGCCAGGCGGGGGCGTCGAAATCCAACTACCTTGTACAACCGGAAAAACCGGTTTAGATTGGCACTTGCGGGGAGATATTCTTGTCTTTGAAAGATATCTCTGATGAGAGTGCTCTTGCCGACAGTCGCGGGCTGCGCGAAGAGGGGTGCGCATAACGCATCCCTAATGTATCTTTGCTTTCGGCGTGCCGACGTTGTGGACTGGTTGTTGAAGACCCTGAGCGGGAAATCTGGCCCGGTCAGGGCTTGCGCCCGTTAGGAGGTCCGATTGTGACCGCTAACGCAGCGAGGGCGCTTTCGGTCGACTTCGCCGAGCCGTTGCCTCAAGCAGCAGCGGTCGCTCCCAAGAATGATCTGCGTCCGGTTGTCCCGGAACGCGTTCCGGTTCCCTGCTTTGAATTCTCGACTCGGGAACTGCCTCCGAGCGACCAGTTTGCGGCATGGCGCCAGAACTTCGCGACTATGCTCGACTTTGTCGAGCCGAGCGATACTGCGGCGGGTTTCGCCGGCACGCAGCTTCTCTGGGACCTAGGCGATCTTGCCCTGGCTCAGATCAGCACCAATGGCTTGGATTTTACCAGCCTGGCGGGTCGCATTCGCCGGGACCCCATCGATCATTGGTTGGTGACCCTTATCCGGGACGGCAGATCGCAGACGACCACTCCATCCAGGTCTTTCGACGGAGAGGCCGGATCGGTGCAGGTGCATTCGCTTGGCCGGGTCTTCGAGGGCAGCGTTACAGACAGCGAAATGCTGTTGCTCTTCGTACCCCGCGACTTCTGCCGTGACATGGGGTGGGGTCTCGACATGGCCGAGTTCACCGTTCTCGGTGGAGGCATGGGGACGCTGCTTGCCGACTATCTGGCCAGCCTCGCCCAGAGGCTTCCTACGATTAATGTTGGCGATCTTCCTGGCTTGCTCGGTGCGACCAGAGCGATGCTACAGGGTTGCATCGCGCCATGCTCTGACCATCTCGCCGAAGCCCATGATCCGATTTCCGCCACCTTGATCGAGCGCGCCCGTCGATTCGTGCAACTTCATCTGTTTGAACCGGATCTCGGCACCGAGCGTTTGACACGCGGACTCGGTATTTCGCGTTCACGTCTCTACCGACTGTTCGAGGCTTCCGGAGGGATCGTGCACTACATCCAGCATCGGCGGCTCCTGGCGGCCCATGCAGCGCTCGCTGATCCGAATGACCGCCGTCGAATTCTCGACATTGCTGACGAACACGGCTTCGGTGATGGCGCTGAATTCAGCCGGGCTTTTAGACGCGAGTTCGGATACTGCCCGAGCGAAGTGAGAGCTGGTGTCAAAAACGGACCATCGAACTGGCATATGAACGAGGTGCAGACCGCTGCCCCGTCTGAGCGTCTGAGCCGTTTGCTTCTTCGGCTCCAGGCGCAATGACCGGCGTGGTCGATCTCGCTTAAATCGGGTAACCCGATCCAACCCCATCGAACAATGCGAGCACCATCTGCATTGACGGACCGATCCGCGGCCCGCAACGCAGCACCGCCCAGCGATCAAATCCGCGAGCCCGGCCGCCGCGAGAATTCACGCTGTCTTGGCCGCAGATACCCAGCCGTTTGTCAGCCAGGCAATGCCATGCGAAATGAGGTCGATACCCAGCAAGAATCCAAGCACCCAAAGGCCGGTCGTGGGCCATCCAGTCAGGACAACAAGTCCAGCCAGAAATCCGAATGCTCCGGACAGAACCATCGCCCAGCCGACGTCGCTCCAGTGCCTGACGCCGACAAAGAGGCGCACGATGCCCGAGGCCACAAGCAGCAGTCCGAGGACGTAGGTCAGGACAAGGGCGCCTGACACAGGCTGCCTCACCACCATGGCACCAAAAACAATATACAGGATGCCGAGGAGGAATTGCCATATGAAGCCGCCCCATCCCTTCATCCAGAAGGCGTGCATCATCTCGAACGCACCCACGACGATGGCCGTAACACCAATGACAATGGCGCTGATCACGGTAGCCAGCGCAACGTCACCCAAGACGAATATGCCCCCGACAATCAGCACGAGGCCAAGGAGAAGACGAACCGATGTGGGTGGCAAGGTCGATGCGGTTCCATTCTCATAGGCAGTCATGGCTCCCTCCCCGATTGCTGGACTCCCTCATTGGTGTCGATCCCTGCCTTCGGCCGGACAGTGGCCCACTCCGCAATATGCTGGATCGCCGCGAATAAGGCCGGGATGATGAAAAGGCCGATCGTCGTTGCGGCCAGCATGCCGCCAAAGATTGTGACACCCACCGCCTGGCGCGCGCCGGCTCCTGCGCCGGTGGACACCGCCAGTGGAATAATGCCCAGAATGAAAGACAGAGCCGTCATCATCACGGCACGGAACCGCTGCTCGGCGCCAAGTCTTGCCGCTTCGTCGATCGGTTGCCCCTCCTCGCGGCGTTCCTTGGCGAATTCGACGATCAGGATGGCGTTCTTCGACGCCAGCCCGATGAGCAGCACGATGGCGATCTGCACATAAAGACTGTTTTGCAGTCCGAAAAGCATGAGCGCCCCAGTGGCGCCGAACAAGGCGGCTCCAAGGGACAGAATTACGGCGATTGGAAGCATCCAGCTTTCGTACTGCGCTACCAAGAACAGATAGGCGAACAGGAAGGCCAGTCCGAAGATCATGGTCTCCTGTCCGGCGCTGCGCCGTTCCTGGAACGACAGGCCGGACCACTCGTAGCCATAGCCGGCCGGCAGCGCCTGGGCCGCGACGCGTTCGATGGCATCCATCGCTGCCCCGGAACTGCCGCCTGGCGCGACTTGGCCGTTGATCTGTGCCGCTACCGAGAGGTTGTAGCGGGAGATGACGAAGGGCGCGAGCACAGTGCTGGTCGACACCACCGCCCTGAGCGGCACCATCGCACCCGTCCGGCTGCGAACATGGAGATTGAGGATATCCTCGGCGTCCCCGCGATGCTCGGCGTCAGCCTGCAGGTTGACTTGGAAAACTCGCCCCTGCAGCGTGAAATCGTTCACGTAACGAGACCCAAAGCTGGCGCCGATCGTCGAATAGATGTCGGACACGCTCACTCCAAGCGCTTCCGCGCGGGTCCGGTCGACATCGACATAAATCTGCGGCACATCGGCGCTGAAGGTAGTCGCCACACCGCCGATCTCCGGCGCCTGGTTGATCTCCGAAACGAATGCACGGACCACCGCCGCGATCTCCTCCGGCGGCTGGCCCTGCAAAGCCTGGAGGCGCAGATCGAGCCCACCGACCGCCCCGATGCCGGAAATGGCCGGTGGCGAAAAGACTGCAACATTGGCGCCCGGAATGGTTGAGAATTGCGCACGCAATCTTGCGAGGATGGCGTCCAGCCGCAGATCCGGCGTGTTGCGCTGATCCCAAGGATCCAGCGCCGCAACCACCATCGCTCCGTTGGGAGATTGTGTCCCCTGCACGATGCTGAAGCCTGCGACCGAAATGACGTTTTCGACGCCTTTCGTTGCCGACAGAGTCCGTTGAACCTCGCCGACAATCGCCCTCGTGCGATCGAGCGAGGCGGCATTCGGAAGCTGGATATCGACAAACAGGGCGCCCTGGTCCTCGTCCGGGAGGAAAGTAGCGGGAAGACTGCTGAACAGCAGGAAGGCACCCAGGAAGCAGGCGGCAAGCGCGGCGAGCGGTATGATCCACAGGCGCACCAGGAAACCGACCAGCCGACCATAGCCGACGCGCGTCGCGTTCATGAAGCGCGCGAACCAGCCAAGCGGACCGCGCCGGTATCCGCTCTGGCCGCGCCTCAGCAGGATCGCGCTGAGCGCCGGGCTGAGCGTGAGGCCGACTACGGACGAGATAACCAGCGCCGCCGACAAGGTGACCGCGAACTGACGGTAAAGCTGCCCGCTTATGCCGGATAGGAAAGCTGTCGGGATCACCACGGCGAGGAGGACGAGCGTGGTGGAAATGATCGGCCCCGTGATCTGCCCCATCGCCTTGCGAGCGGCCGCCGCGGTTTCGACCTCGGGGTCTTCCTCCATGACATGCTTGACGTTCTCGACGACAAGGATGGCGTCGTCGGCGACCAGTCCGATCGCCAGCACCAGGGCTAGCAGCGAGATCGAGTTTATCGAATATCCGAACGCCAGCAGGATGGCGATGGCGCCCAGCATTGCGACGGGCATGGCCAGCGCCGAGACCAGGGTGGCCCGCCAGTCCTGCAAGAACAGATAGGTGACGACGAGCACGATCAGGAAAGCCTCGCCGAGGATCCGCACGATGAGCGAGAGGCTCGTACGGACGAACCGTGTCGCGTCGTAGACGACCTGGTACTGGAGGCCGGGCGGAAACGTGGGTGCAAGACGCTTTAGCTCGGCGAGCACGGCGTTGGCGGTCTGGATCGCGTTGGCTCCCGGCGCCTGGTTTATCTGAAGCATCGCCGTGTCATGCCCGGCGAAGCTCGCGCTCGATGAATAATTGCGCGCGCCGAGTTCGATGCGGGCGATGTCGTGCAACCGTACGATCGCTCCGGCCTCGCCGGTGCGCACGACGATGGCCCCGAATTCATCCGTGCTCATGAGGCGGCCGCGGGCCACGAGCGTATATTGCAGCTCGGTGCCTTCCCGCGCCGGTGGGGCCCCGGCCTGGCCAAGCGAGGCCTGGATGTTCTGCCGCTGAATGGCGGTGGCCACGTCATCGGCCGTTATGCCGAGCGCATCCATGCGTGCCGGATCCATCCATATGCGCATCGAGTATTCGGACGCGCCGACGACGGAAGCCTCGCCGACACCGGTGACACGCGAGAGCGCATCGGCGATCGTTGTCGAGGTGAAATTGGTGATCTGCAGCACGTCGAGCTTGCCGTCCGGAGAATAGAAGGCGATGCCAAGCACGAAATCGGGCGATCTCGACCGCACCGACACGCCTTGCTGGGTGACCGCGGCCGGCAATTGAGAAATCGCCAGTTGCGCCCTGTTCTGCACATTGACCTGCGCAATGTCTGGATCCGTGCCGACTTCAAACGTCACGGACAGCGAATATTGCCCGGCATTCGAACTTGTCGACGACATGTACATCATGTTGGGGACGCCATTGATGGCCGTCTCCAGAGGCCCGCCGACGACATCGGCTATTACTTCCGCACTCGCGCCGGGATAGATGGCCGAGACGCTGACGGTGGGCGGCGTGATCTCTGGATATTGCTGCACCGGCAGCGAAAAAATGGCGATCGCGCCTGCAATCGAAATGACGATCGACAAGACAATCGCCAGCCGGGTCCGGGTGATGAACAGATCGGAGATCATTGGCCATCGCCAACGGGCTGGCCTTGGCTCGGCTGAACTGTCATGCCTTCGACAAGACGCTGGATTCCCTGGACGACGACCTGCTCGCCGCCGCTGAGGCCAATGGTGACCGCCCAGCCATTGTCGACGCGTGCGCCCGTGTCGATGCGCCGTTGCGAGACGGTGTTGCTCTTGCCGAGCAGATAGACGAAGCGCCCCTCGCGATCCTGCAGCACCGCTGCCTGAGGTACTATCGGCAAGCTGGGCGCGTCTTTCTCCCGCACGTAGAGGGTGACGAACTGTCCCGGCAGAAGGATATGGCGAGGATTGGGGAAAACCGCGCGGGCCGCGACCGTCCCAGTCTGCGGGTCGATCTCGTTCTCGATAAATTCGATTCGACCGGGCGTGTCGTAGTCCGTCCCGTTCGCAAGACGCAGCGAAAGTTTCAATGTGCTCGGATCGACGTTACTGCCGCTCGTCGCCTCCTGCTGCCGGATCGTCACAAGCAACCCTTCGGTCACAGCGAAAGCCACGCGGACGGTGTCCAGGCCGACTATGCGTGCCAGCGCACCGGAATCCGATCCGACCAGATTGCCGGTCGTGAACGTCGCGCGGCCGATGTTGCCGGAGATCGGGGCAGTGATACGAGCATAGGACAGGTTGAGTTCGGCGGTAGTCAGGGACGCCTGGGCAACCTGCACGTCCGCGGCAGCGACATCGAATGCCGCCTGGACCTCGTCTAGAGCGGCCTGTGAGATCGTTCTTCGGGCGAACAGATCCTGGTTGCGCGCCAGGCTCCGTTCGGCCGATATTCGTGTTGCCTCGGCACGCGCCACCTGCGCCCGTGCCGACGCAACCAGGGCATTGAGTTGATCCGGCTCGATCTCGAACAGAGTTTCCCCAGCCTTTACCGCTTGTCCACCCTTGAAATCGACGGAGTGCAGAAAGCCGGTGACACGCGCCCGGATGTCGACTGCCTCTATCGCTTCCACGCGACCGGTAAACTGCACGGGAGTGCTGACCCGCTGAACCTCGATCTTCTCGACGACGACAGCGGGCGGCGGGGCCTGCGTTCCGCCAGGTTGCTGGGCGAATGAAATCGAACTGATGAAAGGTGGTCCGGCGCCCCCCAAGCCAGCAGCCATCAAGCATGCCCAAGAAGCGCGGCTGATCCATCGCCGCCTCGCGACCGGACGATGTCGCTCGGATGTTTCGCACGGCGCCTTCATGACCGGGCTCTACGCATCGTCAGGGCAATGGCAATGTAGGCGCCACCGGCGACAAGGAGGGAAATGCCAGCGACCGTACCTGGTGTGTAAATGCTGGTATAGGGCAACTTCAATGCGAGCGTCGCACTAGCGGCAAGGGCGACCAGGCCCGATACTCCGAACCACTGCCAACCATCTTGATCGCGCACCCGGAACGCGAGGGCGACTTGCAGGATGCCCTGCACCAGAAATACCAAGGCGATCAGAAGCGTGATCGCCAGAGCGCCCTTGAAGGGATCGAAGTATATAAGGATGCCGCCGACCAGCTCGACCGCGCCCGTGAGCTCTTGCCAGATGAATCCGCTCCACTCCTTGACTCGCAGGGATTGAACCATCTTCACAATGCCCGCGAGCGAAAGGACGATTCCAAGGACAACGCTTGCCGCGAATGTGGAAACCACCGGCAGCGCCACGGCCAGCACTCCAGCCGACGCCAGGCCGATGCCCAACGCCAAAAACCAACCCCATTTTGAACGCAGGGAGGCCGCTTGATGCTGGTGATCGGTTCCGCTCGTGGATGCGCCGCTCATCGTCGATTGCCTAACCGGAATTGCTGCACGAGTGGCGCCCATCTCCGATCTCCGGGAACGCTCTCTTGTCAGTAATCCACCGGATCACGGATTATCGGACAGGTCATGCAGTGGCCGCCGCCACGACCGCGGCCTAGTTCCGCGCCGATGATGGTAATGACCTCTATGCCCTCCTTTCGCAGCAGCGTGTTTGTATAGGTGTTGCGGTCATAGGCGTACACGACGCCCGGCGATGCACAGACCAGATTTGCGCCACTATCCCATTGGGTGCGCTCGCGGACGTAGGCATTGCCGCCGGTCTCAACAACACGCATCCTTTTGAGACCGAGCGAGTCGCGCACCGTCTCGACGAAGGTGCCTTTGTCCTTATGCAGTTCGACGCCGCCCTTGCCGTCCGGCCGGTAGGAGAACGCCTCGATGCCATTGACGATATCGGGGTAGAGCAGCACGCAGTCGCGGTCGGCAAAGGTGAACACCGTGTCGAGATGCATCGCCGCGCGCAGTTTCGGCATCGCCGCGACGATGACGCGCTCGGCCGCGCCCTTCTCGAACAGCGTCGCAGCGAGCTGGCTGATGGCCTGACGCGAGGTGCGCTCGCTCATACCGATCAGAACATTCCCCTTGCCGATCGGCATGACGTCGCCGCCCTCGAGCGTGGCGAGGCCCCAATCCTTGGTCGGGTCGCCCCACCACACATTCACCTTGCCGGCGAAGTCGGGATGGAACTTGTAGATCGAGGTGGTGAGGATGGTCTCCTCATGCCGCGCCGGCCAGTAGAGCGGGTTCTGCGTGACGCCGCCATAGATCCAGCAGGTGGTGTCGCGGGTGTAGAGCGTGTTCGGCAGCGGCGGCAGTAGATACTCGTTCACCCCGGCCGCGTCACGGATCAGCTCAAGCTGTTCGCCTCCGATGGATTCAGGGAATTCATGGGTCGAGAGACCACCGATCAGCGTCTCCGCCAGATCGCGGTTGGAGAGCCCCTCCAAATAGGAGCGCACCTCGTCGACGAGGCCTAGGCCCACCTGGTTCGGCACCACCTGATTGTCGAGGATCCATTTCTTCGCCTCGGGGACGGCAACAGTCTCGGCGAGGAGGTTATGCATCTCCACCACCTCGATGCCGCGGTCGCGCATCTTGGTCATGAAGTCGAAATGGTCGCGCTTGGCGTTGTCGACCCACAGCACATCATCGAACAGCAGTTCGTCGCAATTGGTGGGCGTCAGGCGCTGATGGGCGCGGCCGGGCGCGCAGACCATGACCTTGCGAAGCTGCCCTACTTCGGAATGCACGCCGAATTTCGTTTCCATCGCCATGACTTGTGCCTTTCTCGTCAAGGTGTAATTGCGCCGGTCAACAGGCCGACGAAACCGGCGAGTCCAGCGACCAGTGTGACGGCGAAGATGATGAGTTCGACCGATGTGAAGATCCGCGCGTTCTGTTCGCGCCGCGCCCAGAGGTACAGGACGGTTCCCGGCACGAAGAGCACCGCCACCAGCAGGACGTATTTCAAGCCGGCGGCCAGAAACATGACAAGCGTGTAGACGACGGCGATCCAGGCGAATAACTGGTCGCGCCCGCGCTGACCAGGCGAGGTCTCGTACCCCTCGCCGCGGCGGGCGATCAGCACGCCATAGCCCGCGACCAACAGGTAGGGCAGCAGCGCCGTCACGCTTGTCATGTCGAGCATGAAGTTGAAGGCGTCACGCGACCAATAGGTTGAGATGACGAATAGCGAGACGACGATATTGGTCAGCCAAAGCGCGTTGGCGGGAACCCGGTTGCCGTTCTGCGCCGCGAAAAGCTTGGGCATGTCCTGCGACTTCGCCGCGGCGAACAGTACCTCGGCGCAGATCAGCGACCAGGCGAGATAGGCGCCGAGCACTGACACCAGCACGCCGATGGAAATGAACACCGCGCCCCAATGTCCCACGACCAGTTCGAGCGCGCCGGCAAGCGAGGGCTGTTGGACTCCGGCGATGGCCGCACGCGTAGCCGTGGCGTAGGGCAGAAGGGTGATGGCTACCATCAGGCCCGTGACGCCGACAAAACCCAGAATGGTGGCGGTGCCGACATCCGAACGCTTCTCTGCGAAGCGCGAATACACGCTCGCTCCCTCAATGCCGAGGAAGACGAAAACGGTGATCAGCATGGTGTCGCGCACCTGCGCCAGCAGGGTCTTTTCCGGCATGCCCACGCCGCCGAGAAAGTTCTCTGAGAATTGCGTGTAGTTGAACGCGAACGCCATGGCGAGGATCGCCACGATGATCGGTACGATCTTCGCGACCGTCACGACGCTATTGATGAAGGTGGCCTGCTCGACGCCGCGCAGGATCATGAAATGGAAGGCCCAGATGCCGACCAGCGAGACGATGATCGCGGTCGCGGTGCTGCCATCCCCGAAAATCTCGGGGAAAAAGCGCCCGAGCGTCGATCCGATCAACACCCAGTAGAAGACGTTTCCGAGGCAGCTTCCGAGCCAATAGCCGAACGCCGAGAGGAAGCCCATATAGTCGCCGAAGCCCGCCTTGGCATAGGCGAAGACGCCGGAATCGATATCGGGTTTCTTCTCGGCCAGCGCCTGGAACACCCGGGCCAGCATGTACATGCCGGTTCCGGCTATCATCCAGGCGATGATGGCGCCGAACGGGCCCGTCGCGGTGGCGAACCTGCCGGGCAGATTGAAGATACCGGCCCCGATCATCGATCCGACAACCATTGCGATCAGGGCGAACAAGGACAGCTTCTGCTCGGACTTACTTGCCACGTGCCTCTCCCGAGTGATCGGAAATCATCTGTGCGTGAGCCAACGAGCGGGCTGGAATTTCAGTACAAACCAAACCCTATGCTTTTGGCGTGGTCGTGAAATTAGCTGAGAGTCTCATTCCTGTGCATCGCGTCTCTATTTCGGAGCCTCGACGCAATACACCGCCGCAGTGGAGTTACATCGGCTGGACTTGTGACTTTCTCCGATGCAGCATCGGGTGAGCGACCTGGACCGGTTTAGCAATTCGGACGGATTTCGCTTGTGCAATTGACGACCGGCTCGAGACGCGGCCATGGCATCCCAGACCTCGCAGAAGCTTTCGCTCGCGGCGCTAACGGCGATGGTGGTCGGATCAATGATCGGCGCCGGCATATTTTCGCTGCCTCGTACCTTCGGCAACGCAACCGGACCAGTCGGCGCAATCATCGCCTGGTGTATCGCCGGGACCGGGATGTATACGTTGGCCCGCGTCTTTCAGGCGCTCGCGGAGCGCAAGCCAGAACTCGATGCCGGCATCTTTGCCTACGCAAAAGCCGGCTTCGGTGACTACGCTGGTTTCCTTTCTGCGTTTGGCTATTGGTTGGTTGCCTGCATTGCCGACGTCTCATATTGGGTTCTGATCAAGTCGACGCTCGGCGCGTTCTTCCCGGTTTTTGGCAACGGTGACACGGTCCCGGCAGTGGTGGTCTCGTCGATCGCACTCTGGCTGTTCCACTTCACGATCCTGCGCGGGATCAAAGAAGCTGCCGTCATCAACACCGTTGTTACGGTCGCAAAAGTCATTCCCATCCTTACCTTCATTTTCATTCTGGCCGGAACGTTCAAGGCGAACATCTTCGTCAGCAACCTATGGGGCGGAGAGCTGGCATCGCGAAGCGGTCTCTTTGAGCAAATCCGAGCGACCATGCTGGTCACAATCTTTGTGTTCATTGGGATTGAAGGAGCAAGCGTCTATTCTCGCTATGCCAAGGAACGCTCCGATGTCGGCCGGGCGACGATCGTCGGTTTCGTCGCCGTTTTGTTCCTGCTGGTACTGGTGACGCTTCTGCCGTATGCCGTACTTACACAGGCGGAAATCGCGGGAATGAGGCAGCCATCCATGGCTTCCGTTCTCGAGGCCGTCGTCGGTACTTGGGGCGCGGTTTTCGTCAGCGTAGGGCTGATTGTTTCTGTGCTAGGCGCTTATCTCGCCTGGTCGTTGATCTGTGTCGAGGTGCTGTTCGCGGCCGCAAAGAGCGGCGACATGCCAAGGATTTTTGCGCGTGAAAATGCCAACAAAGTCCCGGCCGCCGCGCTGTGGCTGACCAATATCGTCATTCAAGTCTTCGTTATAAGCACGCTTTTCTCGCAGGATGCGTTCGCGCTCATGGTGAAGCTGAGCAGTGCAATGGTGTTAATTCCTTACCTGCTCGTGGCTGGATACGGCTTCCTTCTGGCTTTACGCCGAGAGACTTATGGAACCCAACCCGCACAGCGATCCCGCGACTTGATCGTGGCTGGCATTGCCACATTGTATGTTGCGTTCATGATCTACGCAGGCGGCCTGAAATTTCTGTTGCTGTCATCTATTCTCTACGCACCCGGTACGCTGCTCTATGTTCAGGTCAGACGGGAACAGAACAAGCAAGTGTTGGTCGGCGTAGAATGGATAGTGTTGGCGGCTGCGGCAATTGGTTGCCTCGTTGGCATTTACGGAATTGCCAGCGGCGACATCGTTATCTAGCTGAGCGAGCGCTTCAGTTGCTTGGCCGACAAGACATACCAAGGAATGTCTGGCCTAAATCAAGTGCGTAATCCGGTTACCCTCCGTAGAATGTCGCCGCGAAGTGCCGTCGGCTATTCATCCCTGCAGTGACAATCAGCCTGCCATTCGGTCCTGGTTGGCAACGCATGGGAGACGTCATGGGTATCGCAGCGCGCTTTCTGGCCACGACGACAGTAGCGATCCCTTCAGCCAGACCGCAGTTGCCGCGCCTTGCGGCGCTGAAATGCGGAACCAGCCTGCTCGGCGCAGAAGGATAGCGATCATGAACGACAGCCTCTCGCCGCGCGAAATCGTGCGGGCAATAGTGGATCTCGGCGCCGCTAAGGCCGCTCACAGCGTTCCTGATCGTTTGATCCGCGGAATGCTTTCCGGGGCGCTCCTTGCCTTCGCGACGAGCATGGCCCTGGAGGGTGCGCTTCAGACAAATGTCGCGCTCGTCGGCGCTCTCATCTTCCCGGTGGGATTTGCCATCATCATCATCCTTGGCCTCGAGCTCGTGACCGGGAATTTTGGCCTGGTACCCCTGGCCGTCCTCGCTCACCGTACGACGGTCGGCCGGATGTTGGCCAATTGGTTCTGGGTTTTCGTCGGCAACATGCTCGGTTCGCTCATCTTTGCCGGGCTGTTCTATGTCGTCCTGACCGATGTCGGCAATGTTGGGCCGAGTGCGCTCGGAGATCATCTGCGTGCGCTCGCCGAAGCGAAGACGATCGCCTATGAGCCGTATGGATACGATGGACTGGTGACCGCCTTCGTCAAGGCCATGCTCTGCAACTGGATGGTCTGCCTCGGCGTCGTCATGGGGATGAGTTCGAAGTCCACCCTCGGCAGGATCGTCGGATGCTGGTTGCCCATATTCGCCTTCTTCGCGCTCGGATTCGAGCACTGCGTCGTCAACATGTTCGTCATTCCCATGGGGATGATGCTCGGGGCCAAGATCAGCTTCGCAGACTGGTGGTACTGGAACCAGATACCCGTGACCTTGGGCAACATTGCTGGCGGTTTCCTCTTCACCGGACTTCCTCTCTATTGGACCTACCTGAAGGGCGGTGCAGAAGACGTGCCTGCCCCTGCGGCGAGGATGTCACTCGGCCCGGCCGAGTGATGGGCCAGCATTCCGGCGAACACATCTTCTTCCTCGGCATTGGGTCGCCCACAATTGCTTCGCGAAAGAATGTAGTCGTTTCGAAAAGAAGGCCTCAGTCGGGTCCGCCATGGTGGCGCCGACAGCATCCAGCCGAACAGCTTCGATTGGACACAGCTAGAGCCAGGAAAGGCGCCGGCACATGCCTGACAGACCAGATGTGCAGTCCCGAACCAGAGGATGGCTGTGGCTGTCAGGTTCGCGGCCGACCGAGTTCAGTCCGGATCACAAATTGCAATCGCCGCCATTGCGCATCGCCTGATGACCACGAACATGACGCAACTCGAACTTCCGCCCGATGTTTCGCCGCAGCCGAGTTTTCGCTCGGCTGACACTTCTTCTTCGGCAAGCGGCGCGGCGGCCGAGATCACTGACGAACGCAGGCGAGCGATCGTCGCGGAGATTCCACGGCTGCGTGGTTATGCGCGCGCGCTGTTGCGGGACCGCGATGCCGCCGACGACCTTGTGCAGGACAGCCTCGAACGGGCGCTGTCGAGGATGGCGAACTGGACGGCCGGCGATACGCCTCGGCGCTGGCTGCTCACGATCATGCACAACCTGTTCGTCGACCAGTTGCGGCGCGCCAAACGCCATGCCCAGGCGGTGACCACGATCTCAGAAACGATAGATGCGATCGCGACGTCGCCACAGGCCGACAGGCTCGTATTCGTGGACGTATTCTCGGCGCTTCAGCAGATCAATCCCGAACGACGCGCAGCACTCGTGCTTGTCGCGGTCGAAGGCCTCTCCTATGCCGATGCCAGGAAGGCGCTGGGCATTCCCGTGGGGACGCTGACGTCGCGGATCGCCAGGGGCAGAGAGGAGCTGCGATCGATCCTGGAAGGTGTCTCGCAGCCAGGCCAACCAGGGTGAGCAAAGAATGAACCGTCAGCGTTTTCAATGATGAACCAAGGCACCTGCCGTCCACACCGGCGCGGCGTCGCCGGGTCATATCCGGCGAACGGCGGAGGGTCGAGAACTGCTGGAGCGAGCGGGCGGGATCGATAGATTTTCGCGCGATACCGGATGACGACTTTGCCATCGCTATTGATTTGCCCTTCGAAGGCCCAACCGTTCTGCAATCCGCACCAGGTCGGGCAAGGTTCGCACCGCCATCTTCCGCATGAGATGCCCGCGATGGATCTTGACCGTAATTTCGCTGAGGCCCATCTCGCCCGCGATCTGCTTGTTCATTAGGCCCTTGGTCACGAAGAACATGACTTCCTTTTCACGAGAGGTCAAAGTTTGGTACAGGGCTGATATCGTCGCCGCTTCCTGGTCGGATTCCCACCTTATGCGGTCGTTTTCGAGCGCGCCGAAGACCGCATCAAGCATGTCCTGGTCCCGGAACGGTTTGGTCAGAAAATCGATCGCTCCGGCTTTCATCGCGCGCACCGACATCGGAACATCCCCGTGTCCAGTCATGAAGACGACGGGCATTTGAATGTTCGACTTTGCAAGATGAGCCTGGAAATCGAGGCCGCTCACGCCGGGCAACCGGATATCGAGCACGAGGCAGCTTGGCGTTTCCGGCAGCTTGCCCTGCAGGAATTGGCTGGCGGAGGCGAACAGTTCGACATGCAGCCCCACGGATCTGAACAGCCCACTCAGCGCATCGCGCACAGCGTCGTCATCATCGATGACATAGACTGTCGGCGCAAAAGCGGTCGACGCGGTTTGGCTTGGATTGGAACCTGCTGTCACGATAGCAATCCGCTCTCACGATTCCTGCTCCGCACGGCCCAGGAATGGCACAACGCCATCTTAGCATATTAATTTGGCAACGAGCCCCGCCACTAGGCGAGACGTGGTCGCGACTGTCGGTAATGCCGAGGGGGCTGGGATGGCTTCCGCGCGCTACACCATCAATATCACCAATCCACCCATCGGCGCATGTGCGCTGATGTTTCTGCAGTCGCGCCCTCTTGTGCAGCGGGGCTAGGCAGGCGATCGCCGAAACCTGCCTGGAATTCAACCGCACAGGCTGGCGGCAATCTTCCCGGAACGAACGCAAAATTCCGATTTGGAACGCACGCGACTTCGGCTCCGAAAGCAATGGGGGTGGCAGCGCTCGGCTCACCACGAAGAGGTCATTCCGGCTTGATTTCGCGTGGCCAGTTCAGCGCATCTTCGATGCACCGAATCATGGCGGCGGCGTCAAAAGGCTTGTAGAAGAAGCCTGCCGCCCCTGCAGCGAGGGCGTTCTGCCTGGTCCGTTCGTCAGGATAGGCCGTGATAAGAATCACCGGAACGGTGTGGCCACGTGCCAGGAGCAACGTCTGCAGTTCCAACCCGTTCATTTCCGGCATCTGCACATCGGTAATGACACAGCAGGCGTCGGCGAGCCGTGGCGAACGCAAGAGTTCCTCGCCAGAGGCAAACAGGTTTGCGGCAAAGCCGCAGGAACGTATCAGATTCGCGGTGGACGTGCGGACCGCCTCGTCGTCGTCAACTATGGCAACCATCGGAATTTTCGACACATCGGTGTCCCCCGGAGACTGTGTCGCCCGGCGTCGCCCGGCGCGATCTCATCTCGGCGCCAGCATACGAACGTAGAGCCAAGACCGAAATCATACAGAGGTTTGACTAGCCTGAGGTTCGCAGGCAGCGATGCCGCGACCTGGCGACCGGTCGGAGAACCGTACGGCTACACAGCGGCGTCAACGTTCAACCGCACGGTGGGATCATTGTCGCACGGCACCGGCGACCTCCCTGCACAAGCTTGCCGACGTCGCCAGATGCGCCCAAGGCGCCGCCGCCAACAGTAGATACCATCGTATACGCAGCATAGCTGATGATATGATTCATTCAGACGGCCATTCAATGGAGCAGATTTCCCACCCGTGTACCTTGACCAGCAAGCAGAAGAAAATTCTGAAGCTAGAGGAGCACGGGCCCAATGCAGTTCCACTCATTGTCTGCATCCGAATATTACGATCGGCAACCGGGAGAAGATCGGCCCGTCCTTCCTCGACGCGACGGCATGGTCCGAGCGATGCATGTCGCCGGCCCGGCCCGAAAGCCTGAAGTCGGCTCGTCATTGTTCGACCCATTCGACGCCGGCAACGGCGCCTACCCGGTGGCGCCAGACTGCCGCATGATTTCGATCCCCCTCACTCATATGAATGTGGTTCTCTCGGTGTCCGCTGCAGCGATGCCGCAACCCCGTCGCGGCGGTCTAACGATGCATGCAAATGCGGCCGCAGACCCTGATCCTACGGCGGCGCCCAGTGGGGCCATGGCGCAATTTGCCCAAGCAGGCCAAAGCGCGATCGACGGTCTGAATGTTTTCCACGCGCCTCGGGACCTAGGCCTTGCCGAACTGGTCCCGGAGCGGCACTCCTCTGATCCGGTCGTCCAGCGTCTTTCCAGGGCGCTCGAGGCGGCCGAAGACAGCCATGATGGATTTGGCAACCTCTATGCCGATGCAGTCCGCCTTGCCATCGTAACCCGCTTGCTCACGCTGCGCTCAGATCCGCAGCCAGACCCGGATGAGCCGGCGGCACGCTCTACGGCCGCCCTGTCCAAATGGCGATGGAAGCGCGTCGTCGAATACGTCGATTCACATCTCGATGAGACGATTACGCTCGCCGACATGGCAGCAGTGGCGGGGCTCAGCCGAATGTATTTCGCCGCACAGTTCCGGGCGGCCACCGGCATTCGCCCGCATGAATTCCTGCTGCGGCGACGGATCGACCGTGCCAAGCAGATGCTCATCGAGACCGAGATGACCCTGGTCGACGTGGCGCTGAGTGTGGGCTTTCAGAACCAGGCCCATTTCACCACGGTCTTCGGACGTTTCGTTGGCGAGACACCCTATCGCTGGCGTTGCGGCAATCGCAGGGATGTTGCAGATCGCCCTTTCGACAGCGATCCCGTCGGTTGGCGCCACCCGCCACGTGGGTCGGACACGCGGCCCATTCAGCTGGCAGCTCTGGGAGAGTTGCCGCCCCGCAGCGCTGCCGTTGCAACATAGCCGACAGCGCTGGCGGCAGCACTGCGATGGAAAGATGTTGCTTGCCGGAAGGCTTGTTGCCCACACAGGATTCTTCAGCTCTTCGTGGAGGCGTCTCCAATGGCCAATGACATTCGTCCTTACAATGCCCCGGCCGGCGGATGGGGAGCGCTCAAGTCGCTAGGCGAACACCTTGTCGAGCAGGGAATCCCGATCAAGGGGGCGGCCACTCTGGGGCGCATGAACCAGCCGGAGGGATTTGATTGCCCCGGCTGCGCCTGGCCGGACCCCAAGCACACTTCATCCTTCGAATTTTGCGAGAACGGGGGCAAGGCGGTTGCCTGGGAAGCCACGGCGAAACGCTGCACGCCGGAGTTTTTCGCCGCCCATACCGTTGCCGAGCTTTCAAGCTGGAGCGATTTCGATCTCGAGATGGTCGGACGCCTGACCCATCCGATGGCCTACGATGCCGCATCCGACCATTACGTGCGGGTCGGTTGGGACGAGGCCTTTGCAACCATTGCCCGCCACCTCAACGGATTGCCGGATCCCAACATGGCCGAGTTCTACACATCCGGCCGTACCTCGAACGAGGCAGCGTTCCTCTACCAGCTCTTCGTGCGAGAGTTCGGCACCAACAATTTCCCCGATTGCTCAAACATGTGCCACGAGGCTACCAGCGTCGGCCTGCCGCACTCGCTCGGTGTCGGCAAGGGTACCTGCCTGCTTTCCGATTTTGACAAGACGGACTGCATCTTCATCTTTGGACAAAATCCGGGCACGAACAGCCCTCGCATGATGACGAGCCTGCGCAACGCCTCACGGCGCGGCGCAACCATCATGTCCTTCAATCCGTTCCGCGAGCGCGCACTGGAGCGCTTCCAGTCGCCCCAGAGCCCGGTCGAAATGGCAACGCTTACGTCGACACCGATAAGCGCCAAGCTCTATCAGGTGCGTGTCGGCGGCGACGTCGCGGTCGTCAAGGGGCTCATGAAATTCCTCATGGAAGCAGACGATGCGGCGCGCGCGGGCGAATTGCCGGCGATCCTCGACTGGGATTTCATCAAGGGCCATACGACGGGTATCGAGGCTCTCGCCGCCGACCTGCGGGCGACGCGATGGGACGACATCGTCTCTCAGTCAGGGCTCGCTCGCGAGGACATCGAATACGCCGCTCGCGCCTATATGCAGGCCGAACGAGCGATCATTGTCTATGGCATGGGCATCACGCAGCACCGGCGGGGTGCACAAAACGTGCAGCAGCTGGCCAATCTCGCGCTGCTGCGCGGTCATATCGGCCGCGAGGGCGCCGGACTTTGCCCGGTACGCGGCCATTCCAACGTCCAGGGCGATCGCACGGTCGGCATCACCGAAATGCCGACAAAGGAATTTCTCGATCGGCTTGAGCACCGCTTCGGCTTCAAGCCGCCGTCCGAACATGGCCACAATGTCGTGACTGCGCTGGAGGCCATCAAAGACGGCAAAGTGAAAGTGTTCTTCGCCATCGGCGGCAACTTCGTGTCAGCCATCCCGGACTGGGAGGTGACCCGCGCTGCCTTGCGCAAGCTCGACCTGACGGTCCAAGTGTCAACCAAGCTCAATCGCAGCCATCTGGTACACGGGCGCGACGCGCTGATCCTGCCTTGCCTCGGGCGCACCGAAATCGACGTCCAGGCAACGGGGCCGCAGTCGATCACGGTCGAGGATTCGATGTCGATGGTGCACGCGTCGGCGGGCCGCAATGTTCCGGCGTCGGAGCACCTGATGAGCGAACCTGCAATCGTCGCCGGCATTGCACGGGCGACGCTGGGTGCAGGTTCCGTCGTCGACTGGGAAAGCTTCACCGCCGACTACGACCTTGTCCGCGACGCGATCGAAGACGTGTTCCCGATCTTCCAGGGTTACAATGCCCGCATTCGCATCCCGGGCGGCTTCCATCTGACATCGAACGCGCGCGAACGCATCTGGGCGACAGTTTCCGGCAAGGCGAATTTCCTCGTCTTCGACGGCCTCGGCGAGGATCCGCCCCTGGACAGTCTCGACGCTCTATGGCTGACGACGGTGCGCAGCCATGATCAGTACAACACCACGATATATTCGATGTCCGACCGCTATCGCGGCGTCTTCGGTCAGCGCGACGTGATCTTCCTCAACGAACAGGAGATGGAAAGGCGTGGCCTCCAGGCCGACGACCGCGTCGACTTGATCACTCTGTCCACCGACGGCGTTGAACGCCGCCTGTCCAATTTTCGGATCGTCCCGTATGCCTTCCCGAATGGCAGCTGTGCGGCCTACTATCCCGAGGCAAACCCCCTCGTGCCGCTCTATGCGCACGATCCGATCAGTTTCACGCCCTCCTTCAAAGCAATTCCGATTCGCATTTCGCGGTCGCGTACCGAGGCGGTTTGATCATGGGTGAGGTCGAACTCGCGCGCCTTCATGACCAATGCCGATCCTATCCCTGGCGGCTAGACCGCGGCGATCTTCGGGCGGCGTCGCGCTGGGTCGCAGGCAAGTGGTCGGACGGGTTCGGTCGCGGCACCGAAGGCGCGAGCGGCAGTGTCGAACTGGAGCAGTTTGGGGTTCTGGAACCCTATCTTGCCGAAGCAATCGTGCTTGAGCGGGGAGCAGACTTCATGTTTGCGAGATGGGGCGCGGCGCTGGACGCGCTTTGTGGCGGGGACCGTGGTGGTCACAGGCTGTCTGCGCTCCCCCAACCCAGCCGCGGGCAGCTGCGCCGGCTGTGTGTGCGGGCCGCTGCGGAGCAGCTGCCGCAGGCAAGACAAGCGACCTGGGCGCTCGATGGACGGATTTGGCAGTGTGCGATGCTGGCGCTGCCGACGGCCGGCGACGAGCTTTCCGCCACGCGACTTCTCGTGGCCCTGCTCTTTGCCCCTCACTCAATGTTTGCCGCCCAGCCTCTTCCACGGGGCGAAGCGTTGCGTTGGAGGCGAAGCTCCCACGCACTCCGCGCACGCGCCATTCTGCCGAACTCCTGAGGCGCCCGTCCCCTCCTCCCGCGGGCGCCTGAACTGGCGGTGGGTCGCATTAGCGATCCGCCGCCCCTTTTTTGGTGACCTTTCGGTCGTTGCCGACGGCGGGCGCGCCCATCACATCGCCATCGGACCTGCCCGTTCGTGCGCGACGAGAAAGGCAGGGGCGTTTCTGAAAGACGCCGAACCGCGAAATCGGGATTGTCGCAACGAGCTGCCTCCGCAAACGCCTAGGCCACGGAGCCGGCCCGCAGGATTTGCTACCGCATCGCTGGCCCTCATCTTGGTCATCGGCGCATTCGATTGTTTGAAAAAGGGAAGGAAGAGACCCGTGCGCGAGATCGTCAATGCCATCGCAATTGCCCTCACTCTTGGCCTGTCGGGAGTCGCCGTGGCGGCTGACAATCCCACGCCCAAGCCCGCGCATACCGTGGCGCGCAACGTGGTGCTCGTGCACGGAGCGTGGGCCGACGGATCGAGCTGGGCCGAGGTGATCCCGCTCCTTCAGGCAGCCGGCCTCAGAGTAACCGCGGTGCAGAATCCGCTGACGTCGCTGGCAGACTCGGTCGCGGAGACGCGACGGGCGCTGGCGCTGCAGGATGGGCCAACCGTGCTCGTAGCGCATTCCTGGGCCGGCACCGTCATCAGCGAAGCGGGGACTGATCCCAAGGTTACATCGCTGGTCTATGTGGCTGCACGAGCACCGGATGCCGGTGAGGACTTCGTCGCTCTTTCCGCAAAGTTTCCCGCAGGACCCGTTCGAGCCGGCATCCAGGTGAATGATGGCTTCACCAGATTGTCCGAAGAGTCATTCCTGAAATACTTCGCGAACGGTGTCGCGCCCCGGCAAGCCAAGATACTGTATGCGGTCCAGGAGCCCACCGCTGCGACCATCTTCGGCGGACGAACCACAGAGGCTGCATGGCATTCCAAGCCATCGTTCTACGCGGTGTCGAAGCAGGACAAGACGATCAACCCTGATCTCGAACGGTTCCTCGCCAAACGCATGCACGCGACGACGGTGGAGATCGATGCGGGCCACCTGTCGCTGGTTTCCCATCCCAAGGAGGTCGCCGACCTCATTCTGGCTGCGGCGGGCCGATGACATTGGATTTGCCCCGGCGAAGCTATGCGGACGGGCCTGACGGCCTGGGCGGGCCGTCCCGGCGACGGCCCGCCCGCCGCGCGCAGCATCCACATGCTGCTCGCAATGGTCTCGCCCACTGCACTGATGTTGCCCAAACCAGCCCGCCATCGGGCGCCCGGCGATGAGCTTGGCGACGTCACCGGGCAACGCTCGGCGCCGACGCCTTTTGGGCGCAAGGACCGGACATTCGAGGCAATGGGCGCAAAGTCATTTCGGAGACACTGAAAGAAAATCCGGCAATACGGCGACGTTCATCGCTCGAGCCGTTCCGACTAACGTTGCCAGGAAGGTCATCGGCTGAGGCATGGGTATCGTTCGGTTCGCGTTGCGATTTCCGCACACGTTCTATGTGCTGGCTGCCTTGATTCTCTTTCTCGGCGGCGTCGCAAGTCGCGAGATGCGGTTGGACGTCTTTCCGGAAATCAACATTCCGGTGGTGACTGTAATCTGGAGCTATGGCGGCCTCAGCACGCCGGAGATGGAACAGCGTGTCACCACGTACAGCCAGTATGCGATCAGCTCCAACGTCAATGGCATCAAGAACATCGAGGCGCAGACCTTAGGGGGGCTGTCGGTCCAGAAGATCTATTTTCAACAGGATGTGAATCTCGATCTCGCGATCGCGCAGATCGTTTCGGCCACAAACGCCATTCGTGCCCTCCTGCCGCCGGGTATCCAGGCACCGCTCGTGGTGCAGTTCAATGCCTCAAGCGTGCCGGTCCTGCAGATCAGCCTGAGCTCGGACACCCTCAACGAACAGCAGCTCTACGACTACGGCATCTATCGGATCCGCCAGCAGCTGGCCCCGATCCCGGGCGTCACCCTGCCAACACCCGCGGGCGGAAAATATCGCCAGATCATGGTCGACCTCGACCCGTCGAAGCTCCTGGCCAAGGGTCTGACACCGCTCGACGTCGTCAACGCGGTCAACGCCCAGAACCTGACCTTGCCGTCGGGCACGGCCAAGATCGGCAACACACAGTATGTCGTGCGCACCAACGCCACGCCAGCAACCATCGATGAGCTCAACGATATTCCGATCAAGGTCGTGAATGGCGCTACGGTGTTCGTCAAGGATGTCGGCCAAGTCCATGACGGATGGCTCGTTCAGCAGAACATCGTTCGCGAGAACGGCCGGCATTCCGTGCTGCTCAGCATCATCAAGAACGGCAATGCCTCGACGCTGGAGGTGGTCAATGCCGTTCGGGATGCCTTGAAGACGGCGCGCGCCGCGGCGCCTCCCGGCATGGAAATCAAAGAGCTCTTCGACCAGTCGGTGTTCGTCAAGCAATCGATCGCCGGCGTGCTGCGGGAGGGCGTGATCGCGGCCGCACTCACCGCTCTGATGATCCTGCTGTTTCTGGGATCGTGGCGATCGACGCTGGTCGTCATGATCTCGATCCCGCTGGCGATCCTGTCGTCGGTCGTGGCGCTGTATTTCCTGGGCGAAACGCTCAATACGATGACGCTGGGGGGCCTGGCGCTGGCGATTGGCATCCTCGTCGACGATTCGACGGTGACGCTCGAGAACACCCATCGCCTGCTCACCGAGGAAAGACAGACGCTGCCGCAGGCGACGCTGCATGGAGCCGCCGGTATCGCCGTGCCGACCCTGGTGTCGACGCTGGCCATAAGCTGCGTGTTCACATCAGTGGTCTTTCTGGAAGGTCCGGCAAAATATCTGTTCACGCCGCTCGGTCTTGCCGTGGTGTTCGCGATGCTCGCATCCTATGGCCTTTCGCGAACGCTCACTCCGATCACCATCGGATTGCTGCTCAAAAGCGAACGCCACGGCGCCCCGACGGGCTGGTTCGGCAGGTTTCACACCAGGTTCGAACGTGGTTTCGAGACCATGCGCCTGCACTATGCCGAGTTGCTGGCCGTACTCCTCAGGCGGCGGTTCATCGTTCCCGTCATTGCAGCCCTGGTGCTCGCGTTGGGCGCTTTGCTGACGATGCTCGTCGGTCGCGATTTCTTTCCCGCGATCGACGGCGGCCAGATCCAACTCCATGTTCGGGCTCCCGCCGGAACCCGGATCGAGGAGACGGAAAAGATATTCCAGGCTGTCGAGGACAAGATCCGCGAGATCGTTCCTGATCGCGACCTCCAGCTTGTCGTCGACAACATCGGTCTGCCGGCGCGTTCCTACAATTTGGCGTTCACGGATGGATCGACCATCGGCGTGAATGACGGTGTGATCCAGGTCGCATTGAAAGACGGCCACGCGCCGACTGCCGACTATGTGCGCAAGCTGCGCACGGCGCTGCCAAGCGCCTTTCCAGACGTTCTGTTCTACTTCCAGTCGGCCGACATCGTCACGCAGATCCTCAATTTTGGACTGCCGGCGCAGATCGATGTCCGTACGGTCGGCTATGACCGCGTCACCAATCTGCGGGTTGCATCGGAGTTGCGGCGCCGCATCGCCGCCATTCCCGGCGTGGTCGACGCACACCTGCAGCAGGAAGTCGACGCGCCGGCGTTCTATGCCGATATCGATCGCACGCGGGCGGCGCAGCTCGGCCTCAATGCCAGCACGATCGCCAACAACATCAATGTGAGCCTGAGTTCCTCCGAGCAGGTGTCGCCTAACTTCTGGACCGACCCGACCACGGGCATTCCCTACTACCTCGCCGTTCAGACACCGGAAAACAAGATCGCGTCATTGAACGATCTCGGCAACACGCCTGTGTCCTCAACCATCAACACCGCCGGCGCACAGGTTCCCGGGCAACTCAGCAACGTCGCGACGTTCAAGCGCGACAGTCTCCCGACAAACGCCAACCAGGCGAACGTCCAGCCAGTCTACGAAGTCTATGCAAGCGTCCAGGGTCGCGATCTGGGAGGTGTCTCCAGCCAGATCAGCACGATCGTCGCCGACCTGCAGAAGCAGCTTTCGCCCGGAAACACCATCCAGGTCATAGGGCAGATCCAGAGCATGAACGATGCCTTCTGGGATCTCGGCATCGGCATCCTGTTCGCCGCCGTGTTCGTCTATCTGCTGATGGTCGTGAACTATCAGAACTTCGGCGACCCCTTCGTCGTCATCCTTGGCTTGCCGGCGACCTTTTGCGGCATCGTGACGATGTTGTTCATCACGGGCACCACGCTCAACGTGCCCTCACTGATGGGTGCGATCATGGCGGTCGGGGTTGCTTCGGCCAATTCCATCCTGCTCGTGACCTTTGCCCGGGACCAGCAGTTGGCAGGCAAGTCCGCGTTCGACGCGGCGATCGACGCCGGTCATACCCGGATCAGACCTGTGCTTATGACCGCGGCCGCGATGATCGTCGGCATGGTTCCCATGGCGATCGGCGGAGCGGGCGAAGAGCAGAATGCCGCTCTGGCGCGCGCGGTCATCGGAGGACTTTTATTTGCAACGCCCACGACGCTCCTCGTCGTGCCGTACCTGTTCGCGATGCTGCGTAGCGGACAGGACGGCAAGACGGCTCACGGCGTCTTCGAAGAGGAAATCGCATGAAACCGAGGCACCGTTTGGATCAGGACGACGACACGGTGATGGATGATGCAATGAAGCGGCCGCCGCGCCGAGGCGGAGGCCGGCTGCTTGCGTTGGGCGCGCTCGCTCTGCTGATGACGGGATTGG
The DNA here is from genome assembly GCF_056404515.1 of Mesorhizobium sp. P2_C7. Lineage (NCBI taxonomy): Bacteria > Pseudomonadati > Pseudomonadota > Alphaproteobacteria > Hyphomicrobiales > Phyllobacteriaceae > Mesorhizobium > Mesorhizobium sp. P2_C7. The sequence goes on along the minus strand of NZ_JBFUDW010000011.1, from coordinate 67,165 downwards.
CCTATGGCGCCCAAGGGTACTATTCGCGCAACCAGGAACTCGCGGCTTCGGCCAAACAGGCGCGTGACTTCATTCCGCTGGTGCGTGTTGCGGCGGTAAGGCCGAGCGACGACATCGTGAAAGTCAGTCTGCCCGCCACCACAACTGCCTTCGACGTCGCCGACATCTTCGCGCGAGCCAGCGGCTATATCGAGACGCGCGAGGCCGATATCGGGGACAAGGTCAAGAAGGGACAGTTGCTAGCCAAGATTGCCGTGCCGGAACTCGATGACCAGATTTTGCAGGCCCAGGCAACCTTGGGACAGTTCAAGGCGGCGCTGCAACAAGCACAAGCCAATCTCGATCTCGCCAAGGTGACGTGGCAACGAGACAAACCCCTGGTGGACCAAGGCTGGATCACCAAGGAACAGGGTACGATCGACGTCCAAACCCTCAAGGCACAGGAGGCGGCTGTCGGCGTTGCGCAGGCCAACGTGAATGCGCAGCAGGACCAGTTGCGCGTTCTCGACCAGCAACAGGCCTACCAGCAGGTGGTCGCCCCGTTCGACGGCGTCATCACTCAACGCAACGTCGATATCGGCAGCCTGGTGCAGGCCGACACGACCAACAGCACTTTCCTGTTCGCCATCATGCAGGGGGATGTGATCCGTGCCCAGGTCTTCGTCCCCCAGGACCAGGCCTTTGGACTGACCCCGGGGGTCAAGGCCGTGCTCCAGGTCCCCGAAATCCCCAGCCGTTCCTTCCCCGGCACGGTGACGCGGATTGCCGATGCGCTGGCACCGGGCACACGGACCTTGCTGACCGAAATCGACATTCCGAACCCTGACGGTGTTCTCACGCCCGGCACCTATTGTACTGTCGAGCTCCAGATCCCGCGCAAGACACCCAGCTTTTCCGTGTCCGCAGATGCGATCATCTTCAACGCGGATGGTTTGCAGGTTGCCGTGGTCGAGAACGGCATTGCGCATATCCGGAAAATATCGGTGGCGCGCGATCTCGGAACGGAGGTCGAGGTCCGTGACGGCGTCAAACAGGGCGACCTTGTGATCCTGAATCCGCCGGTCGAACTTGCCGAGGGCAGCAAGGTGCAGATCAGCCCTGCAGCCGTCGGGCCAGCTTAGTTCAGTTCCGGACGCCCGGGGTGCAAATGAAGCCCATTTCCCCCTTGGTGCCGTACATGCATCGCGAATTGGCGGTCCATACTATGTCATACATCGATGATACCTTGATATACTACATATTACTTCCACCACTTGCTAGTTAAGTAATGCAGGACGAGAACGGAAGCGGCGAGATCAACTTCGCAACCCGAAAGTTCCCGAGTGCCTGTGGCTCGGAATGCGCGGTGAACAAATCGCCGCCATCCTCATCGAAAAGGATATCTAATCATGCGTTCTATCCCTCTGAAGGCGGTGCTTGCCGCGATGATCGTCACCGTTCCGCTCACCGGGGCCTTTGCCGCCTCGTCGCACGGGGGAGACCGCGATAGCGGTCGCGACCGTGGCGATCACAGCAGCAATTACAGCGACTTCTCCCAGAATGGGTGGTTTGACGGCATCCATTCGTTCAAGGCCCATCCGGCTGCAGGCAAGGACTTCCTCCAGCAGCTCAAGGGTGAATGAGAGTATCCACCGTCTCGCCGCAGCCCCGCCGTCTCTCAGGAGCGGCGGGGGTCTGCGGTGTGAAGCCTTATGGACATGTCACAGGCGCGCCGCCTGTCGATCAAGGTAGGCATGTTGCTCGAGGCAGGCATGTTTTCGACTTCTCATGCCGCCGAAAGAGATCATCATAATGGAGCGCCGCGAAAAAGCCCTTCGACCTGGCGGTTCGTTCGCATCGTCCGCCGGCATCGACTCGATCCGACTGAGTTTGGCTCAGCTGTCTTTGGGATGACGAATTGGAAAATGCTGCCATGCGGAACATCGGGTGTGGCCCAGAGCCGACCGCCGTGGGCTGCGACGATAGAGCGGCATATCCACAGCCCCAATCCCATGCCCTCGCGCTTGGTCGTAAACAGGGGATCGAAGATGCGATCGATAAGTGCTGGATCGAGCCCTGTGCCCGAGTCCCCGACTGCAACCATCACATCGCCATTCTTGTCGAGTTGGGTGACGATGCGCAGCTTTCGCTGCCGGTCCTGCACCATGCTCATCGCCTCGATGCCGTTCGCGACGAGGTTGGCGACGACCCGCTCCAGCTGACCCCGATCGCCCCTGATCGGCTCCAGGTTCTCAGCGAGTTCCACCTCGACCGCGATGCGATGATGGCGCAGATCGAGGCTCACGAGATTGAGGAGACCTCTGATCAAGTCGTTGATGTCGAGGTTGTTGGGTACGGGCGGGGATTTTCGAGCAAGGTCCCGAACGCCTCTGACGACGTCGGCGGCGCGAAGGCTGTTGCCGATAATCCGTTCAATGGCCCGTTTCACCTCATCGAGATTCGCCGGGTCTCTCGACAACCACCGCAAGGCGGTTTCCGCGTTTGTCAGTATTGCGGTAAGCGGCTGATTCACTTCATGCGCAATGCACACCGCGCGCTCGCCTATCGTTGTCGATTGGGTGCTAAACATAAGGTGCGGGCTCCTGCGCCAAGAGGGTTCGATTTGGTCGTGGGCGGTACCTGGTGCATGTCGCCTAAAAGCGGCCCCGGTTTTGGGGCAACGACATGCATAAAAACAAAGACTTAAAGCGCATCGCCTGAATCCGTTTCAATGCGACGCGCCTTAGGGCTGTGGGCGATCGATCCGCCTGAGCTTGCGAACGGGCGCGCGCCAAAACTATTGTGCTGCCGGGGAGGAAATGGTCCGGAGCGTTCGGTGTGATGAAGCCACGCGAATGTCCCAATTCTGACTCCCTCCAGCGTGGCGATTGTCTGGTACTCCATGCCATGGAACTATCCGCTCTATGAGCTGTGAGGCGAGTTCAGCGTTGCAAATAGCTGTAAATATTCGCGCCCAAGACAGGCCGTGAATAAGCCCATGCGTGGGGCATCGCTCCAGGCTCCAGGCGCCTGGCGCGAGCATGAAAGAGCCATGGGGTTGGAAGCGGACCGCGACTGGCTTGCTCAGCTCAGCTGGTCGAGCTCAGTTCGTCGAGAAGTCGGCGAGCGGCAACCAGATCTTGGGTTCCAAATCCCTCTTTGAACCGCTGATAGATGTGTTCGAGCATGGAGCGGGCGTCCCCGCTCCGGCCGTGTTCCCCCCACATGCGTGCCAGAGGAATTGCAGCTTTCAACTCCCAACCCAGGGCGGATTGCTTGCGCGCACGATCGATCGAGCGGAGCAGCGAGCCCTCTGCTGCAGGAAGGTCCGGTCTCGGCTGCGTCAGCAGGATTTCGCCTCGGGCGCGCAGCAAGTCGGGCAACCACAGTATCTCGCCGACTTGCTCCGCATGCTCCACAGCCTCGTCTATAGTGGCCAGCGCTTCCTCCGGTCGACCGGAAAGGGCCAGGCCCTCGGCCAAGGCACGCGATGCCGGCAACGTCACGATGCGGTACCGATTGGCATCCATCGCTTTCAGTCCTGCCCGCAAGATTTCGACGCCCGATGCCGCCTCGCCGCGCGCGACCATGAATTCACCCTTCAGCGCGAGGCCAACGGCGTGATAGGGAGCAAGGGAGTATTTGATAGCCTGCTCGATTACGATTTCGGTATGCTCTTCCGCTGCTTTAAAATCGCCACTCCAGTGGAGAACAGGGATGAGATAGATGAGAGCAATGCAATATGAGACCGGGTGATCGTAGCCCTGCGCAGTCCTGATTCCCTGACGTGCGACTTTGCAACCCTGATCCGCGAAGCCGCACAGCCATAAAGACCTGGCCAGCGTTGCGAGCCCTGACACATGGTGGTCGTGGCCAAAGAAGCTCACCCTCCCCAGCTTGAAATCTGACGCAAGCGCCATGCCTTGTTTGCAGTGACGCAGCGCGGCCGCCTGATTGCCGGTCAAATGATATGATCCACCCAACATCCATTCGGTCATTGCGTTTTCGGTCGGGCCTCCGCTCGCCTTGGCAACGGTGTCGCTTCGTTTGGCGGCTGCCAACGCGCCGCTGAAGTCGCCCTGGCGCGTGAGAAAAATGTAGAGTCCAGAAAGCAATTGGAGTTGGCGCCCTCCATCCCGCAAAGCCTCGCAGAGGTCCAGGCCTCGCTCGATGCCGGCCCTGACTTCCAAGCTGTTGCCGCGGGCGTACATGGATGACATCGCCAGAGCCCCCTGGAGCTCCAGTTCCAGTTGCATCCCGTGATCCGTCTCGTGCAGCGCGCCCAGTGCTCGCCGGCACCATTGTTGACACTCATCCAGCAGTGAAAGCCCCAGGAATAACGCAGCCCCATGCGCAGCCAGCTCAATGGCGATGGAACGGTCGCCCGAGCTGGAAAAACTCCACGCGAGCGCTTTGCGGACATTGCCGATGTGCGGAGCGTAGGCGGCTACGTTGTGGCCATCAAAAGCTGACCCTTTGGCCATGCCTTGCGCCAGAAGGCCGACGAAGTGGCAAGCGTGACGTCTTTCGGCGGCTTCTGCCTCCCCGCCTTCCGCGAGCTTGGCCGCGGCATAGGCGCGTGTTGTGTCCAGGAGCCGGTAGTAAGCAGGCCCGCTTGTCGACAATATCCCCATGAGAGACTTGTCGATCAGGCTGGCGATCGTGTTGGTGACCATTTGCGTCTCGCCACCGGCATCCCCGGCGACTGCATGCGCCGCCGCCAGCGTGAATTGGCCAACGAACACGGACAGCCTGCAGAGGGTTCTCTGCTCATCCGCCGACAGTAGCCTGAAGCTCCAGTCGAGCATGGCCTGCAGCGTCTGATGCCGGGGCAACGCGCTGCGCCTGCCCTGCAAGAACAGCCCGGCGCCGCTGTCCAGGAGATCGGCGGTTCCTTGAATACCATGGGTGCCCACACGACTGGCAACCAACTCGATCGCCAGAGCAATTCCATCGAGCCGGCGGCAGATATTCGCAACGATTGGAGCTTCGGTGTCGCTGAGCTCGGCACGGTGCCCGCTCGATCCCGCCCGCTCCATGAAAAGCTGGACGGCGGGCGAAGCCAGCGCCTGAACGGCAGATGGCGTGTCGTTAGGCGGACTGTCGAGATGCATCAGCAAATGCACATACTCGCCCTCAACGCGCAACGACTCGCGACTGGTCGTCAACAAGTGCAGCGACGGCACTGCGCGAAAGAGGCGTTCGCACAGCGGCGCAGCCGTCTCGATCACATGTTCGCAATTGTCAAGAACGACAAGGGTCCGCTTATCGGCCAGGAAGGCGCTTATGTACAGCTCGGGGTCGGGCCCCTGAACAAAGCAGCCGAGTGCCGACGCGACGGCAGCGGGAACGTCTGCTGGAGCGGTGAGCGAACCGAGATCAACGAAGCAAACCGCATCGTCGCCTAATTCCCGACGCAGCGCGTGGCCGACCGCGACGGCGACAGTCGTCTTTCCTATTCCGCCTGGCCCGACCACACTGACGAAGCGTCGCGACAACAGCAGCGAGGAAAGGGTGGCGACGGTCTCGTCCCGTCCGACCAGCAGTTGCAAGGGCGCCGGGAGACTCGGAGGCAGCACGGGACCGGCAGGAGCGACAATCAGGTCGGTGCCGTCCGCGTTTGAGCGCCGAACCGGTGCAACGAAAGTGTAGCCCCGGCCGGGAACATTGACGATGTATCGAGACCCGTCTTTGCCGTCTGCCAGCACTCTGCGAATGGCGGCGATGTGCACACGAAGATTGGCTTCCTCGACGAAGACGCCCGGCCAAACGAGATCGATCAGTTCTCGCCCGCTCACGATCTCCCCCGCTCGGTCGGTCAACGCAATCAGAACGTCAAGCGCGCGGCCGCCAATAGCGACCGGTGTGCCATCCTTGACCAGCAATCGCTCAGCCCCGATCAAGCGGTACGAGCCGAAAGACAGGATTTCGCCGATCCCTAATTCACCGCCACTTGCCATGACAGTCGTCCTGGGCGCTGCCAGCCTCATGCTCGAAGATCCGGGCGATCTTCTTTGCATCTTTTTGCGACCTTTAACTCGCCGGGACCGGCGCTCCGGGATCATATTGGGCCGTGTCCGAAAGACGTGGCGAAACGGAGGCGCCAGCGCATCTTGGTGCCGTGCTCTGCGCGAAGCGAAGAAACCGCAATTCTCTCGGGGGCAGCATGTGCAATGTCATTGTGCCTGGTTCCTTGTTGATGGACTCCATTCGAGGCTGAAAGGCGCGACCGGCGGCAAGGGATCTTGCTCCGGCACGTCTGCATTGGACCGATCCTGTCGCTGGCAGGTCCACTTTCTGACGATGTCTTCGGCGGAAGTATAGGCATTGAGCTTGCCGCGATCGACAAGGATCATGGCAGCGGTCGCGAAAATCGATGTCGATATCGAGAAAATACGGAAAAGCGCGTCCTCCGCGGCCCTGCCCAGCGGAGACGCTTCACTGGCTGAGCCGGAGCAGCGAACGCCGTTTCGGTCACCCACCAAGCCGAAAACGAAGGGCAAATCTCCTTCGGCCACGCTCCAGTCGAGAATGTCCTGCAACATCGACACGGATGATACCGCTCCCAGCCCCCCCTCTATTGCGATCGGGCAGAATGTCTTTCTGCGCGCTGCCGCGGAGAGAAGCGCAAGGATAAAGGAAGCGTGTCCGAGCCTCCATTCTGGCTTGGTACAGTTTCGTATTCGTTCGGCGGGTTGGACCACTACTTAGGTCTATCCAAAATAGCCCTGAGGCTAGTTGTGGGAGCAGGTGCCGAGCGCAGCAACTCGGCCATTCTGACCAAATCGGCCAGGGACTGCGCGCCCATCCTTCTCATGACTTGAGCACGATAAATCTTAACCGTGGATTCTACCACGCCAATCCTTCCAGCAACCTGCTTGTTCATCAATCCTGCTGTCACCAGATCCATCACCTCGCGTTCGCGCTCGCTCAGCGTCTGAAATCGGGTGAACGTCTCGATCGCCCGCCGATTGCTATCGAGGCGCATGCCGTCCAGCTCGATGGCCCTTGTGACGGCATCCAGCATTTCCTGTTCGCGAAACGGCTTCGTCAGAAAGTCGACTGCACCAGCCTTCATGGCTCTCACCGCCATCGGCACGTCGGCGTGGCCGGTCATGAATATGATTGGTATACGGACGCCGGCTGCGACAAGGCGAGCCTGAAAGTCGAGACCGCTGATGCCGGGCATACGAATGTCCAGCACGAAGCAGCTCGCAAGGTCGGGCAGTTCCATGTTCAACAGCTCGGTCGGAGACGAGAAGGCCTGGCTCTGCAAACCGACGGATTCCAACAAGTCGACCAGCCCTTCGCGCATCGCAACATCGTCTTCGACGATGAAGACGAATGCATTTTGGGTAGTCCCAGCATAGATGGGGGCAGCCACAGGACGGGCATATGACTGCGTCGGCTCCAGCAGCAGGCGTTCATAATCTCTGGTCATTAGATCACTTGTCATCATTACTCCCCTTGCGATGAGGCCAAAACGGCCAGGGCGACCGCCGCAAGCAATGCTGAAGCATCGAAGGGCTTTCGAAAGAACCCATGATGACCTTCAGCAGCCGCGCGCCTTTGGTCTGCGGCTTCATGGCGCGCCGTTATGAAAATGACGGGCAAGTCGGGGCGCACAATTCGCGCACGCCGGCGAAGCTCGAAGCCGTCGACAACTGGCATGCCGATATCGGCAATCAGGCAATCTATCCTGCGCAACTCGTCGCGTTCGAGGAAAGACTGAGGGGATGAGAACAGACGCACCGAGTGCCCCGCCGACTCCAGGAGATCCTCGATCGACTCGAGGACCCGAACGTCGTCATCGACAACCGCGATCGTTGATTTCCGTACAGTTTTCATTTCGAAGATGTTCCTGCGCGCCGAGAATGAGTTACTGGTACTTGCAGCCTTTGGGCGATCCTCACGAGATCGGCCAGCGATGCTGCCTGCATCTTGTGCATGATCTTGCCGCGGTGGATTTGCAGCGTCACCTCACTGATCCCAAGTTCGGCAGCTGCCTGCTTGTTGAGCAGACCGCTGACGACCAGCGGCAGAACCTGGCGTTCGCGGGAGGTCAAGGAGGATAGGCGGCGCTGTAGCGCCACAAGCTCGGCCCGCTCCAGGCGGACGCCGCAATCCCGATCGATCGCCGTGTGGATGGACTTCATCAACTCGGTTTCGCTGAACGGCTTGGTGAGGAAGTCCACGGCGCCGCGCTGGATGGCGCGTACAGAAGATGGAATGTCGCCGTGTCCGGTGATGAAGACGATAGGCGGATGTTGCTCGTGGCCGGTCTGTTTCTGGAATTCCAGCCCGTTGATGTCCGGCAGTTCGACATCGAGGATCAGGCAACCGGGCAGGTCCGGCCGGGGAAAAGCTAGATATTCGGCAATCGAGTTGAAGGCAACGGAAGCCAGGCCTCTTGCCGCCAGAAGGTCGCACAGCGCCACGCATATGCGCTTGTCGTCATCAACGATGAAAATGATACAGTCGTCCTGGGTCATGCCGCATCGCCCGATTGGATCGGCAGCGTAAACGAGAACACCGTTCCCCTTGGCTCGATGCTCTCTGCCCAAAGCCGGCCGTCGTGTGATTCCAGGATCGAGCGACAGATTGCTAGGCCCATACCCATCCCCTCCGCCTTCGTGGTGAAGAACGGTTCGAAAATTCGTTCTGGTTCGGCAATTCCGTCGCCGTTGTCGCGGACGTCGACCAGGATCGCGTTCTCCCCATAGCGACGTGATCCAAACTTCAGTGATTTCGACACGTCGGTTGTCGACTTCATTGCCTCGATCCCGTTGCGGACCAGATTGACCAGCACCTGCTGCATCTGCACGCGGTCGGCGAGCACCAGCGGCAGCGCCGGATCGAGATCCGTCCCAACGAAGATGTCCTGCGAGACTATTTCGTCGAACAAAAGCTGACGCACCTCGCCGATCACCTCGTTGAGATTGATTGAAGTTCTGGACGAGGCGGTCTGTGTGAAGAGTGCTCGTATTCGGCTGACGACCTCGGCCGCGGCCATGGAATCGCGAACGATTCGCTCCGCGGTAATGCGTGCCCGCTGCAGGTTTGGAGGATCCGCCGACAGCCAGCGTTGGCAGGCATGACTGTCGGTGATGACAGCCGCCAAGGGCTGATTGATCTCATGCGCGATCGAGGCCGACAGCTCGGCGAGGCTCGCAAGCTGCGAAGCGCGCGAAAGCTTGTCCTGGGTCGCACGAACGGCGTCATGTGCTCTCATCTCGTCATCGATGTCGATGATGACGCCGTACCATTTCACGATGCGGCCATCGTCGTCCCGTAGTGGCATGGCGCGATTATCAACCCAGCGATAGACGCCATCGCCCCGGCGGTTGCGGTACCGCATGGCGAAAGGCTCCCCGGTCTTCAATGAGTGCATCAGGTTTCTCTTCACAGCCTCCAAGTCGTCGGGATGCATAAGGCGTCCAAGTGCCCCATCCAGCCTGGAACCCTCCTTGGGCTGACTGGGGTCGATCTTGCGGCCGTAGTAGGTTTCCAACTGCTTGTTGATGTAGGCTGGTTCGCCCTCGGGAGTGACGGACCAGACGAGCGTCGGTATTGTGTCGATAAGTTGCTGGAGTTCATACTGTCTGGCTCGCAATGCCTCCTCGGTCCGCTTGCGATCGTCGATGTCGGTGTTGCTCCCGAACCACTGGACCACAGTGCCGGAGGCATCGCGCACTGGCTCGCCTTGGAAAAGGAACCAGCGGTACTGGCCATCGAAGCGGCGTAGCCGGGCCTCGATCTCGCCCGGCGCACCAGTTGCCAGGAGAGATCGCCAGTATTCGACAAGCCGGTCCCGATCGTCCGGATGTATGGCGGCAGTCCAACCCCAGCCGGCTGCCTGCTCCTGAGACAGCGCCGTGTATTCGTGCCATCTCCGGCTCAGGAATTGGGTGGAACCGTCTGGGCGGGCGGACCAGACCAGTGTCGGAAGGGTGTCGATCAGCCGCTGGAGCTGGAACTCTCTGGCCTCCAAAGCCTGTTCCACTTTCTTCAAGTCATCGATATCGAGCAGGACACCATACCACCCGATGAACTTGCCGTTCCGATCGAACCGGGGCCGAGCCGCGACACGGAACCAGCGATAAGTCCCATCGTGGCGACGAAGCCGGCATGCGCCATGGAATTCCTGGCCATTCTCCAGGCATTGCGACATGAGGCCTGCAGTTCGGTCGAAGTCCTCCGGATGAATAACCTGCCGGCAAGGGAGATTGCTGGTGTCGACGGTGCCGAGATAGGCCCGAAGGCTCGTGCTCACCTCGGTTAACCGGCCTTCCGTGTCGACGATCCATGCCGGTCCGGGAATGCTCTCCAAGAACTCATGCGCGTCATACCCAGTGCGATCCAACGCACCCTGCCCTTGCGGCCCTTGAATGAGAAAGCCGGTCAAGATCGCAGTCGCGGCGAGGAGGGTCAAACTCACGTAAATATTGGGTCCGGCGGTCTCAACCAATTCGCTGGACAGCCAGAATACCGACAAGCCGGCGCCGGAAATGGCTATTGTCGAGCCATACTTCCGCAGCGGCGGCTTTGCTTTCATTTTTGGACACCTCCGGACGCAGCTACTGCTGCCGCGTAAATCGGCATCAGGACCTCGCCCTGCCAGAAGACGACACGATCGGTCCCCCGAGATATCGGACTTCTACCACACTATATCAGAACAGCATGCCACCCAGGCATAATGGAAAGATGTGATAGACGGCCGGTCGCCCGCCGCTGCCGTAACACCAGGGGTGATAACCGCAAGGAAGGGCCAGCCGCCGCAAAGCAGACAAAGCCGTCCACAAACCAGCGGGTATGCTGCTGTCGAACGCGATGGAAGGCGGCCCAAGAATGGCACGTAGATGAATGTCGGGCTGGCGGCGACCTGTCGGAGTCGGTCACGATGTGAACGTCTACGACTGACGTCTTCCAAGATCGAAGCCACCAATTTTCTGCGGTAGCGGTTGCCGGCGGAATACGAAGAGGAGACTACACAAATGGGCTGCAATCGAGCGCTGGTGCAGATTTCATCCATTGGCGCCGGCGTTTTCTTGTCGATCTGTCTCGCCGGCACCGTAGCGACCGCTGCAGCCAAAGACCAGGACACCGTGGCAAGCGTGGTTGCCGACCAGGTGCGAAGCCAAGGCTTCCCTTGCAGAAATCCAAGTTCTGCCAAGCGCATTGCGGCCGAGTCCGTACCAAATCAGACCGCCTACCTGCTCCGATGCGAAGGGACAACCTACCGGGTGCTCTTGATTCCAGATCAGGCAGCTGAAGTGGCCAGAGTTGACTGAAGCCTTACGCGGGCCTCCCGCGAGGTGACATGTCGACAATCGACGTGGTCGATCTCGAAAGACACTGCGTCGCGCCGCTAGTAGCCTTCGCAGTCTTGCCGACAAAGGCACAAACCGGAAGCAACAAGTACCAGCCTAGTAAATCGGCTTGATCGGAAGCTAATCAGCGAGGCTAGCGCATCCGATCGGCCGTACGCCGGATAGACGGTTCCGCACGAGGAACACGCCACGGCGCCAGGACCAAAGCCTCGCACGGGTCGCGACCATGTCAACTTTCAACATCCTCCGCAGGCACCGCGCCGTGCTGCTTTTCTCCGCCGTCCTCGTAGCGCCGCTCGTCGCTGGGGTCGCTCTGAACGCGAGTTTGGCCGATACGAAAATGGCCTCCTCCCCGGATGCCTCCGCCAATCGCGCTCCGGCCACCTCCTATGCTCCGATCGTTGCGGCCGACAAACCGGCAGTGGTGACGATCACGTCGATCATGAAAACTTCATCGGCGCCCGATGGCCAAGCCCAGCCCTCGGACAGCGGTCTGTCGTCCGATGAACGGCTGCCTCGATTCTTCAGCAATCGAGGGATTCCGGCGCCCAAGGCACCACCGCAGGGAGCGACGCAACTGGCAGAGGCCCTCGGCTCCGGCTTCATCATCAGTTCAGACGGCACCATCGTCACCAACAACCATGTCATCGACGGAGCTTCGGATATCATGGTGACGCTGGACGATGGAACCGAGCTGCCGGCAACCCTTGTCGGCCGCGACGCAAAATCAGACCTTGCGGTCCTGAAAATAAGGGCTGGGAAGCCTCTTCCCACTGTTGCCTGGGGCGATTCCGACAGACTCAGGGCAGGCGACCCGATTCTGGCGATTGGCAATCCGTTCGGCATCGGAACGACAGTCACTGCGGGAATCGTTTCCGCCCGCGGGCGCGACCTCAACAGTGGTCCCTACGACGATTTCCTTCAGATCGACGCGCCGATCAACCACGGCAATTCGGGTGGACCTCTCGTCGACACCAACGGCACTGTCGTCGGTATCAACACCGCGATCTACTCGCCCAATGGCGGCAGTGTCGGCGTCGGATTTGCGATCCCTTCCAATGAGGCCGAAAAGATCGTCGCCAAGCTGGTGAAGAACGGTTCGATCGAACATGGGCTGCTCGGCATCGAGATGCAGCCGGTCACAACGGACCTCGCCAACGCCCTCGGCCTGCCGACGCCTGAAGGTGCTTTGGTCGCGGATGTCGGCGACGGATCGCCCGCCGCTCATGCCGGCATCGAGACCGGCGACGTCATCACCGGATTTGCCGGTCAAACCATCAACGAGCTCAAGACCCTGTCTCGAGCCGTGGCGGATCTCGTGCCGGGAAAAAGGGAGGTGCTGTCCGTTTGGCGCAATGGGAAGACAGTTGCGTTGTCGGTGGTCATCGGCGGCAATGACGCCAGCGTCAAACCGGTGGCCACAATCAATTCTTCGCAGCCGCTGCATTCCAGTTTTCCAACACTTGGTCTGGCGCTTGGTGACCTCGATCGAACCGTTCGCCAGGCCTTGAATGTGCCTTCACAGGTTTATGGTGCCGTGGTCGAGGGTGTCGATCCGGACCAGCCGGCAGCCACCTCCGGCATCGAATTGGGCGACATCATCATCTCGGTCAATGGCGTGCCGGTGAAGACGGCGAAGGACACCAGCCAAGCCATTAGTGTAGCAGCAAAATCCAGCAGGAAGTCGGCGCTGCTGCTGGTCAAGCGCGGCGACCAGCAGACGTTCATCGCTGTGCCATGCGGCAATGGTTGAAATGTGCGGATGCCAAAATCGCCGGAATGGTACGTCATATTGACGCGAAGCGATTTCAGTCTCCTGAGGGGACGAAATGCGGTCACCGAGTTGCTCGGCGAGAGCGATCAAGCGGAAGTGGCGGATCGGGCGGAGAAAACTCGCCCGTCAATTGCGCCAGAACCCAGATCTCCGATCAAGGCCGGGGAAGGTGAGAGCCAGAACGAAGTCTCGATCGAAGAGCGCCGACTTCAGGGTCGAATTTCAAGGACTGCGCAATTCCCAGCCAGGCCGGGTCCCAGCCAGCCGGGCCGTCCAGGGCCTATCCAAGGCTCCGCTGGTAAGCACTCGGCGTCAGGCCGGTCGCCTTGCGAAAAGCGGCCGTGAATGAGCTGGTTTCGCTGTATCCGACAGTCAATCCGATGTCCGTCACCGAATGAGCCCGCGTCGCAAGGAGACCTTTGGCATGCTCGATTCGACGGTTGATATGATACCGATGCGGAGGCATCCCAAAAGAAAGCTTGAAGGCGCGGCAAAAATAACATGGGCTCAACCGGGAAAGCTCCGCGAGAGTGGCGAGCGGTACCGGTTCACCCAAATGCGCCTCGATATGGGCCTTTACTACCCGCTCCTGCCAAGCCGCAAGTCCCCCTCGAAGCTGAGGTTCGGCTGTCGGCGTCCTCTCGTGGAAACGGACCAACTCATGAGCCAGGACGATGCCCAGTGCTTCCAGGTAACGCCAATTCTCCAGGTTTGGACTTTCTAGCGACCTCATCAGTTTGAGGGCGGTACCCAAAAGCGTTGCGTCCTCAAAGAAGAGCTTCGCAACGAACGTCACATCGGTCATGCCAGCGTTGAACGGAACTTGCAGCTTGGCAGGATCAAGATAGACAAACATGAGACGCGCAGCCGTCCGTGGCGCATGCCATTCGAGATATTCGCGACCGGCGGGCACCAAGGTAAGCCGGCGACCAAAATCCCGCAGTTTCGACCGGGGCAAACCTTCGACGAAGGTGTCACCGTCTCGGCGCGTGCCCTGCTCGTAGACCACCAGCAAGTGCATGGGCGCGCGAAACCGGAATTCGAATTTGTCATGACCGGCGGCTTGGACCACCTCGGCAACTATCCCATCCGAAATCACCGTGCGACTACTCACCGCGTCGCCTGAAGATATCTCGACACGGCAATCGGCCCCATCGGCGCTCCGGCGCCCGAACTGCGCGTGCGCCACGGAGTTGGTACGCTGTGCCTTTCCGCCGTTGAACGGAGCGCGCCAATCCGCCGACAAGAATGGGTCCGTTTGCTCCGGTCGCCGAGCATTGGCCGCGAAGGCAGCAATCGCGGGTAAATCGATGTCGCGGGAGGCAGGATTCATCAACATGGCGTGGCGCACATCCTTCGGGTTATCCCATCTGATGTCAGGGTAGAGCGCCGGTGATGATTTACTCCATTCTACATCCGTAGGTGGACTTAGAGTATTGGTCTGAACTGCTCATACTTTGGTTTGTGATTGGACGAGCGGACCAATGGGCCGGTTCTTCAATTGCGGCCGATCCCAGGTGATTGGTCGATTTGGCGCGCGTGTGCGTCAGGTCTTGATGACCTTGAGCGGGGTCCCCTGCTTGGCCTGGGCCTTTTGACGTTCGCGCGAAATCCGCAAGCTGGATGCAAAGCCGGCAAGAACGACGAAGCACCGGCAGCAAAAACCACTAGGTTGTGGGTGGGCGTTGCGATCGGTGGTTTCGATCCGTTTTCGTCACCATCGTGGCAGCGCTCCAACTCGTGCCAGATTGGTTCTCCGGGCCCCCTCCCACGCCCGCCGATCGATTGTGAAGGCGCTCCGCCCCCCCGAGAGCGTTTCTCACCGCTCGAGTTCTTGGGCCGATGACATGTCGTCATCGGCCCATTTTTCCCTCCTGCCTTCGGAGCACGAACCGATTCACGGTCGATCGCCGGAGCGTTGCCGGCGTCGGGACCCTCAGCGATGCGGCTTGCTTGCGGCGCGATGCATCGCGCGGTTTCGGAGACAAGATCCGACGTCGCAACTGGCGCTCGTCTGTCGCAGGTGGGCCAACTCAAGTCGACGGCGCGGTCAAGTCAGCCTCCACCGCAATCACCGTGTCGCGAGAGGCGCAACACCTCTCATCAAAACCGGTTCATGCCTGAAAAAAGATCGGTCGGGGGATACTTGTCCCCGTCGTTATCGAGCTGCGATGCTGGTTTCTTGGCCGATCTGGTTGTCGATACTTGAACGTGCCTCGGCAACGAAGTGTGGTTGCCGTTCGTTTTTCGTTCGACACGATCGAACTTTGCCTGCATGCGTCCTGAAGGCGAAGCTGCGGCACCGGCCCAAGCGGTTGACAGAAGGACTGCCGCGATTGCAGCCCCTATTGAAAGGGAACTCATGTGATTCACCTGTTGTGTGGTTCTGTTGCACAGCGCGGCAAATTCGAATGGGCGATAGAGACATCGCTCATGCCCGCAATCTTTATATAGGTTTCGAAATAAGTTCTGAACCACTATACAGAGCACGTTAAACATTGATGCAATTGTTTAGTTACTTAATATTCAAGTATCATTCCACACATAAGAAATGATCTGGTACATAAGGCCAGCAGTTTATTCCTGCCGCCAGCTTTCGCCGATTGGCCCGCGGTCCTCGCGTGGCGGCTTCGTCCCTGGCCGCGGAGCCTGGACAGACCCATGCACGGCGCGGCGCGCGATCAGTCGAAGATCGGCTTTCCGATTCCGTTCGAAAAAATGTTGCCGAGATAGAGGTGGAGCTGTGCACGCACGCCGATGTCGCGGCCCGAACTCGCATTGATCGGAACGATCGCCTCCACCCCGAGTTGGGCGTACTCGCCCACCCAGATAACGCCAGGATTGATCGTGCCCGTGGTCTCTCCAGCTGACGGCCCGTTCAGCGGCGTCTGCATCGCGAATTCCACCAGCGGCACCAAACCCTCGGCGAAGCGCTGAGCATTATCCTTGTCAGCGGAATGCACATTGGTCAGCAGGCTGTATTCCAGAGCAAAGCCCCATTGCAAGATATCTGGGTTGTCGACCGTGGTGGCGCCGGTCACTGTGGTGGATTCGGTCGGCAGTGCGACTCCTAGGGTCGCGGTGACGTTGACCGGACGCAGCCATGCCAGCGAATCCGACAGATCGCCGAAGCCCTTGCCGACGTAGAGGGTCGGTGTCAGCGTCGAGAACGACTTGGCACCGATGTCGGACGATCCGGTGCCGCCCAGCGCCAGCGTACCGCCTGCCGAGAACACGAACTCGTGCTCGGCGTTGGAATAGACTTCATATTGGGTGCCGAGCACCCAATCGTCGAAGCCCGAGCGCGTGCTCCCCCGATCGACCATGCGATAGTTTGCGGTGAACGACACCGACCAATCCGGGGTGATGAGCTTGCTGTAGGAGAAAGGAAAGTCGATCTCGCGCGAGCCGGTGTCGGGCAATTGCATCAATTGGGGAAAATTGACGAAGTCGGCCGGGGTGGGAACCACGGTCGCAAGCGTTGAGGGGAAGAAACGGTCCCCAACGTAGGACGCCGATGCTTCCGAACATGCAACGAGAGGCACCAGGAAGCTGGGCACCACAAGGTACCACGCCCGGTTAGCCATCCCACTCTCCTGCTTGACGCGCCCGACGCCGGTCGCATCGTCGACTATGGGCTTCGCTTGCATCCACTGGCTGTAGGAACTGGGGATGATCATCCCTTTGGCCCTTCACGCAAGGAACGATGCGCTTGGGGCGTGGATGAGACTGGGTCGGTTCAGTCCGGGCATCGTCTTTCTCCGCAAACCAAAGCAAGGCGATCACCAGGTCTGAATAGATGGCGAAGAAAATCAGAAACGATCTGGCGACCACGTCCGCGGTTGAGGCCGCGAGCACGGCGAAAAGGCACAGCGGTCCCGTCATGGCGAGGAACTCGAACCAGTGCGTCTTGCCGATACGGTCGCGCCACGACAACGCTTCGATGATCGCCGAGTCGAGTGGGTCGATGCCGGCAGAGATCGCGGGGCCAGGCACCGAAGCATGCCAACGGCGGCCCAGAGGGAAGAAGCATCCGAGTTGGACTGTGCCCATTGCTCTCGGCTTCCAGGCCGTCGCCTCGCGAGCTGCGGGTCTAACTGGTCGAACCGCAATCCCCTTCCAGGGTGGCGTGAGATTCACGTGCGTCGTCGAGCCGCCAATGGCGATGCCCTGCTCCGTGAGGGCTGTTCCGGTCGCCAGTAGCGCGCGCCCGCCTCCAGCGGCGGGCTCGCAAGGCCGCATCGACTTCCTGGGTGCCATGCGTTCAAATCCTCGGTATTGAGCGCCGAATGTTGCGTCCAAGCAAAGAAATGTCTTTCGCAAACGCCACCCCAATTCGTGTTTCGCCCGTTGCGCCGATTGGCTTCTTCAATTGGTTTCAGGCGAAGCCGGGGACCAGCGTGCCAATTGCGGATCGCGCAGCGACCCCACTGTGTTCGTCGTTCTCGTCAAAAACGGCGTCCGTCAGACGCCTCCCGACAGATCCAAAGTAACTTCTTTGCCATTTGGGTTATGCAGCCATACCAATGGATTATTCATGCCAACGGCAAAATCTATGCATGCTTCCCCGACCGCGAAGGAGCAAAAGAATGAAATGCTTGAACTGCGTAGGCGCGGTGAAAATACCCCACCAGTACTACTTCTGCTCCCAGGAATGTTTCGGAGAGACAACCCGTAACACCAATTGGAGGATGTTGAGCGATGGCCTTCCGCCTACTGGTTTTCCTGCTGGTGGCCAGCCCCGCACTGGCCCAGGACCACACTTCCCACGTCCCCATTGGCCCTCCCGAGGGCAATTACGGCCAGGGGCACGAGAAGTGGCACAGCATCTACATGGGGATGCATAACACGCTGGGTGGCTCATGCTGCAACGGCGGCGACTGTCGGCCAACGGTTGGCAAGTTCGAGGGGGGAAAGTGGTGGGGCAAACTCAACGGAGTATGGACGCCGATCGAGCCATCCAAAAGGGTGCCTGAACACCCGTACTCATGGAACGAGACGGCCCACATTTGCGCGACTGGGAACAGCGTCTACTGCTTCATACCCTCTGACAACGGGACCTGAACCTCTCCCCTAGCCGGCTGGGTGCCTCGTTTCGGAGAAGAGTTCGCCCTGCTCGGGTTCCACAGGCGGTGTTTTTGCGCCTCGCAAGCCACCCAGGAATTTGCCGAGCCGCTCAAGATACAAGTAGACCACCGGTGTCGTGTAGAGCGTGAGAATCTGCGACAGCGCCAAGCCGCCCACGATCGTGTAGCCGAGCGGCTGGCGGATTTCCGATCCGGCGCCGGTGCCCAGCATCATCGGCACGCCGCCTAGCATCGCCGCCATGGTGGTCATCAGGATCGGCCTGAAACGTATGGTGCAAGCGCGGTAGATTGCCTCCTGTGGACTGAGACCTTCGTTCCTCTCGACCTCGAGCGCAAAGTCGACCAGCATGATGCCGTTCTTCTTGACGATGCCAATCAGCAGGATAACGCCGATCATGGCGATGACGCTGAAATCCATATGGACCGCCATGAGCAAGAACAACGCGCCGATAGCGGCTGAAGGCAGCGTCGATAGAATGGTGATCGGATGGATCAGGCTCTCATAGAGCACGCCAAGGATGATGTAGATCACCACCAGCGCCACTCCGATCAAGATTGGTGTGCCTGACAGCGCCGATTGAAAGGCTTGCGCGTTGCCCTGGAGGCTGGTTGCAAGCGAAGCAGGCTTTCCGGCATCGCGTTCGAACTGCTGGATAGCTGCGACCGCATCTCCGAGCGCCGCCCCGGGCTTTAGATTGAAGGAGATCGTGACCGCCGGAAACATGCCTTGATGATTGATCACGATCGGGGCAGCCTTCGTCATGCTGGTCACCAGGGCGCTTAATGGCACCTGCTGCCCTGTCGAAGAATTCAGATAGATATCCTTGAGCGCCTCGGGACCGTACTGGAATTCCGGGCTGACCTCGAGAACAACGTGATACTGATTGAGTTGTGTAAACATTGTGGAGACGATGCGCTGGCCGAAAGCATCGTCGAGCGTGTTGTCGATCGTCGACGGGAGGATTCCGAAACTCGACGCGACTTCGCGATTGACGGTCACATCGAGCAGTGGTCCTGCATTCTCCTGATCGGTGGCCACGTCAACGATTCCCGGCATGGCTCTAAGCTTGTCGAGGAATATCGGTGCCCAATGGTTGAGCTCGTTGGAATCGGCATCGGTCAGAGTATATTGATACTGCGTTTTCGAAACCCGACCGCCGACAGTGATGTCCTGTGCCGCTTGCATGTAAAGCGTTATGCCTTGAATCTTGGCGAGTTGGGATGACAGCCGGCTGATCACCTGATCGGCGCTGACGTCACGTTGGTTGTTTGGCTTCAAGGCAATGTACATTGTCCCGCGATTGAGCGTGCTGCCGCCAGTTGCTCCTATCGAGGCTCCGACCGAAGCTACCGCCGGATCCTTAAGCACAATGTCGGTTACCGCCTGCTGACGCTCGGACATAGCCGGGAACGAAATATCCTGGTCGGCCTCGGTGACGCCGATAATCAAGCCGGTGTCTTGTTGTGGGAAGAAACCCTTCGGGATGATGACGTAGAGATAGCCGGTGACAGCAATCGTTCCGAGCATGACGAGCAGCGTCACGAAAGTGTGCCGCAGGACGATCCTTAGGCCCCGTTCATACAATCCAAGCAGCGCGTCGAAGCCGCTTTCGCAAATATTATAGAGCCGCCCGTGCCTGACGTTGGCCTCATTCTTGAGCAGACGCGCGCACATCATTGGCGTCAGCGTGAGCGAGACCACCAGCGACAGGATCAGTGAAACGCTCACCGTTACCGCGAATTCCTGGAAGAGTTCGCCGACATAGCCTCCCATCAGAAATAGTGGAATGAACACTGCGATGAGCGACAGCGTAATCGAAATGATGGTGAAGCCGATTTCGCTCGAGCCCTTCAACGCAGCCTCCATCGGAGTGAGGCCATCTTCGATGTGACGGACGATGTTCTCGATCACGACGACTGCATCGTCGACGACGAAGCCGACCGCGATCGACAAGGCCATGAGTGACAGATTGTCGAGGCTGTAACCAAGCACATAGAGCACGGCAAAAGTGCCGACGAGCGAGAGGGGTACGGTTATTGCGGGAATGACCGTTGCCCAGAAATTGCGCAGGAACAGGAATATCACCATCACCACCAGGGCGACGGTCAGCATCAACGTGAACCGCACGTCTGCGACCGAGGCACGGATGGTTTGGGTGCGGTCTGAGACGACCGATACCTTGATGCCGGGCGGGATCGACGCTTGCAGCTGGGGCAGCAGAGCCTGAATGCGGCCAACCGTCTCGATCACATTGGCACCGGGCAGGCGCCGGATAGCCAGCAAGATGGCGGGCTTCTTGTCGTACCAGGCGGCGACAAAGTGGTTCTCCGACCCGTCTATCGCGGTGCCGATGTCGCGGATGCGTACAGGGGAGCCATTGCGATAGGCGACGATAACATCATTGTAGGCGTCAGGTTTGAGCAGTTGGTCGTTTGTGTTGAGCGTGAAGGTTTGACGCGGGCTATTGAGCGTGCCCTTCGCAATATCAACATTGGCCTCGCCGAGCACGTTGCGAACATCTTCAAGGCCAATGCCGCGGGCCGCGGCCGCTTGCGGATTGACCTGCACACGGATCGCCGGCTTCTGCTGGCCGCCAATGCCAACAAGACCCACGCCGGAGATTTGCGAGATCTTCGGCAGCAGGATGTTTTCCGCGTAGGCATCGACCGTCGTCAGTGGAAGGGTGTCGGATGTCAGCGCGAGCACCAGGATCGGAGTATCCGCCGGATTAACCTTGCGGATGGTCGGCGGATAGGGGATGCCCAGCGGCAGATCTGGGCTTGCGGCATTGATCGCCGACAGCACGTCAACCGCGGCGCTGTCGACGCTGCGGCTGAGGTCGAACTGAACGGTGAGTTGTGTGCTGCCAAGCGCGCTGGTCGAAGACAGCTGGGTCACGCCAGGGAGTTGGCTTATCTGTTGCTCAAGCGGGGTGGCTACCGACGACGCCATGGTTTCGGGATCGGCACCGGGCAACTGCGCTGACACCTGGATCGTCGGAAAGTTGACGTTCGGCAATGATGCGACCGGCAGGAGCCGGTAGGTAGCCAGCCCACACAGCAGCAGACCCGCCATCAGCAGGCCTGTCGCGATCGGCCGGCGAATAAAAGGGGCCGAGACATTCACGGGATTGCCTGCTGCACTGCGCTTTGCAGGGCGGCTTCATCAGCGGCTTTGCCCCGCAGCACTTGAACGGGGACGCCTTCCACGAGCTTGTATTGCCCGTCGACCACGACCGTTTCGTTCGCCTCGAGACCCGAATCGATAAGGGCTTGTCCCTCGGTCAACTGGGCAACGGTGACAGGCCGTATCCGCGCGGTTCCATCAGGTGCGATCACGTAGACATAGGAGCCGTTTGGACCTTGCTGCACTGCCGACCCGGCTACCGTCAGCCCCCCAGTGCGGGTATCAAGAAGCAAACGTACATTCACCAGGGCACCCGGCCAGAGTTGGTTCCCAGCGTTCGGAAACGTGGCTCGGAGGCGGATCGTGCCCGTCGTCTGGACAATCTGGTTGTCGAGAAGCAAAAGTTTGCCTTCGTCGAGCTTGGTCTTGTCGTCCTGGCTGTACGCAAAGACCGTAAGCTGCCCCTTGGCCATCTGCTTCTGGATTTGCGGGAGCGTTTCCTCGGGCAGCGTAAAGATCAACGAGATCGGCTGGACCTGCGCAACGTCGACCAGACCAAAAGTATCGGTCGGGTGAATGATATTGCCTTCGTCGATCTGCCGGATACCCGTTACACCGTCGATCGGCGAGGTCAGACGGGTGTAGCTCAGATTGATCTGCTCGGCCTGTAGCAGAGCCTCGTCTGCCTTGATTGTCGCCTGGAGCTGGATCACTTCGGCCTTCTGCGTGGCTACCAGTTGGGAAGTGGCAAAGCCCTTCGCCAGCAGTGGCGTGTAACGGTCCAGGTCTGCCTGCGCATTGACGAGCAGCGCCTGGTCGCGATCGCGAGTGGCGGTTATCTGATCGATTTGTGCCTGATAGGGATCTGGGTCGATCTGCGCCAGCAGATCGCCTTTTTTCACGGTCTGGCCTTGCGTGAATGTGATCTTCGTAATCGGTCCTGAGATCAGGCTGTGCACGACCACGTTGTTGTAGGCGATCACCGTTCCTACACCGCGAAGGTAGATCGGCACATCGTGACTGGCTACCTTTCCGGCAATGACCGGAACCGCCGAGGCAGGAACGGAGACCGCCGCAGGTTCGGAATGGTCGTAGACGTGTTTGGCTGCAAGCCCAACGCCGCCGATCATGATCAGCAGCGCAGCAACAATGAAGGGTCGCTTGCGCATTGAGGGCTCCTACGACAGCGGCTCTTAAGGGATCAGTTCTTTCAGCAGCCGGATGTCGACGGCGTGCCGCTAATGCCCGTCAGCCCCGTGCTGCCACATGATGTGCCTGATACATTGAGCATAGGAATCGCTACCTGTGGATTTGTTACCGGATCGGCCAACGCGGGTGTTGGAATGCCAATTGGCGAACTCACTCCCAAATTGCTGAGTTCCGAAGACCCAAGCGGAATCCCAACTGCGGCCCCAAGACTCGTGGACGATGTCCCGGTGGTCATCGATGGTGTCGCTGTGGTGCCGAAAGACGACGCGCTCGACGCCGTCGAGTTGCAGGTGCCCGACGCTGTTGAAACCGTCGGGTTCACAAACGACGTCCCGCTCGTGGATGTGGTTGCGTTCATGCCTCCGCCGTCGAAAGTGGAAAGGGCGGAAGTCGCTGCCGCAACTTCGGAACTTGATGCCAAAACACTTGGCGCCAAGACATTGGTACACCCGGAGTTGTTGGAACTATCCCCGATGCCCACGGTGCTACCCGTCAAGCCACCCGGATCGAGCTCGACCGCGCCCAAGGGAATAGCAACCGGATTGAGGGGCGAACCAATTGCAGAAAGCGGCGATGTCAGTCCTGTCGCGGGCGTGGTGCTGATTTGCGCCAAGCTCGGCCCGCTGAACAAGAGAGCGACCGCAACGGTAATCAGCAAGATTGGCATCGCAACGTCATACTCATTTCGCATTGGAACTACCGTCGTTTCATGTGTCTAGGTAGGGGCGGAGAACATCGTACTAATCCCACCGCCCTGACTGCCTGAGGCCAAGGATTTCATATGTGCCGGCAGCACTTCCTCGTGTCGTTTGGGTCGGATTTCGCCCGGTCAGATCGAGATGATGCCAGATGGAGGGGAAGCGCTCTTCTCTAAAGGCGGCTGGATTTCCCTATTCGCACGCCGACTCCGAGCATTTGTGAGATTTGGACAAGGTCGCGCTCCTTGTCGGAATGGGCCTCGCCCTTTCATCAACCCGACGATGCGCTGGCTGCTCAATATGAACGTGCGTTAACCGCGACGGGGCGCGGGGTCGGACCATGGATTGGCGGTTGGAAAGGTCTACTAAAGTGGTGCCGGAGCCTGCCAGCATTCCTTCCGATATCGCGCGACGGTGCCCGGATATTCACGCGGCCACCGCCGACATCGGCGTGGCGGTGGCGGAATTCTATCGATTAAGTTGAATGGATCGGCCGCCTTCGACGCCCAAGGCTGGGAACCAGCTGACGGCCAATGCGATCACAACCAATCTCGGCCCGAGCATTTCGAGACCGATTTTCCAGGGCGGCCGGCTGAATTGGGTTACAGGCAAGAGTGCCAGATACCATTGGATCCGTAGTAACTCGGGTTCACAGCGTCGAACGAGCAGTAAGCAGTGTCGGTGTCGTCGTTCAACCAGAGCTGGTTATCATATGCCCGGTCGCCAGCTTCCCGACCGCCAAAAAGGACCTTGTGGTGCTGGCGGTTGCCAATGGCACCGCTGCTGAAGTGTACGGTAGGACCATCTCCGCCGCCGCTGCGCGCCATGGAGACCGTCGCCGAGCCGGTCGCCAGCATCACGCCCAAAGTAATCTTTGCCAATATTTCTGCTGATTTTCTCACGATATGCTCCTTCGGGTTGAGAATTCATGGACCTTCTGAAAAATACTTCCAGTCAGGCCGCGGCTGGGCAGACGTGCGAGCCAAAACCTTCAGTGTTCGAATCCGGTCCCCACTCGCACCGTGGAGTCCGGATTCGAAGAGGCCGTGGTGGTTCACGGACAATATGGGTAAAGGGTGCGATACTCATTGTATGGGTACGGGTAACCGCAGTAGCCGTCGTCATAGAAATCACTGCCGAAACCGCGGTCCCTTCCGAACCTATGACCGTCGCCGACATGGACACCACGGACATGGCCGCCGCCGCCCAAGATTGCGACACGACCGCCATTGGCAAAGCCTACGCCGTGGCCACCGCCAAAGCCTTCGGCATGGCCGCCACCGCCCATGCTCATACCATGACCGCCGCCGCCAAAGCCGCCGCCACCGCCATGGCCGCCGCCACCGCCGTGCGCCATCGAGACCGTCGCTGAGCCAGCCGCCAGCATTGCGCCCATGACGATCGTCGCCAAGAATGATGTTGATCTTTTCATAATACGCTCCTGTAGTTGAAGCTTTCTTAGTTACTGAAAGCAATATTAATATAGATACGGGAGACGCTCTTCAGCATGATACGCTTGTTTGATTTTTGTATATCTTATAACTACAAACAATCTCTCTTGATTGCATGGGAAGCCGTCAGTGCGCTCTTCGGGCAGTCCTTCGCGACCTAGGATGCAAGGTGTCCTGCGCACTTTTGGGCGACAGGAATTTGGTGCCGGCTTGATTGGCATTGCTCAGCGCCGATTTGCGCTCCGCAGCCGACCCCTCTCCCGTCGTGTCATTTCACACCGACAGCGACCTGGGGGCGTCCCGTTTCGCATAGGTAACCTTCACTGCGTTTTGCAATTTTTCGAAGGCGCGCATCTCAATCTGGCGCACACGCTCGCGCGAAACGCCGAATTCGCTGGAGAGATCTGCCAGACTCCTCGGATCATCCGCAAGACGACGCGCCTCGAGGATGCGCCGTTCGCGTGTGTTGAGCACGCCAAGCGAGTCGATCAGCGCCCTGTGCCGGCCGGAAGCTTCCTCGAACTGAACGAACTTGTACTCCTGGCTGTCCTCGCCCTCGACCAGCAAATCCTGCCATTGGCCCTCAGCCTGGCCTCGCAGGGGCGCATTGAGCGACCTGTCCCCGTCCATGCGACTGTTCATGTAAACAACTTCTTGCTCCGTCACGCCAAGGTTGCTTGCGATGAATTCCACGTGCTCTGGACGCAGGTCACCGTCGTCCAGTGCCGAGAGACGAGCCTTGAGTCGCCGCAAGTTGAAGAACAGCTTTTTTTGATTGGGGGTCGTACCGACCTTCACCAGTGACCAGGAGCGCAGGACATATTCGCGAATGGACGCCTTGATCCACCAGATCGCATAGGTAGCCAAACGAAAGCCGCGCTCCGGTTCGAAGCGATTGACCGCCTTGATCAGGCCGATGCTGCCCTCTGATATCACCTCTGACATCGGCAGCCCGTACCCACGATAGCGCATGGCAATTTTGGCAACGAGGCGAAGATGCGACAACACCAGTTGGTGAGCGGCCTCCGGATCGTTGTCGTCGCGCCAGCGTTTTGCCAGCGCTTGTTCCTGCCCAAGCGTCAGCATGGGGAGATGTTTGATCTCGCCGAGATAACGGCGAAGCCCGTCTTCGTTTGCCAAATTTGTTATTGCTGCGCGCGCCATGAAGCACTCCTTGCCTACCTCGCAGGGGATCAATAGTTTCTCGACGCCCATAGACGTTCGATGTTGGCTTCTCTGTTCAGCGCTGCCGCTGCTTGCGGCGTTGTTCGCCTGAAGCGCGAAGGTGCATCAGGTGCTGCTAACGCGCGTCATGAAGCGCAGAATCGATACAGTTGATCATTGCCTGGCTGTCCAACGGCTTGCCGAAGAAGCCGATGGCGCCCGTTTCCCGAGCGCGTTTGCGGACACGCTCCTCTGGATAGGCGGTGATCAAAATTGTCGGTATGTGATAGCCATGTTCGATCAAATGATCCTGCAGTTCTATTCCTGTCATTCCGGGCATCTGGATATCGCAGATCAGGCACGACGTAGTTTCCAGATTAGATGACATCAGGAACTCCTCGGCCGATTCGAATGCAAATGCGATGAAACCCAACGATCTGACGAGGCTTGCAGTGGCAAGTCGAACGGACTCATCGTCATCGACGATCGAGATCATCGCGCTGCGGGTCAATTCACTATTCCTCCGTGCTTGCCGATGACCCAAACATTGCTGCTTCAACGACTGTTTCTCGGCGAGATATTGCACCCGCGCTTGCGAAAGCGAAAGTTATACAGAGGTGTAACAAGCTTATTTACCGGGAGCGTCTATCCCCAGGGCGCCGGCCATCTTCACCAGGTCGGCCAGAGTTCTGGCGCCCATTTTCTTCATCAGGCGACCGCGGTGGATTTTCACCGTGATTTCACTGAGTTGCATCTCGCCAGCGATTTGCTTGTTCATCAATCCAGTCGCGACAAATGCCATCACCTGGCGTTCCCGAGGGGTCAGGGTGCTCAGAAGGCTCTGCAGCTCCGACAGCGCCCGGTCTTTGTCTCGCCGTTGCCTGTCGCGCTCCAGAGCGCCGGCGACTGCATCCAGAATATCCTGATCTCGGAAGGGCTTGGTGAGGAAATCGACCGCTCCGGCCTTCATGGCTCGCACGGACATGGGAATGTCGCCGTGACCGGTCATGAAAATGATCGGCAAGTGAATGCCTGCCTTGCTCAATTGCGTTTGAAATTCGAGTCCGCTCACCTCCGGCAGCCGGATATCGAGCACAAGGCAGCTTGGACCGTCGGGAAGCCGACTGTTCAGCAGTTCGGGAGCAGAACCGAAAAGCTCGACACGCGTTCCAACAGATCGGAAGAGGCTGCTTAAAGCTTCACGCAACGACGGATCGTCGTCCACGACCAGAACAGTCGGAGGCATGGCGCCGTTGCCGACTTGTGGTTGAGAGGAAGAGGCGGKGCGTTGGATCATGAGCCGGCATCCTTTTCGACGCGTGGCAGAGAAAATTGGAATATCGCGCCGCCGCCTGGATTGGGCTCGATCCACACACGGCCTCCATGTGACTCGACGATCGACCGGCAGATCGACAGTCCCATGCCCAATCCCTCTGCCTTGGTGGTGAAGAAGGCCTTGAACAACTGACGCGCACTATCGGGATCGATGCCTGGTCCCGTATCCTGGACCCTCACATTTGCCTGGTTCGATTCATCGATCGAAGTCGTAACGAGAATTTCGCGCAAGTCGCTGTTGCCAGAGGCCATTGCCTGAATCGCGTTGATCAAAAGATTGATCAGGAGCTGTTGAAGCTGGATACGGTCCCCAAGTGCGGGCAGCGCCTGGTTGGCTAGATTCAGTTTCAGGGTGATGCGATTTGCAACGAACTCACGATGCACCAACGTGAGCGATTCGTTGACGATCTCGTTCACGTCGACAAGCGCCATCTGGATGTCGCCCTTCTTGGACAACGCCCGGATTCGATGGACAATATCGCTGGCGCGTTGGGCGTCAGCGATGCTCCGCTTGACCGCGCTGCGGACCTCATCCAGATCGGGCTTGTCTCGATCCATCCATCGCAGGCACGCCTCGCCGTTCATAACGATGCCGGCAAGCGGCTGATTGACCTCGTGCGCGATCGAGGCCGTCAATTCACCCAATGTGGTGAGGCGTGTCACATGGGCGAGTTCCGCCTGGGCCTTCAGGACCTCGGTTTCGGCTCGCCTGCGCTCTGATATGTCCGTATTCGTTTCGAGAACCGCCAACGGTCTGCCGTCGGCATCCGTCTTCAGCGACCACCGGCTGGAAACGACAACGACGGATCCGTCGCGTTTCGTGTGCAAGAGCTCACCTTCCCAGCGGTTGGAGCTGAGCAGTTCCCGATTGATCTCGTCGAGCCTGGCTGGAAAGACCGTCTGCAGGAGTTGATGGGTGGACTTTCCCGCCGTGTGTTCGGCCGACCAGCCGTAAATGGCTTCTGCACCACGATTCCAATAGGAGATCAGACCGCCCATGCTGCGAACGAAAATCGCGTCATGCGTCAAATCGAGCAGTTGGGCCTTTTCGGATAGATCGGTCGAGGTCGACTGGTTTTTGAGCACCAGAAGGGCGGTAATGACAATGGTCGCGATGCTCATGACGCAGCGGCTGAGGGCGCCACCACTGGCTTCGTGTCCGTGAACAAGCCAGAAGCTCAGCACGGTGAGCCCAACACAGGCGAGAGAACACAAGACGATGCCACGCCTGCGAAACGCGGTGGACGCAAGCAAAACAACGACCACATAGAGGACCGAGACAGATCCCGCAAATGGATCAAGAGTATCGACAGCGAATATTCCGGCGGCAAGAAGGTTGGCAAGAGGCGCCACCAGCCGCGAATTGCTCGATGTTCGCGGAAATAGTCTATGCCGCATAAGATCTTTGCCCAGCTTCTGGTCGACGCTTGCGTGCTGATCGACCTCCGTGTCGCACCGATGTCCAGGTCCACCTTAAGCAGCGAAAACCTTTCTGCTTGTTCGAAATTGCGGTCGTCGGTGCCTGATTGCACCTTTGTCACGGCAAGCGCGCCGCGAACCAATGCTGGGGATCGAGCGACCCGTCAGCGGCACAGGCTTGAGAGCAAGCGTACAGCATCCTATCCGGCGGAAAGCATGCAGGCAAAACCCAACGCCCAAGCTCTGGCAGCGACACGATGGGTATGACGACACAGGCTCGGGTGAGCCACGGCCACGATCATCGTGCGATTCAGCTATACCATGCGTCAACAGGAAAGACCTCGTCAGCGCCCGATCAATATCGTGTGCCGTGCGTGCCAAGCGGACACTCATGCGGTCCGTGGCCGAACCAATTCGCGCAGTCGAGAAGCCCACCGCAGCAAGGAATGAAGCAAAATGAGCATAGCCACCGATAAGATATCCCGTCGAACCATGTTGGCTGCGACAGCTGCTGGCGGCTTGCTCACGACGGCGACACTGGCCCAGGCGCAAAACGGTGACCCGCTAGCCAACGGCCGCGGCGGCACCAACCCCGGTCCGATGAATCCTTCCCGAATAGCCCAGAATCCGGACCTGATGATCCCACCGAGCACGGATGCGGGCAGCCTGCCGAACCTGCGTTTCTCGTTCGACGATGCCCATATCCGACTGTCTGGCGGCGGCTGGACCCGACAGGTGACCGCACGCGAGCTCGGCGTCTCCAAGGACATTGCCGGCGTGAACATGCGCCTGAATGCCGGCGGCGTGCGCGAGTTGCATTGGCACAAGGCCGCCGAGTGGGCCTATGTCCTCTACGGGAAAGCACGCATCACGGCAGTCGATGCCAATGGCCACAATTTCGTCGACGACGTCGGCGCGGGTGACCTTTGGTATTTCCCGCCGGGCATTCCACATTCGATCCAGGGCCTTGATCCAGACGGGACGGAATTCTTGCTGGTGTTCGATGACGGCGACTTCGACGAGGATAACACCTTCCTGCTGAGCGACTTTCTGAAGCACACTCCTCCCGAAGTGCTCGCCAAGAATTTCGGCGTTCCGGCATCGAGTCTTGCGAACGTCCCCGATCCCAGCGAGCTTTACATGTTTCCCGCGCCGGTTCCGGGGCCGCTCAGCGCAGACAAGATCGCGGGCGCGGTCGAGGTCCCGCTGAGCTTCAGCCACCGCATGACGGCACAGGCTCCGATGAGGATGAAACACGGAACGGTGCGAATTACCGACAGCGCCGTGTTTCCTGTTTCCAAGGCAATCGCGGCGGCCCTTGTCGAGGTCGAACCGGGAGGGATGCGCGAGCTGCATTGGCATCCGAATACAAACGAATGGCAGTACTACATCCAGGGCCAGGCCCGCATGGGTGTGTTCGCGGCGTCGGGCGAGTCCCGAACATTCGATTTCCAGGCCAACGACGTCGGCTACGTACCCTTCGCCATGGGGCACTACATCGAGAACACAGGCAATACGACGCTGCGATATTTGGAGGTATTCAAGAGCACCTACTTCGCCGATGTGTCACTAAATCAGTGGCTCGCCCTCACACCGCCGGAATTGGTCCGCGTCAGTTTGCGCGCCGACCCGCAGTTTCTGCAGGCCTTGCGTAAGGGGAAGTCGCCCATCGTGCCGACCTAAAGCGCGTCGCGTTGAACGGATCCGATCGACGCATCGTCCCAAAACCGCTGCGCACCCCGGTTCGAGAGCGAGCGTATGCTTTTGTGGTCCCTGCAAGTTGATGGCGAGGTAGCCGCCCGGCACCGTCAAAATAGCTGCGCGGGGGCACACCGACGTCTCGATATTCACTTGCTTGAGTGATCTTTAAGCCAAGCGTAAGCGCCTTGGAGAGTTCTGAAGTCTTCCAGGCTTCGTGCTGGGATGTCGCGATACGCGCCGCCTGCCATTTCGCTCAACGCACGCCCGGGTCCGAGTTCGAGGAAGG
Source organism: Mesorhizobium sp. P2_C7 (assembly GCF_056404515.1). NCBI lineage: Bacteria > Pseudomonadati > Pseudomonadota > Alphaproteobacteria > Hyphomicrobiales > Phyllobacteriaceae > Mesorhizobium > Mesorhizobium sp. P2_C7. The sequence continues at coordinate 36,605 of NZ_JBFUDW010000011.1, read as the reverse complement.
CCGTTGCACCGGCTTCAATGCAACCCTGCAGGCAATCGGCCCATTGCACCGTTTGAGATATTTGCGCCGCCAGCTTGTCGAAACCTGCCATGGTGTCGATGACAGGAGATCCGTCGACTCCGCTCAAGACACGCGCGCCGTCAGTCGGAGAGCGCATCAGGCGAAGATGGCGCAGGCTCGCGCGAAACGCGGCAGACGCCCCGGCGAGTCGTCTCGTATGGGAAGCAACCTCCACAGGTAACTCGACAACCCTGGCTCCGTCCGCCTTCGCTTCGCCGGCAAGGGCTTCCAAAGTCGCGCGGCTCCCGCCGAGGACGAAGGCGTTACCCGGATTGACGATAGCAATTGCGGCATTGTGCCGTTCGCATAGTCTCTCGATGGATTTGCGGGAAAGGCCACGGACGAAAAGCAGCCCGTCTCCACCGGGGGAAGCAGCGTCCATGGCTTCCGCGCGACGCGCGACGAGGTCCAGCGTGTCGGTGGCGCTGAACAGACCTGCAACACCCCAAGCCGCCACTTCGCCGACGCTATAGCCGGCGACGGTCGGCCGGTCGGGCAGCATGTCCCGCAGCGCCGCCGCGGCTGCCAGCGCCTGCAGCGAGCAGAGGATCTGGCCAATGCGGTTGCGGTGCAGGGCGTCGCCGGATCCGGTCCGCACGATCTCGCGCGGATCCCTGTCGCCGAGCAACGTTGCGGCATGGGCAAATAGACCGGCAGCTTGCGGCGCATCGGCGGTCAGGGCGAACATGTCCGGATGCTGCCGCCCCTGTCCGGAGCAGAGAATTGCAAGGACCATCGCCGCTATGGAAACATAATGGCGATGGCGATCGCCATCGTCACGATGCTCACAATGGTGCTGCCAATGACCATGGAGCCGACCGTCGAAGAGTCGAGCCGATAGCTCACGGCGAAAAAGATGCCGAAGAACCCTGCCGGCAGGGCAGCGAACAGGATCGCCGTCCTGGCGATCTCAAAGGGAACCGGTAGCAGGAGCACGATCGCGACCATCAGGAGAGGTCGAACGATGTCGGCCGATGCGGTCGCGCCCACGATCTTCCAGTTGAACTCGAACGATTGAGCCGACAAGACCAAGCCGGTCAGGAACAGCGCTACGCCGGCTGCGGCCTGCCCTATCACCATCAGACAGGCTTCGATGACAGGATTGAGCGTCACGCTGCATAGCGAGAGCAGGATTCCAAGCGCGGGGCCGATAACAATGGGTTTTGTCAGTGCGCGCCTCAGCGCATCGAACATCGGCGCTCCTGGCGTCTTGACGGCGCCGTCCTCCTTCAGGCTGCCCATTTCGGCGACAACCAATGTGATCGGAGTGACCAGGATCGAACCCGCGGCCATGGCAACGGCGACCGAGACCGGCCCCGTCGCTCCGAGCAGCGAGGATGCAATCGGAAGTCCGACACCGCCAAGGTTTGGGAAGGCAACGGTCAGAGCCTGTACCGACGCGCCCACCTTGCCCGTCGCCAGGAAAAGCCGCGCGATGGAGTACCAGGCAAGATACATCAGCAGCATGACCCCGCCGAAAATGGCGAAGAGCGGCGCCTGGACAAGCAGTTCGCCACGTGGGGCCGAAGCGGTCGCCGCGAACAGCGATGCCGGCAGCGCGAAGCTCATGACGAGCGTGTTGAAGCCGTCGACATGATGGTTTTCGACGATGCCGAATCTTCCGGCTCCATAGCCGAGGGCCATCACGAAAAAGACCGGGGCGAGCGCCAGCAGGATTGTATTGGCCATCAGGCAAGCATCCTTTCCTGCGCGTCGACGAACAGGGTCATGGCAAGGAGGTCCGCTGAGCCCCCGGGACTGAGCCGACGGGCAACGAAGCTCTTATGCACAAAATGGGCGCGGTCTCGCCAGCCGGGTGCGCCGACGCCGCCCTGGTCGAGAAAGCGGCGCGCGGCTCGACGCGCAAAGCCGAGACCGGAGAGGCCGCCGCGGTGCAGCAGAGTGGTGTCCTCGACAACCGCAATGAGCGCGAAACATGTTTCGATACGCTGGGCTTCGGCGTCGTCGGGAGCCTCAAGGACGCTCTTTCGCAGGGTGGGCAGGCCGACATGATAAATGCTGGGGAATCCGAGGGCAGCCTCGATCCGCGCACCACCCGCGCCGAAGCGGCGACGGGCCAACTGACCGTGGCTCTGCGGAACCATCGGTCCTTCGAATATGCCGCGGGCCCACAGCCGCAGGACCACAGTTCCCAACGACAGCGTGGGATCCACCTGCCCGCCGATCCTGGCGCCGGCGGCCGCGCATAGCAGGCCCAATCCGAATATGGCGCCGCGATGGGTGTTGACCCCCGACGTCGCCGCAAGCATAGCTGCCTCGGCATCGAGACCGATTTCCCTCAAGGCGACCATCGCGCGGCCGGCGGCGCCTGCTTCCGCCAAAGCCTGGAAGTACGGCCCGATGGCCGCGGCGCTGGCGCGAAATGTGCCGGCATCCATGTCTTCATGGCTGCCGGAATCGATGTGGCTTACAAGGCCCGGCTTGGGCCACGTCTCCAGCTCGTCGAGAAGGCAACGCACCGCGCTCGCGGCGATGGCCTCGGCATCCGGAAAACGTGGTACCAGCACCTTTGACGCAAGCGGCCGCTCCGTGCCGAAAGCAAGGGCGACGGTCACGATGGCATCCCTTCAGAAAGAAAAAGCTGAGCGTCGAGCAACGCCACATCGCTGACGGTCTTGACCAGAACCTCGCGCGGGCCGGCGTGAAGCTCCCGCCAGTTCGCGGCCGCGCCGTCATGGCGGATCAGCTCACCATCCAGCCGCATCGGCGCGGCCGCCTCGATCCGCGCCAGATCGGCGGTCAGGCGGCTAAGATCCGTGTCGCGATTGACCTGCAGCAGGAGGTCGAGATCGGAGCGGTCGGTCAGATAGTCCAATCCTGTGACGACAGCCAAGGCAAGGCTGCCGAACACCCTGGCTTCCACACGATGCCGTGAGGCGAGATCCTCAAGCTTGGCGAGCGTGGGTCGCCAGGCGCGTGGCGCCGACGGGCCGGCGGAGCGCAGCGAGGGCGGCGGAGACGTCGACAGGATATCCTCGTGCCGCATCAGAAACGAAAATCGCTTCTTTCCGGCGAAGTACGGCAGCGCAAGGCCCAAAGGCACGCCATGACCCTCACCCGGCATGGCACGTCGTCTAATGAGCGGCCAGCCTCTATCGACCCAACATGAGACGAGCGCGTTCGCGGCGACATCGCTGCGTGTCAGCAACAGCGAATGCCACGCCGCCGGCCCGACGAATATCAGATCGTGACGCCGCATCGGCAGTTCACAGAGCTTGAAGTGCGAGTTCACGGACGCGCTCCGCGATGGCGTATGCCTTCGGCCGACCGCCGCGCTCCAAGCCGAGCGCATCTCGGCGGTCGCGCGCATCCGGCATGTTCGCCAGAAGTGTGTCCAGCTGCTCAGCCAGCGGGGTGGCCTCGTCCCAGGTGAGATGAACCGCGCCTGTCTGAGCAAGATTTCGCAAGCCCGGAGCAAACACCGGCGTGGACTTCGCCTTTTCCTGCAAAACCTCGATCGACAACTTCGTCACCCTGGCCATGGATGGCAGATCCATCACCGCCGGATCGGCGGACGGCAGCCCTAACAGCACGCGGGTGGCCAGCGCCGTGGCGAGAAGGGCGCCGGCTGCGGAGTGGCCGTAGAGAAGACCGATGGCGGGTCGCCCGTGCATATCCGCATAGATGAGGGACTTGGCGAGATGAGCTAGGAACTCGTTCAAACCCAAAAGCTCGTCCCGCTTGCTCATGCGCTGGCTGTCACTGTCCGCCAGGACGAGGATCGGGGCGTTTCCGCTTTCAACCGACGCCAGGACGTAGTTCGAAAGGCGGATGGCCTCGTCCACGCCGAGCGCGGTCCGGTCCGCGACGCCGATGACGAGCGCCCGGCCACCCGATCGCAGTGCGCCCGAACCAGACAGAACTCCGCCGCTGTTTTTCACGTCGTGGCCGTCGGGAAACAGCGAGGCGAGAATGTCATCGAGCGTCACGGCTGGACCTCCGGACTTTGTCAGCGAGAGCAATGAATTGGTCCGCGGGCAGCGCAGGAATGGAAACGGCGTCAGGAATACCCTCTGCCGTCCAGATATCGACCGCATCCGGACAGGCGCCGAAGCGCTGCAACCGATCTTCAAGGCGGGATTGCTCGGCCTTCAAAGTGTCGATGCCGAAGGCACGGATTGAACTGAGCAGCTCCAGCGCGGCGTCGCGAAAGTCCTGGACAGTATCATCGACGAAAACTTCGGCGCCGCCGAGGAGCCGGCGATGCTTGCCGCCCATGGTCCGCCAGACCAGCGCACGGTCACGGGAGTCGAACTCCTCGACACCGCGATTGGTCTCGATCACCTCGGGACCAGACACCGAAATGCGACCCTGCTCGGAGACCGCCAACGCCGAACAGCAGCCAGCGATTAAACCGCCGCCGCCATAGCATCCGGACCGGCCGCCGATCAGCCCGATCACTTTCACACCCGCGGTTCGCGCCTCGATCACTGCGCGCATGATTTCGGCAATGGCAAGCTCGCCTGCATTGGCCTCCTGCAGGCGCACGCCACCCGTATCGAACAGGATCAGCACCGGAACAGACCCAATATCGCGCGCGGCGCGCAACAGGCCGGTCAGCTTCGCACCGTGAACTTCGCCGAAAGCACCGCCCATGAAACGGCCCTCCTGTGCTGCGACAAACACCGGCGAACCGTCGAGCCTGCCGAGTCCCACAACGATGCCATCGTCGAACTGCTCGGGAAGATCGAAGAGCTTGAGATGCGGACTGACCTCGCGCTTCTCCGGTCCGATGAACTCGACAACGCTTCCGGGATCGAGCAGCAGCCGGACCCGTGTCCGCGCCGAGGACTCGTACCAGCTTGCGGTGCGATCCAGTTCCACCGAAGACTTGGTCCTCTGTGTGTGAGAGGCGCTCATTGGTCGTCCTCCTCCATCAGCCGGGCCGCTTGCGCCAGCCTAAGGGACACGGTGTCGGGACGCGCTCCGCCGTCATTGATGGAGAACCGGAGCCCGCCAGGCGAATAGCCTTTGACGAAGTCTGCGATCACGGCATCCCACACTTCGCCGAAGCCCGCCGCAGCAGTCCTGATCTCCACCAGGCATTCGGAGTCGGGCAGCACGCGTTCGGCCAGAACTTCGAGATTGCCGGACGCAACAACGCCGATGACGGCCAATTTCCTCGTGCCGGCCCCCCGCTGGCGGGTGGTGTGGCGGAAGCTCAGGTCCTCCATGGCGGCTGTCCTTCTCACCAGTTGCGGAATCTTGAGGGCGGCGCGTAGAGCCCGCCCGACCAATGGACAAGATCCTTGATGGAGCGCGCTGCCAGCATGCTCCGGTCGGCGTCGAACGGATTGATACCGATGTCTTCAGGACGGCGGATGGCACCGCGCTCGCGCAGATGCTGGACCATCTTAGCGTCGCGGCCACGGCCGACGTCGGTGTATCCCGCCACCCCGCGGATCGCCTGCTCGCGCTCCCTGGCATCACGACAGAGCAGCAGATTGGCGATGCCTTCCTCGGTGACGATGTGCGTTACGTCGTCGCCGTAGATCATCACCGGCGCCAGCTCGAGATTCAGCCTTTCGGCGAGTTCCAGAGCATCGAGCCTCTCGACAAACAGCGGCACGTTCTTTTCGCCGAAGGTCTCGCCGATCTGCACGACCAGCTTGCGGCCACGGCGCAGCAGCGTTGAACCCTCGGGATCGGCTTCCCTGCCGGCCTGCAGCCAGGGCTCGCTCGGATGTCGCCGCCCGCGCGCATCAGAGCCCATGTTCGGCGCCCCGCCAAAGCCGGCGATGCGCGACGTGGTGACGGTGGAGGAATTGCCCTGAAGATCGATCTGCAGCGTCGAGCCTATGAACATGTCACAGGCATAGAGTCCGGCCGTCTGGCAGAAGGCCCGGTTAGAACGCAGCGAACCGTCGGACCCGGTAAAGAAGACGTCGGATCGGGCGCGGATGTACTCATCCATCCCGACCTCGGAACCGAAGCAGTGGATCTGCTCGACCCAGCCGGATTCGATGGCCGGGATCAACGCAGGGTGAGGGTTTAGCGCGAAATGGCTCGCCACCTTGCCCTTCAGTCCGAGTTTCTCGCCATAGGTCGGCAAGAGGAGTTCGATCGCGGCGGTGTTGAAGCCGATCCCGTGGTTCAATCGCTTGACGCCATAGGGCGCGTAGATGCCCTTGATCGCCAGAATGCCGGTCAGGATCTGCGACTCGGTGATAGCAGCGGGATCGCGCGTGAACAGCGGTTCGACGAAGAACGGCTTGTCGGCCTCGACAACGAAATGCACCCGGTCCCCCGGTATGTCGACGCGCGGAATCTTGTCGACGATCTCGTTCACTTGGGCGATAACGACGCCGTTCTTGAAGGCTGTGGCCTCCACGACGGTCGGCGTATCTTCGGTGTTAGGCCCGGTGTAGAGGTTGCCGTCACGATCGGCGCTGACTGCAGCGATCAGCGCGACGTTCGGCGTGAGGTCGATGAAATAGCGCGCGAATAGCTCGAGATAAGTGTGGACCGCACCGAGCTCGATCTTGCCGCCGAACAGCATCTTCGCAATGCGCGCCGACTGTGGGCCGGAATAGGCATAGTCGAGCTTCTTCGCCACGCCGCGGTCGAATAGGTCGAGATGCTCCGGCAGCACGACGCCGGACTGCACCATGTGCAGGTCACGCACCTTGGCTGGATCGACAGCAAGGAGGGCGGCGCAGAGCAGATCGGCCTGCTTCTGGTTGTCACCCTCGAGGCAGACGCGATCGCCAGGGCGGACCACCGCTTCCATCAGTTTGGTGGCGTCGCGCGCATCGACGACCTTGCCCTTTGCCAGCCTCGCGCCGGCTTGGATACGGGCGTCGCGCGCTTCCCGGCCACGCTGCCAGGTCGTCATCGTCTTTGCTCCTCCAGCAGGCTCCGGATTGCTGGCCGAAATTAGTCGCGGAGCTCCCTGGAGTATTTCCTCAAGCAACCATGTTTTCGACTTCGCACGCTACCGAACCCGGCAATTGCATGACAGCTCGAACGTTGTCCGGTTCCTCCACTTCGCAACCGTCTTCTGATCGATGCCGCAGCGCTTGGCGACAGGGCTGAAGGCCGATCAAAAGCATGCCATTGTTAGCCGGAGTGGAGCGATCACCGTGGAACTGGCAGCGCTTTCGTCTTGCCAGAAAGTCTGGCTCCGATCGCCAGACTTTCGGGAAACCAACTGACGAAAGCCCTCATCGCCGCAGCGGATTGAGGGAGGGCTGCAATGCGTGCCAACACGGTGGCGGTGCGAATGCGGGTTGCGAATTGTCTGTTCCAGGCCTTTGAGTAGCGACTGCCGGCGACAACGCGCGCCTCGCGATCCCATCGGTCGAACCTGGCCAATTCGGCGGCCAACAGCCAGCCCGACTGCAAGGCCATGGAGATGCCTTCGGCGATGATGGGATGGGACTCGCCGGCAATGTTGCCGACCCGAAATATGTCGTCGGCAAAACGCGGACGAATGCCAGGGCGTATAGGCCCAGCGGCCAGCCATTCGCCATCGAGCGTTGCGCTGCCGATGGCGGAAACCGTACCCGGACAGGATGCCATGATGTGCGCGTGAACGGCTTGGCCTGCCGACAAGGCACCACTTTTCTCACGCAACCTGGCCAATACGTCGCGCCTTATGCAGCAGGACAGCGACATCCTGTCCTGGTCCGTCCACACCATGCCGCCATAGCCGCCCGGAAACACCAGGAGAGGCATGAGGTCTCGGGCGAGCGAAGCTCCTTTGAAATGAGCCTTGAAGCCAAACAGATCGTGGGGCGCACTGCTTTTTGGGAGGTTGGTTGAAAGCTTTCCCTGCTCCCAAGAGCCATGCGCGGCTATCACGACTGGCGCAGCGAGAACCTTCTGATCGTCTTTGCCGCTGATCCGGACCGCGGCGTTCTCTCCATCGCTGATGATCGTCACCGCACGGCAAGGCTGAAAAACATCGGCTCCGGCATGGCGGGCGGCGTCCAAAAGGATGCCATCCAGAACGTCGCGTCCAAGTGCACGCCCAAAAGCGTCTCCTGCCGCCCGGGGCATGCCCGCGTCTATGCCCGGGCCCGACGCAAACAATGCTACTCGCCTGACTTCCGGGCCTGCCTTGGCGCGAATCGCAGCGCCCGCCCCCAAACGGTCCAACAGCTCCAGATTGACTGCCGACATGAACTCGCCGCAGACTTTTCGGCGCGGGAATTCGCTTCGTTCGATGATGGCAACCGCGCGCCCCTGGCCGCACAAAGCCAAGGCCACCGACGCGCCACTTGGCCCGGCACCTATGACAATGGCATCGTACATCGCGGGAGCGCTTCCTTGGGGATGACGCTGAAAGCGTGGGTAAACGGGCCAATCCTGCGTTCTTCACACTGCTGGCTGGAACCCGATGGCCACAGACTGGAAAGTTCATTGTCCGCGAACCCCGCGCGGACGCTCGCTGCTGCATCGTGCATGGTCACCTCGTTTGCGCCAATGATGCGTAAGAGCGAGCACATTCTCAAGGCACTGGTGTTTCGGCTTGGCTCGGTGGCGAGGAACACCGGTGCCCGTGAACGGAGCGCTGCAAACAGAACCTTCAAGTCCGCATCGGAAAAATGGTGGAGGAACAGATTGGCCGAGACAACGTCGTACGCGCCGGCGCCGGGCTGTGCGATCCAGTCAAAGACGTCATCGGTGACGGTTTCAACTCGCCATCCGAGTGCGGTGAAGTCCGCGCGCCGTTTGTCTGAGATGAGGTTGACCTGGTCAAGCATGACCAGATCCACGTCGGTCCAACTCCGGGCCAAACGTTTTGCAACCGAGAGCATGAATGCCCCGTCGCCGGAGCCGAGTTCCAGAATCCTAGTAGGTCTTTTGCGCACGTTCGCCTTGAAGAGACCGGCCATGATCGCGCTCTGAAACATCAGCGCGTTTATCCAAACGAGGTCGCGCCGGGAGCCGATTGCCCTTGGATCGTCGGGGGGCAGGATATCGAGCAGTTCCGGCTCGATCCGACGGCGGTCGAGATCTTTGGCCAACTCAGGCATTGCCGGCCGTATGGAACATCATCGTCTCCGCCGTCAGGCCGGGTCCGAATGCCATGGCACAACCCATGCGGTCTTCCGTGAACCCGCGCAGCATTCGCTCAAGCACGAACATGACCGTGGCTGAAGACATGTTTCCGTTTTCGCGAAGGACCTCGCGCGACATCGACAAAGCACAGGGATGGAGATTCAGCGCGCGCTCCACGGCATCGAGTATCGAGCGCCCGCCTGGGTGGACAGCCCAAAGATCAACGCTTCCGACGCTGCTGGCTCCCAGAATGCTGGCGATACCTGCGGCGAGCACACCTTGAATTGCGCCAGGGACTTGTCCCGACAAAACCATGTCGAAACCGTCGTCGCGAATGCCCCAGGTCATCAGGTCGCGGCTGTCGGCGGCGACGATCGCGTGAAAACTATCCATGCCGATCCCGAATGGGCGGGCAGTCACCGACGCGGCCGCGCAACCGTCACCCCAGAGGCAGAAGGACAGCAGTTTTTCGAGATCGCTGGTCTCCCTGAGATGGAGCGTACAGAGTTCAATACAGACGATTACAACGTGAGCCTCGGGTTCGGACCGGATGATGTGCCGTGCTAGCTTGAGCGCGTTGATTGCCGCGTAGCATCCCATGAAGCCGATGATCGTGCGCTCAACGGTGGTCGGCAAATTGCATCGAGCAATTATCTCCAGATCGATACCTGGGGCGGAGAAACCGGTGCACGTTGTCACGATCAAATGCGTGACGCTCGTCCTGTCCTTATCCTGGAGGAGCCGCTCCACGGCTTGCTGGGCCAGAACCGGCGCAGCGGCAGCAAACATCTCCATGCGTGTCGCCGTTCCTGGAAATGCACCCCGCTTGAAAACGCCCGCCATATCCACACTCGGACCCTCGGGATCGTCTGCAGGCGCAAAGCACGAATAGCGATGCTCGATCCCGCCCTTGTCCGCCATGCGATTGAAAATCGCGCGGCGACGCGGGTCTGCCGTCAACTGAGAGCCAGCAAACTGCAGGAAGAACCTGTGAACGCTGTGGTCAGGGACGGCCGTCGCAATTCGGTTGATGAAAGCTTGAGCGCACATTTTCTTCCTTGGCTTGCCGCCGCAAGCCTGTGGTCACCGAGGAAAGCGCCACGTGTTGGAGGCTCGCAGCGGATCTGCGCCTTCGACGGCAATGGCAAACTCTATTGTGGTAAACGCTCAGAACAGGAAAAGCTTCCCTTGGACCCCTGCCTTCGCCAAATTTCAGGCCCATGCGGTTGGACCGCAACCGAAACCTCGCTGGACAACGAAAGTTTTGCGCCGCTTGCCCACAAGCACCGTGAAGCCCGGCAGGTTGGTGAGTGCGCGATGTTCAATCTGGCTCGACGCAGCCCGCGCCTTTCAGGAGGGGAAGACCAATTTCCAGTCCTGCTTCATGTCCACGACGGTCCAGCGTTCCTTCATCGCTTCGTCCCAAGCTTTGTCGAGCTTTCCGACTGAGGATTTGCGATCGTACGCATATTCACGATCGGCGTCGGTATGATGCACGATCCCCATGAACCGCGCGCCGCTTCCAGCGGCGGTCCATTGCAACATCTCCAGATCGCCGTCGGAATTACCGAACGCAAAGATGGGTCGGCGGCCTATGAACTTGTTGATGCCGACAGGTTTGCCCGGTCCGTCGTCGACGAAATCGATCTTGGCTTCCTTGATCAAGGCCGGCTTGCCGTCGGCACCCACCACGTATTTGGTTGCTCCCGATGACCCGACGACCCTCTCCGGCGGGATGCCGTAGACGGCTTCCATCCAGGGACGCATGAAATCGATACCGCCGCCCGACACCACAAATATCTTGAAGTCGTTTTGCCGCAAGAACTCCAGCAATTCCAACATCGGCTGGTAAACAAGTTCGGTATAGGCACGATGGTAGCGGGGATGACGCGCCGTCCTGGTCCAGTTGATGACCGCGCTGTTGAATTCGTCGGTTGTCATGCCGGCGTGCGTCACAGCCAGGATCTTGAATATTCCCTGCTCGCCCGAGCGAACCAGACCTGACACGTCGTTTGACAGGACAGATTTGAACGGTTCCTGCGTCTGCCACTCCGGATGGGTTGGGGCGAGCTGCTTCACTTGGTCCAATGCGAAGGCGAGTTGCGAGTAGATCGGCTGTTCGCACCAGAGCGTTCCGTCATTGTCGAAAACAGCGATACGCTCGTTGGCCATGACGAAATCCTGGCCGTCCGGCGTCGTGACCTTTGCAACGAAGTCCATGATCGAAGCTTTGGCGGGCCCCTCATGCCACGAAGCGAGAGGCGCAGCTTGAGCACGCGCGGACACGACGCTGGAAAGCGGCAGGCTGGTGGCCAGCATGCCGGCGAGCACCTTGCGTCTGTCCATGGCCGGACTCATCTATCGAACCACGACTTAGACGTGCACGCCGCCTGTTCTTGCATAATAGATCCTAGACAGGGCATCGCGAACTCCAACGGTTTGGTGTGTCGCGCCGCCACGGACTTCAACCTGCGAAGTCGATGACTGCGGTTTGGATGCGCTGGTTGGTGAGAGGATGCAGGCCTCGGACAGGCCTAATTCGATTGATCGAGCGCGTCAGGCAGTCAGAATAGGAGCTGGCCTTGCAGGCACAAGACTTGGCGGCCGCACATACCGATACGAAACGGTAACAGCCCACCGATTGAACCGATGGGAGCGCCGCTGGAGCTTATGCCGGTCGCTTGGTAGCAGCCAAATCGCGCCGTCGAACGCCAAGGCGGTGACGCTTGCAGGCCCCGGACAGAACCCGGCTGTAACAGTAAAGTGCTGGCGCGCCTCCCCTCACTGTGACGATGCTTGTTGGAATGCTTCCGCACGAGGTCATTCACTCGGTTTGAAACATATGGCCATGCCTTCCGAAACCGCCCACGACCGTCGGGGCTTGCTAAGGCTCATGTTGAAGATGCCGGCCTTGCGCGGCACGCTTCAAATCCTCAGCGCGACGAATTCCGATCTGCTCGGCCTGTGCGGCGCCTACGAGGATGCCAGCACGGCCCTTGAGCGCTTGAGAAAGGAAAGAGGAAACGCGAACCGCGCCGCGATTGCTGAATACGAAGAGCTTTGCACCGATCTGGAGACCGACATTATCCGCATGTGCCAGTGACACCCGGCGGCACGTGAGCGTGTCCGGCCTTTGTAACTGTAACGTACTTCGCTTTCCAGCATTCCGATTCAATTGTGCGACGCGCCGAAAGCTTCGGGCGCGCAGCAGAGGGTCGTGACCAGGGATGTTCATGGGACGCGTTCGCCCTGGCGTAGGTGCATTCCCGCTGACTGGCACCTTCCGCCCTCAGGGGCCTGAAGCAGCAGCTCCACCGTCCGCCTCAAAGTCTGTTTCGGTACCCCTTGTCAGCGGCGCCGAGGCCCAGGAGGCCAAGGATACTTCGGGGACGAACCCTGCCGTGCTGACAAGGACCCTGTCATTCTCGAACGAGTATCGATTCCTGCCGGGGGACGAGTACTACGATATTACGAATGTCCGTTACACCGAGCCGTTCTTCGACGGAAAGGCTTCGGTTCGTCTGACCTTGCCGCTCGATCCAACCAATCTGAGTGGCGACGACGAATTCGGCCTCGGCGACATTGCGGCGAAGTTCAGTTGGATCCCCTATTTGAGCAGGCGGCAGGCATTCATTCTCAGCACCGAGATTTATGCGCCGACCGCCTCCGAGGATGTGCTCGGCACCGGCAAATGGGTCGCGGCGCCGGGACTGACCTGGGCCTATTTTGCCAGTCCGGAGGTCATCATCGCCCCCGCCTACGTCCAAAATTTTTCATTCGCCGGCGACGGCGACCGAGCCAACGTCAATCGCGGCGATTTCGATCTCTACGTCGTCTACAAACCTCATGCCAAACGCTGGTGGCTGACGTCGGACTTGACCGCAAGTTACGATTTCGAAGCCAAGACATCACCCATGTCCTGGGAGGTTGCCTTGGGCTTCAATCTGGGCAAACTGGCAAACGGCGGCGCCATCAATGGCTACATCAGGCCAGGTATCGGCATCGGCAACGACCGGCCCTACGACTACAACATGGAGGTCGGCGTTTCGTTGGTCAGTTTTTAGCGACCAATGAGACCTTGGTACAGAGAGGGAGACGATGACTGAAGCAAGATCATCTGCCTGGCTATTTACCGCGACAGCTGTTCTTGTGGCATTCGCTCCCACAGGACAAGCAAATGCGACCGAGGCCGTTGCCGGACGCTATATCCCCGGCGCCTTCGCGAGTCCCGGTGCGGGTATTGTGCCGCCCACGCCGGGCGCCGGCTATTGGGCAATGTCCAACATCTACTACCATGGCGAAGCAGATGGCCAGGTTCCATTCGGCAAAGGCTCGGTCGCGGTGGGTCTCACCGGCGATATTTATGCCGCGATTCTGGCAGGGGTTTACGTGCCCGAGTTGCACTTGCCAGGAAACTGGACCTACGCCGTCCAGCTTGCCGTCCCCCTGGGCTGGACCGGGGCCACTGCCGCGGTCGGCCCGCTGGGGGCGGATCAGCATGTCACCGGGCTCGGCGACATCGCTTTCGCGCCGCTCGTGTTTGGGTGGCACAACGATGCCATGAACACCTGGCTGTCGGCATCCCTGACGATCACCGCACCGACCGGCGAATGGAAGGAAGGGGACCTTGCCTTCATCGGCCTCAACTACTGGACGTTCACGCCGGCGATCGGATTCACCTATCTCATCCCGCAACACGGGCTGGACCTTTCCGCCAAATTCGGCGTGGACATCAACACCACGAACCCGGACACCGATTACTACAGCGGTGCGATGGCCCACCTCGATCTTTCGGTCACAAAGGCCGTAACGGAGAACCTGTCCGTGGGGGCGATCGCGGGCTTCCTGGACCAAATCGAAGACGATCGGGGCGCGTTCGCCGACACCCACGATGGATTCAGGGGCCGCTCGATCGCGCTCGGGCCGCTGGTCAAATACAAGGCCAAGTTCGGAGAGAAAACCGAGGTCGATTTCACCTTGAGGTGGGCCCATGAGGTCGAGGTCGAAAACCGCATGAAGGGCGACGCGGTATTCTTCGACATTTCCGGGAAATTCTGAGCGGCGGGACAAAACCAAGTGCTAGTCAATGTGCAAGCGGGTTAGCAAAATTGTCGCGGCTTTGTGCCTGCTCACGCTGACGGCGTGCGGAGGGGGGCCTGAAGGCGTTCTGGCGCCGGTAGCCGCGAATATGCGCTCGGCGTCGGCATCTGATGTAACGATGTTGGTGGCGACCAGCCGCAAACCTTCGGGCGATCCTGCAACGCTGTTCACGGGCGAGCGCAGCCCGACACTTTCCTTGACCGACCTGACCATTTCAATTCCGCCGAACCGTGTATCCGGCACGGTCGAGTGGCCGAAAAAGCTGCCGCCAAATCCCCAAAAGGAATTCGCGGTCGTCGCCGCGAAGAACCTTTCAATCCCGCAAGCCGGCGACTGGCTGCACTCTCACAATCCGAGCGGTCATGTGCTCGTCTTCGTCCATGGCTTCAACAACCGCTATGAGGATTCTGTTTTTCGCTTCGCCCAATTTGTCCATGACTCGGGGGCGAAGGTCACGCCCATTCTCTTCACCTGGCCATCGCGCGCGAGCGTCCTGGATTACAATTACGACAAGGAAAGCACCAACTTTTCCCGCACCGCCTTCGAGCGAGCATTGAAGGCTTTGGCCAATGATCGCACCGTCACGGACATTACCGTCATGGCCCATTCGATGGGAACCTGGCTCGCCATGGAGGGGCTGAGGCAAATGGCCCTGCAGGACGGCCAGGTCTCTCCCAAGATCAGGAATGTAGTTCTTGCATCTCCCGACCTTGATGTGGATGTCTTCGGTCGCCAGTGGACAGAACTCGGGCCCAAGAAGCCGAAATTCACCATCATGATCTCGCGCGACGACCGGGCGCTTGCGATCTCGCGTCTGATTTCAGGCGATGTCGACCGGGTGGGCCAAATTGATCCGTCAAAAGAGCCGTACAAGTCGAAGCTGCAAGCGGCGGGAATAACGGTCATCGACCTGACCAATGTAAAGACGGACGATCGCTTGAATCACAGCAAGTTTGCCGAGAGTCCTGAAATCGTGGCGTTGCTGGGATCTCAACTGGCCTCCGGCCAGATCCTGACCGACTCGAGAACGGGCCTTGGCGACGGACTGGGCATGATGATTGCGGGCACGGTGGGGACGGTCGGCAAGGTCGCGGCAACGACGGTCACCGCTCCCATTGCGATGATGGAGGGAAAGGGGAAAACCCCGGCACCCGATCAGCTCGGAACGATCCTGAAGGCCGATCCGACGGCGGAGTGATCGGAGGCTCTGCCTGAACAATCAGAAATCCAGCAGTTCGGCCCTTCCCGCACGTATCGTTACCGTAACGTACTTCGAAATCCTGCGCCGCGACCCGAGAGTGCGGGTCGACTTCGACACTGCCCCGTTCGCAGGACCCTGCAATGAGCGTTGCACCCGTAACCGGAAAATCCGGCTCCGATAGCATCTCCGTCGAGCTGTCGTCGCGCCGAACCGGCATGTCGTTCCAGCGCACCCGCATGAGCGCCGACCGCACGCTGATGTCGGTGATCCGCACCGCGCTATCCCTGATCAGTTTTGGCTTCACCATCTTCCAGGTGTTCCAGAAGCTGCGAGACGCAGGCACGCTCGCTCACGCCGCCGCACCGCGCAATTTCGGGGTGACGCTGGTCCTGCTCGGCATCCTGATGCTGGTCGTCGGCATCATCTATCACGTGCTTTTCATGGCCGGATTGCGCCGCGAACGCGATGCGATGCGCGATGCCGGTCTGATCCATGCCCAAAGCGGATATCCCGTCTCATTCACTCTGATAACGGCAGTGATCCTGTTGCTGATCGGTCTCGTCGCCATCAGCAGCATGGTTTTCAACGTCGGTCCGTTCACGGACGCCTCAGCGGCATGAGAAAGGATGGACAACCTTGAGATGGAAACTCCCCGCATCATCGCGCTGCGCCGAGAACCGTAAGGCTCTCCACGACATTGCCGACACTTTGAAAACACTCCGATCAATCCAGAAGGAAGAGCAGGGCATCGTCACGCGGATTTTGAAATGGCTGCACGTGATCCCGTGAAAAGGCGCTTCAGCCATTCGCGATCATGCCACTGAGACAGCGGTAACCAAGGAGAAACAGGATGGCGAAATCACCAAAGACCGGCAAGCCGAACATCCTCGTCATATGGGGCGACGATATCGGCACGGCCAATCTGAGTTGCTACACGCACGGATTGATGGGCTACAAGACGCCCAACATCGACCGCCTCGCCAAGGAAGGCTTGATGTTCACCGACGCCTATGGCGAACAGTCCTGCACCGCCGGTCGCTCGTCCTTCATCACCGGGCAGAGCGTCTATCGCACAGGTCTTTCAAAAGTCGGCCTGCCGGGCGCCGATGTCGGCCTGCAGGCCGAAGATCCGACTATTGCGGAAGTTCTCAAGCCGCTCGGCTATGCAACGGGGCAGTTCGGCAAGAACCATCTGGGCGACATGAACAAATATCTGCCGACAGCGCATGGCTTCGACGAATTCTTCGGCAATCTCTACCACCTCAACGCCGAGGAAGATCCGGAAGATCCGAACTATCCGAAGGACCCGCGGTTCAAGGAAAAATTCGGCCCGCGCGGCTTGCTGCATTGCTGGGCGACGGACAAGGACGACCCCACCGAGCAACCGCGCTGGGGCCGCATCGGCAAGCAGAAAATTACTGATACCGGTCCACTGACGCGCAAACGCATGGAGACCGTCGACGACGAAATCGCGGCCAAGGCGAAGGACTTCATCAAACGCCAGAATGATGCCGGCAAGCCGTTTTTCATGTGGCTCAACTTCACCCACATGCATCTTCGCACCCACACCAAGCCCGAGAGCCTGGGGCAGGCAGGGCCAGACCAGTCGCCCTATCACGACACGATGATCGACCACGACAAGAACGTCGGAGAAATGCTCGACTATCTCGACGAGCTCGGCATCGCCGACGACACCTTCGTCATGTACTCGACCGACAACGGCCCACATATGAACTCATGGCCGGATGCCGGCATGACGATGTTCCGCTCGGAGAAGGACACCAATTGGGAAGGCGCCTTCCGCGTGCCGCTCATCGTTCGCTGGCCCGGCAAGGTTCCGGCAGGCGAGGTGACCAACGACATTGTCCAGCACCACGACTGGCTGCCGACCTTCTGCGCGATCGCCGGCGATGCCGACATCCCGAACAAGCTGCTCAAGGGCCACAAGGCCGGCGACAAGACGTTCAAAGTCCATATCGATGGTTACAACCTTTTCGATTTCCTGACGAAGAAAGGCGTGGAGAGCCCGCGCCATGGCCTCGTCTATTTCGACGACGACGGCAGCCTCGTGGCAGTGCGCTTCAAGAACTGGAAGGTCGTGTTCATGGAACAGCGGACCGAAGGCACGTTGCGCCTGTGGATGGATCCGCTGGTCGTCCTGCGCTGTCCCAAACTTTTCAACCTGAGGACAGATCCGTATGAGCGAGCGGACGTTACCTCGAACACTTACTTCGATTGGTACATGTCCAAGGGCTACATGATTATGGCGGCGCAAGCGGTCGTCCAGCCGTTCCTTGCATCGTTCAAGGACTACCCTCCACGCCAGAAAGCGGCGAGCTTCACGCTTGACCAGGCGCTCGCGAAGATGGCGGAGAGCTTCAACAGCGGGCACTAAAGCATGTGCTCCGGCGGCAGGCGCACGCCTGCCGCCGGCGTCTGCCGAACCGCGGAATCACAGACGGAGAACGCCATGACCTTCAGACATCTGCTCGCAGGCGCTTTCGCTTTCGGTCTTTCAATGTCCGTGACCGATCCCAGCGCCGCGAAGGTGTGGACTTCGGAGCAACTCGCCGCGCGCACGATCGAACGCCGTGCCGTCGAGGCGGTCATCTGGGGCATTCCGGCCGTCAATTACGACCTGATGCTGCAGGAGATGCTCACCAAGACCAAAGGCAAGGTCAACCAGATCGTCTATTGGTCCCGTCTGCCGGACTGGAAGAACCAGACGCTCACACCGAACCCGGATTCCATCTACCTGATGCCCTTCATCGATACCAAGGATGTTGGCCCGGTCGTCCTCGAAATCCCGCCTGCGGAAGGCGGCTCGATAACCGGCAGCATCGACGATGCCTGGCAGGCGGCTCTCGAAGATGTCGGGCCGGCCGGCGTCGACAAGGGCAAGGGCGGCAAATATCTGATCCTGCCGCCGGGCTACAAGGACAAGGCGCCCGACGGCTACATCGCGCTGCCATCGAACACCTACCAGAGCTATGCGCTGCTTCGCTCCATCCTCAAAAGTGGCAGCGCAGCCGATGTCGCAAAGGCGGTCGAGTACGGGAGGCGGGTCAAGCTTTACCCGCTCTCGGAGGCCAGCAATCCCCCGCCGACCGAATTCGTCGATGCGATCGACGTCGTCTTCGATGCCACGATCCCCTATGACATCGACTTCTACAAGTCGCTCGACCGCATGGTGCAATACGAGCCGTGGCTGGAGCGAGACAAGGCGATGATCGACATGCTCAAGTCGATTGGCATCGAAAAAGGCAAGCCGTTCGCGCCCGACGCCGGGACCCAAACGACCCTGAAGGCAGCGGCACAGGAAGCCCACGCCTATCTCGACATGCGCTACGAGCAGTTGTTCGCGGCCACCTATTACGACAGCGCCCACTGGGCGGTGCCCGCCACGCCCGCCGTCATCGAAGGCATGTCGACACAATTTGCCAAGCCGGGCGCCTATCCCACGGAGGGGCGCGGAGTGGCCTACTCGATGGGATTCTTCAGCGCCAAGCATCTGGGCGCCGGCCAGTTTTACCTGATGACGTTCAGGGACGCGGGCGGCAAGCAGTTCGATGGCGCCAAAACCTATCGCCTGACCGTGCCGGCGAAGGCGCCGGTGAGCCAGTACTGGTCGGCGACCGCCTACGACCGGGCGACCCACGCGCTGATCCGTGACCAGAAGTGGTCGAGCCGTTCGTCGCAGAACACGGATATCCAGAAAAATGCCGATGGCTCGGTGGACGTGTTCTTCGGCCCCAAGGCTCCGAAGGGCAAGGAGTCAAACTGGGTGCCCACCAGCGCCAAAGGAAAATTCGAAGTCCTCTTCCGCCTCTACGGCCCGGAAAAACCGCTGTTCGACAAGACATGGGTGCTGCCGGATATCGAGAAGACAAAGTGAGGACACTCACATGACAATACGGGCTTTCACAATTGCCACGGCACTCTCGTTCCCCGCGCTTGGTTCGTTAGCCGGCTTGCAAGCGCGAGCAGCGGATGCCGTACCGGTCACCGTCGACAATTTCGTTCGCGCCGAAACCGATCTCTATTTCGGCAGTGCGATCAAGGACGCAGGTGGGATAGGCAAGTTCCTGCATCGCCGCGAGCCGATGCAGATCGAGCATCAGGCCGTTGTTCGCGCGAATCGTGACACGCTTTATTCGTCCGCCGTTTTCGACCTCGACGCCGGTCCTGTGACGATCACGCTGCCCGACGCCGGAGACCGGTTCATGTCGCTGATGATCGTCAACGAGGACCACTATGTGCCGCAAGTCGTCTATGGTGGCGGCAGCAATATGCTCGACAAGGAGACGGTCGGCACGCGCTATGTGCTGGCCGGGATCCGCACACTGGTCGATCCAGCCAATCCCGACGACGTGACGAAAGTGCATGCCCTGCAGGATGCGATAAAGGCCGAGCAGGCCAAGGCCGGCAGCTTCGAAAGTCCGGCGTGGGATCAGGCGAGCCAGAAAAAGGTGCGCGACGCACTGCTGGTTCTTGCCACCACGATGCCAGACTTCAAGGGTGCATTCGGCAAGAAGGGAGACGTCGACCCTGTCCGCCACCTCGTTGGCAGTGCGGCAGCATGGGGTGGAAATCCGGACAAGGATGCCACCTATCTCAACATCACCCCGGCCAACAATGACGGCACAACCGTTTACAGACTTGATGTCAAGGATGTGCCCGTCGACGGCTTCTGGTCGGTGAGCCTCTACAATGCCGAAGGCTATTACGAGAAGAATCAATACAACGCCTACTCGCTGAACAACCTCACGGCCAAGAAGGGCGACGACGGCGCAATCTCTGTCCAGTTCGGCGGCTGTGACGGCAAGATCGCCAATTGCCTGCCGATCATGAGGGGCTGGAATTACACCGTGCGGCTCTACCGCCCGCGAGCCGAGATTTTGGACGGAAAGTGGACATTCCCGGAGCCGAAGGCGGCCAAATAACAATCCTGCGATCTTCGGCGCCGTCACAAATACCGGCTGAACCAGGAGGGAAGGATGACGCGTCAAACTGCTCCACACGCGAAGGCCCCGGTCAGATCGTCCGAAGCGGATGCTGCCGGGTTGAACCCGCAACCCTTGCCGCCCTCGCCGAACTGGGCCATGGCGATGCCCTCTGGCCCTGACGCGAGAGTGAAGATCACCGAGCAATACGCGCGAACCGTCGCGAGGGATGCCTTTCTCTGGGCTTGGCCGCTGGTCAATGTCATGAACCGCCGCGCGATAAACGCAGAGATCCCGCAGCCGCTGATCTCAGGCGGCGCTCCGGCCGCGCCACTCAACCGGCTATCGATGATTACGGACTACATCGCGCCCGACGAGCGGCTGGTAGCCTGCCCGAACCAGGATGTCGTCTATGGCGGCGGGCCGCTGGCGCTGGATCTTTCACCGGCGGTGATACAGGTGCCAGATTTCGGCAATCGCTTCTGGGTCTACCAGATCGTCAATTCACGAACCGACAGTTTCGCAAGCCTGGGCAAGATGTATGCGAGTCAGCCCGGCTTCTACTTGTTCGTCGGCCCGGGCTGGCAGGGTGAGGTACCCAAGGGCATCGCGAAGGTGTTTCGATGCACCACGACGACCGGCTACGTGATCCCCCGTGTGTTCATGGACGACACCGTTGAGGACCGGGCAGCGATTCAGCCGGTCATCAACCAGATAAACATCTACCCGCTCAGCGAATTCGACGGCACCATGAAAACTGTCGACTGGAAACGCATTCCGCATGTCGACGCGGAGGGTGGCGATAAGGAAACGCCATGGGTACCGCCCGCAACGTTCTTCGACGCATTGCCAGGTGCGCTCGCCGATGCTCTTCCGCTTCCCGGCGAAGAGGCTCGCTACGCCCAGGTCCTGGCGGTGCTGCAGGCGGCAAAGGTCGACACGGGTCTGCGAAAGGCGATGGACGATGAGGCGGCCAGGGCCGATACCGAGCTTGTCGCTCCCCTGTTCGAATTCCGCAACTGGGGGATCCAACTCCCGTTCAATTGGTCGACGACATCCAACAACGCAGCATTCGGCACGGACTATTTTACGCGGACTGCCGTCGCGAAATCCAACATCTTCGTCAATGCACCGAACGAGACGAAGTATTATTATCAAGACCTCGATGCGGACGGCGGGCGTCTGAACGGAAGCAAAAAATATACTGTAACTTTTCCGAAGGACCAAACGCCGCCCGTGAAGGGCTTTTGGTCGCTGACGCTCTACAACGAACACCATTTCTTTGCGCCGAACGCTATCAAACGATACTCGGTCGGCACCAAGAACGCGGATCTCAAGCTTGCCGCCGACGGGTCGCTGACGATCATCGTTCAATCCGATACACCCTCGGACCCTGTGCAGCGGGCCAATTGGCTTCCTGCGCCGAAAGGTGCCGACTTCTCGCTCTTCCTGCGCGCCTATTGGCCAAAAACCGCGGTCATCGATGGCTCCTGGACGCCGCCTGCGGTGGAACGGCAGTAGGACGGCAAGACACGAAGAAGGAGGAGAGCAATGACACGTTCATTCAAGGGCAAGATCGCGCTCGACGTCCGCGATTCCAAGGCGGATTGGGACGCCTTCCTCGACAACCGGGCACCCAAGGATGCCCCCAACGTCCTCGTCATCCTCTACGACGACACCGGCCAGGCAGCCTGGTCGCCCTATGGTGGACGCATCGAGATGCCGACGCTCGACCGGCTGGCGAAGAACGGGCTCACCTACACGCAGTGGCACACGACGGCGGTCTGTTCGCCGACACGCTCTTGCTTCCTGACCGGCCGCAACCACCATGCCAACGGCTTTGGCACCATCTCCGAAGCTGCCACGGGCTTCCCCGGCTACAACGGGCATATCCCGCTGGAAAACGGCACGATCGCCAGCATCCTGCGCGACGCGGGCTGGAGCACCTTCTGGATCGGCAAGAACCACAACGTGCCGGTCGACGCGTTCGGGATGAGCGCCTCGAAGAAGAAGTGGCCGCTCGGCCTCGGCTATGACCGCTTCTACGGCTTCATCGGCGGCGAGACGAACCAATGGTATCCCGAACTGATCGAGGACAACCACTTCGTCGACCAGCCCAGCCAACCAGAAGACGGATACCATTTTTCGAAGGATATCGCCGACAAGGCTATCGGATTCATCCGTGACTCCCGCCAAGCCGACCCAGGGAAGCCCTGGTACATGTGGTACTGCCCCGGCGCGAACCATGCGCCGCATCACGCGCCGCAAGACTTCATCGACAAGTACAAGGGCAGGTTCGACGACGGCTACGAGGCCTACCGCAAGTGGGTTCTGAAGCGGATGATCGAGCGCGGTATCCTGCCGGCCGACACTGAGCTGACGCCCACCAATCCGATGCCACCGGAGATCGCCGCCGAGGGCGACATGGTGCGGCCCTGGAACACTCTTAATGCCGACGAGAAGCGCCTGTTCAGCCGCATGGCCGAAGTCTATGCCGCCTTTTCGGAATACACCGACGTCCAGATCGGCCGGCTGGTCGACTACCTCGAGGAATCGGGACAGCTCGACAACACGCTGATCTTCTACTGCGCCGATAACGGCGCCTCGGGTGAAGGCAGCCCCAGCGGCTCCGTCAACGAAAACCTGTTCTTCAACGGCTTCCCGGATGATGTGAACCGCAACCTTGCCATGATCGACAAGCTGGGATCGCCCGACACCTACAACCACTATCCTACCGGCTGGGCGACAGCTTTCTCGACGCCATACAAGATGTTCAAGCGCTATGCCTCGTACGCCGGCGGCACCTGCGATCCGCTGGTCATCCATTGGCCCAAGGGGATCAAGGCCAAAGGCGAGGTGCGCCACCAGTACCATCATTGCACCGACATCGTACCGACGATCCTGGAGGCCTGCGGCGTGAAGATGCCCGAGGCGATCGACGGTGTGAAGCAGTCGCCGTTGGCCGGCGTTTCGATGGCCTACACCTTCGATGACGCCAAGGCGCCGACCACCAAGGAGACGCAGTACTATGAGATGTGCGGCACTCGCGGCATCTGGTCGAAAGGATGGAAGGCCGCCGCCGTCCACGCGCCGCTCCCTTCGGACCAGGGCCATTTCGACAAGGACGTCTGGCAGCTCTTCCACACCGACGCAGACCGCTCGGAGGCCCGCGACCTGGCCGCCCAGCATCCCGAGAAGCTGAAGGAACTGACCGACCTCTGGCTATCGGAGGCCAACAAGAACAACGTGCTGCCGCTCATAGATCTCGGCGTGGCGGCCATGCACGCCGCCGAATACCACGCGCCAAAACGGAACCGATACGTCTATTATCCGGGCACAACCGAGGTGCCCGAGGCAGCGGCGGCTCCGACGCTTGCCGTGTCGTTCAAGATACTGGCCGAGGTCGAGTTCACCGGCAACAGTCAGGGCGTGATCGTGGCGCAAGGCTCGCGCTTCGGCGGCTATTCGCTATTCGTCAAGGGTGGCAAGCTGTTCTACGTCTACAACTTCCTCGGCATCCCGCCCGAACAGCGGCTGGTTGTCGAAGCGCCCAAGCTGGGCAAGCACATTGTCGGCGTCGAGTTCGTCAAGGAACGGATCACCAAACAGCTCGAGACCCTGGGCCAGATGACGCTCTACGTCGATGAGGAGCCGGTCGCGCACGCGCCCTTCCGCACCCAGACGGGCCGTTACATCCTCTGCGGCGAGGGGCTTTGCGTCGGCTACGATGGCGGCGATGCCGTCAGCAGCGAATACAAGCCGCAGTTCCCGTTCGCAAACGGGCGGGTGGTCAAGGTCGTCTTCGACGTCGCCGATGACGTGTATCTCGATCTGGAGCGGAAGTTCGCCGCCGCGATGGCCCGGGACTGAGGGAGCACTATGACGATCGCGCAGCTCATTCCCATGGCCATCAACCTCTCGATGGGGCTGATGGTGTTCGCGCTTGGGCTCCAGGCAAGCTGGCGGGATGCGGCATACTTGTTGCGGCAGCCGGGGCTTTTTGCCAGATCCCTGCTTTCCATGAACGTCATCATGGTTTTGCTGGCGATCGCGATGGATGCGCTGTTTGCCCTCAACCCGGCAGTCAAGCTCGCCTTGGTGGCGCTCGCTTTGTCGCCGGTGCCACCGGTCCTACCCGGCAAACAAACCAAGGCCGGCGGCTCGGTTTCCTACACGGCCAGCCTGCTCGTTACCATGGCTGCACTTTCCGTCGTCATCGTGCCGTTGGGTATCGCTCTCATCGGTCGCACATTCGGGTTCGGGATCGCCGTGCCGGCCAGCCAGATCGTATCGATCGTGGCGATAGGCATTGTCCTGCCGCTCATCATCGGGCTACTCGTCCGCCAGTTCGCTCCCGCCCTCGCATCCCGCCTAGCGCACCCGCTGTCTCTATTTGCAACGATCCTGCTGGTCGCGGCCTTCATTCCGGTGCTCATCAGGATCTGGCCGGCCATGGCGGCGATGGTCGGCAATGGATCGCTTGCCGCGCTGGCTTTCTTTGTCGTGGTTGGCGTCCTTGTCGGTCACGGTCTTGGGGGTCCGGAGGCCGACAACAGAACCGTGCTGGCCCTCGCCACCGCAACGCGTCATCCTGGAGTGGCCATCGCGATCGCCCACGCAACCTTTCCCGACGAGAAGGCCGCCATGGCCGTGGTACTCTGGCATCTGATCGTTAGCGCGATCCTATGCATTCCTTACGTGAACTGGCGCAAGCGTGTCCGCGCAGCAACGCAGTCAAAGACCGCATTGTGACGGAGCTGTTGAGAATTTGCCGGAAAAGCCGGATGATTGAATGATTGCGATGCTTCTTCGTCGCCGCCGGCAATTGTCCGGGATCGACGCCTGGAGGCATCTTCTGGTCGCTGCGGTGACGGCAGCGGACGAACGAGGCGAGTTCATTCAGCAGAAGCCCAAATCCGGCAGCCCTGTCGCCGGCACAATCGACAGCCGCGGCCTGTCCGTGACGAAGGCGCAAGGAGGTTGACGGATGGACGAAGTCGCAAGAGCTGATGACCTGCTGGTCGAAAAACCGGAGACGATCCCACAGTCTGTCGATTCACCGACGGACGGCATGATCTGGATACCAGGCGGTTCGTTTCTGATGGGCTCCGACAAATTCTATCCCGAGGAGGCGCCGGCCCATCGCGTGAAAGTCGACGGTTTCTGGATGGACCGATTTACCGTGACCAATGGCGATTTCGAAAAGTTCGTCGCCGCGACGGGCTACATCACGCTGGCCGAAAAGCCGGCCAACCCGGACAATTACCCAGGCGCCTTGCCGGACATGCTTTCGCCGTCCTCGACCATGTTCAAGAAGCCGGCCGGACCAGTCGACATGCGCAACCACTACAACTG
This sequence comes from Mesorhizobium sp. P2_C7, assembly GCF_056404515.1. NCBI lineage: Bacteria > Pseudomonadati > Pseudomonadota > Alphaproteobacteria > Hyphomicrobiales > Phyllobacteriaceae > Mesorhizobium > Mesorhizobium sp. P2_C7. The sequence goes on along the minus strand of NZ_JBFUDW010000011.1, from coordinate 10,919 downwards.
GTGGGTCTATGTGCACGGCGCCAACTGGCGCCATCCGAGAGGCCCCGCCAGCTCGATCAAGAAGCTGGCCGATCACCCGGTGGTGCATGTCGCCCATGAGGATGTCGAGGCTTATGCACGCTGGGCAGGCAAGGAGTTGCCGACCGAAGCCGAATGGGAGTTTGCGGCGCGCGGCGGCCTCGAAGGCGCCGACTACGCATGGGGCAATGAACTCACGCCCGGTGGCCAGCACATGGCCAATACCTGGCAGGGCGAGTTTCCCTATCGCAACACGCTGGACGATGGTTACGAATACACGGCGCCAGTGGGCTCGTTCCCGCCCAATGGCTTCGGTCTTTTCGACATGGCCGGCAACGTCTGGCAGTGGACGACTGACTGGTATCAGGAGCACGGCAGGATCGACAGCCCGTGCTGCACAGCGGAAAACCCGCGCGGCGCCTCGCGCGAGGCAAGCTACGACCCGCGCCAACCGGACGTGAAAATCCCGCGCAAGGTGACCAAGGGCGGTTCGCATCTCTGCGCGCCAAACTATTGCCGGCGCTATCGTCCCGCGGCACGCATGGCACAGCCCGTCGACACGTCGATTTCCCATCTTGGTTTCCGCTGCATTGTCCGCGTCACCAGGGGCGGCAACCCATGATCGTTGCACAATGGCTGAACCAGCTGGCTGAACTCAGCGCCCCGATCATCGATCTTCTGGCCCTGGTCCTGATCCTGGCAGGGACGCTCGAGGCCTTCGTAAACGGTGTCAGGGTGATGCTCAGCCATCCGGACGGGCACTACGCCATTCGCGCGGTGTGGATGCGTCATGCCAGATGGCTGATCGCCGGCCTTACATTCCAGCTTGCCGCCGATATCATCGAGACCTCCGTCGCGCCGAGTTGGGACGACGTAGGCCGCCTAGCGGCGATTGCCGTGATCCGCACATTCCTCAATTTCTTCCTCGAGCGCGATCAACGGGAGGCTCGCGAACTCCAGCAGGAGAGCGAAGCCAGAAAGATGGCAATGACCTAGAGCGGTTCACCGTTTCACGGAAACGCCGAACCGCTCTATCTCTTTGTTTTGACGCAATTCCGGACGGAAAACCGTTTCACACTTTTCCTGGAATTGCTCTAATGCATGTCGCCCAAAAGCGGCCCGGTTTGGGGCAACGACATGCAAGGCGCGTCGCCGGAATCCGTTTCAACGCAGCGCGCTTTAGACGGCCATAAGCCCTACTGGAGGCGAAGGCCGGCGAGTTGGAGGCCTTGTGCAAGCTCCGTGGGTCAACTGCGGATCAAGGTGACGGCGAGACATATCGGAATGGAAATTCTGCTCGAAATCGGGGCGCTCTTTACGTATGTCGGAGATGATTGCGGATGCATCTCCCTCTCGCCCCAAGCGTCCCAGCGTTGCCGTCAACAACAGGTCGGTGAGATAGCATCCGTTGGCCTCGCGCTTCAGGCGGAGCAACACGTCACCCAGTTGTCCCTGGCGATAGGCGTCGAACGCCAGCGTCCACTCAGCGTCCGGTAGCGGCAACCCGTCGACCTTCAGGGCCTCGTTTGCAAGCCTTATCCCCTCGTCCCGCTCGCCGGTGGCGTAGAGAATACGGGCGAATGTAGCTGCCACCTTGGTGTTGTAAGGGTTGAGCGTAATTGCCCTGCGCCCCGCGGATACCGCTGCTTCGACGTGGCCTGCCCGAAACTCCGCCATCATCTTGGCGGTGAAGCTGCGGGAGGATTCCGGGGCCAGCGCCACTGCACGATCGGCATGTTCGTGAGCGGCCGCGGTCAGGTCGGTCGACGCATCTGGCTGATCGATCGACAGGAGTATCGGGACCAGCATCGCATGGGCATCGGCATCGTACGGGCGCTGCCGCAACGTCCGCTCGAGGCATTGCCTCGCTTGCTCCAAGACTTGCGGCGTCTGCATCCCCAACGCGCGGTTGGCCCGTAGGACGCAACCATTGCCCAGCGTAGGATGTTCCAGGTCCCGGTTAGCCTCGACGGTGTTGATCGCTCCATCCAACGACGCGATGCGTGCAGCCAGCCGGGAAACCAGCAATTCGGCCGGGTCGGCCGACGAGGCGGTATCGACGTGAACGCGCTCTTTCTCGGATTGAATCGCTTCCCCTGTCTGCTGGTCGACGACCTGCCACCAGACCGACTTCTGGACCGAATCCGAGCTGTACTTCAGGATCAGTCGATAACGGCTACCAGGCAAGGCAGCGGGGGTGCCTTCGGCGGTACTTGACGTGTAGGCGTCGGGCGCTGAAAGCCTTAGCGTACTGAAGTCTGAAAGCGCGCTCATCAGCAAGTCACGCAGGGCGATTGCTTCGTGATCGTTGACACCGTCCAATTGCAGATCGACGGCGACCGACGGCCTTTCCGAAATGGTCATGGTGTTCAGACCACTGAGCAGATTGTAGCCAAAAAACAGCGCGACGCAGGACAAGGCCACTCCAGCGAGGCCCGTCCTTCTCAGGGCGACGATGGCTTTTCGCCTCATCATTCGACGTTGATCTGATCTGGTCGCGACAACCCGGGGACGAGATTGCGCGCGACCAAGGTGATCGCTCCCCTCAGGGTCCTCCCGGATGTGCCGGGAAAACACTGGCACATACCTGCCTTTCGGGAGTTCGATGCTGATCTCTCGGTCCGACCCGTATAGTTCATAGTAGCGGGCGAGAGCCGCTCGAAGCCGGGTTGCTTCGATTCGGACGATCGGATCGGTCGAAGCGTCGAAGGACGGCGGACGGCCGAAGACGTCAACGGCTATGGAGTATGCCTTGAGCGCGCTCTCGCGTCCCGCGAAAAGCTCTTCGGAAACAAAGCGCAAGAACTTTCTGTTGCGCTCGGAACATTGAAACTGAGGGTCTGAAAGGATCGCTTCGAGTTCTTCGTGAGCTTGCGTATAAGAGACTGCTAAATATCGACCCGAATCGATATCACCCTCGTGGTTGGCTTCCACTGCACGCTCCTCGGATCTTTTTGACAGCTCGCGTGCTGCATTCCAGCGTCTCAGGCTAAACCGCTGCTGTTGTTGACGCTATGCAGTTTGTGCCAGCGGTGATCGGGTAGACGGCGAACAGGCGACTTGGCTGCCTCTTTTCGCTGAAAAACGTCAAGTTTCGGCATATTCTGATTTTCCCGTTATTTTGAGAAGCAAGAAGCCACCCTTCGTTTGGCAGGATCGTTGGCAAGTACATTCGATTCTAAACTTAACCATCGGTAATTTTTCACGGTACGCTTGCGCCGCGAGCTGCTATACTTATAGCGCGGGGGGAGGGTCTCGCGGATCATCCCATGGTCAATGACGCTTCTGAGGAGAGGCAGCCTGGCGATTGCAGCGGTCAGTCTTTGCCTGCCAGTTCGGCTGGTCGGATGAATTCCGTTGCGCTCAACGTCCACACCGTCAAGCTTCAGACCGCGGAAGATCTTCGAGAGGCGGTGCGTGGTGCGGATTTGAAGATCGTCCAATTGGCGCCGGGCATATTTGACGGCCATTTGATGCATGCGCAGATCGGTGCGCTGTCTCTAAGCACTGGCGATTTTGGACCGGATATCCGCGCACGTGGCGTGATGAATCAGCACTTGGTGACAATCGGCATGATGCTGGAGAGCAGCGGTGCGGTCACGCAATGGGACTACGACGTCGTTCCTGGCGACGTCATCGTGTTTCCCAAATCGGTCGAGCAAGAGGGGCGTTTTACCGGTCACTCCCGCTACGCGACAATCACACTCAGCGAAGACGCACTTGCTGCCTTCGCGGCAGGTGAGCCGGTTCTGCAGGACCCGCAGTTCTGGACCAAGATCTCGAGGTTCCACCGGTCACCGTCCCTGCGGGCATCTGCTCGCCGTGAGATTGGGGAAATGGTTTCGCAATTGCGTGAGGGTTTAGTCCCTGACGATGAAGCAGGGATACGCTATTTCCAGCGATCTCTTGTCGAAGCCTTCATCACAGGCATTGTCGATGAGGTGTCGAACGAGAGCGACGAACGGCATTGCTCTGGCGCGAAATTGGTCCGCGATGTCGAGGATTTTGTCGACAGCATCGAAATCGATCGTCCGGTGCATATCTCGGAATTGTGCTCATCTCTCATGGTATCACGGCGCACTCTCCACCGTGCCTTTCAGCATACCCTGGGGATAGGTCCGGTCGCCTACCTGCGCCTGAGGCGCTTATCGGACGTTCATCGCGTGCTAAGCAGCGCGAACCCGACCTGTGTCGGCGTTACGCAAGCTGCCCTTGATCAAGGGTTCACCGATCTCGGGAGGTTTGCGGCGTTCTATAAAAGGATTTTTGGCGAGGTCCCTTCAGAGACACGCTTCAAAGCGACGAGCCCGCTTGGTCGCCGGTCACGCTCACAGCGCGGTAAGGCCTTTCCGCCTGTCCAAGATCAGGCTGCTCCGGGATTAGATGTCAGTGGCTTTGGGACGGCCTTAATGCCGTTTTCCTGAAATGCCTGGTGCACGGCGATCAAAGCGGCGCGGCGGATCATGAAATGTCTGCCCGCTTTCGCCTTGAATTTGGCCCGGATGACCAGCGTGCCGTCCTCGACTTCGCCAATTCCTTGGCTCTTGAACGGCTCGAGCATATCTGCGGCAAGTTCCGGGTTGGCTGACATATCCTGGCCGATCTTCTTGAAAATCTTGCGGACTTTTTCGACATCGGTGTCGAATGCAACGCGAAAGGTCAGTTTCTCGATCATCCAGTCGCGGCTGAAATTCTGGATCTTGCCAATCTCGCCATAGGGGATTGTCGCCAAGGCACCGCGCTGATGGCGCAGCGAAACCGACCGGACCGAGATTTTTTCCACGGTCCCCTTGGCGCCCGACGTTTCGATATATTCGCCGAAGCGGAATGCATCGTCGATCAGGAAAAACAGCCCGGAGACCAGGTCCTTCACCAGCGTCTGCGAGCCGAAGCCGATGGCCAGCCCGAACACGCTCAAGCCGGCGATCAGCGGCCAGACATTGACCCCGATCGACACCAGGATCGAGAGCAGCGCCAAGGCCACAATGCTCGATTTGCCGACCGCGCTGATCAGCGGCACCAGCGTGCCCAACCGTGAACGCGGCGCACCCAGCGCCTCCTCGTCATCACCTGCGGCGGGCAACTCCGCGCGCAAGGCGCGAACCGACACTGCGCCGACCACGTTCCACAGAAACGCCGCCACCAACATGATCAGCGCCACACCGGATGCGCCCTTGACGACCTCTCGCAGATCTATGCCGAACCCGGCAGCCAGCGGTGTCGCCCACAGCGTTCCCAGCATGGCAATCATGATAGCCACAACGGTGAAGCGGGCGGTCTGTCGCCCTGCCGCTGCCAAGATCGAGATGTCAGGAGACTCCAATCCGCGTTGCGCCCAGTTCCCGATCATTGCGTCGAGATGTGGTGCGGCGAGAAATATCAACCCGGTCAGCAAAACGGCCGACCCACGAAGTGATGCTCCCATGGTCAGCGCGGCCTGAGTGGTGAGAAAGGTGATTATCAGGAACGCGATCACGATTGCCGGCCACACTTTGGCGAGACGGTTGCGCCAGCGGCTTCTGGGGCGCGGACCGGCGACGGCGACTGCCATTGTGCGTCTGTGCCGCCATACGGCCCATGCAAACAGAACGTAGATCGGAATTGCGAAGCCTGTTCGCAGCAGATCCCCCAAGGCCGGCCCGACGGTCCAGAGCCGCAACGTCGCGATCAGCGTTGTGCCGATGATCGCCAAGCCAATGGCAAGCGAGAGGTCGCGCACGAGCGCTGCCAGATGGGCGGAGCGCTCCTGCGCGAACTCGGATCGCCGCGATGCCATCAACAGTGATCTGACGGCGGCGAGAATGACGAAGCCGAGCACGGTCACCACCGTCCAAAGGTGAAGGGTTTGCAAAGGCACGCCAGAACCGGCCAGCAGCCGCGCAGCAATGAAGCCGATCACCAGCGCCACTACAATAGCCGCCACGCCCGCGAAGAATCTGCGCGATGCACTGCTTGTCGCACTCGCCTTCGCGAACCGCCGGGCAAGCTGGATGTACACGCCGGCGACGAGCGCAACGACCAACACAATCTCGAACAGGAGCCCAAGAAGAGATGTTCCCCCGGCTGCAAGCGAGGCCCTCAGGTTTTCAAGCTCGACGGGGACGTTGCCCAAAGCGGAAACCCGCGCGAACAGTCCGGAGACGAAACGATCGGCGAGCTGTTCGAAGCCCGAGATCAACGAAGTAACGTCCGTATCCGCTGTCTTGTCCACGATTTCCCCCTCTTCAGCGCCTCGGAAGCCAGTTCCGGCAGTCAAGGCCGCTGTCTCGCTATCCAGCACCCGACCGTCGCACAATTCAAGCTTCTTTTCTGTCCGGACCTGTTGCCCGCGCGCGGGGTCCGAGCGCACTGAACTTGTCGCCCCAGAGCGCAACGACCGCGCCTATGAGATAGGCCTGATTGGAGATGTCTATCAGGCGTTTACAGTGGCTTTCTTCTGGCTCGATTCTTAGAAAACCAACATCTCATTCAGCTCTCGATTTGACGCCTCGCCGTAAGCAAGTATGCAAACGACAATGGCCCATTCGACGGGTGTGTTTCATCGTAGCGGAGCGGGCGTGTTGAGAGAAGTTTGGGCGACATTCCATCGCTGACTGAGAGGCAGCGCCGCGAGGAAGCGCTGAATGGCTCACGTCTTCGGCGATGCAAAATAACAACTGCGCCGCTCGACCAGCTTGCCCACCTGCGAGCCCCTTCCCAGATCAACTGCCAAGGCCTGGAGACGGCACACCAACCCGGATCAATCTCGAAAAATCCGGTGAAAGGCCCGACTTCCGCGCACGGTCGTCTATGTGGGCCACCTCCCGCAAGGTCGACAATGGCAAGCGGGTATCGAGCGCACCGCGGTCGTACGCATAATCAGGAAGATAGCCGTTAACAATGAGCCGCCAGTCGAATGGAACCACGTCGCCGACTGCTCGCATCATCTTGACGATCGTCGTCGTGCAGTTCGTCGTGATCGAATTGTAGAATGCAGGCTTCGTGGAAAGCGCATTTGCGTCCGAGACGTATTCCAGCAGAAGCGTCCGGGCCGCGTCAGGCGATGCTTTCAGGCGATAGATCTGGACGTCCTCTCCCCGAACATTTGACCTGACACCGACCACGTCTCGCTCGTCGGCCGCGATAATAACCAAGGGATTGCTCTTGAACAGATCCGCTATGGGCGAAAACTCGCCACCTACACGGCGCCGCACCTCAATGGACCAAGCAAGATATTCACCGCCCGAGAAGCCAAAGCTCATGATGACATGGGCCATTTTCGGTCCAGCCCAATAGGACATGAAGAGGTCGGCGGTCTGAACCGTGGAAAGGTCGTAGGTTCGGGTTGTCCAACGTTCGGTGAAATCGGTGTCGCTGCGCCATTCGAAATCACGCACGTCTTTCAGGGTTAACAGGTTTCCATCGCGCGTCCCGGTTACCTGACGGGCGACATCGGGCGCCCAGTCGGCGTCGCCCAAAGGCTTGATGGTGCTCCACCAGACCAGAACCGCAGCAAACGCGGCGAGAAACAGGACGAGCGCCCGGAAGCGAAAACGGCTGAACAGCGCGATGATCGTGCCGAGGCCGAACAAGATGAAAAGGGCGCAGGCCGCAGCCCGGCCGAGCTCTCCCGCAGGCAGGCGATACCACATGGCAAATCCGGCCCAGGCAGCTACGGCGGCAATGGCGAGCGACAAGATAATGGCGAACGAGATTTGAGCGATGCGACGCATCATTTCCCCTTCCAGCCCTACGGTACCAACAGAGGCGTCTCTTCAGGGGCGGCCGGAGTCGCTTGCTGCCGTCCGAATGCCATTCTCACGGGCGCTGGAACCAACTTCGAGATGGAGCATCCATAAAGCTTTGTTGCCGGCCCTAGCCTGGAACAATTACTTCTTACAACCTTTCGTGGAGGTCGCTGGCAAAGTACAGCCCTTGTTGGCCTGTGTCCTTCGAGAGCCGGTCAAATTCTCGACCTCGTTGCCGTAGTTTTCTCTGGTGTTCTGATCGACCACTGCAACGGGTGCCGAAATCACCAACCCTGCAGCACTGCCAGCCGCAGCCGCCGCGCCGGTCGTCGCTTGCACGATCGTGTCGCCAAGGCCCACCCTGCTGTCTGTCAGGGTCTGGCCAGCAGCCATCCGCGCTCCAATCAACTGGACGATCTGCGGAGACGAGGCGAACTTGCCGTGATTCAAACTGTCTCCGGACTTGACCTTCGTCAGGTCGATGACGGTTACATTGTTGCTTGAAAGTTCTTCCTTGTATGGAGCCTCTTCCGGATTGATAGAGCCGAGCCGGGGGATGTTGCCCCAGACCCGTCGCGAAAATGCGAGCGCCCGGTCATCCTGCGAGACAAAGAGGGTGAACTGGGGGTGCTGTTTGCCCATGTCGGCAATCTGTGTGCGAAACACGTCGACATCGACGTCAGGCGCGGCCAGCATGACGTTCTTGAACTTCGCCGGCAGTCCGCCATTGCGGATGGCCATCTGGCGCAAGGATTCCAACGCAAGCCAGTTGCCCATCGAATGGGCGAGGATCGAAACCTCTTTCACTTCAGGATCGCGAGCGAGGTATTGGAACAGCGTCTCAAGCGCATCTCGCGTGTAATTCGTGCTTTCGCGATCGTAGCCATAGGCCAGCGTACTGCCTCGGGAAGGCCATGTGACCAGGATCGGAGCGCTGTCGGTGCCTGTGTCGTGAGCGATCTGCGCAAAGCGATAAAGGGAATCTTCGAAGCGGTTGTTGAAGCCATGGACGAATACCAGCACGCTGTGGTCCGGGCTCTTCCTGACAGTGGCGTGCAGCCATTCCTTCGCGCCATCCCGTGTTAACTCTTCGGCTTTCACCACCGCGAAATCGGTTGCCGGGTTTGAGGGCAGCTTCTTGGGCCAGGCGACCTCGCCGACCTTGCGCACCGACGCTGGTGGGATCGACACCGTAACGTCCGCGAATGAAGGAGCTATCCCGCGTTCGCCCGTATACATCTCGGCCGGATTGGTGGAGCGCGCGCGGGTCGTCGTCACCAGCATCTCCACCTTGCTGGATGCCGGAGATGTATCGGCTACGGGCAACAACACATTCGTTGGACGAGATGCGCAACCGCCAGACAGGCCGATCAGTGCGAATGCCAGCAACGCACGGGGGATACACATGAATTTGAACTCGCCTGCAAAGCCGGCTTCCAAAACGTCCCCCTCACGTGTGCAACGTCAACAAGCCGCCTCGGATACTGCTTGTTGCCAATCGAAGTCAGTTGACAATGATTGCCTCGACAGTGGCACCCAAGATCCGATCGGCACGCTGCTCCACACCACCAACCAAGTACCGGAATCCGTTCTTTTGCGCAACTGCTAGGCCCCGCGTCTCAACATTTCGCCTGGCTGCGCGCCGCCGGTCCGCTCCTAACTAAACAGCGAGGCATTCAACGAAGAGGTCGTCGAGTACCCGGCCGCTGCAAGCCATGCCGCCGACTTTACTTGATGCGGGCGACGCCACCCGAAATCTCGATCGTTTCCGACCCGGTCAGGGCCTCGAGGTCACCATTGGGCCAGGTGACGAAACAGCCGTTCGGGCAGAATTCCACGGTCTCGCCGGCATGCAGTGCAAGCTTCGTCTTGCTACCGCCTTCCGTCACGATCAACGTTCGGATCTTGCTGTCCTTGTTAACCACGCTGGCTGCCAAAGCCGAACCACCCACGGCAAGAACAGCAATGACGGCGGCGAACGACGTCAACACGTCGCACTTGATCGGCCGATTTAGTGGCGGGCAATATTTGAACTGCTGTGTCACTAGGGTCGTGAACCACCCATTCGGGTTGATCATGAAGGCGCCTCTGCCGACGAGGTTGGCATTGGCGATGGGATCACCGTTTCCGAACCGGGCTAGTCACCTGTCACCTGCCATTTGTCGTCGGGATTGAATTGCTTTATCGAGCCGGCCAAAGCCTCCGTCTTCGGGCCCAGATCGGCCTCGTAGACGATACCTTGCTGATTGACCACAAAGGTTTTGACGCCCGTTTCGGCATATTTCACAGGCCAGGCCACCAGCCCGAAACCCGCGATCATGTTGCCGTTGATGATATAGTTGTAGGTGCCACCGGCGATATTCGCGCCTTGGCCGGTCAGGATGCGGAAGCGATACCCAAAATAGCCATTGCCTTTCTTCGCCTTGTCGAGAGCCGCCTGGTTGATGAAATCGCCTGCCGGACTGACGCCATTGGTCTCGTCGGACGGCCAATATAGCCCGTCGGCTCGGCCCTCGCTGCTGATCAGCTTCTGGGCGTATTCCAGCACGCCATCGCCGTCGCGGTCCTCTGAAGCGTAGTCACGCTGAGCTTCCACATAGGCGCGAACCGTTTCGATCGCCGTGATCTCATTTTCCCCGACACGCCGGTTGATGATCTCTTCGATGCCAGCCTGGGTATCGAAAGCCCACTTGCCGTCCTTGCCCTTGGCGATGGGGAATGGCAGCGTCCATAGCTTGTCGCCAATGTCGAGTTCCTTGCGGTCGCCAAGATCACGCACTATCACCGTCTTCGCAGCGCCTTGCCGGATCTGCGTGTAGGTATCCATCACGCCTTCACTTGTCCTCAGCTTTGCGGCATCCAGCCCAAGCAGTACGGCCAGTCCATCGAAATCATCCTTTGCCAGGACTGACTTGAACGCGTCCACAGCCGCCGAGGGATCATCGAAAAGCGGCGGACCTTTTTTGGCCACGTAATCCTCGAGCCTGTGCACCTCCTGCGCGCTGGCAAAATTTGCGGAACCCGCGCCAATGCTCAAGATCATTCCGGCCCCGAGCAGCGAACGTAGAACAAGACTCCGGACGGACGTTTTCATGTCGGTTCTCCTCGCCAAATTTATTAACGCCGGCCACCGCCGCGCCCGCCACCGCCGGCCACCGCCGCGCCCGCCACCGC
>NZ_JBFUDW010000010.1:0-255103 GCF_056404515.1 Mesorhizobium sp. P2_C7 | reverse complement strand
CCGTTCGAAAACTTCCGTGCATTGTCCAACTCGCTGTGGCGCGTGCCCATGACCGCCTCGTGCAGGGCAATGCGCTGGTACGTGCTAACCATCCGGAGCTGGTCGTACCGATAGTTAAATGCCGCGAGGCCATCGCGCAGGCGCTGCTCTCCGAACTGCCAGCGCATCACATACAGGATGCCGGTCTCTTCGCCGTTGAGAACGCGCCGTACGGCCACGGCATTGTCGTTCGTGCCGTCGACTTGGTTGAAATGGAGAAAGGTCGCGTCAGGTTTGGCGATGCCCCATTTCCTCGCCACCGACTGGGAACCGTTGACGGTGAGAACCGAAAAACTCTCGTCGAATCCCTTGGGGAGGTTAGATCCAGGGGCGGAGCCGACGACGAGCACTGGCCCGATGAACCGGGTCGGATGACGCGGGGGCTTGGGGCGGGAAAACCTGTAGACGAGTACTTCCTTGATCGTTCGTCTGATCTTGGAGTAGCTCATCGGAAGTCGTCACCGCTTGCCGAGTGCTTTGGCTTCCCGTTCCATTGTTGCCGTGTTAGCTCTCAGTTCCTTTGCCTGCTGGACTGTAATGCCTGACTTCTGGACTGTAATGCCTGCCTTCTTGGCAAGGTACTCGACCTCGTAGTCCTCACTGCCCGCCACTCGTTTCGTCCGCGCAAATGGGGCATTTGGCGATCTTCGCAGCCTGGGTCTAATGCTGCAGCGTGGCGATGTAACCCGCCAAGTTGTGGATGCGTTCCGTGGTCACCACCTCGCCCCCACTGGGGCCGTAGGTTTTTGCATCGTCCTCAAGGAATTGACGACCCCAGACCGGCATCTCGCGGTCGCCGTGGCTTGGTGTGGCGTAGCGGCCGTCAATGATTGCGAAGACCCTCGAATAGGGAAACGTCCCGCCATTGCGTTCGGAAAGGTGCGTCAGGTCGGCCGGACGCTTGACCAGCAGGTCGCGCAAGGGTCCGTCGCCCTTGCCGTCGATGCCGTGACAGACAGCGCAGGAGTTCAGATATTCTGCCTGGCCGTAACTCATTTCCTGCGCCCTAGACGCTTCCCAGGCCATGGTCGCGAGAATTGCTGCGATCAAAAATCTCATGTGCGCATCCACCGATTGATCGGCTGAGCCTACCGCGCCGACCAGCACATATCTTGATCCCGATCAATTGGGCGTCTGCATGGTCTTTGATTCAGCGCAATGAGCATACCGAACGGTCTTGTTATCGTTGTCATGGAATTTGACACAAGGACCGGGAGCAGCCGCCATGGCTTTCAGGACGATACTTACGGTTACGGGACCGCATATGGGTGACGACGATCTCAAACTCGCTGCCGAGCTTTGCGATGAGATCGGCGCCCATCTTGCTGTTCTTGTAGTTGCCATCGCCGCGCCGCCACCAGTCGGAGAGTATGCAGCAATCGTTTCAGAAGACTGGCTGAAGGAGCGGCAGGCCGATGAGAGGCGTTTGAAGAAGCGGGCCACTGCCGTGTCGGCTTTTCTGGCCAAAAGGGCGCTTTCGGCCGATGTCTCCAACGAATACCCGGAGGTTGGCGGGGCTGACGAAAGAATTGGTCGTCGTGCACGCTATGCCGACATTACGGTGATCGGACCGGAGTTGCTCGCTGGAGAGACGCTGAAGAATAAAGTGATCGAGGGCGTCTTGTTTTCATCCGCAAAGCCGCTGCTGATCGTTCCCCCGGGGACGCGCCCGACACTCAGGCCGAAACGGGTGCTGGTTGCGTGGGATGCTCGTCTAGAGTCATCGCGCGCCGTCCGTGAATCACTCGAAATGTTAATCGGCGCCGACCAAGTGCACCTTGCCATGGTCGACCCGGTGGAGGACGAATACCACCATGGACAGGAACCTGGTGCCGATGCCGCGGCCTATCTCGCCCGGCATGGCGTGAAGGTTACGGTCGACCGACTGCCGAGTTCAAACCATTCCGTCTCTGACGTTCTTCGCCAGCACGCGGTCGATACAGCAGCCGACCTGATGGTGATGGGCGCCTATGGCCATTCGCGATTGCGCGAGCGCATCTTCGGTGGCGTGACCCAGTCGATGCTTGAAGATCAATCGCTGCCTGTCTTTCTGGCGCGATGAAGTCTGACCGGCGTTCCGTGACGGTATTCTTGGATCGCTCGCTAGCGGTCACAAGGCGAAGTACCGTGAACATGCGTTCAGTTCCTTTGCGGTATCCGGCTCGGTCAGCGTACTGCACGGTCAGGTCGCAATGGAGGCTATCTGGACATCATTCCAGGGCCGAAGCCGCCCGAGCGCCCCATACCCATCCCCATCATCGGTAGGACAATCTCGTCAGCCGACTGCTTCTGCTCATCGCTCAGCTTTGCGTATAGTTTCTCGACGGCTGCCCTGACAGTCTTTACCTGTTCTAGACGTGCTTCGAGATGGGTCTGTTGGTAAGCCAGTCGCTCGGGCAAGGGCTTCTTCAGGAATTCACCATCCTGGAATTCCTTGAGCATCCCCTGCATCAGTGCATTGTGCGACTCGGCTGTGCTGCGGATCACACCGGCAAGTTCATCCCAGGAGGGGGTCTGCTCGTCCGTGATCTTCAGTTCCGTCTTGAGGAAAGCGAGGCGTCCGTCGATCCGATCGAACATCTCGTCTGAATCGTAGCCACCCATCGGGCCGCCCATACCCCATTGGCCCATCATCATTCGGCCCATTCCCCAACGATGCCACCAGCCAGAATCGTTGTCTTCAGCTCCGGCCGCGACAGGCATCGCGACAACGCTGAGCATCAGAACTGCGGAGGAAAGACCACGCAAATTGAACATCGATCGTCTCCTTCAGAGCGACTTCCGAACGCTAAAGAAACACCCGGTGGCGTTTGGCGGCCTTGACCTGCATCAACGAGCGCCAGCGAAATCGGTATCGCCGTAGGTGCGGATTGCTCGACAGCATTCGTATAGGGAGGGATCTCCATGCTCAGGGCCGCACGCGCTATCTGCAGCATGCCTTTGGTGGAACCAACGCATGCTGACGGGATTAGACGCGGGCGATTTGGCTGTGACTTGTGGGGAGGCCGCTAGTGGATAAGCGGATCGCTCACTCAATACCGAGCATTTCCGACAACGCCTGGCCTAGGAACAGGATGCGGTCAAGCGAAGGACCCTGCTCGATCCGCTCGAGAAATGAACCTAGGTTGGCAATTTGTCTCGTCTTGGAAGGCCTCAGCGCGCGGAACAAACGCGCCGAGGCGACCAGTCGTCACGCCTGTTACGCAGCTTTTACCGCAATCTTCTTCTCGGCCTTCTGGGCTTCGGCCGTCTTGGGCAACTTGACCGTCAGAACGCCCTTGGCGAAGTTTGCTTCGATCTTGTCGGCGTCGACGCCTTCAGGCAGCTGGAAGGAACGCTGGAAGGAGCCATACCGGCGCTCGGACAGATAGTAGTCTTTTTCCTTGTCCTCTTTCTGCTCGGTCTTCTCGCCCTTGATGGTCAGTGTGCGGTTGGCGAGTCTGATCTCAACGTTCTTTTCGTCGATGCCGGGCAGTTCGGCCGTGATCTCGTACTCCTTGTCCTTCTCGACCAGATCCATGGCCGGCGCGACTGACCAGCCCGCATTGTGCAGGGACGGCAGATCACGACCGAACAGGGAGCGCGTCGAAGGCAGCCGAAAATCGAAGGGATGGAAGTCGTCGAACAGTCGGTCGATTTCGCGACGCAGGCTTTCGAACGGAGTAGTCCAGTTGCCGGCCGGCGCCGGCCCAGTGCTCTTCTCTGTCTTGACAGGTAGTTTGGTGGCAGTTTCGGCCATGGCTCTTCTCCTTGGAGTGAGTTGATTGACAGGTACCGCCGCCTCCACCCTTCCACATTAGGTTTCCCAAGAGGCGCAGAGTTGGAGGTCAGCGGACCCGCTTGCCAGGTGTTGTCACCAAAATGGTCCATTGCTTCGCGAATCCGCGGTCTTGCCGCAGCTCATCGCGCCCACGTCGCCAAATCAGGCTCGGCCGAGCAAGGACAGGATCAGAGCCCTTGCGAGCGGAGGGCACATTGATTGGGATCAATGCCGACACAAAAATGTCCTTCGCCACAGCTCGAACGGAGATGCGCGACCAACGGATCGCATGGACATCGAAACGTCATCTGCCAGCAAGTGTGGGGCACTTCGAAGAGTAAAAGTGCTCGCGCTCAAATTCTACACAGGAGTACCCGAGTGTCGAGAAAGCCATCGGCGAGATGCCTCGCAAGCAACGGCGTCCCACAGAGATAGTCGTACACATCAGCTGCCAGCTAGCGCACGGCAAAGGATATGCGAAGCCGCCGCATTGCTTCCCGCTGGCGTCGACAATGATTTGAACCGGAACGACGAAGAAAGCAGCCCGCGGTCCCGCGTCGACGTCCTTGTCCTCCCCACTGACCAGGAAGCAACGATCTCCAGGGAAATCCTCAACGTTTGAACAAGAGCCCCGATGCGACCTCCATTTGCGCAAGACCGGTTGCTAGTCTAGCGGGGCAGGGGGGCGCCGAGCTTTCGCTGAACTACGACAAGTGTCGGGTCGTCGGGGTCAGCAGTGACACTAAATCCCATGTCGCGCTCGAGTTCGATCGCAGCACGGTTTTCTCGGCTTTCGATAGACTCGATTGTCTCGAGACCGATCCCGTCAGCATACTTTGCGATATAGGCAAGCAGTTCCCAACCGACGCCCATATGTTTGCGATCTGATCGAATGCAGATCGCGACCTCCCCGTGCCGATTGGCCTGGTCGCACGCCAGCGTTGCCACCGCGATCAGCATTTCCTCTGGAGAGAACGCAAGAAAATTGTGAATGCGAGGGTCATCAGACCGCGTCATAGCTACGAGCCGCTCATGAGAAACTTCTTTCACTCCGCCAAGAAAGCGGAAGCGCAGGTCTTCCGGCGTCACATGGGTGAAGAATTTCGCCAGGGCCGGCTCATCCTGGGGGCGTGCGCGGCGTACATCGAAGCGAAACCCTGTATGCGTGGCAAGCGTGCTACCCATCATTATCTCCCAGGTTCGAGGTTGTGTTGCGGCGCGGCTGTCTCGTCTCTTTTCGAGGCACGCGCCCTTACTCGCTCATGATTTGAAGCGCGTCCTGCTTGACGATTTCTATGCTGCGCAGGCTCAGCAGGCGGATAACGCCCTTGTCCTTCAGCCGGGTGAAGACTCGCGACACGGTCTCGATTGTGAGGCCGAGATAGTCGCCGATATCCATGCGCGACATTGGCAGCTCGACCTGCCGCAATCCGCCTTGCCGCTCTGCTATGTCGACTAGGAACGCCGCGACCCGTTCGATGGCATTCTGGCGACCGAGGACAAGGAGGTGTTCCTGGGCCCTGGTCAAGCCTCTGAGGGCCAGGGGCAGCAACTGGCCGGAGACATCCGCCCCGGCACCAAATCGATAGACACGGATGCCGGTTGCGTTGATAGCTTCGGCGAAGAAATGGTGTGTCGTGTCAGCTTCGAAACCGAATGTCTCGCCAACCAAGTGGAAGGCACTTATCTGTCGGCGACCGTCGGCAAGGAGACGATAGGTGCGGACCGCGCCGAACTCGACCTGATAGAGACCTCCGGCCTTTTCGCCCTGCGCATAGATTTCCGAACCGGCCTGGAAGAAGTTGAGTGGCTGCAACGGCACGAAATCAAGAACTATGGGCAAATTTGGCTGGGAGGGTTGTGACGGCAATGAAATCCTTGAGGCGATATGGGTTTGCATGCCTGTTTCCCCGGTTGATCCGTGACAACAGCAATCGCGCGAATCGGGGGCGTGCGAAATTCGGTTATGTCCCTACGGGAAACTACGTAGACATGGGCCCGAACGTCGATGCGGCCAGCCGTTGGCACAGAGCAACGTCATCGTGACCTAGTCAGTTTGAAAACAGCCGATTGACAGTGCCTTGCTTGAGCAGGGAGCGGGTCATGCCGCCGAAAGCCCATTCGCGGATCCGGCTATGACCGTAGCCGCCGGCGACCACAAGTTCTGCATCGATCGCAGCGGCGAGCTCGGCGACGGCTTCGCACGGGTCTGCACCGCCGACGCCTATGACCTCGGATCTTGCTTTGATGCCATGCTTCGCCAAGAACCGAACAACGTCTCCGGTACTTTCGCGGGCGTTTATCTGGTCCGGTTCTTCGATCGTCGCCACCAGTACATGCTGTGCGCTGGCCAAAAAGGGCAGTGCATCGCTGACTGCGCGCCGGGCTTCGCGCGCGTCCTTCCACGCTACAAGAACGTTCTGCGGGTTGAGCGGAGCAAGTTTGTCGGCCGCAAGCAGCACCGGCCGACCCGCCGACAGCACCAAACTGCCAGCATCGACTATGCGGTGGCGGTCGCTGGCGATGCCCCTTGCCGGATTTCCTGTGACGATCAGATCGGCGGCGCGACCATGCGTCGCGAGCAGACGTGTCGGATCTCCGATCTCCTCGCACCAGGACGCTTTGTCTCCGACAATGGACAGGAATTCTTCCCTTAGAATTTTCAGGCGATCCTCGATTTCCGCCCTGCGTTGACGCAATATCTCCGCCGCGGCCATGCTGCCATGGTCACCGGGAACGAACACGTAAGCATCAGCCGAGGCAAAACCGATCAGTGTCGCTTCGAACCTTCGAGCCAATTCGCGGGCATATGTCGTTCGTGGTGCTGCCGGTGAATCGATATCGAGTTGAACCATTATGGTGTTGAAGGTCATTTCTTTGCTCCTGGACTCGTCTTCAGGAATGCGGTGAAGCCAGTTTTTGTTCTGATGCATGGCCAAGACCCTAAGCAAAGCTGTGCCCGGGCACGATCGGCCTCGCTGTCGTCGTGCCTACATCGTCATCTCGGGCTCCAGCGCCCGTTCCTTTGCCAGTTCTGGAATTTCGGTCATGGTCGCCTCGGTCAACAGCAGAACACTGGCGACCGACACGGCGTTTTCAAGCGCGATGCGCACCACTTTGGTCGGGTCGATAATGCCGGCCTCGACGAGGTCGACGTATTCTTTGCGTCCAGCATCGAATCCGAAATTGCCGGTGCCTTCAACCATCTTGGCAATCACAACCCCGCCGTCGACAGCTGAATTCTCGGCGATCTGCCTGACCGGTGCTTCGAGAGCTCGCTTGAGGATCTGTACGCCGGTCCGCTCGTCGCCTTCGCAATGCCGTTCCTCGTCAGCCACGGTCGTGATGCACCGCAATAGGGCAAGGCCGCCGCCTGGCACAATACCTTCGGCGACTGCGGCTTTGGTGGCGCTGATAGCGTCGTCGAGGGCTTCCTTCTTTGACTTCATCTCGGCTTCGGTCGGCGCGCCGACCTTGATGACGGCGACACCGCCCGCAAGCTTGGCCAGCCGCTCCTGCAGCTTTTCGCGATCGTAGTCGCTGGTCGTGTTCTCGATCTCGCGCCGGATCTGTTCAACACGACCCTTGATTGCTTTGCCGTCCCCGCCACCGCCGATGATCGTCGTGGTGTCCTTGTCGATGACTATCCGCTTTGCACGCCCCAGCTGCTCCATCGCGACATTTTCGAGTTTGAGCCCGAGATCGTCGGAAATGATCTGTCCGCCGCTCAGGATGGCGATGTCCTGCAGCATGGCTTTGCGGCGATCGCCGAAGCCCGGCGCCTTGACGGCACAATTCTTGAAGGTGCCCCGGATCTGATTGACGATCAGGGTTGCAAGCGCTTCGCCCTCGACCTCTTCGGCAATTACAAGCAGGGGCGACCCCGACTTGGCCACGGCTTCCAGCAGCTTAATGAGGTCGTTGAGCGAAGCGATCTTCTTTTCGACGATGAGGACGACCGCGTCCTCCAAGACTGCCTCCATCTTCTCGGGATCGGTCACGAAATACGGTGACAGGAATCCGCGATCGAACTGCATGCCTTCGACGACGTCCAGAACGGTTTCAGTGGTCTTCGACTCTT
Organism: Mesorhizobium sp. P2_C7; assembly: GCF_056404515.1. NCBI lineage: Bacteria > Pseudomonadati > Pseudomonadota > Alphaproteobacteria > Hyphomicrobiales > Phyllobacteriaceae > Mesorhizobium > Mesorhizobium sp. P2_C7. The sequence continues at coordinate 247,223 of NZ_JBFUDW010000010.1, read as the reverse complement.
CGACAGTGATGACTCCTTCGCCGCCGACCTTTTCCATCGCCTCGCCGACCAACTGACCGATGAGCGGGTCGTTGTGCGCTGAGATCGTTGCCACTTGTTCCTTCTCTCGCCTGGTCGAGACCGGTCGAGATATCTGCTTGAGTGTATCGATCGCGCGTTTGGTGGCGCGATCAAGGCCCCGCTTGATGTCGATCGCGCTGGCGCCGGCGACGACGTTGCGAACGCCGTCGGCAAACATTGCGTGAGCGAGGATGGTGGACGTGCTGGTGCCGTCGCCGACCATTTCACCGGTCTTCTCGGCTGCCTGTCTCAGCATCCTGGCGCCGAGATTTTCTTCCGGGTCCTTCAGGTCGAATTCCTTGGCAATCGTCACCCCGTCATTGCAAACGATCGGGGCACTCCATTTCTTTTCGATCAGTACAGACTTCGAGCGCGGCCCAAGCGTTACTCGTACGGCATCGGCGAGTTGGGTCGCGCCGCGAAGGATCTTTTCGCGCGCGACTGAACGGAACAATATCTGTTTGTGAGCCATGACCGCCTCCGAACCTGTTAGCCAGTTTCAACTAAACAGGCATCCCGTCGGTTGGCCTTGATACGCATCAAACGCGATCGCGGACCATGTTCACGAGGATCAATGAGGGCGGCCACCGCTGCGTTGCGCCAGGTCCCGAACATGGGCGCAGAATTCCTCATCCGGCCAGAGCTCTTTTGGCGACGCGATGCGCATGTCGATGCCGACCTTGGCGGCTCCGAGTGCAAGCGACAGCGCGACATTATCCGTCCCTCACCGACGAAAGTGACGGTCATGTCCGACAGATGCTTGTGCGTGAATTCACGCATGGTCATCAAATCGGCGAGGATCTGCGTCGGATGCGCCTCGTCGGTGAGACCGTTGTAGGCCGGCACGCCAGCATGCGCGGCAAGCAGTTCGGCCTGATGTTGGCCAAAGCCGCGATACTCGATCGCGTCATACATGCGGCCGAGCACGCGCGCTGTATCCTTCATGGATTCCTTGTGGCCGATATGGCTGCCCGTGGGCCCGAAATAGGTGACGTGAGCGCCCTGGTCGTAGGCCGCGACTTCGAACCCCGTCCGTGTGCGCGTCGAATCCTTCTCGAAGATCAGAGCGATGTTTTTCCTGACGAGACGCGGGATCTCGTGCCCGGCGAGCTTGGCCGCCTTGAGGTCAGCGGCCAGCTTGAGAAGAAAGCGGATTTCGTCGGCCGTGAGATCGTCCAGGGTCAAGACGGAGCGGCCATGAAGGTTGATCGACATGTGGATTTCCTCTCTGGTCAAGTCGCGTCGCGGACAATCGGACAGGTCATGCAGTGGCCGCCGCCGCGGCCGCGACTGAGTTCGGCGCCCTCGACAGTGATCACTTCAATTCCGGCTCGACGCAGGTGTAGACGTTGCGGTCGTATCCGATGACCACTCCGGGCTCGACCGCAACGACATTGTTGCCATCATCCCATTGCTCGCGCTCGGCCTCGTAACGGTCGCCACCTGTGGCGATGATGCGCAGCGACTTCAGACCAAGGGCTTCAGCAACCACTGCGGTGAACGGTTTGGTCTCAGCGGTGACCTCGACCGCCGCTTCTCCATCGCCCGGCCGCAGCGAGAAGGTGCGCAACCGCTCAACGACGGGCGGATACATGGTGACCAGGTCGCGATCACAGAAGGTGAAGACGGTGTCGAGATGCATGAAACTGCGATCGCGTGGCATCAAGGCGGCAATCACGCGCGTCCCCTCGCCAGCCGCGAAGAGGCTGCGCGCCAAGTCGCCCACGGCTTGCGGCGTGGTGCGCTCTCCCATGCCGACGAGAACCGTACCGCCCCCGATCGGCATGACATCTCCGCCTTCAAGGCTGGTCCCTGTTCCCAAGTCTGGCGACACGAAAGGAGCCCCACTTTCGCGAAAGTGGGGATGGAAGCGGTACACGGCTTCGACATTGGCCGCTTCCGGGCGCCTGGCGGGCCAGTACATGGAATTGACCGAGACCGAACCGTAAATCCAGCAGGAGCTGTCACGGGTGAAGAGCTGGTTCGGCAGCGGCGGCAGCACGAAGTCCTGGGGGAGGAGCGTCCTTCCAGTCAGGCCTTTGGGTTCAAAAGGAAGCTCCGCCCGGGCGATGCCGCCGACAAGGTAAGATGCCAGCTGCCCTGACGGCATCTCGTTGAGCCATCCCCGCATCTCGCCGACCATATCCAGCCCAACGACGCCGGGATGGACCCGGCGGTCGAGGAGCCAGTCGCGGGCCTTGGCCAGGCTCATTGTCTCCGCGAGGAGTTCCCCGAAGGAATGCACCAGAACGCCGCGTTCGCGCAACGCATCCACGAAGACGTCATGCTCCTGGCGGGCCCGCTTGACCCACAGGACGTCGTCGAAAAGCAGCGCCTTGCAGTTCTCCGGTGTTAGCCTGCGCAGGCTGAGGTCAGGACGATGGACCATCACCTCGCGCAGACGGCCGACTTCGGAGTGGACACCCAGGTTCGTCATCGAACGAATCCTTTCACAGCGGGCTGATGGCGCCGGTCCACATCTCGTAAACGGCGAGGATGGCGACAGCGATCAGGGTTCCGGCGAGCGCCGCTTCGGCAGGATGGAACACGCGCTGATTGGTTTCACGGCGCGCCCAGATGTAGAAGATGATGCCTGGCGCGTAGAGGATCGCGCACATGAAGAGGTAGGCCGGCCCTGCCGCGTAGACGAGCCACAGCCCGTATACCGTTGCCAGCAACCCGGCGAAAAGCGGTCCGATGCGCTGTTCGCCACTCTCGTAGCTCTCTCCGGTCAGCGCGAGCTTGGCCGCATAAGCTCCAGAGAAGATGTAAGGAACCAGGATTGCGGCCGACGCGATGTAGAACAGCGCCTGATAGGTGCTTTGCGCGAAAAGCGTGATTACCAGGAAAGCCTGGACGAGCAGGTTGGTGATAAGAAGCGAAGTCGACGGCACGCCGCGCCCGCTCTCCGAGCCGAAGAATTTCGGCATCGTCCCGTCCTTGCCGGCGACGTGCGGAATTTCGGCTGCAAGCAGCGTCCAGCTCAGGAAGGCGCCGATCACCGACACGACAAGCGCGATGTTGATTAGGACAGCCCCCCAGGGACCGACGACCGCCTCCAGCACGCCCGCCATGGACGGGTTCTTCAGCGCGGCGAGGTCAGGTTGGCTGAGGATGCCGAGCGACAGCAGCGACACCAGGGCGTAGAGGGCGAGACAAGTGAAGAAGCCGAGGACTGTCGCCATGGCGATGTCTTTTCGGCGCTCAGCCCGGCCGGAGAATACGCTAGCGCCTTCGATGCCGATGAAGACCCACAGGGTCACCAGCATCGTGCTCTTCACCTGGGCGGTGATCGAGCCGAGACCGGCGTTGCCGAAACCGGTGAAGTCGAGAGACCAGACTTGCAGTTTGAAGGCGACGGCAACAACCCCAACGAACAGGACGATTGGAGCGATCTTCGCCACCGTGACGATGAGGTTCACGACGGCGGCCTGCCGGATGCCGGCGAGAACCAGGGCATGGATCAGCCACAGCAGGATCGATGCGCCGAGCCAGCCTGCCAGGTATTTCCGTCACCGAAGGCCGGGAAGAAATAGGACAGGGCGCTAAAGACGATCACCGCGTAGGAGACGTTGCCGACCCAGGCGCTGATCCAGTAGCCCCAGGCGCTGTTGAAGCCGATGAAGGGGCCGAAGCCCGCGCTGGCATAAGCGTAGGGCCCGGCGTCGAGCTCGGGCTTGCGGGTTGCAAGCGATTGATAGACGAACACCAGCGCCAGCATGCCGACGGCGGTGATCGCCCAGCCAATCATGACGGCAAGAGGACCGGCCCCGGCGGCCATGTTCTGCGGCAGGCTGAACACGCCAGAACCGACCATCGACCCAATGACCAATGCGGTCAGAGAACCGAGTCGAAGCTTCGGCGACGCCGACGTCGCGACTCCAGGGATAGGGATGTTGATTCCGGCAGTAGTCATGATGCTCTCCCAAATTTGAAGGCTCTGATGGGAGGCATTAAACAGGAAGACAAGGCTGGCAGCTTTGATACGGGTCAATAGCCGTTGGCTGAACAGCAAAGGCAGCCTTAGGGTGCCAAGCCAGTTTTCCCGATCGCCGTGCCTTGGGTAGATTTCGGTCCGACATTGCCAATTCAACCTGACAACCGCCGACATTTGCATCGGCGGCGCCGATCATGCTTGCGCCGGTCAGTTTGATCTGGCGCAAGGACGGCGGGTGATGCCAAGAGCAGGATGACGGTCGGGATGTAGAGCGCTTCCGCTGCCGTCCTGAAAGAGGATCACCATGAAAACAATATCGAGGAGTGCAGCGCTCGGGCTTGCTGCCGCAATGCTCGTGGCCGGCAGTGCGGGCGCCGTCCAGGCTGCGGCGCTTGTCCAGATTTCGCTGTGGGACAAAGGCGCGAGCATGGAGATGCCTATGGGTCTCGCCTATGCGGTGCCGGGCCTCGATCTCGCAAAGGCGACTATGGGCATCACGGCTTCGCCAGGTGCTGTGAAGGCCGGGGAGGTCACATTCAATGTGAAAAATGACTCCAAGGACACCGTCCACGAAATGATCGTGATGTACCTTGCGGATCCCGGCAAGCCGCTTCCCTACCTTGAGGCCGAGAACCGGGTCGACGAAGACAAAGCTGGCGACAAGGGCGAGGTCTCGGAGCTCGATCCCGGCAAATCAGGCGCATTGACCGTCGAACTGAAGGCTGGAAAATACCTGCTTATCTGCAACGTACCAGGTCACTATGGAGCCGGTATGTGGGCCGAGTTCACCGTCGATCCATAGGCCTTGGGCCACCTGGCAACCCTTTGGCCTGCGACTGTCGCAGTTTTTGAAAGCTCGCCGGGATCGCTGGTCTTGTCGGTTTGGCCGCCGCACGACGGCAAGGTTACGACCGAAGGCAAAGTCAACGGCTGGGCCGAACGCTGGCTCGACCAAACAGACTGGGCGGTCTCGGCGTTGTTTTCCGCGGCGTATGGAGCGCGTCATGAGAGCAATGATGCTTGAAAGCGTCGGCACCCCTTTGAAACTGGTCGACAGGCCCGATCCGATACCTGGGGTGGGCGAGATCGGGCTTAAGGTCGAGGCATGCGCGGTCTGCCGGACCGATCTGCATGTGGCGGATGGGGATCTGCTTCATCCAAAGCTGCCGCTCATCCCGGGTCATGAAATCGTCGGCATCATCGATTCTGTTGGCAAGGGCGTCGCGCGTTCCAGGATCGGGCGCAGAGTGGGCGTGCCTTGGCTCGGGCACACTTGTGGGCGTTGTTCCTACTGCGTCGCAGGGAGTGAAAATCTTTGCGATCAGCCAGATTTCACGGGCTATACGCGCGACGGCGGCTTCGCCAGCCGTGCCATTGCAGACACCCAATTCGCCTTCGATCTGGACCCAGATGCCGACCCCGTATCGCTGGCGCCGCTGCTTTGCGCGGGCCTGATCGGCTGGCGATGCCTGAGGAAAACCGGTGATAGCAAGCGGCTCGGGATTTACGGCTTCGGCGCCGCCGCGCATATCGTCGCCCAGATCGCGATCTGGCAAGGTCGAGAGGTTTTCGCTGTCACCCGGCCGGGCGACAAAGAAGCACAGGAATTTGCGCGCTCGCTCGGAGCAGCTTGGGCAGGCGGTTCGGATGAATCTCCGCCCAAGCAGCTCGATGCCGCGATCATCTTCGCTCCTGTCGGTGACTTGGTGCCGATCGCGTTTCGTGCTGTCCGCAAGGGTGGCCGGGTGGTTTGCGGCGGCATTCACATGAGTGACATTCCAGCGATGGCATACGCATTACTCTGGGAAGAGCGTGAACTTGTATCGGTGGCAAACCTGACGCGCCGCGACGCGGAAGAGTTCTTTCCCATTGCAAAGCGCGCGCAGGTTCGCACGCATACCAAGGTCTATCCGCTGGAACAGGCCAATCAGGCGCTGGACGATCTGAGGGAAGGGAGGTTGACCGGCGCCGCCGTGCTGGTGCCGTGATTAACATTCAACGAGCGTTATCTTGCCCGTTCACCCAGTCCGTGCAGTTGCCGGATCCACTTCGCGCGGGTCGCATCGCTGGTGCCCGCGACCATGCCGAACAAGGTCTCGCGTACCGGACTGATGCCTACAAAATGCAGGATGCTTCGCCGTATGGCGGCGATACCGTGACCGAGGAACCATAGTCGGTAAAGAACGGAAGGCATTCCCATCGTCACCACGAGGCGCGCGGAGCGTCCGCGAAGCAGTGCCTTGGTGAAGCCGCCACCTTTGTCCGGGTAGGCAAAGGCCGTTCCTGGCCGCATGACCTGTTCGAGAAATGCCTTGAGCAGAGCCGGCATGGTTCCGAGCCACAGCGGAAAGACAAAGACGATGTGCTCAGCCCAGACGATCGCTTCGACTGCGTCCTTCAGTTCGTCGGGAACCGCATCATGTTCGAACGCCTGCATCGTCCGCAGCATTGGGAAATCAAGCGTTGCCAGATCGATCCGGCGAACGGCATGCCCCGCCTTTTCCGCGCCCTCGCCATAGGCCTTGGCGAGACCGCGGCAGAGTCGGTCCGGGGACGGGTCGGGATGGCCGACCACAATCAGGATGCGTCGCGACATGGTCTACTCCCAGGGAGCTTGGCCCCGAGGCGTCAAGGCCGTTCTACCCGCGCCACCTGGTAAGTGTGCATGGCGCCGCTGCGTTGGATCGACACATATTCACCGGTCACGAAGCGTTCGTCGCCAAGATGGAAGCCGATCTCGTCGTCGCGATCGCCTTCGGCATAGTCGAAATACCACTGTCCTCCGGGCTTGCGCCTCAGCCGGCCGATCACGTCTTCCTCGCCGGTTCGAAACCTGCGAACACTGCAGGAGGCCCTGTGCAACTTCCATTCGTCGGCATCGATTCGGCCTTCGTCGGTCAACGGAGCCAGCACGTCATAGCCCTCTTGGCGGTCACCTTCCAGATGGCCCTTTTCACGGGCAAGCAAGAGCCGGATATGCCGGAATTTCTCGGTAAGGTCATTCAGCTTGGTCATGGCAAACTCCTTTGACCGAGTTTCATAAAGCGGCGACAGCACTTGACTTTGATCCGCGTCAAAGAAGGGTGAGAGGCTCGTTTCTCGTAGACGCTCGGCAGCGCTGTAGCCAGCGATCACAGCGACCAGGGTTGCGGCGGCCAGCGGCGACCAGAACCTGATCGGACCGGCAAACACCGCCAGTGACAGGTGACCGATCGTATTTGCCGCCAGCGCCGCCAGCAGCGCCTGACAGATCGTATACACGGACCGAATGCGTGATCAGCCGCAACGCACCGAGCAGGCGATTCGCCGACCAGCACCGATACCGCATCCGAGTGCTGGGTGCGGCCAGAATCCCGCCGAGCGCTGGATATTCCAAAGGTACGAATGCTGGCCGTGCGGCTGCGATCGGGCACCTCCCGCTCCCGCCAGCCGCGTTCTCCAGACCGACGAGCAAGCCAATTGCCAGGGCCAGTCCGAGCCGGGCAATGAACGGATCCATGGTGCGGCAATTTTCAGGCGGCGACCGTCGGAAGGCGGTCGCGAACCCACCTGACGATCTGGCCTGCTGTCATTGCGCCGGATGTGCGTGCGGTTTCTCGTCCGCCATGAAAGAGGATCATGGTCGGGATGCTGCGAATGCCGAACCTGGCCGCAACAGCCTGCTCATTGTCAGAATTGAGTTTGATCAGACGAACACGCGGCTCCAGTTCATTTGCTGCTGCATTGTAAGCCAGCGCCATCATCTTGCAGGGGCCGCACCACGGTGCCCAGACGTCGACGACAACGGGCAGGCTGCTACGAGTAATCTGACGATTGAAGGTCTCGGCGTCGACGTCCTGGGGGTGCCCCGAAAACAGTTTGGTCCCACACTTTCCGCATTTCGCCTCCCCCGCATTGCGAGCCGGCGGCAGGCGGTTGACCCCGCCGCATTTGCTGCAAACCACCAGGTTCTGCTGTGCCAAGGCCATTCACCGATTTGTGGTCATCTACTATGCGCGCCCGAAACGTCCATCGCCAAGAGTGCGCAGCGCGTTGAGAATAACCGCCACGTCGATCCCTTCCTGCAGCAATGCGCCTGCCACTGGCGTGATCTGCCCCATGGCCGCCGCAGCCATCGCTATCGCCGAGAGCGCCAGCCCGACAACGATGCTTTGCAGGGCGATCGCGCGCGTGCGTTGGGCGACCCGCACCGCCTCGGCGACAGGCTCCAGCCGGTCAGCGAGAACGATGACATCCGCCGCCTCGGAAGAGGCCGTCGCCCCGCGCGCGCCCATGGCGACGCCGACCGTCGCGGCGGCAAGAGCGGGTGCATCGTTGATGCCATCACCGACCATCATTGTTGGTGCCGTTGCTTTCTCGGCCTCTACAGTCGCGACTTTATCCGCTGGAACAGCATCTGCGACAATGACATCCAGATCCAGCATGGAAGAAATACGCTTTGCGGCGGCACCGTCATCACCTGTCAGCATGACCATGCGCGTGATGCCAGCCGAACGCAGATTGGCGAGCGCGTCGTGAGCATCGGCACGCAGCGCATCGCCGAAGGTGAAAATGCCGGCAAGGTGATTGCCGAGCGTGACAAAAACCCTCAACACCGGCTGGTCCCGGTATCGGTCTTCACCGCCTTTCGCCCATCTGGGCAGTGGTTTGTCGCCGAGCACGAGAGCCTGCGATCCCGCCGCGATGGACATGCTTTCGACCCGACCCTTCAGGCCCGCGCCCCGATGCTCGCGGACATCATGCGGATGCGAAAGCATCAGCTGCCTCCCGCGCGCCGCCCGGATGATCGAGTCTGCGAGCACATGGTGCGAGGCCTGTTCCAACGATGCCAACAACTGCAGCAGATGGTCGGCATTGCAGCCGGGTTCAGCTTCGATTTCGATGAGCTCGGCGCCGCCGATGGTCAAGGTGCCGGTCTTGTCGAAGATCGCGGTCCGAACCTGCGCAAGGGCCTCCAGCGCCGCCGAACCTTTCATCAAGATACCGGCGCGTGCAGCGCGGGACACGCCGCCGATGAAGGCAACAGGTGCGGCGAGAATGAGGGGGCAGGGCGTCGCGACGACCAGCACGGCGAGCGCCCGGATCGGATCGCCGGAGATAAACCACGCGATGCCGGAAACCAGCAAGGTGGCCGGCAACAGGAACAGGGCAAAACGGTCAGCCATGCGTATGAAGGGCGCTTTGGCGGTCTGCGCCGCCGCGACCATGCGCACGATCGCCGCATAAGTGCTCTGTTCTGCGAGGGCGGAAGCCCGCATGCTGAAGGTCTCGCCCGCGTTGACGGTGCCGCTGCGGAGCGTGTCGCCAGCGCTGCGCGGCACCGGCAATGGCTCTCCGGTCACCGCAGCCTCGTCGAGCGAGGCCGAAGCATCCAATAGGATGCCGTCGACGGGAAGCAGTTCTCCGGCACGTACCAGCAGAGTGTCGCCGACAGCGACCTCTTCGATGGGGATGGTTTCTGTTCCTTTTGTCGCCTTGCGATGTGCGACACGCGGCGACCGGTCGGTGAGTGCCTTGAGGTTCCGCTCGGCGCGGCCGCGGGCAAAATCTTCGAGCACGGTGCCGCCGGCATACATGATCGCGACAACCACCGCGGCTAGCGATTGGCCAAGCAGCAGCGCGGCGGACATCGAAACCAGCGCAATTGCATCGACACCGAAGCGGCCGATCCAGAAATCACGCAGAATGGAGATGGCGAGAGCCGCCACCACGGGCAAGGTCGCCATCGTCCAGATTGTGTCGGCCTCGATTGGTCCCAATCCGGTTCGCCAGACCCCGATTCCAACGGCGAGACCCAGGATGGCAATGACCAGCAATGCGCGCCGCAGCGCCGACTCGTTCATACAATGTCCCACAACCCTGATGGCCCTGGCGCTAGAGTTCGCGGACCATCTCCTCGAGCAGGCGCCGCACATCGTTCGCGACCTGCGCAAGCTCACGATTGCTGATAGCGCCCATTGAAGCGACCGGATCCACCGCTGCGACCTCTACCTTTCCTGGTCCGACCTCCGTGACGATTACGCTGCAAGGCAGCATGGTTCCGATCTTGTCTTCGGACTGAAGCGCCCGCCATGCGAGATGCGGATTGCACGCGCCCAGGATAACATAGGGCCTGAAATCTACGCCAAGCTTGGCCTTCATGGTCTGCTGGACGTCGATCGAGGTCAGAACGCCAAACCCCTTGCTTGCGAGCTTGTCGGTCACGTGGTCGATTACCGCCGTGAATGGCATGGCGACGATCTTGCTAAAATAGTAACCCATCTAACTCTCCAAACGTTGATCGCAACAGCTCGTCGCCACTTTGCGAGTGACCTTGCGTAGGAGCTAATCGCGATGGCCGCAGAACGCTTTGATCCAACGCAACGAACGGGCAAGATCGACTAGGCGATTATCGCCCACGAATGGGAGACATAACGGGTGACGATCCGAAATCTCGAACATGCGTTCGCTCCGAAGTCGGTTGCCGTGTTTGGGGCATCTTTGCGTGACGGCTCGGTCGGCCGTGTCGTCTTCGACAACATCGTCAATGGCGGCTTCGAAGGCGATATCTGGCCGGTCAACCCGAAATATTCCGAGGTCGCGGGTCGCCGCTGCTATTCCAAGGCGGCGGACCTTCCGGGTGTTCCGGACCTCGGTGTTATCGTCACGCCCCCTGGGATAGTTCCCGCCATCGTGCACGACCTTGCTGAAAAGGGCACGCGGGCGGCAGTTGTCATCACGGCTGGGCTGACACGTGAAAACGGCCTGCGCCAGGCGATGCTCGATGCCGCCAAGCCCAGTCTGTTCCGCATCATCGGGCCGAACACGGTCGGACTGATGATCCCGCCCGTCAAACTCAACGCCGGATTTGCACACATGGCCGCCAGGCCCGGCAACATCGCGCTGCTGTCGCAATCCGGCGCCATTGCCACGTCGCTGATCGACTGGGCGGCACACAACAATGTCGGCTTCTCGCAGATCGTCTCTCTCGGCGACATGGCGGATGTCGACGTGGGTGATTGTCTCGACATGCTGGCGGGCGATGCGCACACGCGCGCCATCGTGATGTATCTCGAAACCATTCCCAATCCGCGCAAGTTCATTTCGGCCGCCCGTGCCGCTGCACGCATCAAGCCGGTCATCGCGATCAAGTCTGGCCGCCACGAGCAATCAGCCAAAGCGGCCGCGACCCACACTGGCGCGCTGTCGGGCGCCGATCGCGTCGTCGATGCGGCATTGCTGCGCGCAGGCATCCTGCGCGTCAAAGGCCTGGCCGAGTTGTTCGATGCGGTTGAAACGACCGCCCGTTTCGCTCCGCTCGAGCGGACCCGGGTCGGCATCGTCACCAATGGCGGGGGCGCCGGTGTGCTCGCCGTCGATGAACTCATCGACTGCAAGGGCGAACTGGCCGAGCTCTCGCCAGAGACAATCGCCCGCCTGAATATCGCCCTGCCGCCTACATGGTCCCACGCCAATCCGGTCGACATCATCGGCGACGCCTCGCCGGAGCGCTACAGGGCCGCCGTTGAAGCCGTAGCGGCTGATCCCAGGGCCGACGTTGTCCTGGTCATGAACTGCCCGACGGGGCTTGGCTCGCCGCTAGCGGCAGCGGGCGCAGTGGCAACACTTTCCAAGGACGGCAAGATCGGCGGCAAACCGGTCCTGACCTGCTGGCTTGGCGAACACACGGCGCGCGAAGGGCGACGCGTTCTTCAGGACGCCGGCATTGCCAGTTTCGAGACGCCCGCCGATGCCGCAACCGCAGTCTCCTACCTGAGCGAATGGTCGCGAGCCCAGCGGGCATTGATGCGGACGCCCTCGAGTCGCAGCGAGGACACAACGAGCGACCGGGAAGCCGTGCTTGCCATATTCAGGCAGGTCGCCAGGGAAGGCCGGCGATTACTAACCGAGCCCGAAGCCAAGGCGGCGATCTCCGCCTATGGGATTCCGGTGCCCGAGACGATCGTCGCCAGATCTTCCACCGAAGTGGAGGCGGCGGCTGGGCGGCTTCTCAGGGCATCCAAGCAGGTCGTCGTCAAACTGCTGTCCAAGACGATCTCGCACAAGTCGGACGTTGGTGGGGTGGTGCTTGGCATCACTGCCGCCGCCGCCGCCGGCGAGGCCGCACGCTCAATCGAGGTGGGTGTGCGCAAGCACGCTCCGCAAGCCGATATCGAGGGCTATGCAGTCCAGCCGATGGTGATACGAAGACAGGCGCAGGAATTGATCCTTGGCGTCAGTCGCGATCCAATCTTCGGCCCGGCGATGCTGTTTGGAGCCGGTGGCGTCGCGGTTGAGGTGACGGACGATACCGCGATCGCACTGCCGCCGCTCGACGATGTTCTTGCCGGTGACTTGATCGGGCAAACGCGGATCGGTCGCCTGCTTGCCGGGTTCCGAGATCGCAAGCCGGCGGATCGGCAGGCGATCGTTGCCGCGCTGAACGGCCTGTCCCAGATGATCGTCGACTTTCCGTGTCTCGTTTCGATGGACATCAACCCGTTGCTGGCCGACGCCGAGGGTGTAATTGCGCTCGATGCCCGCATCGAGATCGAGCCCGCGCGGGTGGAGGAGCCTGGCCCCAACCCGACGCTTGCCATCAGGCCCTATCCGTCGGATTGGGAAAAGGAGTTTTCGACCGGCGGCACGCACTATCATATCCGGCCTATCAAGCCGGCCGATATCGCGCTCTATCCCGAATTCCTAGCCAGGGTTTCGCCTGACGATCTGCGCCTGCGTTTTCTGTCGCCGCGCAAGAGCTTCTCCGACCAGATGCTGAAGCGACTCACCCAACTCGACTACGATCGCAACATGGCTTTCGTCGCTCTGGAGACGAGCTCTGGCGCATTGGCGGGTATCAGCCGTCTGTCTTGCGATCCGGACCACGTTGCTGCCGAATACGCCTTGCTGGTCCGCACCGATCTGCAGGGTCATGGTCTGGGCTGGGAATTGCTCAGGCAGATCGTTGACTACGCAAAAGCCGATGGGATCCGCCGCATCGAAGGCATTGTGCTTAGCGAAAATAGCAAGATGCTGGCAATGTGCCGCGAATTCGGCTTCTCGATAACGCATCTTCCGAATGATCCCGGCCTCGTGGAGGCCACGCTCGAACTCCGTCGGGATTGATCATCCGAACCAGTCAGGAGGCTGTGCGCAGGGTCTTGGAAGTATCGCTCTTGGAAACCTCTCTCAGTTCCGTAACGATGTCGACGAGCTCTTGGTCGGCGTTGATCTTGCGCCAGCCGGACTGGGTGGTATTACGCTGCAATTGCCGCGAGAGGATGTCTATGGTGGCGTCTGAAGGGCCGCCCTTGCGTTCACTGACCCGCTGCCAAAGGACGAGTGGATCCGCCTCCAACCAAAATCCGGAGAACGGGATACCCCGGTCGCGCGCCGCCTTCTCGATCCGCTCACGATCGGCCGGCCTGTCGAAAACGGCATCGGCGACGACAGAGCAGCCCTCGGAAAGGATAAGCCCGGCGCGCCACGCCATTTCGCGGTAGACGCGATCGGAGACCTCGGGCCGGTAAGCCCGGTTCGGCAGCCTGGTTTCCGCGGGCACTCCATGCATGGCCTTGCGGATGCGATCGCTTTCAACAATGCGGGCGCCGGGTGGCGCTCCGATATAGGCGGCGAGCGCCTCCGCTGTGGTCGTTTTCCCGGACCCGCTCAGGCCACCGATGGCAACGAGCCGTGGCGAGGTATCCTGGAGAAATGTCCGGGCAAGTTCGAAGTAGGATCTGGCCTCGGCAATCAACTTTTCGGAATCTTCGCTGCCTTCCTCAACCTGGGTCGCGGTGACATGAGCGCGCACCGCGGCTCGCACTGCCATGAAGAAAGGCAGCAGGATGAAACCGTCCTCATCGTCGGCTTCATCAAGGTAGCGGTTCAACACCAGATTGGCGAACCGGGGAAAACCCCGGTGCCAAAGATCCATCAGCAGAAAGGCAAGGTCGTACAGAACATCGATGCTGGCGATCTGGTCGTTGAATTCGATGCAATCGAAGAGGCGGGGCTCGTCGTCGAAGAGGCAGATGTTGCGCAGGTGTAGATCGCCATGGCACCGGCGGATCTTGCCCGCGGCTTCGCGACGATCGAGCAATCCGGAATGGCGGGCGAAGGCGGTGCGGAAGGTTTCGGCAAAGGTCTTGACCTCCGCCTCCGTGAAAACATGGCTGGTGGCAAACCCTGCCTCGTTGATGTCGAGCACACCCGCAATGTTGGACGACCCGCTGCCATTGTGGATCGTCGGCGCGGCACGGTGATACCCCACGATCACGCGTGCGACAGCCGTCATCAATGCCGGGGTCAATTCTCCTGCGGTTGCCATCCGATCTAACAGCCTTGACTGATCGAAGCGGACCATCTCGATCGCGGCCTCGACCATCTGACCGGTGCCGTCAAAGGCCAGTCTGCCGCCCGCCTCGCGCGTGATGCGACGCACACTCCGATACAGATCGGGTGCCGTCTTCGAGTTGAGTTCCACCTCCTTCTCGCAAGCGCTGAGCCTAAGGGCCGGCGTCGAGAAATCGACATAGGGCAGTTTGACTGCCCGCTTCATCTTGAAGGCGCGTTCGCCAGTCAGAAAAATACGCGAGATATGGGTCTCGATCGCCTCGACCGGCGTAGTCGCGCCGTATGAGGCAGGATCAAGCAGAAACGCGATAGCGGCTTGCTGGCCGTCAACGATCATGGTTCGCTATCCTCGATGTTGCGTCTTCCGGAGACTGTTTCCATCATCTGCTCTCATCGTTGCAGCGTCTGGACATAACCGGCCAGATCATGGATCCGTTCCCTGGTGACGATTTCCCCGGCGTTCGGACCATATTTCTTCACGTCGCCGGGGAGGAACTCGCGACCCCAGACCGGCATGTCGCGATCGCCGTGCTCCGGCACCATTGTGCGGCCGTCGATCATGGCGAAAACGCGCCAATAGGGAAACGCGCCGCCATTGTGTTTCGAAAGACGGGTCAGGTCAGCCGGCCGCTTGATCAATTCGTCGCCGAGCGGTCCGTCGCCCTTGCCTTCCGGACCGTGGCATACGGCACAGGAGTTCATGTATTCCGCCTTGCCGTTGCCGAGTTCCTGGGCGTCCGTCGCATTGAAGGGCAAAACCGCCAAGGCCACCGCGATCAGGAACTTCATCTGCGTTCCCCCGATTGATTGGCGCAAGCCTACAGCCCCGGCTCGACAGTGCGTTGATGCGGATCAAATGCCGCCGCACCAAAGTGTTTGATTCAGCGCAATGAACGCACCAGCCCCTCTCGCTTACGCTTCAGCAACGATTGAACTTTCTTTCGAAATGAGGAGTTTGTTGCCGTGACGTTCAAGACACTGCTTACGGTTACCGGACCGAACCAGGGCGAGGGCGATCTCAAGCTGGCCGCCGGCCTGTGCGAACAGATCGGCGCCCATCTCTCGGTGCTCGTTCTCGAGCTGGCCGCACCACCTTCAGGCAGTGCGCATCTGGGTGTCGTTTCGCCAGCCTGGTTTGAGGAGCGTCAGGTCGAGGTCAACAGGCTCAAGAAGCGAATCTCGACAGTCGGCGCCTTTCTTTCGCACAGCGAGGTATCGGCTGATCTGAGCGACGACTACCCCGACACGGCCTGGGCGGACGAAGTCATCGGAAGGCGCGCCCGCTATGCCGATCTGACCGTTCTTGGCCCAGATCTGCTCACAAGCCCGACACTCAGGGATAAAGTCATCCAAGGAGCGCTGTTCTCATCGGGAAAGCCTATCCTGCTAGTTCCCGAGGGCGTGCGGCCAACGCTGAAGCCGAAACGCATCCTGGTTGCTTGGGACGCCCGCCTTGAGTCAGCGCGCGCCGTTCGCGAGTCGCTCGACATGCTGAAAGGTGCTGATGATGTGCGCCTCGTCATGGTCGACCCGATCGAGGACGAGTTCCATCACGGCGCAGAACCCGGAGCAGATGCCGCGACCTATCTTGCCCGGCACGGCGTGAAGGTTACGGTCGAACGACTGCCGAGCGCGGACCATTCTGTCGCCGACGTGCTTCGTCAGCATGCAGGTGACGTTGCAGCGGAGCTTATCATTATGGGTGCCTATGGTCATTCCCGGTTGCGCGAGAGGATTTTCGGCGGCGTCACCAAATCGATGCTTGAAGGGCAATCTCTGCCGGTTTTGATGGCTCGATAAATTCGACCGCAGCGAACAACGGGCTGGCGCAGATTACGCCGGCCCATTCCATATATAGCAACGAAGGGAAGCGAAGCTACGCACTTGCTCCTCGTCCCGACAACTGCACGATGAGGATTCGGAAGAAAACATGCGGTGCACTCTCGGCCGTGGGAGGAACGACCGGCTTGAGTGCGCCAGGTTCCCACCAGTCCGGGTACTTGCTCAAGACCGCCCAGGCATGATCTCGTTCGAGCTTGTAGCCGATACGATCAGGCAGTTCTTCGTAGCGACCATCGACGACGACGCTTCTCCATCCTCGTCCCTGGCCAGGTTCGTCGACCTGGACGGACACCAGCGGATTGGCTCGCATCCAGTCGATCTTCTTGCCCGGCATGGAAAACGCGTAAAGATGAGCAGCCGCATGGGCGTAGTGGAAGGGCACGACGTAGGGCTGCCCGTCCTTCGTGCATGCCAAGCGGCCAACGCGATTGGTCGTCAGGATTTTCGTGCACTCCAAGGCCGAAAGTGTGCGGACAAGCGTGACGTGATCTCCTCTTCTATCTAGCTCTTGAACCATCGCCGGCGACGTGCCGATGGCCAGTCTTGTACAGCTTGGCAGCCTCGTCCATGGCGGCAATCACTTCGCTGTCAGAGAGCTGCGGAAACCGCAGGTAGTGGTGACCCAGGGTACGGAACCGCCCTGGCTGGCTGAGGCATACCAAACGGTCCGCTTCCCTTGCCAAATCAGCCGCAGTGTCCGGCGGAGAGACCGGAACAGCAACGATGATTTCCCGTGGCGAGCGATGCCGCAGCGCACGGATCGCGACCTTCATGGTTGTGCCGGTCGCTGCACCGTCATCCACGATGATCGCTGTCTTGCCAGCAATCGACATGGGCCGCCGGTTGCCTCGATAGGCAATGCACCGGCGCTCGAGTTCAGGACGTTCCTTGGCGACCAAGACACGAAGCGCGTCGTCGTCGAGCGCGTAGGCCTCGACGATCTCACGGTTCAACACAACGTCCCCAGGCTCGCCATCGACGATCGCGGCAACTGCCAGCTCGGAATTGCCGGGGGCGCCAATCTTGCGGACAATGAGCAGATCAAGAGGAGCATTCAGGGCCCTGGCCACTTCCACCGCGACAGGAACGCCACCTCGCGGCAAAGCCAGCACGACAGGCTGGTGCAGTTGAAGCCTGCTCAGTTCCGTGCCGAGCTTCTCCCCAGCCTCTTTGCGGTCGCGGAACATCGGTCAATCTACCGGCCACAGTTTTCGAAGCGACTTCTTCATCGAGGTTCTTACCTGCTCAATTTCGCTATGCGTAATGTGACGGTCGAGAACTTTGAACACCGCGTTGATTGCGACATCGAAATCGACGTCCTCATCATAGCCGAAACTGGTTCAGACGCTGAGGATCACTTTTCTTGCGCTCACGCACAAGCACCGATGGATTCCAGCCTTCGAAGTAGATGCCACGGATCAAGACGGGCAGTTGCGCGGAAAGATCGGCCATCTCCGCTGGCGACAGCCAGTCTCGCACCGTGTGCAAAACGGACCGCAGGAGGCGACACGCGCTCGGTTCGCTCCAGCAAAGATCCCTGGCAAGCTCGTTGACCCCCTGCTGCGCCTGCTGAGCAGCGTGGGTGAAACTGCCGAAAGAGGTATGGGACAGCTGGCTCATGGCATGCTCCTTGAAGTTTCCATCTTCATCCCGAAGCGTCGAGGGCGTCTGCGCATTGCGCCGGATCAATTGGGCCTCCACGCACGGGCGCGCCACCTCAGTTCGAGATGAGCCGATGGAACGACCCGCTCTGGAGTAGCGAGCGCGTCACGCCGCCAAAAGTCGTTTCCTGCACACGGCTGTGACCATAGCCGCCGAGAACAATGAGATCGGCCGCGATCTCCTGTCCGATCTGGAGGAGGATCTCCGCTGGTTCGGAGCACCGCGCATCCAACACTTTCGATCGCGCCTTCACCCCGTGGCGTCTCAGGAAGAGTTCGACATCTGCAACATTGTCCCGAGGTGCGGTATCCCCATTATCTACGGTGACGATCACAACATCCCGGGCGTCGATCAGGAAGGGCATGGCGTCAACAACGGCACGCCGCGCTTCCCGCGTGTCATTCCATGCAATCAGGATGCTTTCGGCCTTGATCGGAGCACAGGGTTCCGACGCCACAAGTATCGGGCGGCCGGCTGCTAGGATGAAGCTTGCGATGTCCAGGGCGCGGTGATGGTCTACTATCAGATCGGCCGTCGGCGACCCAGTTACGATCAGGTCGGCGGCGCGTGCATTAAGCGCAAGTTGAAGGGTCGGATTTCCTATTTCGCCGCGCCACGAGGCGCGATTGCCGCCGTTGACAGTGCTTAGGAATTCCTCGCTCAAGCAGTTGAGGCGACCCTCTATCTCCTCCACCTGAGACCATATGGCCTTTGTGGCGGCCCTGTCGTCAGTGCCGGTTGGCATGACAAAATGTGGCTCCGCCGCACAGAAGCCGATCAGATCGGCATCATGCCGTTGCGCAAAGTCCCACGCGACGGAGATGAGCGGTGCGCCGATGGCGTCCACGTCCAGTTGAACCATGATCGTCTTGAAAGCCATCGTTTCGGCCCTTTTTGCTTTCGAGGCGAGCTAGCCACGAAGAAAGGGCAAGGGCCTTGATGCGTGTCAAATACGGCGAGACCTGATGGCGCTCGATTGCCCGTGCACTCCGGTAAAGGTCATGCGCCTTGATCTTAATCAATGACCCGACGACGAATGGCGGTAGCGTTGTCTGGCGGACACTTTGTTTGCGCCGCCTCACAAGGGAGTTCACCGATCATGCAGATCCAACCGGAGCCGTGGCAATTCGGCACGCAACCCTTGCCGATGGCGGAAAATGGCCAGAAGCTCATCCTCGCTGCCGCGTCTCTTCAGGCGCACGCCTTCAAGGCGGTGATGCGCTATCAGATCGAAACGCTGGCGTTTCTGAAACATCGTTACGAGCAGGATGTTAAGCTGGCCGAGGATCTCATCGACGGTTCCGAATTCAGCGACGCCTTCGACATCTTTTCCACCTTTCTGCAGAATGCGGCATCGGAATACGCCACCGAAGCCGGCAAGGTCGCGTCGCTGACCTCCAAGCTCGCTTCGGAAACGGCCAGCCGCGTGCGCAACGAAGCCAAAACCGCTGTCGAGGACGTTGCAGCAAAGACAGTCGCGTAGATCGGGGAATGCGGAGGCCTCCAACCATGAACGCCTGTATGAGCAGCGGTGGTCACTGGCGTCTACGGGTTTGCGTGCTTGCGGCGGTATTGCTTGGTTCCGTGGTGCCGGCGCTCGCGGACAGCCTGGCGGAACACGGCAAGGCCCTGGTGGAGTTCAATTGCGCCCGCTGCCACGCCATTGGAAAAACCGACGTGAGCAGCCACCCGGACGCTCCTGCCTTTCGCACCCTGTCAAAGCGCTATCCGATCTCGGATCTCGAGGAAGCACTCGCCGAAGGCATTTCGACCGGCCACCCGGACATGCCTGAGTGGGTTGCCAGCCCCGACCAGATCGAGGCAATCATCGCCTACATCAGCAGCTTGCAACAACCATGATCGAGGCCACGGAGATGGCAGGCACGATTGGATCTCACGCCAGCAGCTCGGAGACATGCAGTCGACCTCGCGGCCGATCGCGGTCCCAGTAGCCCAGGACTGAAGCTAGGGCAACATCCGGTCAGCTGCACGGAAGAACGATCGAGCATGCGCCACGATCTGGGCCTCCGTTGGATGATCCGCCGGCTCAACGCCGACAATGCGATCCTTCAAGTGGGGATGGTGGTCGCGGATATGCTTGGCCAACTCATCCTTTGCCTCTCCCGGCCCCACGATCAGCCATTCCTTCGCCGGTTGCAGGGCGCTGACGACATCGTCGTAGAAGGCTCGGTTTTCCGACGCCCGCTTGCCATCTACCGAGCCTGCCTTGTTATGGGTCTGAAGATGCGCAAGCGTAGTGACAAGCCTCACGCTTGCGGCTGTCTGACGATTGAAGAAAAACACCTTGGCTTCGCGATGGTCCAGCCAGGCGACGGCATGTTGGGCCTGCATATCTATACATCCTTAAGGTTATTGTTGAGGCTGAGCGCAAACGCCGCCGTAAGGCGTGGAATGCCTCACGACTGCGGCTCCAGCGTTGCGAGGATCGAGCCGGGTTCGATGACGGCATTCGCTGTTGCGACAATCGTCGCGCGGCCACCGGCCGGCGCGACAATCTCGTGCAGTGCGTCTTCAACGCGAACTTCGGCTATTCGCTCAGCGGCCTTGATCGTGTCGCCGCTGGCAATGAACCAACGCTCCAGAATGCCCTCGGGCAACATGCTGGACGCCCATAGCGCTTCGTCGACCTTGATACACTGCATCGCAATTCTCCTTGTGCGGCCGAATGATATTCCCCTCGCCACGGCGGCCCTTGATCCGGATCAAGAGCTACGCGACGCGAGCCTCTCGGAGGCGGCCTGCAATCGGCGCGCGTTTGACCGGCATCAAGGCGTTGAGCGCCAGCGGGTGCACTTCATCATGCATTCGATCGCCCAGCGAAAGGCGTCCGCTATGTCCTACAAGTCAATTGTCGTGACCCTAGCCATAGATGCGTCTCCGGCGCGCTATGGTCAAAGCCGTCTGCGGGAATGGGCGTTCGGCGGGGTCAACCGCGTGCTGATCGAAGAGAGCAGCACCGACCGCTTTAGGTCGTAGTGATGATCTCTCGTATCGTACCCGGCGAAGTTGACCAGCAACCCGTCGCGGCAGACGCAGGTGCCTATTGGTCGATCGAGACCGATGACCTCCTGCGACGCCTCGACACGCTTACCTCCGGGCTTGCCACTTCCGAGGCCGCATCGAGGCTTGTAAAATTTGGCCGAAACACACCCGGATCACGGTCCGGCACCTCGGCGTTGACCGTGTTTATCCGTCAGTTCCGTAGCCCACTGGTCCTGATCCTTATCTTCGCGGCCACCGTGTCGGCTTTCGTCGGCGAGGGGCAGGAGGCTGCAATCATCGGTGCGATCGTGCTGGCAAGCTGCATCCTCAGCTTCACCCAGGAGTACGGCGCGTCGCGTGCCACGGAGGCGCTGAGACAGCGCATTTCGCGCAAGGCTGTTGTGCTGCGTGATGGTATCGAGTGCTCGGTTGCAGCCGAAGATATCGTGCCGGGGGACGTGATCCGGCTTTCCGCCGGAAACCTCATTCCCGCGGACGGTATCATTCTGGATGCCCGCGATTTCAATGTCAGTGAGGCCGTACTGACCGGCGAGACCTTCCCCGTCGTGAAAGCACCGGGGCGGTCGGCTCCCGAGGCTTCCGTCGCACAGCGCGGCAATGCGGTCTTTACGGGCACATCGGTTCGCAGCGGCACCGCAACCGTGCTTGCGGCAGCGACCGGTGCCCGCACCGAATTCGCATCCATCGCCACGGCCCTGGAACGACAAATCCCCGAAACAGGGTTTGCCCGAGGTATTAGGCTGTTCGGCTATCTGATGACCGAGATCATGCTGGCGATTGTCATCCTGGTGTTCTTCGCCAACCTGATGCTGCATCGACCGCTGATTGAATCGCTGCTGTTTTCGCTGGCACTGGCGGTTGGTCTTACCCCGGAACTCCTTCCCGCTATCATCAGTGTTACCCTTGCTAGAGGGGCCCGCGCGATGGCTGCAAACGGCGTCATTGTGCGCCGTCTCGACGCCATCGAAAATCTGGGCAGCATGGACCTGCTCTGCACTGACAAGACCGGCACGCTGACGGAAGGCGTCATCCACCTCGACGGATGGCTTGATGTCGACGGCAATCCGTCAACCGACATCCTGCTTTGGGCACGTCTCAACGCGACCATGCAGACCGGACTGAAGAACCCGCTGGACGAAGCGATCGTCGGTGCGCCGGGGGAAGGCGCATCATTGGCCGCTTTCACCAAAGTCGACGAGATCCCTTATGATTTCATTCGCAAGCGCCTATCCGTTGTTGTGCGAACCAAGGATGCCTCAGATCTTCTGATCACCAAAGGCGCCGTACTAAATGTCCTCGAAACGTGTGCCTTCGTCAGCATGGCCAAAGGGCTGCAACCCCTCGATGAGAAGCAGCGCGCGGCGATTGACGAAAAATTCCGGCGCTGGAGCGCGGACGGCTACCGCGTTCTGGGCCTGGCAATCCGTCGATTTGAAAACCGGAAAACGTTCAGCAGGAACGACGAAATCGATCTCGCCTTCGCGGGTTTCCTGCTTTTCCTCGACCCGCCAAAGAAAGGTGTCAAGGAAACGCTTGCCGAACTTTCCCATCGCGGTATCGCGGTAAAGGTTGTTTCGGGCGACAACCGGTACGTTGCCGCACATCTCGCCGGTGCCGTAGGCTTGCGCGCCGAAAGGATCATGACCGGTGAGGACCTTTCAAAGCTTACGAAGGCCGGGCTTTTCGCAGGTGTGCAGCACACTGATCTCTTCGTCGAGATCGATCCCAACCAGAAGGAGCGCATCGTCCAGGCATTCCGGAGCCGCGGCCATGTCGTCGGTTATCTGGGTGATGGCGTCAACGATGCGCCCGCCCTTCATGAGGCAGACATAGGCATCTCCGTCGACAAGGCAGTCGATGTCGCCCGCGAAGCGGCCGATATCATCCTTCTCAAGCAAGATCTGGGCGTGCTCGTGCGCGGCGTCGACGATGGCCGCAAGACATTTGCCAATACGATGAAGTACATCTCGATCACGACCAGCGCCAATTTCGGCAACATGATCAGCATGGCTGTCGCGTCGCTGTTCCTGCCATTCCTGCCGCTGCTGGCTGCGCAGATCCTGCTCAACAATTTCCTGTCGGACATTCCCTCGCTGGCCATCGCCAGCGACAATGTCGATCCAGACCAGGTGCGCGGACCCCGTCGCTGGGACATCGGCTTCGTCAGGCGATTCATGATCGGCTTTGGCCTGGTCAGCTCGCTATTCGATTTCGCCACCTTCGCCTTTCTGCTGCTGTTTGCACATGCGACAGCGGCTACCTTCCAGACTGCGTGGTTCGTCGAGTCGCTGCTGACGGAACTCGCCATCGTGCTGATCGTGCGCACGCATAAGACGTTTTGGAAGAGCCGTCCCAGCCTCCTGCTTGCATGGCTTACGCTGGCTGTTGCGGTTGTTGCGATCGCTACACCCTACGTGCCCTTCGCCGGACGCTTCGGCTTCGTGCCGCTTCCGCTGCCAGTGCTTGTCGGGCTCGTTGCCATCACCGCTCTCTATCTGTTGGCTTCGGAGATAACCAAGCGCTGGTTCTTCGATTATGAGAGCAGGCACCCGCGTCGATCGAGGGCAGGGCATGCCATCAGCGGTGGGATCATATCCCATTCAGCCCACATCCGATGAGATAATGCATGATTGAGGATCAAAGCATGGCAAGAAATGCGGCCAACCCGCCCACAGCCGACCATGAGGCCTTGCGACAAGCCCGTCCATGGTCCGTGAGCCGATCTGCCAGGTTAGCCAGCGAAGGCAGTCTTGGCCACATTCACCCCGAGATCGTAGACAAGCAGGCCGCCGTAGTAAGCTGTAGCGGTTACAAGCGCTGCGCCTGCAACCTCGATCACAGGAACGGCGATAGCCGCAGGCCCCATCTCGCGATTGCGGACCCACAAAGCGAGCCGGACGCCGCCCCAGCTCAGAAAGGCGAAGGCCGTGATGCCGCCGAGGCTTTCGTGGATTTCTGCAATGTCGCTGCTGAAGCCCGCGGCTTCAGCATAGTCAAGCGCCAGTCCGCCGTAGAACCAGGTTCCAATAGCGAAGACGCCCGCTGCCAGAGCGACAAAAGTGGAAATCGTGCCCACGCCAGAGCGCCTTGTCACAGCATTGCTGCTCGCGAGCGCCAGAAGGTCGATAGTCGCAAGCATGTAAATGAGCACAATTGGAAAATGCACGAGGATTGGGTGGATATGTTGGATATCGATCATCAGAAAGAACTCTCGGACTAAGAAATGGCGAAGCGATAGATGGATGTCGGCCTTGACGACGAGCGGTTGGCTAGCGGGGCCAAGCTCAATGATCCCTGAGCAGAAATAGCTCCGTGTTCTTAGTCGTCTTCTCCATGGCCGTCGTCCTCAGTGCTGCCGAAAGCGGCTCTACTGGAGGTGGGACTGTCGCCGCATTCGTCGTCATCGCCAACGCCCTTGATGGCCTTGGGGCCGGTGGCATCCTGTATGGGGATAGTGTCCAGATTGATCGGACCGACAGGTGCGACGGAGGATGGCGCCCCACATGATCCTTCGTCCGATTCAGCGGCCGCGGGCAAGGCAAAGATCGTGAGGCCCGCAAGTGCTGCAAGGACAAATATGGAATTGCGCATGGTCTGGTATCCTTACTCGGCGCGGCCGTGATTGGACGCGACAATGCCTTGATATGAGCCCTTTGCTTGCGGGGGGCTGAGGATGACTGACAGCAAATTGAAAGCTTCAACGTGCGACATGCCTTGCCGATGAAAAGCCAATTGAAGCGTGTCGCGGTGCTGGGTCTCGCGGGACTTGTCCTGGCCATGCCTCTCGCTGCCCGAGCCGACGAGGACGATGACGGCGACCATGACCGGGCGCGGGATCTGTACGAGCACGGCGAAATCAAGGGTCTTGCCAACATACTGGACGTTGTCCGCGCCAAAGCTCCCGGCGATGTTGTTGCGGTCGATCTCATCCGCAAGGCAAACAGATGGGTCTACCGGTTCCAGGTCGTCGATGCAGATGGCCGGCGAAGGACCGTCGACGTCGACGCCGGTGCCGGTGTCATCATGCCTGATGGGGAGGGCGACTGATGAAGATCCTCCTGGCCGAGGACGAGCCGCGTATCGCGGCCGATATCGCTACAGTCCTTAGGGCATCCGGAATGGCGGTTGATACCGTTCGCGATGGAGAGGCTGCCTGGTTCGCCGGCGATGTCGAGAACTATGATGCAGCGATCCTGGACCTCGGTTTGCCCAAGCTCGATGGTCTCACGATATTGAAACGTTGGCGAGCCAACGCCCGCCGGTTTCCGGTTCTTATCCTGACCGCAAGGGGGATGTGGACGGAGCGTGTCGAGGGCATCAATTCCGGTGCTGACGACTACCTTCCCAAGCCTTTTGAAATGGAAGAACTGCTCGCCCGGTTGCGGGCAATCCTGCGTCGCTCAGCAGGGCAGGCGGCACCAGTGTTGAGATCCGGCCCGCTGCTTCTGGACACGCGCCAAATGCGGATATCGCTTCGCGGCATTCCCGTTTCCCTATCGCCGCTGGAATACCGGCTCCTGGCGTTTCTGATGCATCATGCAGGGCGGGTGGTGGCGCCGACCGAACTGGCTGAGCATCTTTACGATTCAGGGAACGACCGCGATCCGAACACGATCGAAGTCATTGTAGCGAGGCTGCGGCGGAAGCTCGGCAGCGATGTCATCGAAACACGACGCGGGTTCGGGTATCTGATGCCCGATGATCCCGCCTGATGGGCAACTCGATCCGCTTCCGGCTGTGGTTGGCGGCAACCATCTCGATTCTTGTCGCACTCGCCATCGCCGGCGCCGGCCTCCGCTATCTGTTCGAACTTCACGTTGAACGACGCGTGGTGGGCGAGCTGACGGTTGACCTCAACGAGTTGATCGGCGCAACGATCTTCGCAAGCGATGGCCGCCTGATCGTGACCCCAGCGCTCACTGACCCGCGTTTCGCCAATCCGCTGTCCGGTTACTACTGGCAAGTGGAGGACATCGCCACCGGCAGCCTTGAGCGTTCGCGATCATTGTGGGACGCCAAGCTGGTCCTGCCTGCCCGGAGCGCAAGTGGTGAGCTGCGAGCGGTCGAGGAGTTCAAGGGCCCTGGTGGCGAACTCAGTATTGCGGTCGAGCGTACGATCATCGATGCCGGAGGCCGTTCCTTTCGCGCAATCGTGGCGGAAGATCATCGAACCGTGGAGGTGTCTGTAAGCGAATATGTTCGCGATCTTGCTCCAGCCCTCCTGATGCTTGCGGCAGTTCTCATGGCCGCGTTTTTCATCCAGATCACCATCGGCCTTGCGCCGCTGGAGACCTTGCGGGTCGCCGTCAGAAACGTGATCGCACAGCGAGCGGCACGGCTCGATGTGGTGGCACCAAACGAAGTGCAGCCGCTCGCCGACGAAATCAACCGTCTTCTCGATGCCCAGGAGAAGGCTCTTGCGCGAGCCCGCTCGCGCGCCACCGATCTGGCGCACGGCCTGAAGACGCCGCTGCAAGTGCTGTCGGCCGATATCCGTACGTTGCGAATGAAAGGCGAGACGGGTCTGGCCGACGAGATCGAGAAGAGCGCCGGAGCGATCCGGCGCCATGTCGAGCGGGAGCTGGCGCGTGCCCGCCTTGCGCCAGGCGTCTCCGGCAAGGCATCCTGCCGGGTGTCGGACGTCGCGGCTGGCGTCATTGCGGTCGTCAAACGGACGCCAAGCGGCAAGCAGCTTTCATTCAAGATGGACGTCGCAGAAGTTCTGACGGCGCCGATCGATGAAGGCGACCTGTCTGAAATCCTCGGCAATCTGGTCGAGAATGCCGCACGCTATGCAAAGTCGTCAGTCCGTGTCGGTGCATCCGCCACCGCTGGCGAGGTGATCGTCACTGTCACCGATGATGGCCCAGGTATACCCGATGCCGATCGGGAGACCGCCTTGTCGCGTGGCGTCCAGCTCGACAGCAAGAGCGGCAGCAACGGCCTTGGCCTTGCCATCGTTTCCGACATCGTCGAAGCCTATGGCGGACGCCTTGCCATGGCTAACGCCGATCCGGGTCTGGTCGTGACCATTTCCTTGCCGCGACACAGTTGAGCGTGCTTCAGGCAAAGCCTGGGAAATAGTCGACTTTTATCTTCGAGCGGCGAACGCCCATGGCCAGCAGTTTCTGGCGCAGCGCCTTGACCATCGCCTGCGGGCCGGAAATATAGAAAGTCCGCTCGAGGTAGTCGGGGATAGCCAGGCGCACCAGGTGCTCATCTATATGTCCGGCATATTGGCCCCGCTCTGCGCTTCGAGCTACAGCATGCACCGTCTTGATGCCAAGCTCCTGCCTGGCGGCGCCAAGCACGTCGCGATAGGCGATGTCCTCTTGGCTCTCGGTTCCGTACAGAATCACGATCGGCCGTGCCTCCTTCCGGTCAAGGAGATACTGCAGCATCGAGCGGAACGGCGTGATGCCAATGCCTCCGGCCAGGAAGGCGATCTTGGTTTCACGCTTGGCGGGCAGCGTGAAGTTGCCGGCCAGTTGCGCGGCGTGGATCTTGCTGCCTGGCTTCATGGTCATCAATTCGCGCTTGAAGGCGCTTGATTGCGGATAGAACTTGACGCCGAGGCGGACCGTTTCCTCCGTGGGCGCTGATGCAACCGTGAAATAGCGGCGGTTGCCGCGATTGTCGGCACGATCGAGGCCAAGCGTCCATTCGAGATACTGGCCGGCCTCAAAGGCGAGCTTGCGGGGCGACCGGAAGATGAAATCAAAGCTGTCGACAGCCGATTGCTCGATGCGTTCCAGGGTCAGCACGAAGCGTCCCTTGGGGCCCGCCGCATAGGCAAAGAGGTTGCCGGCGAGTAGCGCCAGTTCCGGTGTGAAATAGAACGAGCCCATATGGATATTGGGAGCAAACAGTAAGCCGACGATGGCGGCAAAGACGATCCGCGACCAAGGCATCGTCGGTGCGGTCAGCGGTTCGGTCAGCATCACAAAGGCAAAGAACAGCAGAGGCGACGAACCCAGGGTCTCAGTAAGCGCGGTCCAGTACTGCGATGGGTCCGTGGCTGCCAGAATGGTCGCCAGCGCCACGATAACGAAGGTCGAGACTAGATCAAGCCGGCGTAGTTTCCGGACAATGAGCATGCCGCCGAAGAGCACGAGCGAAAGCAACGCCAGATTGCCGCCAACCCACCAGGTGGCTGGTTGGTCGAGCAGCAGCGCGGACAGCGCCACGCCCAACGCAGCCGGATTGAAAAGGTGCTTCCGGCCGATAGCGAGAATGAACTTGGATGATATCGCCCAGACGGACGCGAGTGCCACCGCCGCGATCCCCTTTGTGTCCGTGACGGCTACCGGATCAAGGATGAGCGCTACAATGAGAGCGGTGATGTAGACGGACTCGTTGTTAGCCGGTACCGCGAAGGTATGCGCAAAGACCTTGTTGGTGAGCCAACAGGCGGCCAGCGCCAAAGCCGTCGTGAAGGCGAGTGCAATCGGATCATGCGGTATGAGATTCAAGAAGCCGAGCACGAACGCCGCGCCGACCAGCGCCATCAGATAGTAGAGGACCAGCCTGTACATGGTCACGTGATCGAGAAATCGGTCGACTGTTTTGATCATGGCAGGCAAAAGGCCCCGAACCCGGTTGTCGGCGTGGCGCGGCCATTGGCGTCGACGACATACCCCTCCAGGCCTGGCGTCTGCTCGATGAAGATAATGCCGTCCCGGCCCATGGCGAAGGCAGCGGTGGCGAAACGATCGGCTTCGAGCACATCGGCGCCGATGACGGTCAGGCTGACGATGTCCTGGATCGGGCTGCCAATTCCATGCGGGTTGTAGATGTGTTGACCGCGGACATAGGTGCCCGAGGTCGCGACACCGCGACCGCGGGGATAGACGACCTTTACGACCTCGTCCTCTTTGAAGGGATTGCGGATGCCGACACTCCAGTCATGGCCCGAAACATTCTTGCCGCAGGACTGGACATCGCCTCCCGCCTCGATGAAGAAATCGCTGATGCCGGCCCGTTGAACAATCCCGGCCGCATTGCGGATTGCCCAGCCCTTGACAATGCCGGAAGGATCGAGCGAACCGTCGGGCTTGCGAATATCAAAGTATCCGGCGGTTTCGCTTCTCGTCCGTTCGGCAATGGCCAGCACTTCCATCATCTCGCCACTCCAGTCGACGACTGGAACGTCGCCGCGGTTTATGGCCGTGATCTCGCTGTCGGACCGGTATGTGCTGAAGCGCTGGTCGATGTGCTCGAAATAGCCGAAGACGGTGTCGATCAGCTCACCGTTCGACGCGCCGCCGATGTCGACCGTAACGGGCATGCCCATCAAAATTCGCGTTTCTCGCATGGGACTAGGAAGACGCTTTCTTCAGCGCGCCGCGCAGCGACTGGATAAAGGCCCTGCTGGTCAGTGTCGCGCCCGAAATAATGTCGACATTGGCGCTTTGGGCGCTGATCGCTTCGTCGCGCAGCATGGGCAGCGCCTGCCTGTTAATGCTGATGGAGGTGCGGCGATCGGAGGGATATTTCAGCACTTTCAGCGCCGTAAGCTGCCCACCCTGTACGAGGGCCTGAATCTGAATGATGCCGTAATAAGCATCGGCGGGCGGGCCGGTGTAGACGCCGTCGGCATAACCCTGTGCGGCCAGTTGCATACCCGCTGGGACAACACGTGCGGGCGCGTCCGGATATGCCGGCCTCGGCTGTGGGACAGGTATGTAGACGGCCGGAGTTATGGCGAATGACGATGCTAATGACGAGGGATCGGTGACAGCCGGAGCCGCTGCCTGCTTAGGTGGCGTTGGCGACTGATGTGGTGCCATCGGAACCGTTATCTGCTTGGCTGGATCATTTTGCCGTTCGGTGGAAACTGCTATGCCCGCCGTCGTTTCCCGGGCAATCGGGAACCTTGTTCGGAACCGCAGGTCGATCGGCACCGGCAGGGGCCGAAGCATCGGCAAAGTCGCTGCGGATGCCGGCTCTTTTGGTTGCTCGGCAGGTGCTTCGACTGCGTTGGGCGGCAGCGCGTCGCCAAGCATATCGTTTGCCGGATCCTTGCCGGCCTGCTCCCATGCATAAGCGCCCGAGGCGGCGATCACGAAAAGTGACAAGGCGATCTGTTTCATCGGAATTGTGTTCCACGTTGAATCTGGCAAGGCGATCCGTCTGGTTCGCTTCGGGTGCAATATCCCACGACTAAGCTGACAACTGGCTGTCAGCCGAGTTCAAGCTGGGAGGGGCGCGCTTGAAAGCTCAAGGGGAGAGGGCAAATTGACTTGTCCTAGATCAAGATTCTCGCATAAGCAGCGAGGTAGGAAGGTCCACTTAAGCGAGGTAAGCTGCCTATGACTGTTGCCAACGAGCCGGCCGGATACACCAAAACCCAGATACTGCTGCATTGGGCAATCGCGGTGCTGATCGTCCTGCAGCTTGTAATTGGCGAGGACATCAAGCCGGCTTACCGGGCGCTCTCGCGCGGCACCGAGCCGGCAGCTGCCGACATCTTCAACGCGAATATTCATGTCTATGTCGGTTTGACCGTTCTGGCGCTGGCGATCTGGCGGGTTGCGGTCCGTCTATTGCGCGGCGTGCCGGCTGCACCATTCGAAGAAGGCGCGGCGTTGAAGCGGATCGCCGCTGCCGCCCATTTCCTGCTTTACCTGTTTATTTTCGGGATGCCGATTACTGGGGCACTGGCATGGTACTTCAGCTTTCGTGCGATGGGTGAGATACACGAGCTTGCCAAGCCGGTGATCATCGTCGTCGTCGGGCTCCATGCGGCGGCCGCATTGTGGCAGCACTTCTATGTGAAGTCGGATGTGCTTGTCAGGATGCTGCGGCCGCAGCGCACGTCATGAGCCGTCTGCATGCAGAGAACCATCTCGTATCGCGCGTCGGCTGGTTGCGCGCTGCCGTTCTCGGCGCCAATGACGGCATCGTCTCGACGGCCAGCCTGATCGTTGGTGTGGCGGCAGCCAATGCCGCTGCCTCCAACGTTCTGGTGACCGGCGTAGCGGGACTGGTCGCCGGCGCGATGTCGATGGCGGCCGGCGAATATGTCTCGGTCAGTTCACAGTCCGATACCGAGCGAGCCGACCTTGCGCGTGAGAGAGGGGAACTGGCGACACAGCGAGACTTCGAGCGACAGGAACTTGCGAACATCTATGTCAGGCGGGGCGTGGAGCCAAAGCAGGCCTTGCAGGTCGCCGACCAATTGATGGCTAAGGACGCGCTCGGCGCCCACGCACGCGACGAACTCGGTATTTCGGAGATGACGACGGCAAGACCGATTCAGGCCGCGCTGACCTCAGCGGCTGCATTTTCGGTTGGCGCGGCCATGCCATTGGCGATGGTGCTTGTTTCGCCGGCCGCCTGGCTTGCCGCAACCGTATCCGTTGCCTCGCTCCTCTTCCTGGCCGTGCTGGGCGCCATCGGTGCGAAAACTGGCGGCGCCAATGCGTTGAGGGCAACGGTTCGAGTCACATTCTGGGGCGCGCTGGCGATGGCGCTGACGGCCGGCATTGGCGCCGTCGTCGGTACTGCCATCTGATTCATTCGCCTGACGAATCGTTCTTCCGAATTGCCACAGGCAAAAGGCGCAAGAAACAACTTGGCGACCCACGTTGAATGGGACTAGTGGGGTTCGCTAGATCGTCCGTAGAGCGGTGACGGTACTTTTCGAGACAGCTTGGGCACGCTGTCGAACGCCGTAAAGTGCAAAAATCGCCCGATTGGTCCCGATAGTTGGTGAAACCTCAAAATATTTTTTGCGGCGTTTCGAGCGGCAAGCAAAGAAAAAATCCAGGTAGATCAATAATCTAGCTGGGTCAGAAACAATCGAATGGGAGTGAGGGTACAAACGGCGGCAATAGCGTAATTTCGGCGGCGAATTTCGCCGTCACGCAATGTCGTTGCAGTCCGTACCTTACTCCGCACAGCTGGCGTTCTCCGGTTCTGCCTCGCTGGTTCGATCTGCGCCCAGTTTCGGGATGATGTAAAGTCGCTTAAGAGGGTGGGAGTGCTCTCGCGTAGAACGGCGTGCATAAAGGTGGGTCCGCTTTGCGCCGCAATGGCGTCTTTGAATCTTACGATGATCCTGAACCCCGCCGTTCGTTCATTGGTGCTGCGGCTCAGGCGGACGGCCGTGTCCGATTCCACGATCATCAACATGCTAGCAACACGTACGCGGGACGAGGCCGTCCAATGCTACGGTAACTTACCTGCCTGATTCTTGATCGTTACCTCGCTCCAGCGCTCAATCTTAGTGAGGAGGAACTAGCGTGACCTCGGTGGCTCATCGATGTCAGCGCACTTTGGCCGCCGCGGTCAACCTCCACCGCCTTGCAATGACGCCAAGCGCAAGAGACTCATCGGGAGTCAGCTTGGTTCCCGCCGACGCACAAGGGTTGATCAAGCTTTGAGGGCATAAGACATGCTGGGACGCACGAACATTCAGCTCAAAATGCGCGCTCTGATTGTCGATGACGAGCTGGCGAAACCAGGCAGCTCACGCGGGCGTGCCGTAGCAGAACTGGTGGAGGAGTTTCGCCACCAGAACGTAGGGGTCGCTGAAGCAACCTCATACGAGGACGGCCTGGCGATCGTGAACTCGGATGCCGGCCTGCACTGTTACTTCGTGGATTGGACGCTGGGAATGAACGACGAGGGCAGTCACGCTGCAGCGATCGAGGTGCTGCGCGCCATCCGGGCGCGCAACTCTCGAGCACCAGTGTTTCTCATGGCCGACCGTGATACCAGGGGTTCGATGACAGTCGAGGCGATGCAGCTCGCCGATGAGTTCGTTTGGATGCTGGAGGACACGGCGACATTCGTTGCCGGCCGGGCGCTCGCAGCAATCCGGCGGTATCTGGCACAACTTCTGCCGCCGTTTACTGATGCACTTTTGCGTTACAGCCAGTCTGACGAGCACTCCTGGTCGGCGCCCGGCCATCAGGGCGGAATTGCCTTTGCCAAGTCGCCGATAGGGAGGGTATTCTTCGATTTCTTTGGTGAGAACCTATTCAGAACCGATAGCGGGATAGAAAGGGGCAATCTCGGCTCACTTCTCGATCACAGCGGACCGGTGAAGCAGAGTGAGGCCTTCATCGCCCGCGTCTTCGGTGCAGATCTATCCTACTCTGTGCTCAATGGCACGTCGGGATCCAATCGGACCATCTTCATGGCCTGCGTGGGCGAGAATCAGTTCGCGCTTTGCGACCGAAACTGCCACAAATCGATCGAGCAGGGGCTGGTGCTTTCCGGCGGCATACCGATCTACATGACCCCGACGCGCAACCGGTACGGGATCATTGGGCCGCTACGGCGCAACAGCTTCAAGCCTGAGGCAATCGCCGCTGCTGTCGCCTCCCACCCGTTGCGCGCGCAGGCAAAGGGCGACAAGCCTGTCTACGCGGTCGTCACGAACTGTACCTACGACGGCATGTGTCTCAATGCCGAGGCAGCCGAGGCCGAGCTGGGCAAAACCATTGACAGGTTGCACTTTGATGAAGCGTGGTATGGCTATGCCCGCTTCAATGCCATGTACGCCGGTCGCCATGCGATGCGGGGCGACCCTAAGACCCGTGCCAAGGATGGTCCCACACTTTTCGCTACGCACTCGACGCACAAACTGCTGGCGGCGCTGTCTCAGGCGTCCTTCATCCACATACGCAACGGGCGTAATCCCGTTGAACACAGCCGCTTCAACGAATCCTTTGTAATCCAGGCGACGACGTCACCGCTTTATTCGCTGTTCGCGTCGAACGAAGTCGGCGCTGCAATGATGGACGGTGAAAGTGGCCGGACGCTTACCCAGGAGGTCATCAGAGAGGCAGTGGATTTCCGCATGGCGCTGGCAAAGGTGCATCGCCACTTTGCGGGCAGGGACGAGTGGTTCTTCCATCCCTGGAACGCCCCGCAAGCTCGCGACGCGAAGACCGGTGCAATGGTCGACTTCGCCGATGCCGACCGCGACCAGCTGGCCAACGACCCGGAGGCCTGGGTCCTTGAACCTGGCGCAGCGTGGCACGGATTCGCCGACCTTGAGGAGAACTGGTGTATGCTTGATCCCATCAAGGCAGGCATCGTTACGCCGGGCATGGGTGACGACGGCAAACTGCTGGAGCGGGGCATTCCGGCCCCCGTGGTGTCTGCCTATCTCGGCCGCAATGCCACGATACCCTCACGCACGACTGACTTCATGGTGCTGTGCCTCTTCACCATGGGCATAACGAAGGGCAAGTGGGGCACACTGATCAGCACGCTGCTGGACTTCAAGACCGACTACGACGCGAACGCGCCGCTTTCACAGGTACTGCCGGCAATCGTCGCAGTCGCGCCGGATCGCTACCGCGACATGGGCCTCCGCGATCTTGCTGACGAGATGTTCGAGGCGATGCGGGCGATGCGCGTAGATGCGCTTCAGGCCGCCGCCTTTGGAAACCTGCCCGAGATCGTGACGACGCCGCGTGCCGCATTCCAGCAGCTGCAGAGTGGAAATGCCGAGCTGCTCAAGTTGGACAAGACTGCGGGCCGCGTCACCGCGGTCGGGATCATGCCGTACCCGCCCGGCATACCCATCGTGATGCCCGGTGAGCGCATGGGCCCGGTTGACGGCCCTTGGCTCTCGTTCATCCGTGCCCTTCAGGAATGGGGCGAGCGCTTCCCCGGCTTCGAAAAGGAGGTCGAGGGCGCCGTACACAAGCAAGGCGGTTACCACATCTGGTGCTTGAATGAGGCACAGAACCCGCTTTGATCGTAGTCCGGGCAAATAGATGACTCGCGCCATTGCAGCCGAGCTTCGCCGGCGATCAGTTGCTGGTGTCAGAAAGTGGCCGGTCCGCACGAGCTATGACCTGAGCTAGATTGTCGGGGATTGTTGTCCGTGTCTCACTGCCTCAAGGCCAGAAGCGTTAGCGCGCCTCGGCGTCAATGATCGGTTCGCAGAGTTCGTTGCTTCGGCGTTCGCTAGCGCGATACCTGGCGGGCATACCACCTTCCTTCGAGACCCATCCGAAGAAGAATCCGGGCCAGTTGAAATCATAGCACTTCCGCTGTTCTGCGCGCGTCGCCGCGTCGCCGCGTCGCCCATCAGCCCAAACTGGCGATAAATTGTTTCGCTCGACAGCCCTGTGTCCACGGAAACCACCAACACAGGCAATAGCGGGCCGCCCCGTTTGTGCAGCCGGCCAGCCATTACGGCGAGGACTGGTCCCCAGCCGTTTGCCAGGTCGCCAAACTTGGCGCTCAGCTCTCCATAAGTTACCTTGCGTCCCACACGCGCCGCAGCTGCGATGTAGAGGGCGACGTCCAATCGAAATCTATCTGACATTTGGTTTGTCACAGCTCTATGAAGATCGGGAGCAGTTAGCCTGAATGACCAGCTAGATGGGAACCCTGTGGCACAGCCCGTTGGGTCGCGACGCCAAAATCTTGCTGCTTGGTGCCACTGCGCAGATCGTCATGTGCGAATAGTCCATTCGACTTGCCTGGGCGCCGCCTGACGTCGTGTCCCCGCCAATTTCTTCATGCTTTGATTAATCGGCTCGGAGGACAGCGGCGCAAAGTTGGATCCCTTTGCGCCGCCGCCTCCTCGACGCAGGTGTCCTGTCGTCAGTCGCAGGAACAGGATCGCGAAAACACGTCCCAGTTTCCGCCAGCCGTTCAGCGCCTGCGGTTGGATCTTTTTCCTGCGTACCGTTCGCATCGATGATTCGTCCGAATTGATCTTGCAACGCTGCGACAAGTATTTGCGCTTAGCTGCCAAGCTTCATAATGTGAGGGTCGAGCGGGTCCGAGAGGTGTGCGCCAGTGGTCGAACAGAGTGCAGCGGTCGTTCGAACACTGGCAGCCATACCGACTGCGGCAGGTCTGGCCGCGCGCTTGGCCTCTGCTGAGCTTGAGCGACACAACATCGATCCCGCGCGGTTGCTGACGCGCGCTGGCCTGTCTGCCTACGCGGCGCGTTCTAATGGCACCCGCCCCGCCGGGTTCGTCGGTGGAGGGGGTTGGGGGTGGCTTATGGGGCCCCTGGCAGGCGCGCGATTCGCATCGCCTTCATAGGGTTCAAAGCGAGGCTGGCCGTCTTGCTAGCAGCCTGGCTGCCGAGCCCCTGGGGAAGAAACCAACGCGAATTTGCGGTGTTGCCGTTCGTACCTGCACCCTGCGAACTCGCTAAGGCGGCCTCGGCCGGTGTCCTCCCTCCCGCAGGCGGGGACGCGCTTGATGGGCCCCGCAGCGGTGGGAAGTCAGCGCGGTGAGGAGCTACAGGCCCCCAAATGGAGGGACTAGATCACCAGGAAATCCGCGTTGGTGAGCGCAAGGTTTGCAGCCAGCGTGGCGAAATGGGTCGAGCCGCCAGCGGCACTGCCGTTGCTGTCATAATAGAGCCAGCCGGTGTCGGTCTCGTAGATGATGTGGTCGTTGCCGTCACCCGCAAGGCCAGTTGTGTTCTTGACGAACTGGTCGGCCGTCAGCGTGCCGTTGCCGCCAAGCGCTGCAAAGATGGCGTTATCGACCCGGATAGTGTCGTCGACCACCGAGAAGTCTGTGATGCGGTCGACATTGCTCAAGGCGTTGAGCGCCGTGGTGAAGAGGAAGCTGTCGTTGCCGGTGCTGCCGGACAGCGTGTCGTTGCCGAGCAGGCCGTTGATGACGTTGTTGCCGGAATTGCCGGTGATGACATTGGCGATGGAATTGCCGGTGCCGTTGATAGAAGCCGCGCTGCGCAGCGCCAGGTTCTCCAGTTCCTGACCGGAGAGGTTGAAGGAAACGTAGGCCTGCACGTTATCAGTGCCCTGGCCATTGGCCTCGATCACGTGATCGCCGGCATTGTCGACATAGTAAGTGTCGTTGCCCCGGGCGCCGCTCATCGTGTCGGCACCGCCGAGCCCGTTGATGATGTTGTTGCCAGTGTTGCCGGTGATGATGTTGGCAATCGAGTTGCCGGTGCCGTTGATGTTGGCAGATCCGAGCAGCGTCAGGTTTTCGACCGAGCCCAATACGTGCGCAGTGTCGGAGAGGCTGAAGCTGATCGACGACTGCACTGTGTCAATACCGGTCGAGCCGGCGAGGCCCTCGTTGACGATGTCGGAGGCATTATCGACGATATAGACATCGTTGCCTGCGCCACCGACCATCGTGTCGGCGCCCGTGCCGCCGTTGAGGTAGTCGTTGCCTGCCATCCCGCTGAGATAGTCGTTGCCGGCGCTGCCGTAGACAGCGTCGTTCCCGTCGTAGCCGTAAATTGTGTCGTTCCCGCCAAACCCGTCGAGCCTGTCCGCGTAGATGCTACCCAAGATAGTGTCGGCTCCGGCCAGCGCAGTCACGACGACTGCTGCGTCGTCCGCCCTCGAGTAGGTGGCGGCAGCATCAAGGATTGCGCTAAACGGAATACTGATGCCGGATATCGTGATTGGCTCATAGCCGTAGGCGTCATCGACGTGGTAGCTGGTAACGATGCCACCGCCGTTCGGCTGTACATATATATTATAGTAGTTGTCGTAATAATAATTGTAGGTGAACCCGTATCCTGTAAAATGATCTGCCAAACCATTACTGTAATTCAACTTGAAATCTGTTGAGCTGTACACATAATTGGTGAAACCGTTAATCGAACTAAAGTCAAAGTCGGACCACATGTCCAAAGGGATGTCGGCGTTGATGAGCGCCATGATGATGTGTTCTCCTGTATAGAGCGATGGATGGTTATTATTGCAACGTACAGATAAGGATTGAGCTCGGGTGGCGCCTGTCGCCGCACGCCAAAGACTTGTGTTTGGCTGTCACGAGCGCTTATGCCACGCGCGTACCACACATTCCGGCCCAGCCAGCCGGACTCCACTATTCCTTGAACGCCCTGTGCAGCTGGTCCGATAGCGGCTTCATTGCATAGGACCAGACGTCGCGCTCGCCGGTCTGGATGTGGACTTCCGCTGGCATCCCCGGCTGCAGCCGTCTGGCATCCTGCAAGCAGGCCTGCAGGTCGTCGACGGTCGTGCGTGCGACGAAATAGGAAGTTTGCCGCTGCGGGTCCTTGATCAGGTCAGCCGACACCCTCTGCACGGTGCCCTCGCATTCGGGCGTCGTGGCAGCGTCGAAGGCAGAGAAGCGGATCGACACAGACTGGCCGGGGCGAACGTCGTCGACGCTGGAGGGGGCGATCATGGCGTCGACCACGAGCCGGTCCTGCTCGGGCACGATCAGCATGATTGTCTCGCCCGGAGCGATGACCCCGCCGATAGTGTGGACGGCAAGCTCCTGCACATACCCTGACTGGGGTGCACGGATTTCGGTGCGGGCAAGCTGGTCCTGCGCGACCACCTTGCGCTCGACAAGCTCGACCTCTTTGCCGTCGAGCTCGCGCAGCTCCTCGTTGACGTCCTTGCGCATCTCCTCGTCGACCTGGAGGGCCTGCAGCTTTGTCTCGCTGATCTTGCCTTCTGTCTCGGCGATGGCGGCCATAAGGCGGCCAGATTCGCCCTTGAGCCGCGACAGCTCGAGCTGGAGTGTGCTTACCCGCTCGAGCGAGACGAGCTTTTGCTCATAGAGCGTCTGAAGGCTGTTGTAGTCCCTTTCGACGAGCGCTGCCGATTTGTCCGTCGCCTCCCGCTGGGCGGTCAGGCCTTCAATTTGCTTCGCCAACTGTTCCGAACGAACCTCGAGCTGGGCCTTCAGCCCTGTCGAAGCCTTGGTCCGGCTTTGGAACAACGCCTTCTCGCCGGCAACCAAGGCGTCGACATCCGCCTCTCCGGCGCGTCTGGCAAGGCTGTTGGGCAGCTTGATCTCGGGCAAGCCCAGCCGCTCCGCTTGCAGACGCGCCTGGCGGGCGAGCGTGCGGTCATATTGTTGTGCGATGATCTGTAGGTTGGCACGGGCAGTTGTATCGTCGAGCCGCACAATAACATCGCCCGCCGAGACGCGGTCGCCTTCGCGAACCAGGATCGCACCAACGACGCCACCAGTCTGGTGCTGGACTTTTTTGGCGCTGCTTTCGACGACAACGGTGCCCGACGAGATGACGGCCCCTGCGAGTGATGTCTTCGCCGCCCACGCGCCGACACCGCCGACGAGCAGGATCGATACCGCCAGGCCGAACAGGATGTTGGCCCTGATGCCTTCGCCGGAATGCGTATTCTTTTCTGAAACGGACATTGAAATCACCGAGGTCACTTTCGATCGTGTAAGGGGACGACAGTCGAGGTCTGCCGCAAAGCTGAATGAGCCGCTGGTTGTTGCGTATGGGCCACCGGACGGGTGATGCCGGCAAGCACTTCTTCCTTCGGGCCGAAGGCTTGCGAGGTCCCGCCTGCCATCACCAGCACCTGGTCGAGATTGGCCAGCGCCGATGGGCGGTGGGCGACGACGATGACAATGCCGCCACGCTGGCGCACGCTCTGAATGGCGGTAGCGAGCGCGACATCGCCGTCGGCATCGAGATTGGAGTTAGGCTCGTCGAGCACTACCAGAAAAGGTTCTCCGTAGAGTGCCCGCGCCAACCCGACGAGTTGCCGCTGCCCGGCCGAGAGCGCGCTGCCGCCTTCGCCGATGCGCGTCTGGAACCCATCCGCCAGCCTGAGAATCATTCGGTCGATTCCAGCCGTCCGCGCCGCTGCCAGGATGTCCTTGGGATCGGCATCCTTGTCGAAGCGGCAGATGTTTTCTGCGACCGTTCCGTCGAACAATTCGATAGCCTGTGGCAGATAGCCGATATCCCGCCCAAGGGCCTCGGGATCCCACTGTTCGAGCGCTGCATTGTCTAGCCGGACCGTCCCGCGCAGCGACGGCCACGCACCGACAATGGAGCGCACCAGGGTCGACTTGCCGGATGCGCTCGGCCCGACAACGCCCAACCCCGTCCCCGCTTGCAGCGTGAAGCTGACGTTCTGGATAAGAGCATTCTGCTGGCCTGGCGCAGTAACTGTCAGGCCTTCGACGGACAGCGTGTGCTGCGGTCGCGGGAGCGCCATCGGCTGACGCTGCTCGAAAAAGGCGTTCAACGTTCTGGATAGCTGGTCGTAGCTTCTTCGCGCAGAGATAAAGCCCTTCCAGTTTGCGAGCGCGACATCGACTGGCGCAAGCGATCGGCCCAGCATGATAGAGGAAGCGATAATGACGCCCGAAGACGCCTCGCCTGCCATAACGAGGTAGGCGCCGAGGCCGAGCATGAGCGATTGGAGCATCATGCGGAACGTGCGTGAAAGCGCGCCGGTCGCACCGATGACGTCGAAAACCCGCCGCTGATCCTGCAGGAAGCGCAGGTTCTGCTCACTCCAGAGTCTGCCGAAGCGGTTGGAGAGGCCCATAGCGCGGATGACTTCGGCATTGCGGCGGCCCGCGTCGGAGCAGGAAGTGCGGGCAACTATCGATTCGGATGCACGCCTTGACGGCGCGCGCGCGAGCCCTTCGGCGACGAGGGTCAGTAGTACGATGACCACTGCTCCAAGCGTCGCTAGGAGCCCGAGTGATGGATGCAGCATGTAGATGATGACGAGGTAGAATGGAATCCACGGCAGGTCGAAGAAGGCGGTCGGACCGCTTCCGGAGACGAAGCTCCTGATCTGGTCGAGGTCACGGATCGGCTGGATGCGCGATCCCTCTTGTCCTGCCCTCAGCGGCAGCTGCAGCGAGGCTGCGAATGCCTTGCCATGCAGCTTCTGGTCGAGTGCGTTGCCAATCCGAACGAGCAGGCGCAAGCGGACGAAATCGAGCAGGCCGTAGACCGCGTACAGAAAGACCGCGATGATGGTGATGCCGACAAGCGTAGGTACACTGTGCGACGGCATCACGCGATCGTAGACCTGCAGCATGTAGAGCGAGCCGGTCAGGCCGAGGATATTCACTATGCCCGAGAAAACGGCCACCGCCGTCAGCGCCCCGGCACACTGCCAGAACGCAGACTTCAGTTCATTGCCCCGAGTCGCTGCGGCGAACGTCTGCAATGCCATAGTATATCCTCGATCCTTCTTCCTGCACCAACCCGAAGCGACGGCGTCGAGCCATGTGTGACTGGACTCAATCCGGTGGGTCTGGCGTTCTTCGCTTAGGTGGATGCCTTGTGCACTGACGCAAGGACAGTGGCGGCTGGGCGCAAGTCGTTGGCGGTGCCGATCAACTACATTGGCTGCAACGGCGGCAGCCGCCGCTCAGGATCTGCTAGGACGATGACAAGCCACGCCGGTACTGGGACGGAGTCTTGCCGGTCCAGCGCCGCGCGGCATGACTGAAGGCGCTTGGCTGATGGAAGCCCAGCAGCCATGCGATCTGGGAGATTTGCAGGCCCGGCTCCTCCAGGTGGCGAATGGCGAGATCACGCCGGAGATCATCCAGAATGGCCCCGAAGCTAAGCCCTTCTGCCGCGAGGCGGCGTGCGAACGTCCTCTCGCTTAGCCCGAGGCTGCCGGCCACCTTCTTCGCGCTCGCCTCGGCGTGGGGCAGGAGCGGCGCGATGGTGTTCTCAACTATCGTGCGGAACGGGCCCACGTTGGTGGGGCGGGCGGCCATCGCCTGCTCGCAATTCTCGACCATCAGCCGGTTAAGGAATGGATCGGCGGCCACCAGCGTCCGGTCCAGCAGCGCAGGGTCGAGTATCAACTCGTCCGAGTCGACGCCAAAGTTGACGTCGCAGCCCAGGAGGTTCCGCGCACGGCGCAGATCGCCCGAGCGCTGGTGGACGAAGTTCGCGACGAGCGGAGAAATCCTGTGGCCGACGAGTTGCCGGCAGAGCCGGACGAGCGTCAGTGCGAAGGACTCCATCTGGTGCCGGTCGAGGTGCCGCGGCACGCCTGCATAGGAAAGCGCGAGCCGGAAGGTCGAGCCCTTGTGCATCCGCAAGATCAACGCATGATTCGCCGCCTGGGCGTACCGTTCGAGGCGGCGTAGAGCATCGCCGAGGCAATGCGACGAGGCGGCGACGTAGTAGAGCATGCCGAGTTCGCGCAGATCGAATTGCTCGGCCAGGTTCAGGCCGAGGAAGTCGTCGCCGAGGGTGCGCGAAGCCTGCTCGAGGAATTCGATCTGCGACCTGACATCGATCCGACCGTCGTGATCGGGGGCGACCGCTGACAGTCCGGCGCGGGCGAGCAAAGGGGCCGGATCGATGCCG
Source organism: Mesorhizobium sp. P2_C7 (assembly GCF_056404515.1). NCBI lineage: Bacteria > Pseudomonadati > Pseudomonadota > Alphaproteobacteria > Hyphomicrobiales > Phyllobacteriaceae > Mesorhizobium > Mesorhizobium sp. P2_C7. The sequence continues at coordinate 205,296 of NZ_JBFUDW010000010.1, read as the reverse complement.
CGGCGTCGGAGTTCGGCTACGGCGAGGCGCGTGGCCAGGCCGGCCGTAGTCGGCGCCGCTGCGAGTTGTCGGAAAACAGGCTCATTCTGGTCGGCCACGGTCGTCCGGTATCACGACGCGATTAACGCTTTATGAGCCTTTGGCGGCTCAGCGCAAAACTTTGTACCGTGCCGCAAGACGGGTGTGCCCATATCTCAGCCCATGAAACCGCCTATGCCGTACTCCATCGGGTTGTTTATCGAGCGGGCAGCAGTTGGCACGACCGCAAGATCGCAGACCGGTATGAAGAGCAAGCATTGCTGGCCATCTGTTCTTATTCTGCGACCAGCCGAGGCGACCGCCGGGCCAAGGCCGACTACCTATTGCCCGTTGAGGCACGGGCGAACTCGACCTGGAAGAGCACATGCAGGCCATCCTGCAATCCATCATGCAGGGCTGATCGGCGCCGGTCGACGCTGAAGCGAACTTCCGCTTCTGGCCCCCAAACCGGATCTGCTTCTGCCGCGACGTGAACGGCAGCTGTGCCCCTCATCTCGGCCGTAGAACCCAGTCCTGCCAACCACTGAAAGCAGACACTAGCGGCAACCACGCTGGAGGTCGCAGTTGCCCAGCACCGGAGGTCTATTTTGCTAATTTTCGACCTTTCTGCACGCTCCTGTTGGGGTCGCATCTCCGCCTTTCGGACAATGGATGCCCACATCGCCGGGCTCGGTCTTGCCAATGCTCGCCAATAGCGGCAGTCTCAGCCTCGACTGGCTGGTCATCGAGTGCATGGCAGTTACCTTGGATGCTCGCGAAATCCTAGACAGACTGATCGCGACCCATCGAGGCTGCATAGAAGCATGGGACACATCGAGGATGAGGCGGCTGGTCAATATGTGGATCGCCGCCGCCGTCATTCTTTTGACCTCAATTGGCGAGACTGCCGCTCAGATCCGATCCTGCAGCAGGTTCGTGTTGCCGCTCGCCATGAGACTGCGCGCCAACCTTCTAATTGCCTGCGCGAGCTTAGCCATATCGATAGCTGGCTGTTTGCCGGTGTCGGCTGCCACGCGGAATATCGTTCTGCTTTTTGACGAACGGGTCGAACTGCCTGGTCTATCGGTGTTGAGCGCGGAACTAGTCCATACACTGCAGTCCAACTCCACCGAGCCAATCGAGGTCTATCGCGAGTCGATGGATTTGTCCCGATTTGGCTCAGATTCTTACAACACGCTGCTGCGGGACTTCCTCCGTGCAAAATATGCCGAGAAGAAGATCGACGTAGCAGTTGCCGTCATGGCCCCTGCGCTTAATTTCCTTTTGAACTACGGTGATCAGATATTTCCGAACACACCAATTGTGTTCTGCGGGCTTGATCGAGGACAACTTGGCACGCGTGCGCTCCCACGCAACGTGTTCGGCGTTCTTGTAAAGAGGCAGTTTGCGCCGACACTTGAGGTTGCACTTCGTCTCCAGCCCGCGACCGAAGGCGTTGTTGTCGTTTCCGGCACGACGGACTTCGACAAGAGCCTTCTCGCGGCGGCGCAGAAGGAGTTCCGTCCGTATGAAAACCGGGTTTCGTTTACTTACCTGTCCGAACTCCCCCTGGAACAGCTTCTCGCGAGGCTTTCGCATTTGCCGCACGGAGACATCGTCCTCTTCGTCTCGATGTTTCGAGACGGCAGCGGCCATCCCGTCGTTCCACATGAGGTCGTTGAACGTGTTTCCAACGCGGCAAGCGTGCCCGTCTATGCCTTTGTCGATCAATACCTCGGTCGCGGTATCGTAGGGGGAAGCCTGTATAGTTTCACCGCGCATGGCGCTGAGACAGCCAAGATGGTTCTGCGGCTGCTGACAGGCGCGGTGCCTCAGCAAAACTTTTCCGAAGTCTCCAGCAGTAAGCTAATGTTCGACTGGCAGCAGATGCGACGCTGGGGTATCAGCGAGGCCCGTCTCCCTCCAGAGAGCCAAATCTACTTCCAAGAGCTAACCGAATTGGAACGGTATCCCTGGCAAATTGCCCTTGTGACTGCGGTTGTTCTGATACAGGCCGGGCTTATTGCAGTCCTGCTGCGTGAGCATCGTCGGCGTCAAGTGGCCGAAGTCCAGTCCCGGCAGCGCATGGCAGAGCTTGCTCATGTCGGCCGCGTCTCGACCGCCGGCGAGCTGACCGCCTCCATTGCCCACGAAATAAACCAGCCGCTCGGCGCTATTCTGATGAGCGCCGAATCCGCGGAATTCATCCTGAAATCGCCGAGCCCCGACATCCCTGAACTCGGCGACATCGTGAGCGATATCTTGCAGAATAACCGGCGCGCTACCGACGTCATCCAGAGGATGCGCAGCCTCCTGAAAAAGGCACCCTTCGAACTGAAAAGCCTCGACCTCAACGACCTCGCACGGGAAACCGTCGAATTTCTTTCGGCGCTAGCAATCGGCCGAAAAGTCGAACTCCTCAGCGTGATCACACCGTATGCGCTTCCGATCCTCGGCGACCGCATTCAACTTCAACAAGTCGTTGTGAATCTTGTCGTGAACGGGATCGACGCGATGAACGAGACGCCGAGCGAAAATCACACCATCAGCATCCGGACTTCGCGCGTTGAACAGTTTGCCGAGTTGTGCGTGTCTGATCGCGGACCGGGCATTCCCGAAGACAAATTGGAAGAGGTCTTCGAACCATTTTTCACCACCAAGGCGGAAGGCATGGGCATGGGGCTGTCCATCACGCGCACTATTATCGAGGCGCACAATGGACTGATATGTGCGAAAAATCAGGATCACGGCGGTGCGTCGTTCCGGATCAGACTTCCTCTTGTCCGATAGTTGGTGATGCCTCGCGCGTCCAATTCGAGTTCGCAATGCATCAAAGCGGACATCTGCCGACGGCCATGAATTTATGGTGGTTCTGGTGCGTTAGAGGTTTGCCCGCGCATTAACGCCGTGCCGGGTCAATAGCCGTTTCTAAGGGCGAATAAGGGCAACCGTGCTGGTTGGTTCAATCCTCTGCGGTGGTGCTACCTCGACCGAGGCAGTTAGGGTTCCGTCGGGGTGAACCTCCCAGACGAGCTTGGCATCCTCATCTTCCATGACCGGGTCAACCGAAAGGCATTGTGCGTAGACCTGTTCGAATTGCCCAGTAAAGGCTCCGAGCGAGTCTGGAAGTTGCTGATCGCAATCCTCCTTCGTTTCGAAGATGGAAACCGGGGCGGGCAGTTCATGGCATTGGGAAAGACCATCCGAACAACCGACGATCAGAAGCAAGGCGGCGATGTCTTCAACGGGCGGGGAGACGTCCTCGTCCGCCAAAGGTGCAGTCACGTGATCCGCCAGCGGGAGAGTCATCAGCACCAGCACAGCCAAGGCAAGAACTTGGCTCGATAAGCGGCGTCGCTTCGGCAAGACAGCGATCTTCATGGCTGATTTCCCTCCACCTGACGTAGGGGCAGCAGCCATCATCCTCCGAATTTCGTATAGCCGATATTGGCCCTACGGCCATTGCACGTGCGGACAGAAGTTTCCGACGCGGCATCGTCCTATCTCAATAGTGCATGGCGTCGATGAGCTACAAGGCGACGGGAAACATCCGCGCCATCCAGATACTGCTCGGACATTCCAAGATTGAGAACACGGTCCGATATCTGGGGGTCGACGTGGAGGACGCGCTGCTCTTGGCAGAGCGGACCGAAATCTGACGTTGAGCGGTCATCCGGCGCGACGCGGATGACCGCTTCGACGGGTTATCAATCTCAACGGCCCCGACCACCATGGGGTGGAAAGCGGTCAGTCCGGTGGCGAGGTGCTAGTGACCGCTTCGTGTCACATACAGACCTGTAGAAAGTGACCAAGAAAATGTCATTCGGGCAGACCCGCATCCTTGAGCCAAGCCATAATTCGCTGCAGGCGCTCGGGATCGCGATAGAACTGTGCGGCGGCAACACCAGAGCGAGTCATCTCCGGATGCTTGCCAAGCAGGACGGTGATGTGACCGCGGGCGGCGTCGAGCCGGCCAGTGGCGGCAGCGGTGATTGCCGATAAGATGTAGGCAAAAGGCTCGTGTGACTCGCGCGCCAGGTAGAGCGCAGCATCGGACCGCGCTTGCTCCAGATCGCCCTGCCAGAGATCGGCCCAGGCGAGGTAGTAGATAGCCCAGTTGATGGCGTATGGGCTGAGTCGCCGCGAGGTTTTCAGGGTTGCTATGGCTCCCTGAAAATCGCCGCTATAGACCTGTGTCATGCCGAATGCGGCCGCGCAGTAGGCGTCGCTCGGCGCCAGTTCGCCCGCGCGGCGGTGGAATTCAAGGGCTTCATCGTGGCGCCGCTCCATCAGCGCAGCATTTCCCTTGTAGTGCAGAACTGCGCCGGTTTCGCCTACAAGGTCCTCCGCACGCTGAAGAGCCGCCTTTGCTAGCCCAAGAGAGATCGCCGGATCGGGGGTGAAGCCAAGCCGCGCATCCAACCAATGGGTGTGCGCCAGCATAACGAAGGCGAGCGCATAGTTTGCATCGTGATGTACGGCTCGTTCGTAGAAGAATCGTGCTTGGATATTGTCGAGCTTTGTGAACTTCAGTATTGCGGTCTGGCCCTGCAGGAAGGCTTCCCACGCCTCCAAGTTGCGGGTCCTTCGGCCGCGATCCGCGCTGTGTCGCCTTCGGTCAAGTTAACCTGGAGTGCAACGGTGACGGCTTTGGTGATTTCGTCTTGAAGTTCGAAAAAGTCGGTGAGCTCCCGGTCATAGCGCTCGGCCCAAACATGCCCACCCGACGCGCCATCGATCAGCTGAGCCGTTACGCGAATTCTGTTCCCTGCGCGCCTCACACTCCCCTCAAGGATAAAGCGTACCCCCAGATCGCGCGCCACATCCTGAACCCGCACAGTTCGGCCCTTGAACATGAGGGTCGAGTTCCGAGCAATGACCAGCAGATCGCGCAGTCGCGACAGTTGGGTGATGAGGTCCGCGACGATTCCATCGGCGAAGTAGTCCTGCTCAGGATCGCCCGACAGGTTGGCAAACGGCAGCACGGCGATCGAAGGCTTCTCAGGTGTCGAAGTCGTCGTCGCCGTAACCGTTACTGCCGGCGTGTTTGTGACCCGATAGATGCGGACCGGTTCGGCGATGTTCTTGAGAACCCGAGCACCTTCAAACGAAAGCGCGAGCTTACCTCGAACTTGCCGGTAAGCGTCTTCTGAAATCCAAACGCCGCCGGGATCGGCAAGGGCTTCCAACCGCGCCGCAATATTCACGCCGTCCCCGTAGAGATCATCGCCGTCGACTACGACGTCGCCCAGGTTGACTCCAATGCGCAGCACGATCTGGAGACCGTCCGACTGGTCAGCATTTCCGGCAGCCATGCGTTCTTGCAGCCGTGCGGCGCACTCGACTGCGTCCACAGCGCTGGCAAACTCAATGAGAGCACCATCACCTACCAGCTTGATGATCCGGCCACCGTGATTGGCGACCGTCGGTTCGAGAACGGTTTTCCGTCGATCCTTCAGTATCGCTAGCGTGCGGGCTTCGTCCTGCTGCATCATGCGGCTATAGCCGACCACATCGGCGGCCAGGATGGCGGCAAGGCGACGTTGAGCGCGTTGTTCAGCCATACTGCGCGATGGCTCCCAAGGCAGGAACTATCCGTAATTGTATTGCGGCGCCGCGGACATGTCCATCTGGCCGGATTTGTCGAATGGGCCAAGAGGGCGGGTTGCCCACCGCCCTGACCACCAAAGGTAAGATTTTCGACGCTGCTGCCTAAGACCTGGCAGTCGGCTTGCCGCCCACGGCCTTTTTAGTGGAACGACTGCTCGCGGGAAATGGTGCGACCAGCCTCTATGGCGGGAAGGGGGCGCTGAGCCGCTTTTGAAACGGCGGCGCGTCGATGTCCGCAATGGGGTCGGGCGCAGAAAGGCAGCTTACCGCTGGGCGATCACCGAAACCGGACACAGGAAGCGGCCCCTTAGCGGACTGAAGTTAGGCTTTTCCGATCCCGCCAACGATCGCTCTTCGGAAAGACTCCATAGCAGAACGGCTGTTGGTGGTGTCAGCTGTCGTCCAGTCGAAGCGCAAGGCGGACGCCTGGTCCCCCTCCATTCTGCGAAATGAATTCGATCCCCGCCGCTTCCAACGCAGAAGATATCGCCTGAAGTGTTGCCGGCCTAGGGAGCGTTTGAGAGCTTTCAATTCTGGCGAGCGTCCGAACTGTCACTCCGGAGGCGTTCGCCAGGTCCTCTCTCGTCCAGTCAATCAAGGCCCGAGCTGCTCGGATCTGCTGAGGCAGTATGTCCGTTTTCATGACATTCATCTTGTTAAAAGTCACAAAAAGTGACATAAACGATGGTGACTAGCGGCCGCACCGGTGCTCGATACACTCGGTGCGGCCTGACCACTACCAAGCTGTTTAGGAGCTCGGATCATGGCTGATTCCGACAATACCACGCCTTTGTCTTTCGTCACCCGCAGGAGGGTACTTGGTGCAACGGCGATTGCAATCTTAGGATGGGAAAGAGGTGCTTTTGCCGACAAGGCGCCGGCAGCAGCGGTACCTTCCGATCCCGCGCTGGCGATTTGGCGAGAATGGCGCACTGCTCACGAACTGAGCGAGCGCCTCTGCAATCAAAGTGCGCACTTGGAACGCACGCTTGTGGAGACCATCGGCTACCCTTGTGTGACCGTCCAGTTGCCCGGTGGCGAGAATCTGACGGTTCATTCTATCAGGGCACTCCGCGAGGTGCTCAATGCTGATGCGGAGGCCGATGACGCTCGCGCCGATGCAGAAGCCAGTTTGGAGGCTCATCAGGCACGCTGGAATGCCGCCGAAAAGCGAATTGGCTATTCGGCCGTGACAGAGGCGGAAATCACGGCAGCCGATCGAGCCGAAGAATTGCTCGAAGCCTTGGCTGCGGCACCTGCCACCTCCCTTACCGGCGTAGCGGCCAAATTGAATGCGGTGCTTCTTGAGAGCGAGGTGCGGGAGGGAGGCGTAGAGTTTCCCTGGCCGCAGATTCGCTCGGCCTTCGACGATGTCATGCGGCTGGGCCAAGAAGGCGCGCTCGCGTCGGCAGATCAAGACTGTTTTTCGTCCGCGCTCAGACCGACGGAACCCGGAAGGGAAGGGTAGGGGTTTAGCCCCTAGCCGTCCAAGGCGGCGGCGCGGAAAAGGCGGCTGAAGCGTACACATCGGCCATTCGAGATTGGAGAGAAATCGGCGATCCTTGCCTGGTGCTGCAAAGCGACTGAAACCGGGCACAGACGATGAAGAGACCAAGGAACGCCTGTCGGTCGGTTGAGACGACCCTGTCTCCACAGAATTGCGCCGTGGATGGTGCCTTCTTGGATAGAACGGCTCAGTTGTTCGAGCAGCGCACTGGCCGAAAGCTCACCAGGGAGGATGCGCGCCAGATCGTGGAAAACGTCACCGGGTTCTTCCGCCTCCTTTCCGAATGGCAAAATATGGAATGAGCGAGGCTTCACCTCGCTCCGCCCTCAGGAGACGAGGCTAAGAGATGGTCAAGAAAACTGCGCAGATTGCAACTCGCAGCGGCTTGGTGAAGGCGCTGCTCTATGCTYGGGTCTCCTCTAAGGAACAGGAGAAGGAAGGCTTTTCCATCCCTGCCCAATGCAAACTTCTGAGGGAGTATGCGGCTCAGAAGCAGTTTGGTATTGCCCAGGAATTCATAGACATTGAGACTGCCAAAAGCAGCGGGCGGACCAACTTCAACGAGATGGTCAAATACCTTCGGAAGCACCCTGGCGTGCGGGTTGTTCTGGTTGAGAAGACCGACCGTCTCTATCGCAATTTGAAAGATTGGGTGACGCTCGACGAACTTGACGTCGAGATCCACCTCGCCAAGGAAGGCGTGATCCTCTCACAGGACTCGCGCTCGTCCGAAAAGTTCATGCACGGCATCAAAGTGCTGATGGCTAAGAACTATATCGACAATCTCTCGGAGGAAGCGCGCAAAGGGCAGATGGAGAAGGCGGAGCAGGGAATCTGGCCGACCAAGGCTCCGCTTGGCTATCTCAACGTCACAGGGAGCGACGGCAGGAAGGTCATTGAACCGGACGCTGAGTTGGCGCCGATGATAACGAGGCTGTTCGAGCGCTACTCAACTGGCGGATATTCTCTCAAGGCAATCACGAAGGCAGCCCACGCGGAAGGCCTTGTGTATCCGAAGAGTGGGCATCCGGTTCCGGTGAGCACGGTGCACTCGATTCTGCGCAATCGTCTCTACACCGGATTGTTTCAATGGAACGGCAAGCTGCAGCACGGCAAGCACGAGCCGCTGGTGTCGATCGAGCTATGGGAGCGGGTCCAAGGTGTGCTGATGGGCCGACATGCGACGCCTATCCATTCCTACGGCTATGAATTTGCCTTCGGCGGCCTGATGACCTGTGCCAGATGCGGCTGCGCGGTAGTGGCCGAGATCAAGAAAGGCAAATACGTCTATTACCACTGCACCGGTCACAGCGACAAAGGCCGTGGTGGCTATGCCGAGTGCCGCCGCAAGTACGTCCGCGAGGAGGTCCTCGAAGAGACCTTTGGCGGCTTGCTGGACAAACTTCATTTCGATGAGGAGGTGCTGGATTGGGTCCGCGACGCGCTCAAAGCCAGCCACGCCGATGAGCGGAAGGAGCAGGAACAGGCGATCCTGCGATGCCAGAAGGAATACAAGCGCCTCGAGGATCGGCTCCAGGCAATGTACCTGGACAAGCTCGATGGACGCATCGACAGTGCCTTTTACGATCGGATGTCAGCGCAATGGCGTATAGAACAGACACGCCTGGTACGCGAGATCGAGCGGCACGGCGCAGCCGAGGAATCATACATGGAGGATGGCGTGCGCCTGTTGGAGCTAGCGCGAAATGCCCGGCAACTGTTCGCCCGCCAAGCTCCTGGTGAGAAGAAACGGCTTCTGAATCTGCTACTGTCGAACTGCACGTGGGAAGACGGCGAGGTTCGCGCTGCCTTTCGACAACCGTTTGATTTGCTTGCCGAAACGACTGCGGCGCTATCGACGGATCAGTCCCAAGGGATCGTCGTGTCCAAGGGAGATCCAGTTTGGCTGGGGCGCCAGGATTCGAACCTGGGAATGTCGGTACCAAAAACCGATGCCTTACCACTTGGCGACGCCCCAATTGCCGTCAGAGTCGCTTGTGCGGCGCGTTCTTAGCAGAGCAGCCGAAAAGCACAATCCTTATGAGCGACGATGGGAACGTCCAAAATGGGCAGGCAACGCAGTGCTGCCAGATGACATGCGATGGCTATTCGGCCCACACCGCCATCTCGTTTCCGGCCGGATCGACAAAGTGAAAGCGCCGGCCGCCGGGGAACGAGAAGATCGGCTTGACGATGGTGCCGCCGGCACTCTCGACCGCGTCGAGTGTCGCTTCCAGATCCCCGCTGTAGAGCACGGGCAGCGGCTTGGCGGGGGCTTCCGCCGCGTCGGCCTGGAAGCCTCCGTCCAACCCCTCGGCAAAGGCTGAGTAGGTCGGTCCATAGTCGGTGAACGACCAGGCAAAGGCAGCGCTGTAGAAAGCCTTGAGCCGGTCCAGCGTTCCGCCGGTCGCCGGCATTTCCAGGTAATCGAGTTTTCCGTGTAGTTTCATGGCGCACCTTTGTTCCTGTTATGTTCTACTCCAAAAGCTCCGGAATGGCAAGTCTTTTTGCCGCATCCTTGGACAGAGCTTTTGCTTAATCGATTGTAGCGGCCGCACAACTTTGCCGACGCCTTGCGTTTCGCACTGCAGCATCATATCGCTCGACAGTCGGACACGGCGGAACTTTCCGTTTCGCCAATCTTTCCAATCTCCTGCAACCGGAGAGCAAAGCATGACCAAATGGGTTTTCACCTTTGGCGATGGTGCGGCGGAAGGCCGTGCCGGCGACAGGAATCTGCTGGGTGGCAAGGGCGCCAATCTGGCCGAGATGTGCAGTCTGGGCCTGCCGGTGCCGCCCGGGTTCACCATCACCACCGAGGTCTGCAACGCTTACTACGCCAATGGCCGCACCTATCCGCCAGGGTTGGAAACGGATGTCGCGGTCGCGCTCGATCACATCGGACGGCTGACTGGCCGCCGGTTCGGCGATCCGTCGAAACTGCTGCTGGTCTCGGTGCGTTCCGGTGCCCGCGCCTCGATGCCCGGCATGATGGATACCGTGCTCAATCTCGGGCTGAACGACGAGACGGTCGAGGCGCTGGCCGCCGATTCGGGCGACGCGCGCTTTGCCTATGACAGCTACCGCCGCTTCATCCAGATGTATTCCGATGTCGTGATGGGCCTCGACCATGAGGTGTTCGAGGAAATCCTCGAAGACCAGAAGGGCGGGCTCGGCTATGAGCTCGACACCGAACTGACGGCTCTCGAATGGCAAGGCGTCATCGCGCTCTACAAGGCCAAGGTCGAGGAAGAACTCGGCAAGCCGTTTCCGCAGGATCCGCATGAGCAGCTCTGGGGCGCCATCGGCGCGGTGTTTTCGAGCTGGATGAACAACCGCGCCATCACTTACCGGCGCCTGCACGACATCCCCGAAAGCTGGGGCACGGCGGTCAACGTCCAGGCCATGGTGTTCGGCAATATGGGCGAAACCTCGGCCACCGGCGTTGCCTTCACACGCAATCCGTCGACCGGCGAAAAGATGCTCTATGGCGAGTTCCTGGTCAACGCGCAGGGCGAGGACGTCGTCGCCGGCATCCGCACGCCGCAGAACATCACCGAGGCGGCGCGCATTGCCGCCGGATCGGACAAGCCGTCCTTGCAGAAGCTGATGCCGGACGCGTTCCAATCCTTCGTCACCATCTCCGATAGTCTGGAGAAACACTATCGCGACATGCAGGACCTCGAATTCACCATCGAGCGCGGCAAGTTGTGGATGCTGCAGACCCGCTCCGGCAAGCGCACCGCCAAGGCGGCGTTGAAGATCGCCGTCGAAATGGCAAGGGACAAGCTGATTACGAAGGAAGAGGCGGTCGCCCGCATCGATCCGGCCTCGCTCGACCAGCTGCTGCACCCGACCATCGATCCCAAGGCAGCGCGCGACGTCATCGGCGTCGGGCTGCCAGCCTCTCCCGGTGCTGCCACCGGCGAGATCGTCTTCTCCTCTGCTGACGCCGAAGAGTTGAAGACGCAAGGCCGCAAGGCGATTCTGGTGCGCATCGAAACCAGTCCTGAAGACATTCACGGCATGCATGCGGCCGAAGGCATCCTGACCACGCGCGGCGGCATGACCAGCCATGCCGCTGTCGTAGCCCGCGGCATGGGCAAACCCTGTGTGTCTGGCGCAGGCTCACTGCGCGTCGACTACAAGGCCGGCACGCTGATGGCGATGGGGGCGACCTTCCGCAAGGGCGACATCGTCACCATCGACGGCGGCAATGGCCAGGTGCTGAAGGGTGCCGTGCCGATGCTGCAGCCGGAATTGTCCGGCGATTTCGCCGCCATCATGGAGTGGGCGGACGCCGTTCGCCGCATGAAGGTGCGCACCAATGCCGAAACGCCGCTCGATGCGCGCATGGCGCGCTCTTTTGGCGCCGAAGGCATTGGGCTTTGCCGCACCGAGCACATGTTCTTCGATGGCGACCGCATCGTCGCCATGCGCGAGATGATCCTGGCCGACACCGAGAAGGACCGGCGCACGGCACTCGCCAAGCTGCTGCCGATGCAGCGCTCGGATTTCCTCGAACTGTTCGAGATCATGGCAGGCCTGCCGGTGACGATTCGCCTGCTCGATCCGCCGCTGCACGAATTCCTGCCGAAGACCGAGGAGGAGGTGGCCGAGGTTGCCGCCGCCATGAAGGTGTCGCCCGACAAGCTCCGCCAGCGCACCGACGCGCTGCATGAATTCAACCCGATGCTCGGCCATCGCGGCTGCCGGCTTGCGGTTTCGTACCCCGAGATCGCCGAGATGCAGGCACGCGCCATTTTCGAGGCCGCCGTGGAGGCGGGCAAGAAGGCCGGCGCACTTGTCGTTCCCGAAATCATGGTGCCGCTGGTCGGCCTGGTGAAGGAACTCGACTACGTCAAGGCGCGCATCGATGCCGTCGCCAAAAGCGTCATGGAGGAAACCGGCGTCAAGATCGACTATCTGACTGGAACCATGATTGAACTCCCCCGCGCGGCGATCCGCGCCCATGTCATCGCCGCTACGGCCGAATTCTTCTCCTTCGGCACCAATGACCTGACCCAGACCACATTCGGCATCTCGCGCGACGATGCGGCCTCGTTCCTGGAGACCTACCGCCAGAAGGGCATCATCGATCAGGATCCGTTCGTCTCGCTCGACATCGACGGGGTTGGCGAACTGGTGCGCATGGCTGCCGAAAAGGGCAGGGCGACACGGCCCGACATCAAGCTCGGCATCTGTGGTGAACATGGCGGTGATCCGGCCTCGATTCGGTTTTGCGAAGAGGTCGGCCTCGACTACGTGTCCTGCTCGCCCTATCGCGTGCCGATTGCGAGGTTAGCGGCCGCGCAGGCGGCGGTGCTGGTTACGAAAGCAATTCCCGGAAAAGTGTGAAGCAGTTTCCGTCCCGAATTGCGTCAAAGCAAAGAGCTGGAGCAATTCCAGGAAAAGTGTGATACGCTTTTGCTTCGGGAATTGCGTCAAAGCAAAGGGTTAGAGATTCGCCGTTTCCATGAGCGGTGAATTGCTCTAAGGCCGGCCGCGGATAGGATCCATCCGGTCGAGCTTACCGTTTTGTAAAGCAATTCACACGAACGTGCTGACGGCATTGCGTAATTTCGACATCCCGCCAATTGTCCTGGGAAACAGATGTTGCAGACTGCACCCGCGCCGATTCGCTCGATCCTGGTCATTCAAACGAAGTACATTGGAGATCTCGTTCTCGCCTCGGTGCTCTCAGAAAACCTGCGGCTCGAATTCCCCGATGCCAGGCTGGTGTTTCTGTGCGACGCGCGCTTCGCGAGCTTCGTAATCGCCCATGACATTGCCTCCGAGGTGGTCACGTTCAAGCGTGCCCGCCTGCGCGGCACTCCCCTGCAGCGCGGCAAAGAGCTTTACGCCGTCGTGCGGGCGCTGCGCCGTTTCCATTTCGATATGACGATCGACCTGACCGATTCAAAGACGTCACGCATGCTCACCGGGCTGGTCAATGCAAAGACCCGTGTGGGCTACAATCCCACCGAGAGGCCATTGCGTCTGCTGGAGCGGCAGCCCGCCAACGTGTTTGCCAAGCCATTTGGCTTTGGTGAAGAACATTTCGTCTACCGCTATCTTTCGCCGCTCCAGGCGCTTGGCGTCGGTCTCCATGTGACGGTTCCAAACCTCCAACCGCTCCCGCCCGAGACGTCAAATGCGTTGGCGCTGCTGGGCAAGCATCATCTTCATCCAAACGCTTTCATCGCGGTGCACGCCGGCGCAAGCTTCGAAGGGCGACGTTGGCAGCCGGAGCGGTTTGCCGAGGCGATTGGCGAGATTGTCGGCGAAACCGGTTTGGACGTCGTTCTGGTGGGCGGCCCGGACGAGCGGGAGATTGCCGAACGCATCGTCGCCAGGACAGCGTCGCCCGTCGTCAATCTCGTTGGAGCGCTGTCGCTTGAGACGTTGCTGGCGGTGCTGAAACAGGCCCGGCTGTTTCTCGGCAATGAGAGCGGCCCGATGCACATGGCGGCTGCAGCCGGAATCCCGGTTGTCGGCCTGTTCGGCTTGACGCCGCCGTCGCAGTGGGGTCCCGTCGGCGTGCCCAATATCGCGCTTCAACCGCCGATGCCTTGCGACTGCGTGGCCAGCGACCGTTGCGGCTGGCCGGATTTCGGCAGGGCCTACTGCGTCTGGCGACTGGAGGTCAAACCAGTCGTCGATGCGGTGCGCGAACTCCTTTCGCGCACCGACGTGAAGCTCGAACGCGCCATCTGAGTTCATGCGTCGCGCGGACAACGGCCATCGCTGGTCGCGGAACAAGCCGCTCACACCGCGGACAGTCAAATTGTCGCGCCGGGCGCTTTCTGCTATGCACCATCCCGATTTTCGCCTTCTTGCGGGTCTTGGGATGCCTGCTTGAAAGCACCGGTCGGGAATTCGGTTTGATGCGCCTGCTGCAAAAAAGTCTCTGCATGATCGCCATGTCGTTGGCCGTGGTGTCCAGCGGCCATGCCGCGCCGCTCGTCGAGCCGACATTGCACATCAGGCCGGAGGCAAGCGGAGCCGGCCGCGTTGCGCTCACGCTCGATGCCTGCGGTGGACAGACCGACAACCGGATCCTTTCGGCGCTGGTCGAAAACAAGATACCCGCCACCATTTTCGTGACCGGCATCTGGCTGAAGCGAAACGCCGCCGCGGTCGAGATCATGCGGGCGCATCCCGACCTGTTCGAGCTGGAAAATCACGGCGGCCATCATATCCCTGCCGTCGACACGCCGCAAAAGATCTACGGCATCCGCAGCGCCGGCAGCCCCGACGCCGTGCTGGCCGAGGTCCAGTCGGGTGCCGCCGCCCTTGCCAAGACCGGCGAGCCGGCGCCGAAATGGTTTCGTGGCGCGACCGCCGAATACAGCCCGTTGGCAATCGCCATGATCCGCAAGCTTGGCTTCAAGATCGCGGGATTCTCGATAAACGGCGATGGTGGCTCATTGCTCGGCGCCAGGGAAACCGCGCGGCGCATCGCGGCGGCTAAGGACGGCGACGTCATTATCTCGCACATCAACCAGCCGACCCATGCGGCCGGCGAAGGCGTGGTGCAGGGGCTTCTGGCGCTCAAGGCCAAGGGCCTGACCTTCGTGCGGCTCGACGATGCCGACGGATTCGGCAATCACGGCACCACGGACTAGCTGCGTTGATGTTAGGTGAAGCGGCCCTGACCTGACTCTCGATGCACCTGTGAGGCAGGTCGAGGAGCTCAGCCCGGGTTTGCTTCGATGCTGACCTTGCTGGCGTAGAACGCGCCGTGGTCGCGGATTTCAGCCATTTCGTCGAAAGGCTGCTCGTAAGCCCACATCGCGTTCTGGCCGGTCTCGCCCGCAGGCAGCACGCTCCAATAGCTGGCATCGCCCTTGTAGGGACAGTGGGTCGAGTGTTCCGTGCTGCTGAGCTTGCCGAAATCGATGTCGGCGAACGGAATGTAGAAGGCCGCAGGATAGGGAGGCTCGGTCAGCACCTTGGCCTCCGTCGATGACGCTATGACCGTGTCTCCGACTCGCACCGTAACCGTGCCGACATAAGGCTCGATGGTGATGACCTTGTCGGGATTGCGTTGGAACCCGGGTGCCGGGTTGACGATCTGATCCATGCGGGTTCTCCTTGCCTCGGCTTTAAGGTGTGTCGCGCAAACGCGTTGCGCAAGGCCTGCTGTCGCCACGCAACACGCAAACCATTAGCCCAGGCCGGGTGCAGGCCCGATCACGGTTTCGAAGATTGCCTGTCGATAGTCAGGCGGCGGTCTTGAACGCATCCATCAGCCCGGCATAGGCGGCTGCGATACCGGCCACCGGATTGCTGCTTCTCGATGTGGTCTCGACCTTCAGGGGGCCGCCACCGGTTGGCAAGGTGAGCAGCAGGAACTGACGATTGCCACCGTCGCCGATGGATGCGGCTGCGACGTGCTGGCCTTCGCCTTCGTTCTGGACGCACATCTTGAACAGCAGTGTGCCGCCGACCGCTTCCAGCGCGCCGCCGACAACTTCAACAAATTCATCTTCGGAAACAGTCTTTGTATCAGGGCCCAGATCGGCCAGACTTTCGGCAAGCGTATTCTCAAGGGACTTGTCGTCGAGCTGCGCGTCCATGCGAACCTCTTTCAGTCGCCAATCGCCCCTTGCCCGTTAACGAACCTTAACGCCGACGATGGCCGGATTGTGGCGGTCTTGTCCGTCATGCCGATCAATGCTGGGCTTGCCGGTGCTGGTGGCTGGACAATCCGCCGGTTCGCTCCACAATGGCACGAAAAGCACGACGCAAAGCGCAGGGGAGGAACGAATGCTGGGACTGATGCAGGAATGGCCGCTGCTTTGCCATAAGCTCATCGACAATGCCGAGCGGCAGCATGGCGTGCGCGAGATCGTGTCGCGCTCGATCGAGGGGCCGATCGTGCGCATCAGCTATGCGGACATCCATCGCCGCGCCCTGAAGGTCGCCCAGCGGCTGGAACGCGACGGCTATCGCCTGGGCGACCGCATCGCCACACTCGCGTGGAACACAGCGCGCCACATCGAGGCCTGGTACGGCATCATGGGCATCGGCGCCATCTACCATACGCTCAATCCACGCCTGTTTCCCGAGCAGATCGTCTGGATCATGAACAATGCCGAGGACAAGGCTGTCTTCGTCGACCTGACCTTCGTGCCGTTGCTCGAGAAGATCGCCGGCGCCGTCAAGTCGCTGAAACAGGTGATCGTGCTGACCGACAAGGCGCACATGCCGCAGACGACCCTGCCGAATGTGGTTGCCTATGAAGAATGGCTTGATGAGGCGGATGGCGACTTCGCCTGGAAGACCTTCGACGAAGGCACGGCTGCCGGCATGTGCTACACGTCGGGGACCACGGGCGATCCGAAGGGCGTCGTCTACAGCCACCGCTCGAACGTGCTGCACGCCATGATCGCCGCCATGCCTGACGCCATGGGGCTGTCGGCACGCGATACGATCTTGCCGGTCGTGCCGATGTTCCACGCCAATGCCTGGGGCCTTGGCCAGAGCGGGCCGATGATCGGCGCCAAGCTGGTCATGCCCGGCTGCAAGATGGACGGCGCCTCGATCTATGAATTGCTCGACACCGAGAAGGTGACCTTCAGCGCTGCCGTGCCGACCGTCTGGATGATGCTGCTGCAGTATCTGGAGGAGACCGGCAAGAAGCTTCCCTATCTGAACAAGGTCGTCATCGGCGGCTCGTCCTGCCCGCGCGCGATCATGACCAAGTTTCAGCAGAACTACGATGTCCAGGTCATCCACGCCTGGGGCATGACCGAAATGTCACCGCTCGGCACACTGTGCACCTTGAAGCCGGACTATGCCGGTCTCCAGGGTGAAGCCCGGCTCGACGTCCAGCAGAAACAGGGCTACCCGCCCTTCGGCGTCGAAATGAAGGTGACCGACGACGACGACAACGCGCAGCCGTGGGATGGCAAGACATTTGGCCGCTTGAAGGTGCGTGGACCGGCCGTTGCCCGCGCCTACTATGGCGGTGTTGGCTCGGAGCAGTTCGACGAGGACGGCTGGTTCGACACCGGCGACGTCGCTCACATCGACGCCGGCGGCTATATGCAGATCACCGATCGCGCCAAGGACGTCATCAAGTCCGGCGGTGAGTGGATTTCGACCATCGATCTCGAGAACCTGGCTGTGGGTCATCCCGATGTCGCCGAGGCAGCAGCCATCGGCGTCCATCATTCGAAGTGGGGCGAGCGGCCGTTGCTGGTCGTTGTCCGAAAGCCAGGCAAGGAACCGACCAAGGCTGACATTCTCGACTTCATGGATGGCAAAGTTGCCAAATGGTGGATGCCGGACGATGTCGCCTTCGTCGGCGAAATACCGCACACCGCCACCGGCAAGATCCAGAAGATCACCTTGCGTCAGCAATTCCGGGACTATCGCTTGCCGACGGATTGACGGGAATGTTGCGTCTTTCGGCTTCAAGCCGCCAGCAAAAGATTCTAGAGCAATTCCGGGAATTGCGTCAAAACAAAGAGATAGAGCGGTTTATCGTTTCCGTGAAACGACGAACCGCTCTAAGTCTCCGTTCGGGTTGGGGTGGTGCGGCAATTGATGGCAAGTATTCCTGAACGGCAGACCTCGAAGGCGGCCGGATGGTCGCGACGCACGGCCGCCTTTTCGGCGGTGCTGCTGTTGACCGCTTTCGTCGGCCATCGCTTCGACCTCGTCGAAACGCCTGTCTTCCTGTGGGTGATGGGTATTGTGGCGCTGCTGGCGGCCCTGGCGCTGTTGTTTGCCGGGTTTGCCTTTTCGCGGCTATGGAACTTCGGCGACCTTGGTGGTCGTGACCTGACAGTCGGCGCCTTGCTGGCGCTGCTGGTGCTCGCACCCTATGGCATTGCCGCCTACTGGGCGACGATCTATCCGCCGCTCAGGGATATCTCGACGGATTTCGACAATCCGCCCGCGCTCGACGTGAGCGACCGGACCAAAGACATGAATGTGCTCTCCCCATCCACGCCTGGCGAACAGCGGCTGCAGACGGAGAGCTATCCGCTGGTTAGCGCACGCAGCTACGACCTGCCGTTCGACACCGTCGTGGATGCCGTCGAGACCGTGCTCGACCGGCGCGATTGGGACCTTTCCGAGCCCTATCCAGACCTCAGGGGGCAAACCGAGGTGACGATTACCGCAGTGGCCAAGGGTTTTGTGCTCGGTCTTCCCGCCGACGTCGCGATCCGCGTGACCGACGACGGGGACACGATCATCGTCGACATGCGGTCGGCCTCTCGCTACGGCCGCTACGATCTCGGCGACAATGCCGCGCATATCGTCGATTTCCTCGCTGAACTCGACCAGGAAGTCGCCGGTCAGGTTGGCGCGGCTCCGGCCGAATGAGCTTGGCGACCTATCTGGCCGGCGTGAAATTGCCGTCAATGGCCGGTGCGGCGTCTGTCACGACCAGGCCGCGTTCCACCAGGTCCTCGAGATGGGCAAGCACCGACAATCCGGCAGCGCCATGCAGCCGCGGGTCGGTATCGCGATAGATCGCCTTGACCATGTCCACGATCGTCCGATCGCCGGCTCTGACCCGCTCCAGGATGGCGCGCTCGCGCATCTTGCGATGCGTCTTCAACCCGCGCATGAAACGGCGCGGTGCGGTCACCGGCCCGCCGTGTCCCGGCAGCAGCAGGCGGTCCCCACGTTCGATCAGCCGGTCCAGCGAGGCCATATAGTCGGCCATCGCCCCATCCGGCGGCGCGACGATCGACGTCGCCCATGCCATGACATGATCGGCCGAAAACAGGATCCCGCTTCCTTCCAACGCGAATGTCGCATGATTGGCGGTGTGGCCCGGGGTCAAAATCGTCCTGATCGACCAGCCGTCGCCGTCGACCACCCTGTCGTCGGGCAATGCGATATCGGGAACGAAAGCCGTGTCCGCACTGGCGTCGAGCGCGTTGGTCTCGCCGATATGCAGGGGTCTTGCAGGGCGATGCGGTCCTTCCGCCAGCACGGCGGCGCCGGTGCGTTCTTTTAACCGGGCCGCCAGCGGGGAATGGTCGCGGTGCGTATGGCTGACGAAGATATGGCTGACCGGCCGGCCTGCAATCACCTCGAGCAGGGTTTGCAGATGCGCCTCGTCGTCCGGCCCAGGATCGATCACCGCCAGCGTATCGCGGCCAACGATGTAGCTGTTGGTGCCGTGAAAGGTGAAGGGGCTTGGATTGCGGGCGGTGATGCGCTGGATATCAGGCGCGACGCTCACCGCCTTGCCATAGGCGGGATCGAAGCCGGTTTCGAATTTGAGAGCCATGGCAGGTGCATCGGTGCCTTGTTCGAGGAGACGGCAAAACCGATTGCCGCATAACACACAAGCCAATATAGGAGAACGCGAGGCCGCGAACATGAGATAGCGGCAATCGGATTGGGGAAATACGATGGCAATTGCAACAACGATGCGTCCGCTTGTGTCTCTGGCTTTGCCGCAAGAGGGCGCGGCGCGGCTGGCAACGCAGCTTTTCCTGGCGATCGCCGGAACGCTGCTGCTGACCCTGTCGGCCAAGACCAAGGTGATGCTCGGGCCGGTCGACATTTCGATGCAGACGCTGGCCGTGTTGCTGATCGCCGCTGCCTTCGGGATGCGTCTGGGCGTCGCCACCGTGCTGCTCTACATGGCAGAGGGCGCAATGGGCTTTCCGGTCTTCCAGAGCGCCCCGGAAAAGGGTATCGGCATTGCTTACATGCTCGGCTCGACCGGCGGCTATCTCTTGGGTTTCGTGGCCATGGCGGCGATTGTCGGCTGGGCCGCCGATCGGGGCTGGGACCGTCATCCGGGCAAGCTTTTCAGCGCGATGCTGGTTGCCGAAGTCGTCATGATGGCGATGGGCTTTGCCTGGCTGGCGCTGCTGATCGGTCCCGAAAAGTCGTGGCAGTTCGGCGTCGTGCCATTCATCGTCGGCGATCTGATCAAGGTTGCCCTGGCGGCAAGCCTGGTGCCGGCCGTGTGGTCGCTGCTGAAGCGCTCCTGAACACCGGGAGAGATCGAGGACTGGACTGGCGCTTCTGATGAAGGTCCTGGTCACCGGCGCCGCCGGCTTTATCGGCTGTCACGTATCGAAGCGCCTGCTGGAGCGCGGCGACGAGGTTGTCGGCATCGATAGCGTCAACAGCTACTATGATCCGCAGATCAAGGAGGCGAGGCTGCGGCTGCTGGAGGAAGCCAGCCGCAAGACCAATGCGAGCTATCATTTCATCCGCGGCAATCTCGCCGACAAAGGCGTGGTCGATGGTTGCTTTGCCAACCACACGTTTGACCGGGTGATCCATCTCGCCGCCCAGCCAGGGGTTCGCTACAGCCTGGAAAACCCGCATGCCTATGTCGAAAGCAACATCATCGCCTACACCAACATGCTCGAGGCCTGCCGCAGCAGCGCCGTTGCGCATTTGACCTATGCCAGCACCTCGAGTGTCTACGGCGCCAACACCGACATGCCGTTTTCCGAGCATCGGCCGGCCGATCATCCGCTGCAGTTCTACGCCGCGACCAAGCGCGCCAATGAGCTGATGGCGCATAGCTACAGCCATTTGTTCGGGTTGCCGACGACCGGGCTTCGCTTCTTTACGGTGTATGGTCCCTGGGGGCGTCCGGACATGGCGCTTTTCCTGTTCACCAGAAGCATTCTTGCCGGTGAGCCGATCAAGCTGTTCAACAACGGCAACCACACGCGCGACTTCACCTATGTCGATGACATCGCCGAAGGCGTCGTCCGGGCCAGCGATAGCCCGGCTGTCGGCAATGCCGCCTGGGACTCCGGCCGTCCGGATCCGGCCACCAGCAGCGCCCCCTGGCGCATCTTCAACATCGGCAACAGCAAACCGGTGAAGCTCACCGCCTATGTCGAGGCGCTGGAAAGCGCACTTGGCAGGAAAGCCATCATCGAAATGCTGCCGCTGCAGGCCGGCGACGTGCCCGATACCTTTGCCGACACATCGGCGCTGGAGCAGGCGGTCGGCTACCGCCCGGTGACGACGGTTGCCGATGGGGTAGGGCGGTTTGTGGACTGGTACCGGGCGTATTTTGGACTGACCTAGCGGAGGGCGCGCCTGGCGCGCCAATAGTCCGGCTGTTTGTCGATCGCCGAGATTGACAAGCCATTGCATGGAACCTAAGCACGAGCGCGGTTTATGTCAGGGCTGGGGGTTTAGGCATGTCAAGGAGAACTTCTTGAAAGGAATTATCCTTGCTGGAGGCAGCGGAACGCGGCTCTATCCGCTAACGTTGGCAGTCTCCAAGCAAATCCTCCCGATATACGACAAGCCGATGATCTATTATCCGCTGAGCGTTTTGATGCTCGCGGGTATCCGCGAGATTCTGATCATTTCAACGCCGCGTGATCTGCCGGTTTTCCGCGAGTTGCTTGGCGACGGATCGGAGTTTGGGCTTGATTTGTCCTACGCCGAGCAACCGCAACCCAACGGACTTGCGGAAGCCTTCATCATCGGCCGGAATTTCATCGGCAAGGACAGCGTGTCGATGATCCTCGGCGACAACATCTATTTCGGCGAAGGCCTGTCGCAGCTCTGCCGTGCAGCGGCTTCGCGCGAGACGGGGGCTTCCGTATTCGCCTATCATGTCGAAGATCCCCAGCGTTACGGTGTTGTTTCCTTCGACAAGGTCACCGGAACCGCCCTGACGATCGAGGAAAAGCCAGACAATCCGAAATCCAACTGGGCCGTCACCGGCCTCTATTTCTATGACAACGATGTCGTTGACATTGCCCCGGCGATCCGGCCTTCGGCGCGTGGCGAACTTGAGATCACGGCGGTCAACAATGTCTATCTCGAGCGTGGTCAGTTGCATGTGCATCGATTGGGGCGTGGTTATGCCTGGCTCGACACCGGCACCCACGACAGCTTACACGAAGCGTCTTCGTTCGTGCGCACGATCGAGCATCGCCAGGGCATCAAGGTTGCCTGCCCGGAGGAAATCGCCTTCGAACAGGGCTGGTTGACGGCGGACGACGTCCTCCAGCGCGCCACCCGCCTGGGAAAAAACGAGTATGCCGTCTATCTGCGCCGGCGCGTCGTCGAGCGGTTGGAGGAGTAAATGCTGGAGGTCAGGTCCCTTGGCATCGAAGGCGTGCTGGAAATCATTCCGAAACGACATGGCGATGCGCGTGGTTTCTTCGTCGAAACCTATCATGCCGAGCGCTTTTCGCAGGCCGGCATAGGCTTGAGTTTCGTCCAGGACAATCAGTCCTATTCTGCCGCGGCGGGCGTTCTGCGCGGGCTGCACTACCAGCTTGCGCCGCGAGCCCAGGACAAGCTGCTGCGTGTCGTGCGGGGTGCGCTGCTGGACGTGGCGGTCGACATTCGCCGCAGCTCGCCAACCTTCGGAAAATGGGTTGCGCTCGAAATTACCGCCGAAAAGGGCAACCAGATTCTGGTGCCGAAGGGCTTTGCGCATGGCTTCGTGACGCTCGTGCCGGACACCGAAGTCTTGTACAAGGTGACCGATACCTATTCGCCCGAGCACGACCGCTCGATCCGTTTCGACGATCCTGCCATCGGCATCGAATGGCCGTCATTGGCTGGCGGATTCCAGCTTTCGGACAAGGACCTCAAGGCGCCGGTGTTGGCCGCCGCCGAAGTGTTCGCCTGATGGGTTGCATGAGGACAGCAACATGAATTTTCTAGTGACAGGCGGTGCCGGTTTCATCGGTTCTGCGGTGTGCCGGCATCTGTGCGCCAACCCGGCCTATCGCGTGACCAATCTCGACAAGCTTACCTACGCGGGCAATCTGGCTTCGCTGCGGCCGATCGAGAATGCGCACAATTACCGCTTCGCTCATGCCGATATCTGTGACGAGAGGGCGGTGCTGGACATTCTGCATCGGGACGAAATCGACATCGTCATGAACCTTGCTGCCGAAAGCCATGTCGACCGATCGATCGACGGACCCGGTGCCTTCATCGAGACCAACATCGTCGGCACCTACAAGGTGTTGAATGCAACGCTGGAATATTGGCGCGGCCTTCCCGACGACAGGAAAAGCCGCTTCCGCTTCCATCATGTCTCGACCGACGAAGTGTTCGGCGACCTTCCTTTCGATGGCGGCCTTTTCGTCGAGGAAACGCCCTATGCGCCATCTTCGCCCTATTCCGCTTCGAAGGCGGCGTCGGACCATCTGGTGCGGGCCTGGCACGAAACCTATGGCCTGCCGGTCGTGCTTTCCAATTGTTCGAACAACTACGGGCCCTATCACTTTCCCGAGAAGCTGATCCCGCTGGTTATCCTCAATGCGCTCGACGAAAAAACGTTGCCGGTCTATGGCGCCGGCGCCAATGTGCGCGACTGGCTGTTTGTCGAGGACCATGCGCGCGCGCTGGAGCTGGTTGCCACCAAGGGCACGCCAGGCGAGAGCTACAATGTCGGCGGCAATTCGGAGCGCACCAACCTGGGCGTCGTCGAGACGATCTGCGATCTACTCGACATCAGGCGTCCTCGGGCGGGCGGCAAGAGCTATCGCGATCTGATCTCTTTCGTCACCGATCGTCCGGGCCATGACCGCCGCTATGCCATTGACGCCTCCAAAATCGGTCGCGAGCTTGGCTGGGCGCCGAAGGAGAATTTCGACAGTGGCCTGGCGAGAACCGTGGACTGGTTTCTCGAAAACAAATGGTGGTGGGGGCCGATCCGCGAAGAGCGCTATGCCGGTGAGCGATTGGGCGAAGCGCGCAAGGGGGCCGCGTGAGGCTCGTTGTCACCGGGCGCGAAGGCCAGGTCGCGTTAAGCCTTCTGGAGGCCGGCCAGAGGCACGCCGGCGTGGAAGTCATCGCAATTGGCCGTCCGGAGCTCGACCTGGCAAAGCCCGATACCGTCATCGATGCTATCGCGGCCGCGAAGCCGGATATCGTCGTGTCGGCTGCCGCCTACACCGCCGTGGATCAGGCTGAGGATGAGCCCGACCTGGCATTTGCTGTGAACGCTGTCGGCGCCGGCAAGGTGGCCGAAGCCGCAGCGCAGCTTGGCATTCCCGTCATCCATCTCTCGACCGACTATGTCTTCGATGGCAGCGCTTCCGGTGCCTATGTCGAAACCGACGCGACCGCACCACGCAGCGTCTATGGTGCCTCCAAGCTCGCCGGCGAACAGGCGGTGGCAGCCGCCAATCCGCGCCATCTGATCCTGCGCACGGCTTGGGTCTACAGCCCGTTCGGCAAGAATTTCGTCAAGACCATGCTGCGGCTTGCCGCCGACCGGGATGAGATATCGGTGGTCGCCGATCAGTGGGGAAATCCCACCTCCGCGCTCGATATCGCCGACGCAGTCCTGCATGCGGCGGCGACGCTGCATGGCAACAAGAGCTTCGCTGCGTTCGGTGTCTATCATCTGGCCAGCACGGGCGAGGCCAACTGGAGCGGCTTTGCCCGCCATATCCTGGACACAAGCCGAGTGTCTGGTGGCCCTTGGGCGCGAGTACGGGACATTGCTACGAAGGACTACCCGACCAAGGCGCGACGCCCCGCCAATTCCCGGCTATCAAGCGCGAAATTCGCCTCCGTCTTCGGATGGAATGCGCCTGACTGGCGGCAATCGACTGAAGCGGTGGCGCGTCGTGTCCTGGTCTGAAAGACGGGATGGGCTTGAGGCATGAAGAAGGACCTATCGCCGAAAGACATGCGCGATGCAGAGGCCGGCTCACAGGCGGTCGACTTAGACGCGGTCGGCCCGGAGGCAGTCGGCCCCGAGGCGGTCGGTGACGTCCCGGCGATTGTTCGGACCGAGGCGCATGCCATGCCGGTCAATGCGCACGCCCCTTCGCTTCACGACCTGTACAATGCCCATAGCGGCAAAGTGTCGGACAAATGGTCTAGCTATCTGGATGCATATGACCGCGTTTTTGTGGACTATCGGAAGAAGCCGGTTCGACTCCTGGAAATTGGCGTCCAAAACGGTGGTTCTCTCGAAATCTGGCCGCGATATTTCCCGAATTCGGAACTCATTCTTGGCTGCGATATCGACACGGCCTGCAGCGGTCTGGTCTTCGACGATCAAAAGATTGCTTTGGTCATCGGGGATGCCAATACTGATGAGGTAGAAAGAAAAATTGTTGCGAAATCCGCGACATTCGACATCATAATCGATGACGGGTCGCATACTTCATCAGACATAGTGCGCTCTTTCGCCCGTTATTTCTCTCATCTTTCTGATGGCGGGGTTTTCATAGCGGAAGATTTGCATTGCAGCTACTGGCGGGAATTCGAAGGCGGTCTCTATGATCCGCTTTCGTCGATGTCGTTCTTCAAGCGCCTGCTCGATGTGGTCAACCATGAGCATTGGGGACTGCCCCGCTTTCGGGCGGATGCCTTAGCCACGTTCTCCGACAGGTATAAGACCGTATTCGGGGAAGCCTTGCTGGCCTCCATTCATTCCGTCGAGTTTTTGAACTCGCTCTGCATTGTGACCAAGCGACCAAGTCCGCAAAATGTTCTTGGGACTCGCAATGTGCAAGGCCGGATCGCGCTCGCCGAAAGGGAAATGATTTCTCTTGCCGGCACGACAAGCAAAGCGTTCGATCAAGCCGGAAATCCATGGTCTCTAGCGTCGACGACCATGGAAGAGGAAATCGAGACCAACAGGGCGTTGGTGACGAGCCGCGGGGCGCGGATACAGGAACTCACCCGCGAGGTGGCCGAGATACGTGAACAGCTCCACAGCGGTCACGCCCAGATCGCACGGATGGAGTCGGATCTCGTCGAGAGGGCCGAAGAGATTTCAGCCGCGCACGCGACTGTTAGTGCGCTGCAGACCGAGCGCGACAACGAGATAGCACGTGCGCAAGCGCTCCAGGAAAGAATGGAGCAAAGTGAACGGGTCGTTCAAGAGTTCAAGGACTCAACGAGCTGGCGAATAACCAGCCCCCTGCGAGCGCTGTCTGCGATTGTCACGCTGTTGCTGAAAAGGATCGCCGCGGTTTTTCGTTGAAAGCGAAATTCAATTGGAGAGAGGCGAGCTCTGCTCTTGGCCTCTCCATCGGAAATCGGTTTCTTCAGAACAGGGGCAACATCAAGCCACCGGATATGCTTTCTCATTCATGCGACGGCTGATCGTTCCAGTCGCGCCAACTTGTGGCGTTTGAGACGCACACCGGACCGATCCGCCGGTCCGCTTGCCAAGTCGTCGAATTTTTGTTGCGCAGTCTGGCGGTGTGTGCGAGGTGCCACCTATGCCAACGCAAGGCAATACGCAGCAAACGCAGGACTAATGTCGGCCACCGTTCGCACCCTCTCTGTCAGCCGTTCAACCCCCGCTTTCGCGGTCGCGTTTGTTGGTCCGATCGCGGTGTTCGTGGTTGCGCTCCTGCTCACGGTGCAGGCGAGAGGTGTTCCGGATAACGACTATTGGGGCATTCTCCCTTCAATGGTCGGATCGCTGGACGGGGTACCGACGCTGAAGGACCTGTATGTAACGGCAAACGAGCATATTATTGCCGGCGCAAAACTGTTTTATCTGCTGAATTTTCACCTTACCCAAGGGGACAATATCGGCCTGTCGGTCACTGTTGTCGCGTTCTCCCTTCTCATAGCGTTGGTTTTTTCGGGCGCATTGTCGCTCTTTGCGCGATCCTGGTTTGAAGCATTTGTCGTCGGGATAGCCGTGTCGGTGTTTGTATTCAGTCCGCTTGCCGCACACAATTTCTTTGTTGGCATGAGTGGAGTAGCCTGGATCGGCGCAAATCTCTTCACCGTGCTGGCTGTATTGGCTTTTTGGCAGTCGACCGAAAAAGACATGCCTATAGGTTATGTGGCTGCGATCGCGTTGGCCGTTTTTGCCACGCAATTTTACAGCACGGGCCTGACCGCATTGTGTGTGATCGGCATCCAAGGATTTTGCACTGCCAAAACACGGCGGCTCGGCATCTTGATTTTCGCGGCGGGCTTGGCCCTCGTGATTTTTGTCGCGATGAATCAGAAAGTCCCCGATTATCACGCCGCACGCAGTTTCGATCCAATTGGGATTGCGCTGTTTTGCCTGACATTCATTGGTGGCGGCATCGTAACAACCGAAGCAGCCGCAATTCCGCTGGGCGCAATCGGAATCGCAGCGGCCGCTTTGATCGTTGGGTTTTGCCTTTTGCGGCCTGGCGAAAGCAGGTACCGATCAGCCTTCTGGATTGCGATCATGGCCTATGCCGTCATGTCGGGCGTGCTGGCCGCTATTGGTCGATCGAATATGGGAGGAGACGCGGCAGCCTTAGCCAGCAGATATGCAACCCTTCCGGCGCTTTTTTGGGTCGGACTGTTTGGAGCTGTTTCGTGTCTGGTGTGGCAAGTTGATTTCAAGCGTCGTCTGTCGATCGCCATATTCGCGGCGGTAGCCGCACTGATCGTCGTCAACGGCATGCCGAGGCTGAATGACGCTCTTGTCAGGGCTGAAGGAAAAGATCTCGCAACATTGGCATTGTCGCTCGGCGTCAAAGACCCCGACTTGATGCGATACGTTACATTGGCTGGGGTCGATTACTACAATGTCGAAGACAATCTGAAGAAATTCAATCACGTCCCGTTCAACGGCAGAGACTTCGGTTGCCCCTCGCTCGGCGCCGGGCTGGCAATCCCCACCCAGCCGAACAGCTTGACGGGCTACATTGATGCCGTGTCCAAAATAGAAGATCCGCAGTGGGGACGCGTCTCCGGTTGGGTCGCGGACACCTCGAACAAGTGGCCCCCACTGCTGGGCAGCGATATTCTTACCACCTACCGCTGCATTGCCTTCGTTGACGGCACGGGAACGGTCGTGGGGTTGGGATTGGGAGGAGCGCATCGGCCGGACGTGGCGAAGTTCCTCGGACGAGGGCGTGACGACTATGGCTGGAGTGGTTACATAGATCTTCGACGTGTGCCTGTTAGCCCTGCTTCTCGATCGATATATGCAGTTTTGCTTACGCCGTCTGGGTGGACGAGATTGCAGGCACCTGGGGTTGGATTTCAGTTTTGAAAAATACCTATGTAAGCGTCGTCAGATTCGCCCGGAAAGCAGCTGAGCGCTGCGGATTGCTTGCGGCGTTGGAGCGGTCGAACAACCGCTTTGCCCTCTGGATCAGAAGTCTGTTCGGCATATACGACAGCGCCGACCTGGTTCGGCTTGACATGCCGTGGTGGACATTCTCCGCGATTGATGCCGTGAACAGTTTTCTGGCCTCGCGCAATCACAAGGCCCGCGTTTATGAATTTGGTGCCGGCGCCAGCACAGTTTGGTTGGCGAAACGAAGCGGCTCAGTCGATTCCGTCGAGCATGACGCTCCGTTCGCGCAAACCATGGGTGGCATTTTTGGCGCCTATCCCAACATCGCTGTGCGGGTTGTGGAGCCGGTAGCTGCCTCTGCTTCCAGCACGGCCAGGTCCAATCGAAAGGGATATACGCAATGCTCTTTCGATCAATACGTGTCATCGATTGACGGGGTCGACGGTACCTTCGACCTCATTGTGATCGACGGCCGGGCCAGGGTTT
The DNA here is from genome assembly GCF_056404515.1 of Mesorhizobium sp. P2_C7. Taxonomy (NCBI): domain Bacteria; kingdom Pseudomonadati; phylum Pseudomonadota; class Alphaproteobacteria; order Hyphomicrobiales; family Phyllobacteriaceae; genus Mesorhizobium; species Mesorhizobium sp. P2_C7. Next base: position 176,698 of record NZ_JBFUDW010000010.1, on the reverse strand, counting down.
CCTGCTTGGCGAAGTCAGTTCGCCGCCTGTCTCCGGGCGGTATGATTCTGTTCGACAACAGCAACAGGCCCGAATATCGCCAGGCCATCAATTCTTGCGGCCTGCAGGAGCGCGTGACACGGGGGCTGGCGCCTGCATTGCCATTCCCCAGCCAGACCTCCATTTTGACGCAGAGGGCCTGACGTGCAGACAGTCTCGATACTGGTGCCTGTAAAGGACGAGCAAGACACTGTTCAGGCTTTGATTGCCCAGATCGAGGCCGCCTTCGAGCAGATCGATGCCGCCTCGCTCGAGGAGGTCATCTTTGTTGACGACGGGAGCCGGGACAATACCTGGAAGGAGATTCTGGCCGCCACCAGGGCTTACCCCCATGTGAAGGGCGTTCGGCTTCGGAGGAATTTCGGCAAGGCGGCCGCGCTGCAGGCAGGGATCTCCAACGCGTCGGGCAATATCATCGTCACGATGGATGGAGACCTGCAGGACGACCCGAAGGAAATTTCACGTTTTCTGGACGAAATCCGAGAGGGCTCCGATGTCGTTTCGGGATGGAAGCAGGTGCGCCACGATCCGCTCGGCAAGACGCTGCCTTCAAAGCTGTTCAATCGAGTGACGGCCAAGGTCACCGGCGTCAGCCTGCACGATTTCAACTGCGGCTTCAAAGCCTATCGCTCCGAGGTCTTTGACAACATCCGCCTCTATGGCGAGCTTCATCGTTTCGTTCCAGCCTTGGCCTATGCGACTGGTTTCAAGGTCAGTGAGATCGTCGTCCAGCACCACCCGCGCCGATTTGGAAAATCCAAATATGGGGTTGGCCGCCTGCTGAAGGGCTTCCTGGACTTGCTCACAGTCGTGACCATCACGAAGTTCAATTCGCGCCCCGGCCATCTTTTCGGTGGCTTGGGTGTGGCCGTCTTCTCGATTGGCTTCCTGATTTTCCTGTTTCTCTGTGCGCGGTGGTTTGGCGGTGAAGCCATTGGCGGCCGTCCGTTGCTGCTTGTCTCGACGCTCTTGATGATCGTCGGGGTGCAGTTCACGCTGTTTGGCATGGTCGCCGAGTTGATTGTTGCGACCCGTGGCAATCGCGACCCGGGCATTGTCGCCGAAATTGCAAGTTCCGACGGCAGGCTGCCTGTGAAGCCGATCGGCGCTCGTGCCGAACTCTAGGATCATTCGTGCCGGCGGTGCCGTCATTGCCATTGCGGCAATGTATTTTGTCATACGCTCCGTCTACGGATACGCCGATCAGCTCGCCGAGATGCTGCAGCGTCCTCGGTTTGTTGCCGTGGTCGTGTCCTGTGCGCTTCTTTATGCGCTCGCTCTGCAGCTGGTGGGTTTTGCCTGGTTCACCCTGTTGGTTTCGGTCGGAGAAAAGGCAATCTCCGCGGTCCGTGCAATGCGCGTTTTCGCGCGGACCCAAGTCTACAAATATCTGCCGACCAACGTCATCCATCTCGTCGGACGCTTCGTCCTGGCGGCCCGATATGGTGCCGCAATGGATGCGCTTTCTTACGCGCAGGTGATGGAGATCGTTTTGATGGTCCTCGCTTCCGGAAGCGTTGCCCTGCTTTTCTCCTTCTCCTTCCTGCTCAAGATCGGCGAGGACTACGGAATAAGCCGCTATCTGGCCTCAGCAGTCTATATCGGCGCCGGACTGGCGGCCCTTATGCTGGCCCCCCTCGTTGCGGGCCGATATTTCAAGCAGAGCCGAAAACACCTCGCGTTTTCGATGGCTGCGATCAGCGTCGCCTGCTACGGCCTGTTTTTCCTTGCCAATGGCTTGATCGTCGTCCTCCTTGTCCATGTGCTGTACGGACCCACGATCGAGTGGCAGATGGTGATCGGGGTCTCAGCCGCCGGCTGGTTGCTTGGTTTTGTTGTGCCTGGGGCTCCCGGCGGTTTGGGTGTGAGGGAAGCGGTTTTCATCGCGGGCCTTTCGTCGATCGGCATTCCCGCGGCTGCGGCCACCGCCGTTGCGGTTACGCATCGAATTATCACCCTTCTGGGCGATGTTCTGTTGTCGGCTGGCGAGTTTGGCTATCGAAAATGGACCGCAGAACCAGATTAGCCCGTGGCATTGCGCGTGGCTGCCCGAATGCGACACCTCAAATCCAATTCCACCGGAGAGATGCTCTGTACCTGTTCAAATGAGGTCGACGCTGATAACGAACAGCCTGGTTAATGGAACACGGAATGCTGCTTGAATGTCCAAGACATGTATAGTTACCGGTGGAGCCGGATTCATTGGATGCGCGTTGTCCACCAAATTGGCAGATCGCTTCGATCGCGTAGTTGTCATCGACAGTTTGCATCCGCAGATTCACGCTGAGCGAAAGCGCCCTGCCGAACTTGATCCTCGCGTTGAGCTCATGGTTGCGGATGTGACGGAGGCTTCCACCTGGGCGCAGGCATTGGAAACCACCCGACCTGAAGTTGTCGTGCATCTGGCGGCTGAAACGGGCACGGGACAGTCGCTCACAGAGGCTTCTCGCCACGCGATAGCAAATGTCCTCGGCACAACCCGCATGTTGGATGCCTTCGCCACGGCATCGCATGTTCCCGAGCGCTTTGTCCTGGCTTCGAGCCGCGCCGTCTACGGAGAAGGGGCATGGTGGTCCAGAGATCCAGGAGAGGTAACCTATCCGGGTCAGAGATCGAAGCAGCAGCTTGAACGCGCGGAGTGGGATTTCCCTGGGCTCGAGCCTCTGCCGATGGACGCGGAAAAAACGATACCGAACCCAACCAGCATCTACGGAGCCACCAAACTAACCCAGGAACAGATATTGCGAGCTTGGGCTCTTTCGTTCGGGACAACCGTCAACGTGCTCCGCCTCCAGAACGTATACGGTCCTGGCCAGTCCTTGACGAACAGCTACACGGGAATTGTGTCGTTGTTCATCAGGATGGCCAAGGAAGGCAAGAGCATCCCGATCTACGAAGACGGAGATATCGGAAGGGATTTTGTCTTCATCGACGACGTCGCCTCGGCGATTGACAAGGCCACAAGAACAAATCTGTCGCAATCGTTCGCCTATGATGTCGGCACTGGCTACAAGACCACGGTTCTCGATCTGGCGAGGATCATCGCAAAGCGGTATGGGGCGCCGGAGCCGCACGTCAACGGCATGTTCCGCAACGGCGACGTGCGGTGCGCTGTCGCCAACATCGACAGGACGGTCCGCGAACTGGAATGGCGACCTTTGAAAAGTGTGGGCGAGGGGATCGACCAGCTTTCCATATGGATAGATACACAGCTCGGCTAAAATTTGGGCTCTGCTGGTTTGGAAAATCTGGATTTCTTGAGGGGACGACGAATGAGCTCTGTATTGCGTCGTGTTGCTGTGTTTTCTCTGTATAACGAACGCGGCATCGCGGACGAGTATGTCATATTTTTACTGACCAAGCTGAGAGAACTGGTTGAAAGAATTGTCGTTGTCTCCAACGGCAATCTTTCAAAACATTCTGAAGTCGCGGTTGAAAAAGTATGTGATCAGCTCCTGATTCGTAAGAACGAGGGATTTGATGTCGGTGGATACAAGGCCGGAATCGAAGCCATCGGCTTTGATGAGCTTTCCAAGTATGACGAACTTATCCTGCTGAACGATACTTGCTACGGACCTCTTTTCCCCTTTTCAGAAATGTTTTCGGAAATGGAAGGGCGGAACACTGATTTCTGGGGCGCTTCTGCCCATCGGGAAATGACGCCAAACCCATTTACCGGAACAGGCCATCTGCCCCGTCATCTCACGGCAAACTTCATTGCAATTCGCAACGAGATGCTGAAGTCGCGCGCCTTCAAAAGATATTGGGAGAACCTGCCGGAGATAATAACCTACACCGATGCTGTCCTGCTTCATGAGTCGCAGTTTACCAAGCATTTTACAGACCTTGGCTATTCCGCAGAAGCATATGTTGATCCGGATCAGTATGGCTCGCACTATCCGGCGTTCATCAACGTCGACGAAACAATCATCAACCGCTTCCCCCTGCTAAAGCGGCGAACGTTTTTTCACGATCCGACGTTTCTGGAGCACAATGCCGTCGATCTGCCGCGCGCCTTGCGGATACTTAAAGAGACGTCCGACTACGACGTTAATTTGATTTGGCGCAATGTTCTGCGCGTTTCGGAATTGAGGAACCTCAACAGCAACGCGGCGCTGATGAGCGTCCTGCCGGATAAGCGGATCAAGGATGACGACGCTGCTGCCGACTACGGCAAGGTGGCCGTCTGCGCGCATATTTACTACACCGAGTTGCTCGACGAGTTGCTGGCGCTGACCGAGAACATTCCGGTTCCCTATGACTTCATTGCCACCACGAATACGCCGGAAAAGAAGGCCGAGATCGAAGCCGCCTTGGCAAAGCGCCCTGGCGTGAAGAAGGCCATCGTCCGCGTTGTTGAACAGAACCGCGGTCGTGACATGTCGTCGCTTTTCATCTCGTTCCGAGATCTGTTCATCGACGATCGCTACGACCTCGTCTGCCGTTTGCATACAAAAAAATCGCCTCAAGTGCAGTCGTCGAGGGGCAATCTGTTCAAGCGGCACATGCTCGACAATCTGCTGAATACCCGCGGTTACGTGCAGAATGTTTTGGACATGTTTCACGACAATCCTTCAGTCGGCGTCGCCATTCCGCCGATCTTTCATATCTCTTACCCGACAATGGGGCACTCATGGTTTGTCAACAAGCCAAGGGCCGAGGAAACGGCGCGCCTGTTGAACATCGACGTCAAGTTCGATGACACCACACCGGTGGCAGCCTATGGCACCATGTTCTGGTTCCGGCCGCGCGCGCTGCGCAAAATGTTCGAACACAAATGGAAATGGGAAGAGTTCAATGCCGAGCCCGATCATATTGACGGAGGCTTGGCTCACGTGCTGGAGCGGCTGATCACCTACTCTGCTCAGGATGCCGGATTTACCACGCAGCACATCATGTGCGCGCATCAGGTAGCGCACAACTACTCCATGCTGGAGTTCAAGATGCAAAGGCTTGTCGGCATGCTGCCACTGCACGACTTCCCGTGGCATGCTCATCTGTTGTCTGAGTGGAAGAACGCCGGTTATCCCTTGGGGGCGTCAACGATGCAGATTCCAATGACGCCAGCGACGCAGACGGCGCTGACGTCAGGGCCGCAGACGTCAGTGAAACACGCTCTGGCTAGACTCAATTTCGCCATCAAGAGCTCTCTGAAGTTCAGATCGCCTATCTTGTTCAGAATCCTCAGACCGTTCTATCGCGGTATAAGGGCGGTCCTGAAGCCAATTCTCGGCGTACTTCTGTAGCGAAAAGAGTAACGCTTTTCCTGCAGCCTACATTGATGCGCACGCTTGGCAATTCACCCCCCCGATGTTCCGATCTGGAATAGGCACTTGCCAATCTCGGCCTCATTGGGCTGGATATGGAGCAAGTCAATGCCACGCCGCACCTTTTGGATTTCGCGCAATTTTGAAGCGACGCTGGGGCCGAAGGCGCCGGGACAGATTTGACCGCTGCCAATGGTATGCTGTCCGCCGATGGTCATAGTCCTCCCGGTGTCGACGGTGGCGCCGGCCTTGTGACGTAGCGCCTTTGCCGATGCCCCTCGCAAAGCCGACAGGTTGCGTAGCCGCCTTGTTCCAAGTAGGGGTGCTGCTAAAATCTCCGTGAGGTCCTAAATTGGCAGGCAGGTACAACGCAGCTCCAAATCGGGTGCCCTTCTTGGACGCCTTGCGTGGGCTGGCAGCCATTTGGGTCGTCGTTGTGCACGTAGCGATGCTTCCATCTCCGCGTCTTCAAGTTGCACCGTTTCTCGATCTGTTTGTCGTAAACGGCACCATGGGAGTGGAGCTGTTTTTCGTGGTGAGTGCGTTTTCACTCTGCCTCAGTATGCCGGTTCATGATCGGGAAGTTCGCCCGATTCTGGGGTTCGCCCTTCGTCGGTTTTTCAGGATAGCTCCCCTATTTTACTTGATGATCCTGGTCATGTGCGTTCACAATTTCAGCGGCGTAAAGATCGATGGCAAATCGATCCTATTGAATATGACATTTCTATTTAATCTGGTTCCAGGCTACCAGACGTCCATTGTTCCGGCGGGTTGGACGGTTGGCGTGGAAATGGTATTTTACATGATATTCCCCTTGTTGTATCGATTTTCTAAAGGTGTAATTCTGTCGGTTTCGGTATTTTTTGTCTCTATATGCATAGCGACCCTTTTCTTTATGAATATAAATTTATTTGTTGCTGATCCATTCAATTACTACCTGTATTCAATTCTTTATCGCGCTCCGATTTTTACGTTCGGCCTTATCGCTTTCTATCTGTTGCCGATATTGGAAAAGCGTCCGGAAAGGAAGCAGATAGGGTTAGCTCTTCTGACGTTTGTGCCTGTGATGTTTTTTGCAATCACCGCAAATAAGGTTGCGATATTCGACAAGTATTATTGGGAAGGGGTGATGTTTGGTGCGTTGGTGATCGGGCTCGGCCTTCTCCCCGTTGCTGTGATCGTCAATCCTGTTTCGGCATGGCTGGGGAGAATCAGTTACTCGGTCTATCTGCTTCACAGCATTTTTATCGTCGTGCTCATTCCGACCATGAGGTCGATCCAGGGGATGGTCGAGAGTCCAACGATTGCTTTCATGCTCAGTCTGACGATGACTTTAGCCTTGGTGATCCCGTCTGCCTTCCTGCTCAATTATTTCGTTGAAGATCCAGTCAACAAATGGGGCAAGCGCTTTTCGTCTCGGGTCGCCGGCCGCAAAAACGTCGGCGTGCTTGCAACGGGGGAGCCGGTTCTCGCTGAGTCTTCAAGGGGGTAGGCCGCTTGTCCATTCCCAAGGCTTCTTTGGAGGTAACTCCGGTTACCTTCTGCATGGCTGATGTGAGGGGTCATTTGGCACGCCGCATGTCTGCGCCGGACAGGATCGCGTCCCTCCGGCCTTTTTTATCGGCATCGAATGGTCTAATGCGTGCACCTGATGTCCTCTGCAGGATAGCGCCCATATCACGGACTTCGACGAGAGGACCCGGAGACATCATCCCTCGATGACGCCTGGGTGGCAGGATGCGGCCAACGCCTCTTTCGATCCGGTATCGGGGCGCTCCAATTTCAAGTGCTATATGCACCAAAGAGAGATACGTCGATGAGGCGTCTGGCTATCGCATTTTACTACGACCAGAACGGCAAGATAGATGAGTATTATTTTCACCTGATTGCATCGATCAAACCTTTTGTTGAGAAGGTTTTGGTGGTTTGCAACGGTCCGGTGGACGAAGAGGCCGAATCTCGCCTTTCCGAGGCCGCCGACAGCTTCCTGATCAGGGAAAACGAAGGGTTCGATGTATGGGCCTATCGCACTGCGCTCGAACATATCGGGTGGGACGAGCTTTCGCACTTCGATGAGATCTTGCTTTTCAACCACACCTTCTACGGGCCGATTTTCCCTTTCTCGGAAATGTTCTCGGAGATGGACCAGCGTCAGTGTGATTTCTGGGGGATCTCCGCTCACGGTGCGATGAGGCCCAATCCGATCGACGTCAGAAAAGCGGAGCTGCCCTTCCATCTCAACTCCCATTTCATCGCGGTGCGGCGGTCCCTGCATCAGTCAAAGGCGTTTCGGGATTATTGGACCCAGATGGGGCCCATCAACTCGTACATGGACTCAATCGCGAAGCATGAGACGGTGTTCACAGGGCATTTCCAGGCCTTGGGCTATACCTGTTCGGTTTTGCTCGATCCCGCACGATACAAGACGTCATATCCAGTGCTGATGGAGCCGGATAAAACGCTGGAGGATCGCAGCCCGATCCTGAAGAAGCGGCTGTTTTTTCATGACACGCTGTTCCTCGAGCGCGAGGCCATCAATCTGCCGCGCGCGCTGGAGATCATAGAGAACCAATCCGATTATGATCTGTCGCTGATATGGAAGAGCGTTGGCCGCCTGGGCCCGCCTCGTACGCTAAATGGCAACGCCGCGTTGCTCTCCGTCCTGCCGGATGTACAGGTCGGTCCGCAAAGGAACTGGGACGATTATCGGATAGCGGTTCTCGCGCACGTCTATCACGTCGACATGATCGACGAGATTCTAGGCTACAGCGAAAACGTGCCGAGGGGCTACGACCTTATCATCACGACCGACAATGCAAACAAGCAGGCATTGATCCAGCAAGCAATCGCAAAGGCGCAGAACGTCGGAAATGCCGTCGTTCTGGTTGTCGAGAACGACGGCAGGGATACCTCCGCTCTCCTCATCGGGTGCCGCGATTATGTGCTCGAGGACCGTTACGACCTGATCTGCCGGATCCATTCCAAGCAATCTTCCCAAGACGGCGCCAAGGGGGAACTGTTCAAGCTTCACACCCTTGAAAACCTTCTTCATACGCCTGGATATGTCTCGAATTTGCTCGAGCTTTTTGCCAACAATCCAGCACTTGGTCTCGTCATGCCGCCAATGATTCATATCGGCTACCCGACCATTGGAAACTCATGGTTTGGCAACAAGGACAACGTCCAAAAGATAGCCAAACAGCTGAATCTGATCGTGCATCTGGATGCCAATTCGCCGGTGGCGCCTTACGGTGGAATGTACTGGTTTCGTCCTGCCGCTCTCAGGAAGCTTTTCGAACATAAGTGGGCCTGGGACGACTTCGCCAACATGGATTATCGGGATGGGAGTTTGGTCCATGCCATAGAGCGGATCATTGCCTATGTCGCGATCGACGCCGGATACACCTTCCGGCACGTGGTGACCGCGAGGAATGCGGCTCACAACTACGTCATGTTGGAAGCCAAATTGCAGGCATTGTTAGCGGACGGAGCGCCAGCGGAATTCGGAAACCTGGGAGTGGCAAGGTCCTTTCGTGGCCTCCTCTTCTCGATCAAGAGATCGATCGTGACCACATCGCCAACAGCCTTCAGGATCCTCAGGCCGATCTACCGCGGTCTGCGAAGGATAATCACGCTTGGTCGCAGCGCGACAAACTAAGCTCACCCCATGGCCAATTCGCTCGGGAAAGGCTCCAGGCGAGCTAAGGCGAATTTCGGTCAGGCGACATCCCATTTGAGGTTTCGGCACCCGAGGATAGGAGGCCGATCAATCACGAGGCGCTGTTAAGTCAGCGACTCTACCCGACCAGCTCGAAGCGTCATCTTCTTCGTGCAAACGCGCTGGATGAGCGACTCGTCGTGGCTGGCCAGCACGATGATGCCGGCCTTTTCCGCCAACTCGTCCATGCGTCGCTTGGCTTTTTCCTGGAATGACGCGTCGCCGGCGCCAATCCATTCATCCATCAGCAGAATTTCAGGTTCGAGCGCGGTCGCCGCTGCAAATGCCAGCCGTGCCGCCATGCCCTGGCTGTAAGCCTTGAACGGCAGGTCGATGAAATCGCCCAGTTCGCTGAAATCGATGATTTCTTCCATCTTCTCTTCGATTTCGGCCAGCGTCCAACCGCTGATCAGCCCCCTCAGCACGATGTTTCTGCGCCCGGTGGCCTCGGGGCGAAACCCTATGCTGATGTTGAACAAGGCATCGACCTTGCCCGCGATCGATATCGTGCCGCCCGAAGGCTGGTAGATTCCGTAGAGAACCTTGAGCAGCGTGGTCTTGCCGGCGCCATTCGGGCCGACGAGCCCCAGCCGGTCGCCTGCCTTGAGTTCGAAACTGACATCGTCGAGCGCTTGCACGACCTGCTTGGTGCCCGACTTCGATATGTTGCCGCCGAGCGCGCTCCGACGCCGGCCAGGCGCCGAAAGCGTCAACTTTTCGAACAGGCGATAAACGAGGCTGACATTGTTCAGTTTGATGGAGGTCATGGAACTCAGATCAGGAAAACGATGCGCTTGCGATAAAGGCCCAGCAGCAGCAACGCAAGGGCCCAGACGCCGAGACAAACGTAGCCTGTCACCGTCAACGCATGCGTTGGAAAGATGCCCGCCGTGATCGGCTCACGCACGCCCTCCAGGAAGTAGGTGAACGGGTTCCAATGATAGGCGTATTTTTGAACGCCCTCTTGCCCGCTATAGACCCAGAAGACCGGCGTCAAGAACATGCCCACCCGCATCAGGTTCCCGACGATGAACTCGCTATCGGGAAAGAAGGCGCCCAAGAACGCAAAAACCGTGACAAGTGCAGGAGTTGCCACGACGATGAGCAACAGACCCAGCAACGACAGCAGCCAGTTTGAGTTGATTCCGTAACCGGCCAGCAGCAGAATAAGAACGCAACCCGCCAACGAATAACCAGCCCGGATGATGCATTGCATCGTCAATCGCATCACATACACGAACAACGGCAGCGTCGTGCCTTGAATGAAGCTCGCTTCGCGCTGGAAGAGTGACACGCTCATGGTGATGGTTTCGGTGAGGTAGAACCACACCAGCATGCCGATGGCGACATAGGCTATGTAGCTTGGGTCGCTGGCGTCCTTGGTCACGAAAACGAAGACAAATGTGCCGACGAAAGCAAAATAATTGACCAGCATCCAAAGCGGACCCAGGGTCGTGCGCCGGTGCTGGTCGCCGATGTCCTCATGGGCGAGCGCGACCCAGACCCGGTGCAACCGCACGGCCTTGGAGATATCGTCAAAAGCGCCGTTTAGTGCCGCAATCATCGTTGGGAGTATCGCAATCTGCTTTTTTCCAGCGCTTGGTTTTTCCGGCGCTTCATCGCTTCAAGGCCCGTGACGAACCACCACGGAGCTCTTAATAGCCATTGCGACGTGCTTATGGCAACGCACTGCGTTTTAATGTCGCGAGTTGGGCCTCGGGTCCGATCGCTTGCCCTCGCGCTCTCTTGAAAAAACATCTAGCTATGACTTCGAGGCCGCAGTATGCGATACAACAGGGCAGGGGCCAGGGATAGCACTTTCAAAGAGCGATCGGCCACGAAGCATATTCGTGCTCGCACCTTGGTGATGTTGATGTCCGTGAGCCTGGAGTCTAGTGCAGTCCAATGAATTCTTACCTCGAAGCTGTATTCGGACTCAGGCCGGAAATGCGGCGCGCCTTCATCATGGTCCAGGACGTGGTCATGGTCCTGGTCGCCGTGGCGCTCAGCCTTGTGCTTTCGCGGTCGAATCTTTCGTTCGATCCGCTCTCCAACCAGGGTTTGGGAACCTGGGGGGGCATTGTCGTCATCAGCCATCTCCTGTTTAGATATTGTGGTCTCTACAAGACCGTTTGGCGCTTCGCTTCGACGCCCGACTTTTTCAATATCCTGAAGAGCTGCGCAATTTTGACGTTGGCTCTGTACGCCACGTCGATGCTGGCTCGTTCTTTCCAGCCTGTGCAGGGGCTCAACGAGCGTCAGTTCATCGTCTTCTTCCTCGTCTCCTTCACGATCATATCGGCGCCCCGGCTGTTCTACCGCTTCCTGCGTGACGGCGCGAGCTGGGGCATTCTGAGCACCAAGACCGGCAAGACGCAGGCCAAGCAGGCGTTGTTCGTTGGCCGACTCGGCGAAGCCGACCTGATCATTCGCTTCACGCGCACGGCGGAGCCGGCGGACTATTCCATCGCCGGGATCATGGCGACCGAGCGCAGCGTACAATTGGGCACGCGGATTCAAGGTGTTCCCGTGGTGGCGACCCGGCCGCGGCTGATCGACGTCCTGGAAGACTATGCGACAGGCACCGAAAGCCTGGACTTGCTGATTTTCGGCAGTGGCGCCGAGCACGAGATCGAGGAGTATTCGGAACTCGTCCGCGTCGCCCGGCATGGCGACATAAGTGTGGTGCAGTTCTCCGGTCTTTCGGAACTGGAACAGCAGGGAAAACTGGTTCTCGACGCGGTCGAAATGGAAACGATCCTACGCCGCCCGACAGTGCCTTCCGATGTCGAGCGTATCGGGACCTTTATTGGCGGCAAGCGCGTTCTGGTGACGGGCGGTGCCGGGTCGATCGGCCGAACGTTGGTCAAACGGTCGTTGGAACTTGGGGCGGAGGCGGTGCTCGTCGCCGACAACTCCGAGTTCGGCATCTTCCAGTTGAGCCAGTACATTGACGAGAAGGACCACGACCGCCTCAAGGTCCGCATCGTCGATGTCGCGGATCGGCGCCAGATAACGCGTGTCGTCACGGAATTCAGACCGGACATCGTCTTTCACGCCGCGGCGCTCAAGCATGTTCCGCTGCTCGAGGAAAACTGGGATTCGGCCATCCAGACCAATGTCTTCGGCACGCTTGTCTGTGCCGAAGTCGCCGCCAAATGCGGGGTTGCCCAGTTTGTCCTGATATCGAGCGACAAGGCGGTGGATCCCTCATCGGTGCTTGGGGTGACAAAACGGGCTGCCGAACAGATCATCAGCGCCTTGCATGGGCCCCCCGCCAGCGAGCCGGGCGCGCGTCGTTCGGTCACCAAGTTCGTGGCCGTTCGCTTCGGCAATGTCTTTGGCAGCAACGGTTCGGTGGCGACCATATTCCAGGCGCAGATCGAGGCCGGAGGGCCGGTCACCATCACGGACCGGCGCATGACACGCTATTTCATGACAGTGGCCGAAGCCGTCGATCTCGTCATTATGTCGGCCGCCGATGCCGCATCGCGGCAGAGCGGGGACGATTATGCCGTCTACATGCTCGACATGGGCAAGCCGGTGCCGATCCTTGAAGTGGCCGAAACAATGATCCGCCTGTCCGGAAAGAGCCCCTACACGGACATCCCGATCCGGTTCACCGGCATAAGGCCGGGCGAGAAACTTCACGAAATGCTGCATGGCGAGGATGAGGAACTCGTCGAACTCGGCATTTCGAAGATCTTTGGCCTGAGCACGGATGTCCTGGAATGGTCGGATGTCCAGGCCGCGCTGTCGGCGCTGCAGCAGTCGGTCAAGAATCAGGACAAAGATGGTGCGCTGGCCGTGCTGGCAGGCCTTGACCAGGCCAAGAAGGCCAGGGGGAGCATCCATCAGGCCGTGATCCCGAAAACGGCCCGCCAAGCGACCTGACCCGATCCAGAAGCGATCTTGATCGTGGATTGGACAAACCTAGAGCAATTCCAGGAAAAATGTAAAAACGATTTTCCGTCCGGAATTGCGTCAAAACAAAGAGATAGAGCAATTCCAGGAAAAGTGTGAAAACGGCTTTCCGTCCGGAATTGCGTCGAAACAAGGAAATCAAGCGGTTCTGCGTTTCCGTGAAACGATGAGCCGCTCTAGCCATTCCAGGCATTTGCAGGGTGTTTGAAGCTCGTGAGCAAAGAAGATCCGCGCATCGCAGTCCTGATGGGCACGAAAGACGGCGCCGCCTTCATCGACGAGCAACTGCAATCCGTGCTCGCGCAGTCGCACCCTCTGATCGATCTGTGGATCTCCGACGATGGCTCCGTCGATGACACGATTGCCATCATCGAGGCGTGGAAATCCCGCTGGACCAAGGGTCGAGTGACCCTGGTGGAAGGGCCGCGGCAAGGGTTCGCCCCCAATTTCCGGTCGATGATCCTTGACCGGCGCATCGATGCGGACTGCTATGCCTTCTGCGACCAGGACGATATCTGGGAGCCCGACCGGCTGGAGAGCGCTGTCGGCTGGATGCAGGCTTATGACGCAAAAATCCCGCTGATGTTTTGCTCGCGAACCGCGACCATGACCGAATCCGGAAGCCTCGTCGGCCATTCGCCGCTGTTTCGCCGGTCGCCATCCTTTCGCAACGCGCTTGTGCAAAGCATCGCCGGCGGCAACACCATCCTGCTCAACGCCGCGGCCCGCGACCTGCTGGCCAGGGCCTCAGCGCAAACCGAGTTCGTCAGCCACGACTGGTGGGCCTATCTCATCGTGACCGCCGCCGGCGGCATCGTCCGCTACGATCCACGGCCGCTGGTGCGCTACCGCCAGCATGCGGCAAACCTGGTTGGCGCCAACGTGTCGTGGAGGGCGAGGATTTCCCGGCTTGGCCGTCTGTTCAAGGGCGACTTTGCCGGCTGGACGGATCGCAATCTTGACGGACTTGCCGTCAACCGCGACCTGCTGACCGAGGATGCAGCGGCGTGCGTCGATCTGTTTACAAAAGGGCGGCAGGGCAATCTTTTCCAGCGTTTGGACGGCTTGCGCAAAAGCGGTGTCTATCGGCAGACACTTGCCGGCACCCTGGGGCTCTATCTCGCATTTATCCTCGGACGCATCTGAGCATCGAACGGTTGCATGGTGTGCTTGGCCAGGAGATGACCTCATGCTACGTCGACCGTATTGACCGGCTTCGTCTGCGGCGTTGTCTCGGGGCTTTGGCAGGGAGCGCTATCGGCCGTTCATGAAGGCAACCAAGCAAATCTTCGATCTTGCCGGCGCGGCTCTGCTGCTGGTGGTCACATCGCCTGTTCTGGTGCTCGCCTTCCTTGCCGTTCGGGCATCATCACCCGGTCCGGCCATTTTTTCGCAGACGCGGGTCGGCCGCGACGGCCTGCTTTTTCGCTGTCACAAATTGCGCACGATGTATGTTGGAACGCCGTCATTGCCCACGCATGAGGCGCCTACGAATTCCGTCACCTCGGTTGGCAAGGTCTTGCGGAAATTCAAGCTCGACGAACTGCCCCAGTTCTGGAACGTTCTGAAGGGCGAGATGAGCCTGGTTGGGCCGCGTCCCTGTCTGCCGACGCAAACGGAATTGATCGAGTGTCGCAGGCGGCTGGGGGTCCTGGCGGCACTTCCGGGCATAACGGGTCTCGCCCAGATCAGGGGCATCGACATGTCGAACCCCGAGCTTTTGGCCAAAACCGATGCCGCCTATCTCAGGACGGCATCGTTCTGGCTCGACCTTCGGATCCTGTTTGGGACGCTCTATCGAAGCTGAGCATGCCATGATCTCAAAAACCAAAGCCGGTTTTGGGAAGAGGTCATGGTCAAGCGAGAAGTCGACGTTCACGGAGCCGCGCGAGTTCGGCCAGCCGCTCCAGCGTACCGGTTTCCGGTGCCCAGCCCTGCGATATCAGCAGCGAAGGATCGCATATCTGCGTCGCGGTCATGCTGTCCCAAAACGCCCGCTTGCCCAGCACGGCCGCGGCCGGCCGCATCAGGCCGGCCGGCACCGTGATCAGGCGCGTCGGACGTCCGAAACCCCTGCGAAAGGCGGCAATGACGGCACCGACCGTGACCGGTGGCACATCGGCGCAGACATAGATCGGGCGAAGCGGTTCCGAATGGCTCAGCAGGTGCGACACCGCTCGCGCCGCGGCTTCGGAGGACATCAGCGAGCGGATTCCCGCCAAGGCGCCTGTCGGCAGCGGCAGCGCCGTATCGGCCAGGCGCATCAGCGTCGCCAGGTTTCCCTTCATGCCGCTTCCATAGACCGGAGGCAGGCGCAACACGGCGGCATCGGAACGGCCGTGCGACGCATAGGCGTCGAGAACCTTGATTTCGGCTTCGCGCTTCGAGCGCCCATAGACGCATTGCGGAGCAGGAAGCGTGTTCTCGTCGATCGTTGCGCTGACGCGAGCGCCGATCACGGCCCGGATCGAGGAGAGGTGGATGAAACGTCCACTAGCCTGCGCGGCCGCTGCCTGCGCCAGCCGCGCGCTCAATTCCACATTGGCCGCCCGAAAATCGGCTTCGGTGGCGTCGCCCTGGTCATTGTTGAGGCCGGCGCAATGGACGACATGGGTCACATCCCTGGTCAGCGCCAGGAAGGCCGCGGCAGGCGCATCGAAACCGGGCATCGCCACAGCTTCGCTTCCAGAACCCAGCCTCTCCGGGTGACGGGAGGCGAGGCGAAGCTCGGCACCGGCGTCGCGAAGGTGGTGCACGACAAGACGTCCGATGAAACCCGTCGCACCTGTCACCAAGACTTTCATTGCCTTGCTCGCGACAGCTCTTGGGTGGCTTGTGGAAGCGCCTGCCCTTCCACCTCTGGTGGAAGTGCTTGCCCTTCCGCCAACGGAGCCTGACGTCCGGAGGCAAGATATGTCCCGCACACCAGGAAGACCATCAGCACCGAGTCCAGAATGTCATGGCCGATCAGGATGCCTGTCATCCCGGCTGTGAGATAGGTGATCACGACGATGATAATCATGGTCGCGCCGAACCGTTCGACCGGATCGCTGCTGTTTCGCAAGACCCGGACGGCATTTCCAGCGGCAAAGACAAAGATCGCCGCCAGCGTCATGGCGCCCAGAATTCCTGCTTGCACCAGGGCGGTCAGGAAGCCGTTGTGGAAATGGTTGAAGCCTGTGTCCATTGCGAACTGGTCATGAAAGCCCTGCTTGATCAAAAGCTGGCTCGCGCCCACACCATGTCCGAACACCGGCATGTCATGGAATGCCTTGAGGCCGATGTCCCAAAGGGCAACACGTATTCCCAACGAGGTGTCGTAGTTGTCGTGGGTCCCAAGCGCATCCCAATCGGAGCGCAGAAAGTCGACGCGCCCGGATATCGCCTGGGAGCCGAAAGCCGCGATCACGAGACCGACTGCCGTCAGCAGCAGCAGCACGCGAACGGCATTCCTGCCTCTGAGCCTCTGATGGTTGATCAAAAGAACAGCGATGCCGGCAATCAGCAGCGCCAGCCAGACAATACGCGAACCGGAATAGATGATGGCGATCGTCCCGGCCAGTGCGGCGTAGAAGAGGGGGTTCCGGGCTCGCTCTATGCCTGACAAGGCACCGGCCACGCAGACCACCACGGCAAGGCAGACGACGGTTGCAAAGACGATCGGATTGCCGGCCCCGCCCTCGGCCCTGACCCCAATCCAGTATTGCTGGATGACAGCCATCAGCAGCGCGACAAAACAGGCGGCCATGCTGCTGAGCACGATAGTACGCGCAAGCGTGGCTTTCTGCGTGATGCTCCAGGTCGAATAGGAGATTGGGAAAAACAGGAAGGTAACGAGCGGGATCAGGTGTGGCGCATCTCTGACCAACGCGTTGTTGACGATGGAAGCCATGATATTGGCCGCGCAATAGGCATAGATCGCGACCGTCAGCCAGATCATGGGCCGGTCGATGTTGAAGCGCCTTTTCCCGGCGGCAATCAGCGCGAGGGAGGCGAGGGCTCCGCCATTGAACACAAAACTGACCAACGATCCCAGAACCGGTGGAAAAAAGAAGCAAAGGATGGAGAAGTAGACATTCACCCGCGAGGCAGTGAATTGCTGTCTTATCGATGAAAACCGGTTCAATGCTCTAGGTCACAATTCTCTGGGAGCGATAGGTGTCGTCGGCGGCAACGGATATCGCCTCGAAATTGCACGTGTTCCATCATGCATCGTGCTCGTCTTCAGCAGCCGGTATAGCGGCTTGGCCGTTTTTTCGATAGTGCGGCAGGTGGGATTGCCGCCAGAAATCGATGGCCACCGACGGTGGCCTGGGTGAGGCTCTCACGTAGCAATTTGCATGTTCAGCCAGGCAATATTTTCCCTCGCTTTTCCTAGCGGCTCGCCCTGTGAGCAGGAATTTCCGGGTTTTGCCGCGCCCATGGAAAATTCATTTCCCGAACCGTGCGCCGCAGGGCCAGTCCAGCATTGTTCTCTCCGACGGCTATCTGCTAAAACGCCGGCACGAGAGAGATTGTCCAGAAGCAAGGCTTGAACCGGGCGCAAGAAGCCCGATGATTTGAGGCAAGGTCTTCTGTCGGAAGGTACGAAAGAACGCTTACAGTCCATGACCATCGCGCTTACGCATCTTCAACGGCTTGAAGCCGAGTCCATCCATATCTTCCGCGAGGTTGCGGCCGCCTTCGCCAAGCCGGTCATGCTCTATTCCGTCGGCAAGGACTCTTCGGTGCTGATGCATCTGGCGATGAAGGCGTTTTATCCCGCCAAGCCGCCATTCCCTTTCCTCCACGTCGACACGACGTGGAAATTCCGCGAGATGATCGCCTTTCGCGATCAGATGGCGCAGAAACTCGGTTTCGATCTGCTGGTTCATGTCAATGAAGACGGCGTGCGCGACAACATCAATCCATTCGATCACGGTTCGAACACGCATACCCATGTGATGAAGACCGTGGCGTTGCGCCAGGCGCTCGACAAATACGGTTTCGACGCGGCCTTTGGCGGCGCCCGCCGCGACGAGGAGAAATCGCGCGCCAAGGAACGCATGTTCTCCTTCCGCAACGCGCAGCATGTGTGGGACCCGAAGAACCAGCGACCCGAGATGTGGAAGATATTCAACACCCGCATCGCATCGGGCGAATCGATCCGCGTCTTCCCGCTGTCGAATTGGACCGAGCTCGACATCTGGCAGTATATTCTGCAGGAAAACATCCCGATCGTGCCCCTTTATTTCGCCAAGCAACGGCCGGTGGTCGAGCGCGACGGCATGCTGATCCTGCGGGACGACGAGCGCATGAAACTGCGTCCCGGCGAGAAGGTGGAGAACCGGCTTGTGCGGTTCCGCACGCTCGGCTGCTATCCGCTGACCGGCGCCATCGAATCGGATGCCGACACGCTGGAAGCCATCGTCGGCGAAATGCTGACCGCGCGCACCTCCGAACGGCAGGGTCGCCTGATCGACCGCGATGAAGCTGGCTCTATGGAAAAGAAGAAGCGCGAGGGGTATTTCTGACCATGCGCCACATCATGGCAAAGAGCCTCGCACCCACCGACGGCGTCCGCGACTACCTGGCGGCGCAGGAGAAGAAGTCGCTGCTGCGTTTCCTGACCTGCGGTTCGGTCGATGACGGCAAGTCGACGCTGATCGGGCGCCTGCTGTCGGACACCAAGCAGATTTTCGAGGACCAGCTCGCCGCGCTCGAACGCGATTCGCGCAAACACGGCACGACCGGCGACGACATCGATTTCGCCCTCCTGGTCGATGGTCTCGAGGCGGAGCGCGAGCAAGGCATCACCATCGACGTCGCCTACCGCTTCTTCGCCACGCCGAAGCGCAAGTTCATCGTTGCCGACACGCCCGGCCATGAACAATACACGCGCAACATGGCGACAGGCGCCTCGACCGCCGACCTGGCGATCGTGCTGATTGATGCCCGGCAAGGGGTATTGCCGCAGACGAGACGCCATTCGATCATCGCTTCGCTGCTCGGCATCCGGCACATCGTGCTGGCCGTCAACAAGATCGATCTCGTCGGCTTCGACCAGGCCGTCTTCGAACGCATCACCGAAGCCTACGGGCAATTCTCGCGCGATCTCGGCTTCCAGACCATCGTGCCGATCCCGATGTCAGCCCGCTACGGCGACAACGTCACCAGCCGCTCGGACAGCATGGCATGGTATTCCGGTCCGACGCTGATCGAGCATCTCGAAACCGTCTCGGTCGAGGAAGCAGTGGTCGAACTGCCGTTCCGTTTCCCGGTCCAGTATGTCAACCGCCCCAATCTCGACTTTCGCGGCTTTGCCGGCACGATCGCGTCCGGTACGGTTGCACCCGGTGACGAGGTCGTCGTCGCCAAGTCCGGCAAATCCTCGCGCGTCAAGCGGATCGTCTCCTATGGCGGCGACCTGGCCCAGGCGGCCGCCGGCCAGGCCATTACGCTCGTCCTGGACGACGAGGTCGAGATCTCGCGCGGCAACATGCTGGTTTCGCCGGCCGCACGGCCGCAGGTCGCCGACCAGTTCGCCGCCAACATCGTCTGGTTCGACGAGCATGCGCTGCTGCCCGGCCGCTCCTACATCCTGCGCACCGAGACCGATCAGACCAGCGCCACCGTCACCGACCTGAAGTACCGGATCAACGTCAACGACTTCGCCCATGAAGCGGCCAAGTCGCTTGACATGAACGAAGTCGGCATTTGCAACATCTCGACACGGACGCCGATCGCCTTCGATACCTTCGCCGAGAACCGCACCACCGGCGCCTTCATCCTGATCGACCGCATCAGCAACGCCACGGTCGGCGCAGGCATGATCCTGCACTCGCTGCGCCGGGCCGAGAACATCCATTGGCAATCGCTCGATGTCGGCAAGCGCGTGCGTGCCGACATGAAGAACCAGCGGCCCGCCGTGTTCTGGTTCACCGGACTGTCGGGCTCCGGCAAGTCGACCATCGCCAACCTGTTCGAAAAGAAGCTGTTCGCCACCGGCCGCCACACCTACATCCTGGACGGCGACAACGTCCGTCACGGTCTCAACCGCGATCTTGGTTTCACCGACGCCGATCGCGTCGAGAACATCCGCCGCGTCGCCGAAGTGGCGCGTTTGATGGCCGATGCCGGATTGATTGTCATTGTCTCGTTCATTTCGCCGTTCAGCGCCGAGCGGCGCATGGCGCGCGAATTGATGGCCGACGGCGAATTCATCGAGGTGTTTGTCGACACGCCCTTCGAGGAATGCGCCAGGCGCGACCCGAAGGGCCTCTATGCCCGCGCGCTGAATGGCGAGATCAAGAATTTCACTGGCGTGGATTCACCCTACGAAGCGCCGGAAAAACCGGAAATCCATCTGCAGACGCTCGGCAAATCGGCCGAACAGATGGTAGACGCCCTGGAACACTGGCTGAACGAGCGCGACATTGCCGAAGACCAATACGACAACGGCGGCGGCATCTGACGACAGGCTGATGCTCGAAATCTTCGAGCGGCTGGCCCTGGCGGCCGGCCGCGAGGTCATGCGTGTCTTCCATGCCGGCTGCGCGGTCGACCGCAAGTCCGACGCCTCGCCGGTGACCGAGGCGGACCGCGAGAGCGAAAAGATCATTCTCGCCGGGCTGCGCGCCGCATTTCCCGACATCCCCTGCGTGGCCGAGGAGGAAGCATCCGCCGGCATCGTGCCGCCGGATCTGGATGGCCCGTTCTTTCTCATCGATCCGCTCGACGGCACCAAGGAATTCGTCAACCGCCGCACCGATTTCACCGTCAACATCGCGCTGGTCCGCCATGGCGTGCCGGAAGTCGGTGTCGTCTTCGCGCCCTGCAGCGGCCGTTTTTTTTCGGGCCGGCCGGGCAGGGCGGAAGCCATCGAGGTCGACAACGACTACCGGATCACAGGCCGCCGGCCGATCTCAGTGCGGACGGCCGTGGAACCATTGGCCGTCGTCGCCAGCCGCTCCCACAACACACCGGAAACCGAGGCCTATATTCGCGACCTCGGTGCTGCCGAGATCGTCTCGGTCGGCTCGTCCTTGAAATTCTGTCTTCTCGCCAGCGCCGAAGCGGATGTCTATCCGCGCTTCGGCCGCACCATGGAATGGGACACGGCGGCGGGCGATGCCGTGCTGCGCGCGGCCGGCGGCATGACGCGCACGCTGGACGGCCAGCCCCTGGTCTACGGCAAGCGCCAGCAGAGCGATGACGAGGATTTCGCCAATCCGCATTTCATTGCCAGCGGCAAAGTTGGCGCCAGCAGCAGGGCAGGCGAGGCCAGCCGCAGCTGAGGCGGGCTGGCAGCTTACTCGGCTGCGGCCTGCGCCGAATTCGAGCCGATATAGTTGCGGATCGTCTCGATGATCCGGTCCTGGTCGGCTTCGCTGAGATAGGGGTGCATCGGCAGGCACAGGATCCGCTTCGGCAGGTCCTCCGACACGGCAAGGCCGGTCGGCGTGCGCGGGTAGTCGCGATAAGCAACTTGGCTATGCAGCGGCTTCACGTAATAGATGACCGACGGAATGCCCTTTTCGCCGAGATGCGCCTTCAGCCCGTCACGCTTGGGCGTCTCGATCGCATACTGTGCCCAGGCCGACCGGCTGCCGTCCAGATTGCGGGCCGCGGTGACGATATCGCCAAGCCCTTCGGCGTAGCGGTTGGCCACCACCTGGCGGGCCACCATCTCGTCTTCGAGGATGGCCAGCTTCTCGATCAGGATCGCCGCCTGTAGGGTGTCGAGCCGCGAATTGATGCCGACGCGGACATTGTCGTACTGCGTCTCGCCCTTGCCATGGAAGGCGAACGATCTGAGCTGCTCGGCCAGCGCATCGTCATTGGTGAACATCGCGCCGCCGTCGCCATAGCAGCCGAGCGGCTTTGCCGGGTAGAAGCTGGTCGAGCCGACCGCGCCGAACGAGCCGCACATCTTGCCGTCGCTCGAGCCGCCCATCGACTGGGCGGCATCCTCGATCACCATCAGCCCTTCGCGGTTGGCGATCGCCATGATGGCATCGTAGTCGGCGGCAAGGCCGAACAGATCGACGGGAATGATCGCCTTAGGCTTCAGCCGGCCTTCCTTCTTGATCATGGCGATGGCTGCCTCGAGGCTGGCAATGTCGATGTTGTAGCTATGCGGGTCGACATCGACGAACACCGGCTCCGCCTTGGCCAACGCCACCACTTCTGCGGTGGCCGCGAAAGTGAAGCTTGGCACGAACACCGCGTCACCCGGGCCGACGCCGGCCGCAAACAGCGGCAACAGCAGCGCATCGGTGCCGTTGGCGCAGGCCACGACATGCTTGGTGCCGACATAGGCGGCGAGCTTGTTCTCGAATTCGGTGACTTGCGGGCCGAGTATATAGCGGCCTTCTTCGACGACACGGTCGATCGCGGCCTTCAGCCGGTCGCGGATTCGTTCGCGCTGCGCGCCAAGATCGATGAACTGCATGTCGGCCTCAAAACGGGTTAGCCAGATAACCGGCCGCTGGTATCAGAGTTGCGCCGGGCGAGAAAGCCGCAGGAGCAAAACCGCGAATTGCGCAAGTGTCGCAGTCTGTTACCTGTATTTTCCGGCGTGTTCTTCGCGATATGCCGGAATTCCGGCCTTCGTCGGGCCCGATCCTACCTTGATAATCCCTGAGATCGGCCCTGCGAAACATAAAGTGATCGAGAAGCCCGATCTGTCTTGAGCCCTTCAAGACCTGGTCAGGCGATCTCATGCCGCCAGGGCGGATTGGCGCCGGCCCGCGAGACGGTCACAGCCGCCGCCTTGTTGCCAAGCGCCAGTGCCTTGCCGATGGCGTCCTGCGAAAGGCCGGCGATTGCCGTCTTTGTCAGCAGGCCTTGTTCTTGCAGCGAAGCGAGGATGCCGGCATTGAACGTGTCGCCGGCGCCGACTGTGTCGACCACCTTGACCTTCTCCGTCATCACCGTGACGGCGTGTTCCTTGGTGTAGCCTATGGCGCCTTCGCTGCCATGCGTGACGACGATCAGCTTCGGGCCGCGGTCGAGCCAGTTGCGGATGACATCCTCGTGCGAGCCGGCCTCGCCGAACCAGTTCAGGTCTTCATCCGACAGTTTCACGATATCGGCCATCGCCATCATGGCGCGGATGCGCCTGAGGTGCTTGGCCTTGTCAGGGATGAAGTTCGGCCTGATGTTGGGGTCGAGCATCATGACGCGGCTTTCATGCTCGCGCTTCATGAACTCCTCATAGGCACTGCCGGCGGGCTCGGAGATCAGGCTGATGGCGCCAAACAGCATGGCCTCGATCTCGTTGCCCAGCTGCGGCAGGTCGTCGACAGTCAGCATGCGGCCGGCGGTGTTTTCATCATAGAATGTGTAGGTCGCCTGGCCGTTGTCCAGCTTGACGAAGGCCAGCGTCGTTGGCCGTGGTGACGTGTGTGCATAGGTGGAGCTGACCTTGCTCGCCCCAAGCGCATCCCTGAACTGACCGCCGAACAGATCCGACGACAGGCCGGAAAAGAACCCGGCCGGCGCGCCCAGCCGCCCGAGCGCGATGGCCGTGTTGAACACGGCGCCGCCGACATAGGGGGCAAAGGCCGGCTCGCCGTTGGTCGTCGTGCGCGGCAGCATATCGATGAGGGCTTCGCCGCAGCAGAGGATCATGGCTTCCTGGTCTCCGGCGGATAGATCACGCCCTTGCGGATGATGATGTTGGCGTAGAGCCGAGGCTCGCTTGTCGCGACGATGGCATGCGCCGATTTGACCCGTGCATAGAAGTCGGCGCCGGCCAGCGCAACCACCTTGCGACCGGGCGCGCGTTTTGCGCATAGCGCCTCGATCTCGTGATGCACGGGATCGGCAAGCGAGGGATCTCCCTTGACCGAGGCGCGAAACAGCGCCTCTGGCACGGCATCGTCGACCGGCAGCACGCTCAAGATCGCGTCGAGCACCGGCAGGAGATGATGGCCGTCGGCTCGGATGAGCCGGCTGGCCTGCTCTTCTGCCGGATAGTTTCCGTCGACAATCGCGATCTCGTCGCCATGGCCCATGGCGCGCAATGTCGCCAGAAGCTCCGGACCAAGCAGCGCCGGGATTCCGATCAGCATCAGGCACTCCTGGAAATCGTCGTCGAACCAATCAGAAAGCGTTCGGAGAGCGGCAGGCTGGCGCCGCCGAGCGCCCGGGCGTGGATGCCGACGGTCCCCTCGCGAACGGCAGGGAGCTTCAGGCCCTCTCCGTCGATCGTGGCGATGGCCGCGATGATGGCGTCGACCAGCCGGCGGCGCACTGCCGTCGGCATCCATCCGTCGATCACCGCTGCCTCGAAATCGATGACCGAGGACGCGGCAACGATGGCATAGGCGAGCGCCCGCGAGGCGCTGGCAATCCAGTTATCGAGTTCGGGGCCGATCTCGCCCCAGTCTTCCGGCGACGTCCACAGATGCGAAGCCTCGACGCCGCGCGCATTGAGAGCCTTTTCGAGCATGGCGATGGACGCCACATCGATCAGCTGGGTCGGCTTGCCATCCGGCCCCGGCACGGGCATCGAGCCGAGTGCTCCGGCATTGCCGGTTGGCCCGCCGAAAAGCCGGCCATTCAGCACGATGCCGCCGCCGGCAAAGGCGCCGATGTAGAAATAGACGAAGTCGCGAGCAGCACCGGTCTGGCCGAAAACGAGTTCAGCGCCGCAGGCTGAAGTCGCATCGTTCTGCAGGTAAACCGGAAAATCGCACTGCGCCTGGATGTCCGCCCTGATGTCGCGGTGACGCCATTCGTCCATGGCATCGCGCGGGGCGCCTGCGGTATCGGCCCAGTTCCACAATTCGAACGGCATGGCGATGCCCAGACCGGCGATGCGCTTGTCCTGCGCGGGCGTCAGCTCGCCACGCATCTTCTTCATGCCTGTGGTGACGAACTCCACGGTCTCGCGTGGCGCCGGGTAGCGGTAGGAATGCTGCAGCATCGAACGGACTTGGCCAAGGAAGTCGATCAGCACGAGTTCGGCGCTGCGGCGGCCGATCTTCAGGCCAATGAAGTAGGCGCCATCGGGGTTGAGCGCCATCGGGATCGAGGGTTGGCCGATCTTGCCGCGCAACGGCGCCTGCCGCAGCAGAAGGCCTTCTTCCTCCAGTTCGCGCATGATGACCGAAACCGTCTGTGCCGAAAGCCCGGTCATGCGGGCGATGTCGGACTTAGCCAGGCTGCCGTGCTGGCGCACCAGCGAGAGCACCAACCGCTCGTTGTGGTCCCGCATGCCGCTCTGGTTGGTGCCACGGTGCAGACGGCTCTCGGCTGCCTCAGGCGAACCGTGCCTCGCAATGCCGGTCTCCACCTTTGTTCCTCCCGTCGTTTCCCCTCACTGCTTTTGGGTCAGAATGGGTGAATGGCGCAAGGCTGTCAATAATAAATAAGAGTGATTTAATTATTGACAGCAATCGTCGACTGGTGTCTGTTGCGATAAGGCGTCCATGCTGGGAGAATGTCGTGGATGCCATGGAGGCCGGTTGGCCGGCACCCGAAAATGCATCATTGGGAGGAAGTCATGGGTAAATGGAATATCATGAAGGCGGCTGTTGCCGGCCTTGCCTTTTACGGCGCGATGGCAGGCGCCTCGTATGCGGCCGATACCGTCGGCCTGATTACCAAGACCGAAACCAATCCGTTCTTTGTGAAAATGCGTGAGGGCGCTCAGGCCAAGGCTAAGGAACTTGGCGTTACCCTGATCGCCGCCGCCGGCAAGTTCGACGGCGACAATGACGGCCAGGTGGCGGCGATCGAGAACCTGATCTCGGCCGGCGCCAAGGGTTTTGCCATCGTGCCGAGCGACTCGAAGGCGATTGTGCCGACCATCAAGAAGGCGCGCGACGCAGGCCTCAAGGTGATTGTGCTCGATACGCCGCTCGATCCGATGGACGCTGCGGACGCGACCTTTGCGACCGATAACCGCAAGGCCGGCATGCTGATCGGTCAGTGGGCTGCCAAGACCCTGGGCGACAAGGCAGCGGACGCCAAGATCGTATTTCTCGATCTCGCGACCAACCAGCCGACCGTCGATTTTCTGCGCGATCAGGGCTTCATGCAGGGCTTCGGGATCGACGTGAAGGATCCCAACAAATACGGCGACGAAGACGACAAGCGTATCTGTGATCACGAAATCAGCCAAGGCGACCAGGAGAAGGGCCGCACGGCGATGGAGAACGCGCTGCAGAAGTGCCCGGATGTAAACGTGGTCTACACAATCAACGAGCCCGCCGCGGCCGGTGCGTGGGAAGCGCTCAAGGCAGTAGGCAAGGATGACGGCAGCGTGATGATCGTTTCGATCGACGGTGGTTGCCCTGGCGTGAAGAACGTTCAGGCAGGCGTAATCGGTGCGACCAGCCAGCAGTATCCGCTGAAGATGGCGGCGATGGCGCTAGAGGCGATCGTCTCGGGCAAGATTCCGGATATCGACCCGAAGATGGGCTTCCTTGACACCGGTGCGCAACTCATCACAGCCAAGCCGGTTGAGGGCGTGACGTCGATTTCGGTCGAGGAAGGCCTGAAGCTCTGCTGGGGCTGAGCGCCTTTCAACATCATTCCATGAAGACTATTGTCCAGAACTCAAAGGGGGCGCACGTGGCGCCCCCTGACAGCGAGGCGTTGGGGAGGATTGCCTGATGAGCGACGATACCGCGGGTTCGGTCACCGCCGAACGCGGGCTGAAGGGTGCCACTGAAGCCCTGGCCAGTTTTGATGAGTCGGATGCCGGCGCGATCCGCCGCCTCCAGGCCTTCCTTCATCAATTTCCCACGTCCATTCCCTTTTTCGTTCTGCTGTTGGGTGTGGTCATCTTTTCGATTGCAGCGCCGGACAAGTTTTTTGCTCCGTTCAACTTTTCGTTGGTGCTGCAGCAGGTGACGATCATCGCTGTGCTCGGTGTGGCGCAGACGCTGATAATCCTTACGGCCGGAATCGACCTGTCCGTCGGCGCTATCATGATCCTGTGCTCGGTGGTGATGGGGCGGACCGCGGTCGTCTACGGCGTTCCGGTATTGATCGCATTTCCGCTCGGGTTGCTCTGCGGTCTGGCATGCGGCGTCGTCAACGGCCTGATCGTGACGATGCTGCGCTTGCCGCCCTTTATTGTCACGCTTGGCACCTGGAGCATTTTTGGCGCGCTGAACGTTTGGTATTCCCAGAGCGAAACCATTCGCCAGCAGGACATGGAGGCGGCGGCGCCATTCCTGCAGTGGACGGGTACGATCTTCAAACCTTATGATTTCTTCTCAAAAACGCTCGGGCTCGACTGGACCTTCTTGAAAGGCTGGGTGCTGACCTATGGTTCGCTGGTCATGTTGATCCTGGCGTTCGTTATTTGGTACGTGCTGAACAGAACGGCGTTGGGTCGACACATCTACGCCACTGGTGATGATCCGGATGCAGCCAGACTGGCCGGTATCAACACCAAACGGACCCTGATCGCCGTGTACGGGCTCGCCGGTTTCATCTGCGCGATCGCCGCCTGGGTGCTGATCGGGCGCATCGGTGGCGTAAGCCCGCAGGCAGGCCAGACCGCAAACCTCGACTCCATCACCGCTGTCGTGATCGGCGGCACCTCCCTGTTTGGCGGCCGCGGCTCGATCGTTGGAACGCTGATCGGCGCCTTGATCGTCGGCGTTTTCCGCAACGGCCTTGCGCTTTCCGGGCTTGAGTTGCTGTGGCAGGACTTCGCCGTGGGCGTGCTGATCATCGTTGCTGTCACCATCGACCAATGGATCAGGAGAATTTCGGCATGAACGACACTCCGGTTCTTCAAGCTAGAGGCCTCAACAAGCGCTACGGCAGGGTTGTTGCCCTCGACAATGCCGATTTCGACCTGTTGCCAGGCGAAATCCTCGCTGTCATCGGCGACAACGGTGCCGGCAAGTCGACGCTGGTCAAGGCGCTATGTGGGGCGGTCATTCCGGACTCAGGCACGATCGAACTCAATGGCCAGCCGGTGCATTTCCGCTCACCGATCGAGGCGCGTGTGGCCGGCATCGAGACCGTCTACCAGAACCTTGCGCTGTCCCCGGCGTTATCGATCGCCGACAATATGTTTCTCGGCCGCGAGATCCGCAAACCGGGCTTTGTCGGACAGTGGCTGCGAAGGCTCGACCGCTCGGCGATGCAGAAGATCGCCCGTGAAAAGCTCTCCGAACTGGGGCTGATGACCATCCAGAACATCAACCAGCCCGTCGAAACGCTCTCCGGCGGTCAGCGCCAGGGCGTTGCGGTGGCGCGCGCCGCCGCTTTTGGCAGCCGCGTCGTCATCATGGACGAGCCGACCGCCGCCCTCGGCGTCAAGGAAAGCCGCCGTGTGCTTGAGTTGATGCTTGACGTGAAGAGGCGCGGGCTGCCGATCGTGCTCATCTCGCACAACATGCCGCATGTCTTCGAGGTCGCCGACCGCATCCACATCCACCGGCTGGGCCGTCGCCTCTGCGTCATCGATCCCAAGCAATATACGATGTCGGATGCCGTGGCCTTCATGACGGGAGCCAAGGTTCCGCCGGAGGCGGCACTGGCGGCCTGAACTGTCAAATTGCCGCAGGGTAACTCCGCGCGGGTTCATCTAAATCGATTGAACATGTGGGA
This sequence comes from Mesorhizobium sp. P2_C7, assembly GCF_056404515.1. Classification (NCBI taxonomy): domain Bacteria; kingdom Pseudomonadati; phylum Pseudomonadota; class Alphaproteobacteria; order Hyphomicrobiales; family Phyllobacteriaceae; genus Mesorhizobium; species Mesorhizobium sp. P2_C7. The sequence continues at coordinate 148,183 of NZ_JBFUDW010000010.1, read as the reverse complement.
GTATCGGCTAGCATGGGCTGGGAGGAACGATGAAAGCCGGTATGATCATGGCAACCGTACGAGAGGCAGCATGACGCGCGCTATGACATCCGAACCCCTCCCGCCACTGCTCAAAAATCCTGACCCGCAGACGCTCGCAAGGGAAGTCTTGATGGCCCTCAAATACAGGGTCGGCAAGGATACCACCGTCGCGACCCAGTACGACTGGCTCACCGCCTCGATCAAGGTCGTGCGCGACCGTATTGTCGATCACTGGATGCAGGCGACGAAAGAGGCCTACGACCAGAAGGAAAAGCGCGTCTACTATCTGTCGCTGGAGTTCCTCATTGGCCGTCTGATGCGCGACGCCTTCTCCAATCTCGGCCTGATGGACAATATGCGCGAAGCCTTGTCCTCGCTTGGCGTCGATCTCGACCTCATCGCCGCACTCGAGCCGGATGCGGCACTTGGCAATGGCGGCCTCGGCCGGCTCGCGGCCTGCTTCATGGAAAGCATGGCGACCGTCGATATTCCCGCGCATGGCTACGGTATCCGCTACGCCAATGGCATGTTCCGCCAGGAGATTCACGACGGCTGGCAGGTCGAACTGCCCGAGACCTGGCTCGATCACGGCAACCCCTGGGAGTTCGAACGGCGCGAACGCTCCTTCGAGGTCGGTTTCGGCGGCTCGGTGGAATCGATCACCTCGAAGGACGGCCGGCTCGAACGCCATGTCTGGAAGCCGACCGAGCATGTCCTGGCCGTCGCCTATGACACGCCCGTCGTTGGCTGGCGGGCCAACCGCGTCAACACGCTGCGGCTGTGGTCGGGCATGCCGGTCGATCCGATCCTGCTCGACAAGTTCAATGCCGGCGACCACATCGGCGCGCTTGCCGAAAGCAACAAGGCTGATGCCCTGTCACGCGTGCTCTATCCCGCGGATTCGCACAAGGCCGGGCAGGAGCTGCGGCTCAGGCAAGAGTACTTCTTCTCCACCGCCTCGCTGCAGGACATCGTCCAGCGCCATCTCAGCCAGTATGGTGATCTTAAGTCGCTGCCCGACAAGGCGGCGATCCATCTCAATGACACCCATCCGGCCATCGCGGTGCCGGAGCTGATGCGTCTGCTGATGGACGTCCACGGTATGGACTTCGACCAGGCCTGGAGCATCACCAAGCGCACCTTCGGCTACACCAACCACACGCTGCTTCCCGAAGCGCTGGAAAGCTGGCCGGTGCCGCTGTTCGAGCGGCTTTTGCCGCGCCACATGCAGATCGTCTATGCGATCAATGCCGAAGTGCTTCTGGAGGCGCGTGCCTCCGACCAGTTCTCGGACGAGCAGATCAGCCGCATCTCGCTGATCCAGGAAAATGGCGACCGCCGGGTGCGCATGGGCAACCTGGCCTTTGTCGGCTCGCATTCGATCAACGGCGTTTCGGCCCTTCACACCGACCTGATGAAGGAGACGGTGTTCGCCGACCTGCACAAGCTCTATCCCGATCGCATCAACAACAAGACCAACGGCATCACGCCGCGGCGCTGGCTGATTCAATGCAATCCCGGGCTTACGTCGCTTGCCCGCGAGGCGATCGGCGACCGTTTTCTCGATGACATCGACGCCATCAAGGGTCTCGATGCCTTCGCCGACGATGCCGCCTTTCGCGACAAGTTCGCCGCTGTCAAACGCGCCAACAAGACGCGGCTGGCCAATCTCGTTGCCGACCGGCTCGGCATCAAGGTCGATCCCTCGGCGCTGTTCGATATCCAGATCAAGCGCATCCACGAATACAAGCGTCAGCTCCTGAACATCCTCGAAGCGATCGCGCTCTACGACCAGATCCGCTCACACCCGGAACGCGAGTGGATGCCGCGCGTGAAATTCTTCGGCGGCAAGGCGGCGCCCAGCTACCACAACGCCAAGCTGATCATCAAACTCGCCAACGACGTCGCCAAGGTCATCAACCGCGACCCGGCCGTGCGCGGTTTGCTGAAGGTGGTGTTCGTGCCGAACTACAATGTCAGCCTGGCCGAGATCATGATGCCGGCAGCCGACCTTTCCGAACAGATCTCGACCGCCGGCATGGAAGCTTCGGGCACCGGCAACATGAAGTTCGCGCTGAACGGCGCGCTGACCATCGGCACGCTCGACGGCGCCAATGTCGAGATCAAGGAATGCGTCGGCGACGACAACATCTTCATCTTCGGCCTGACCACGGCCGAGGTCGCCGAGCGGCGCAACAATGGCTACAACCCGCGCGCTGTGATCGAAGCATCGCCCGAACTGGCACAGGCAGTGGCCGCCGTATCGTCGGGCGTCTTCTCGCCGGACGATCCGGAGCGTTACCGCGACTTGATCAACGGTCTCTATCAGAGCGATTGGTTCATGGTCGCCGCCGATTTCGACGCCTACACCGCGACGCAGCGCGAAGTCGATGCCGTCTGGCGCAACAGTCCCGACTGGTACGCCAAGGCAATCCGCAACGTTGCGCGTGTCGGCTGGTTCTCCTCCGATCGCACGATCCGCCAATATGCGAAAGAAATCTGGAACGTGCCTGTCTGATGTGATTGCATGAGGCCGCGAACAATGTGGTCCTGTGCATGTCGCCCAAAAGTGCATAGCGGTTTTGGGACAACGACATACACAAAAACAAAGACTTGGTGCATGTCGCCCGAAAGTGCGTAGCGGTTTTGGGATAACGACATGCACAAGAACAAAGAGTCGTGCCCGGGGAGGGACACTGCCTGATGAAGAAGCCGCGCGCGACCGCTGCGACAAGCGGGCCGGACGGACTGGCGGCAGCCAGCGATGTCGCGGCGATTGTTGCCGGCACGCATGGCGATCCCTTCGCTATCCTTGGCGTTCATGAGGTCGGCAAGAGCCTGTTTGCCCGCTGCTTCGTCCCGCATGCGGAGTTCGTCACCGCCTATACGTTGACCGGCAACATCGCCGGTGAACTGTCGAGGCGCGACGACGGTGGGTTTTTCGAAGGCAAGCTGTCGATCCGCAAGCGTCAGCCGCTGCGCTATCATGCCAGGAACGCCGGCGGCGACTGGTGGCTGACGGATCCCTATTCGTTCGGTCCGGTGCTCGGGCCGATGGACGATTACTACATCGCCGAGGGCTCGCATCTCAGGCTGTTCGACAAAATCGGCGCGCATGTCATCGAGCACGAGGGCGCCACGGGCGTGCATTTCGCCGTATGGGCTCCCAACGCGCGGCGCGTCTCAGTGGTCGGCGATTTCAACGAATGGGACGGCCGCCGGCATTCGATGCGCGACCGCCGCGACACCGGCATCTGGGAAGTGTTCATTCCCGATATCGGCGCCGGCCGGCCCTACAAATACGAGATCATCGGGCCCGATGGTGTCAGGCTGCCGCTGAAGGCCGATCCGTTCGCCTTCAAGTCCGAATTGCGGCCGGCGACCGCCTCGGTGACCGCGGTGCCGCCGGCGCATCCGTGGGGCGACGAGGCCCATCGCAGTTTCTGGCGCAATGCCGATCATCGGCGCGAAGCCATCTCGATCTACGAGGTCCATGCCGGGTCCTGGCAACTTCGCGACGACGGCACGTTCCTGTCATGGGACGAACTGGCCGACCGGCTGATCCCCTATGCAGTCGAGACCGGCTTCACCCACATCGAGTTCATGCCGATCTCCGAACACCCCTATGATCCGTCGTGGGGTTATCAGACAACCGGACTCTATGCGCCGTCAGCCCGCTTCGGCGATCCGGACGGCTTTGCGCGCTTCGTCGATGGCGCCCACCGTGCCGGCGTCGGTGTCATTCTTGACTGGGTGCCGGCGCATTTTCCCGTCGACGAGCACGGCCTCGTTCATTTCGACGGCACCGCGCTCTATGAGCACGCCGATCCGCGCAAGGGTTTTCATCCCGACTGGAACACCGCGATCTACAATTTCGGCCGCCGCGAGGTGGTGTCGTTCCTCGTCAACAACGCGTTGTTCTGGGCCGAGAAATATCATGTCGACGGGCTTCGCGTCGATGCAGTCGCCTCGATGCTCTACCTCGACTATTCGCGCAAGCAGGGCGAATGGATCCCCAACGAGAAGGGCGGCCGCGAGAACCTCGAGGCGGTCAGCTTCCTGCAGAAGATGAACAAGGAGGTCTACGGCCACCATCCGGGCGTGATCACCATCGCCGAGGAGTCGACCTCATGGCCAAAGGTCTCGGCACCGGTGCATGAAGGCGGGCTGGGCTTCGGCTTCAAGTGGAACATGGGCTTCATGCACGACACGCTGGAGTATTTCTCCAAGGAGCCGATATTCCGCAAGCACCACCACAACGATCTCACCTTCGGCCTGACCTACGCCTTCTCGGAGAATTTCGTGCTGCCGCTCTCGCATGACGAGGTCGTGCACGGCAAAGGTACGCTGCTTGGCAAGATGGCCGGCGACGACTGGCAGAAATTCGCGACGCTGCGCGCCTACTACGCCTTCATGTGGGGCTATCCCGGCAAGAAGCTGCTGTTCATGGGGCAGGAGTTCGCGCAGCGCCGCGAATGGAGCGAGGCACGCGCGCTCGACTGGAACCTGCTTGAGTTCCGCCCGCATCGCGGCGTCTGGCAGACGGTGCGCGATCTCAACTATCTCTACCGTTCGCGCCCGGCGCTGCATGGCCTTGACTGCGAACCGGAAGGGTTTTCCTGGCTGATCGTCGACGACAGCCAGAATTCGGTTTTTGCCTGGCTGCGCAGCGCGCCGGGCGGCAGCCCGGTGGCCGTCATCTCCAATTTCACGCCGGTGCCGCGCGACAATTATCGCGTGCCGTTGCCGACGGCCGGAAACTGGCGCGAAATCATCAACACCGACGCTGCGGAATATGGCGGTTCCGGCAAGGGCAATGGCGGCATGGTCGAGGCGCGGGCGGAGGGAGGAGGCATCTCGGCAACGATGCTTCTGCCGCCGCTGTCGACGATCATGCTCGAACTCGTTGCGGACTGACCCCCGAAACCGGGTAACATGTCGAGACTGAGTAACTTGGGAGGGTAGAAATGGCAGACTTGAAACGGACCCAGCCGCTGGCGCGCGATGCCATGGCCTATGTACTGGCCGGCGGCCGTGGCAGCCGCCTCAAGGAACTGACCGACCGACGCGCCAAGCCGGCCGTCTATTTCGGCGGCAAGACGCGCATCATCGACTTCGCGCTCTCCAACGCGCTCAATTCCGGCATTCGCCGCCTGGGCGTCGCCACCCAGTACAAGGCGCATTCGCTGATCCGCCATCTGCAGCGCGGCTGGAACTTCCTGCGGCCCGAGCGAAACGAGAGTTTCGACATCCTGCCGGCCAGCCAGCGTGTCTCGGAAACGCAGTGGTATGAGGGCACGGCCGATGCGGTTTACCAGAACATCGACATCATCGAGGCCTACGGGCCCGAATACATGGTCATCCTCGCCGGCGACCACATCTACAAGATGGACTACGAGATGATGCTTCGCCAGCACGTCGACGCCAATGCCGACGTCACCGTTGGCTGCCTCGAAGTGCCGCGCATGGAAGCCGTCGGCTTCGGCGTCATGCATGTCGACGCCAAGGACAACATCATTGCCTTCGTCGAAAAGCCCGCCGATCCGCCCGGCATTCCCGACAGGCCGGAGTTCGCGCTGGCGTCGATGGGCATCTATGTCTTTAAGACCAAGTTCCTGATGGAGCAGCTGCGCCGCGACGCCGCAGAGCCGGGCTCCAGCCGCGACTTCGGCAAAGACATCATTCCCTATATCGTCCAGAACGGTAAGGCGATCGCCCACCGCTTCGCCAAGTCCTGCGTCCGTTCGACCGCCGAGAACGAGGCCTACTGGCGCGACGTCGGAACGGTCGACGCCTATTGGGAAGCCAACATCGATTTGACCGACGTCACGCCGGAACTTGACCTCTACGACCGCGACTGGCCGATCTGGACCTACGCCGAATTGAAGCCGCCGGCCAAGTTCGTGCATGACGAGGATGGCCGCCGCGGCTCCGCCGTCTCCTCGCTGGTCTCGGGCGATTGCATCGTCTCGGGTGCCTCGCTGAAGAGAAGCCTGATCTTCACCGGCGCGCGCATCAATTCCTATTCGACGCTCGAAGAAGTGGTCATGCTGCCCGACGTTCATGTCGGCCGGAACGCAAAGTTGAAGCGCGTTGTCATCGACCATGGTGTTAGGATACCGGAAGGGCTGGTAGTCGGCGAAGACCCCGTCCTCGACGCCAAGCGCTTCCGTGTTTCTGAAAAGGGCATCTGTCTGGTCACCCAGGACATGATCGACAAGCTGGCGCTTTAGAGCAATTCCAGGAAAAGTGTGAAACGGTTTTCCGTCCGGAATTGGGTCAAGACAAAGGGCTCTAGGACAGACAGGATCGGATTGTAGGCGCATGCAGGTTCTGTCGGTCACGCCCGAGATTTTTCCGCTGATCAAGACCGGCGGGCTTGCCGACGTAACCGGTGCGCTGCCCATCGCGCTGGCGGCCAAGGGCGTGACCATGCGCACGCTCATTCCCGGCTTTCCGACCGTGATGGCGGCCTTCAAGAAAAAGAAGGCCGTTCTGCAATATCCCTTGCTGCAGGGCGCCAAGGCCTCCGTCCATTCCGTCCAGCTCGCCGGGCTCGAACTGTTCGTGCTCGACGCGCCGCATCTGTTCGACCGCCCCGGCGGCCCCTATGGCAATGCGACCGGCGTCGATTGGCCTGACAATTGGCGGCGTTTCGCCGCGCTGAGCCAGGTCGGCGGCGACATCGCCGGCGGGGCCATCTCCGGCTACCAGCCCGACATCGTCCATGCCCATGACTGGCAGTCGGCGATGACGCTTGCATACATGCGCTACGGCAAGGCGGTCGGTGTCCCCTCGATGATGACCGTCCACAACCTTGCCTTCCAAGGCCAGTTCGGCGCCGGCATCTTCGGCGAGCTTGGCCTGCCGGCGGTGGCGATGGCGCTCGACGGCGTCGAATATTATGGCGGCGTCGGTTTCCTCAAGGCCGGCCTGCAGGCGGCCTGGGCAATCACCACGGTCAGTCCGACCTATGCGCAGGAGATCCGCTCGGCCGAATTCGGCATGGGTCTCGACGGCCTTATCAACATGCGCTCCAGCGATCTCTATGGCATCGTCAACGGCATCGACACCGGCATCTGGGACCCGGAAACCGACAAGCATCTGGTCTCCGACTATACGGCCGCGACGCTGAAGGCGCGCGCGCCCAACAGGGCTGCCGTGGAGGACCGCTTCGGCCTCGAGCGCGACGACAGCCCGATCGTCTGTGTCATCAGCCGCCTGACCTGGCAAAAGGGTATGGACATACTGGCGACGGTCGTCGACGGCATCGTTGCCAGGGGCGCGCGGCTGGCCATCCTGGGTTCGGGCGATGCCGGCCTCGAAGGCGCGCTGCTCGCCGCCGCGGCTCGACATCGTGGCCGCATCGGCGTCGTCATCGGCTATGACGAGGGGCTGTCGCACATCATGCAAGGCGGCTGCGACGCCATTGTCATTCCCTCGCGCTTCGAACCCTGCGGGCTGACGCAGCTTTACGGCCTGCGCTATGGCTGCGTGCCTGTGGTTGCCCGCACCGGCGGCCTGGCCGATACGGTCATCGATGCCAACGAGGCCGCCGTCTCGGCCGGCGTTGCGACCGGCTTCCAGTTCGCGCCCAACAATGCCGGCGCCCTGCTGCACGCCGTGCGCCGCCTCGTCGACGCACACGCCAGTCCGGCGGTCTGGGAATCGCTGCAGCGCCAGGGCATGAAAGCCGATGTGTCGTGGGACAAGAGCGCCGAAAAATATGTCGAACTCTATCGCTTGCTGCTTTCGAAAAGGGTTGCCTGAAGCATGATACGGACCGTCCCCACCAAGCCCTATTCCGACCAGAAACCCGGCACGTCGGGCCTGCGCAAGAAGGTGCCGGTGTTCCAGCAGGAGCACTACGCCGAGAACTTCATCCAGTCGATCTTCGACGCGCTCGACGGGTTCAAAGGCAAGACCCTGGTGATCGGCGGCGATGGCCGCTTCTACAACCGCGAGGTCATCCAGAAGGCGATCGCCATGGCCGCCGCCAACGGCTTCGGCAAGGTGATGGTCGGGCAGGGCGGCATCCTGTCGACGCCGGCCGCCTCGCACGTCATCCGCAAATACAAGACCTTCGGCGGCATCATCCTGTCGGCCAGCCACAATCCGGGCGGCCCGCACGAGGATTTCGGCATCAAGTACAATGCCGGCAATGGCGGTCCGGCGCCGGAAAAGCTGACCGACGCGATCTTCGAAAAGACCAAGACGATTGCGAGCTTCAAGACCACCGATATCGAGGCGATCGACATCGACAAGATCGGCACGGTCAAGGCCGGCGGCATGACGGTCGAGATCATCGATCCGGTCGCCGACTATGCCGAGCTGATGGAAAGCCTGTTCGATTTCGACGCCATCCGCGCCAATTTCAAATACGGCTTTCGCATGCGCTTCGACGCCATGCACGCGGTGACCGGCCCCTACGCCAAGGAGATCCTGGAAAACCGGCTTGGCGCGCCCAACGGCACCTGCCGCAACTTCAAGCCGCTGCCCGATTTCGGTGGCCACCATCCGGACCCCAACCTTGTCCATGCCAAGCATCTCTATGACGAGATGATGGGGCCGGACGCGCCGGATTTCGGCGCCGCCTCCGATGGCGACGGCGACCGCAACCTGATCATCGGCAAGGGCATATTCGTCACGCCGTCGGATTCGGTCGCCATGCTTGCCGCCAACGCCCGCCTGGCTCCCGGCTACAGCGAAGGCCTGAAGGGCATCGCCCGCTCGATGCCGACCAGTGGCGCGGCCGATCGTGTCGCCGAAAAACTCGGCATCGGCATCTATGAAACTCCGACCGGCTGGAAGTTCTTCGGCAACCTGCTCGACGCCGACATGGCGACAATCTGCGGCGAGGAAAGTGCCGGAACCGGCTCAAACCATGTCCGCGAAAAAGACGGCCTGTGGGCGGTGCTGCTCTGGCTCAACATCCTCGCCGCGCGCGGTGAGAGCTGCAAGCAGATCGTCACCGAGCATTGGGCGACCTATGGCCGCAACTACTATTCGCGCCACGACTATGAGGAGGTCGAAAGTGACCGCGCCAACGCGCTGGTCGACGAACTCCGCGCCAAGCTCGGTTCATTGCCGGGGACCAAGGTGCGCGGCATGACGATCGCCAGCGCCGACGACTTCGCCTATCACGATCCGGTCGACGGTTCGACCAGCGAACACCAGGGCATCAGGGTGCTGTTCGAAGGCGGTTCGCGTGTCGTCTTCAGGCTTTCGGGCACCGGCACGTCGGGCGCGACCTTGCGCGTCTATATCGAGCGCTACGAGCCGGACACGTCGCGGCACGATCTCGATACCCAGGCCGCCCTTGCCGATCTGATATCGGCGGCCGATGATATTGCAGGGATTCGCAGCCATACCGGCCGCGCCAAGCCGAGTGTCATCACTTAATGAAATCTGCGATGCCGGCCGATCAGCGGCCGCGATTTGGCGGGCTTGTTTCGGAGGGCGGCATTCGCTTTGCCGCATGGTCGCAGGCCGCCCGCCGGCTCTGGGTCTCGATTTTTGACGAGCAGGGCAACCAGGAAATCGAACGGCTTGAGCTGCAGCCGGAAGGCGAGGGCGTGCATGCGCTCTTCGTCGCCGGTCTTGGCCCTGGCACCCGCTACGGGTTTCGCGCCGATGGCGACTATGCGCCGGATCGCGGCCTGTGGTTCGACCCCGAAAAAATGCTGATCGATCCCTACGCCCTCGGGATCGACAGGCCTTACGCCTATGACTGGCGGCTGACCCGGCGAAGGGGCGAGGGCCTCGATACCGCGCCGCTGATGCCAAAGGCCATTGCCGCTGCCTTGCCGAAACCCGTGCCGGCAGCGCCGCCGCTGTTCCAGCCCGGCGGCCTGATCTACGAAGTGCCGGTGCGTGCCTTCACCATGCTGCATCCGGACATTCCCGAGAAGCTGCGCGGCACGGTCGCTGCTCTCGCCCATCCTGTGGTTATCGAGCACCTGCAAAGGCTTGGCGTCAGTGCTGTCGAACTGATGCCGGTGACGGCGTCGATCGATGAACGGCACCTGCTGCCGCTCGGGCTGCGCAACGCCTGGGGCTACAATCCCGTCACCTTCATGGCGCTTGATCCACGCCTTGCACCTGGCGGCATCATGGAATTGCGAAACGCGGTCGCCGCGCTGCGGCAGGCCGGCATCGGCGTCATTCTGGATCTTGTCTTCAACCACACCGGCGAGAGCGACCGGCTCGGGCCAACGCTGTCGCTGCGCGGTTTCGACAACCAGGCCTATTACCGGCACACGCCGGACGGCAGGCTGGCCAACGACACCGGGACGGGCAACACGGTGGCATGCGACCACCCGATCGCTGGAGAGATGGTCCTCGACACGCTTCGCCATTTTGTCCGCGATGCCGGCGTCGATGGTTTCCGCTTCGACCTGGCGCCCATTCTGGGACGGGTCGAAGGGACATTCGACGCCGAGGCGCCGTTGCTGAAGGCGATGGGCGAGGACGCGCTGCTGGCCGATCGCGTGCTGATCGCCGAACCTTGGGACATCGGTCCGGATGGCTATCAGCTCGGGAATTTTCCGCCGCCTTTCCTCGAATGGAATGACAAGTATCGCGATGATATCAGGCGCTTCTGGCGCGGCGACGCCGGCATGGTCGGCGCACTGGCGACCCGGCTCGCCGGTTCGTCCGATGTGTTTGCCGCAAACGGACAGAGCGCCAGCCGCACGGTCAATTTCATTGCCGCCCATGACGGCATGACCCTGGCCGACATCGTGCGCTACGAGCGCAAGCACAACCAGGCCAATGGCGAGCAGAACCGCGACGGCCACAATGAAAACCTGTCCTGGAACAACGGCGTGGAAGGCGATGCGGACAAGCCGGCCGTAGCCACGGCGCGCCTCAACGATCAGCACGCGCTGCTCGCCACTTTGTTTGCCTCGCGCGGCACCATCATGCTGACGGCCGGCGACGAATTCGGCCGCAGCCAGCAGGGCAACAACAACGCCTATGCGCAGGACAACGCGATCACCTGGCTCGACTGGGCCGGGCGCGACCAGGCGCTGGAGCATTACACGGTCCTGCTTTCGACGCTGCGCCGAGCGGTGCCGGCACTCTCCGACACGCGCTTTCTCACGGGCCGGCCACCAGCAACTTCCTGCATAGCGGACGTCGCATGGCTGACCGAAACAGGCGCGCCGCTCGACCAACAAAGCTGGCAGGACCCGCAGCGGCACCGCCTGGTCATGATCCTGGGCGGCGACAGCGATGACGAACGCCGTCTTGCGGTGCTCATCAATGGCGACCGCCGGGCCTGCATTTTCACCCTGCCGCCTCGCGAGGGATTTTTCTGGGAGCCGGCCATTGAAACGGCTGAGGCGGCCGACATCGAGCGGCCGGTATCGGGGCGCACGGTGATCTTCATGATCGAATGCGCAGCCGCACAGGCCGGCACAGGGGAGAAGCGCAATGGCGGCAGGTGACCGGATCGGATGGTGGCGTGGCTGCGTCATCTATCAGATCTATCCGCGCTCCTTCCAGGATACGACCGGCGACGGCAGCGGCGATCTGCGCGGCATCGCCAACCGCCTGGAGCATATCGCCTCCCTTGGTGTCGACGCCATCTGGCTGTCGCCCTTCTTCAAGTCACCGATGGCTGACATGGGCTACGACGTGTCGGACTATCGCGCCGTCGACCCGATGTTCGGTGGCATGGAGGATTTCGATGCGCTGGTCGCCGAGGCGCATCGGCTCGGCCTGAAAGTCATCATCGACCAGGTATTGTCGCACTCATCCGACAAGCACGAATGGTTCGTCGAAAGCCGCGCCAGCCGCGACAACCCCAAGGCCGACTGGTATGTCTGGGCCGATACCAAGCCCGATGGCGGCGCGCCCAACAACTGGCTCTCCGTCTTCGGTGGCCCGGCCTGGGAGTGGGATTCGACCCGCCGGCAGTACTACATGCACAATTTTCTCGCTTCTCAGCCGGATTTGAATTTCCACAATCCGGAGGTCCAGGACGCGCTTCTGGAAACGGTACGGTTCTGGCTGGAGCGTGGCGTCGACGGCTTTCGGCTCGACACGGTCAACTACTATGTCCATGACCGCTGGCTGCGCAGCAATCCACCCTTGGCATCAAGCGTCGCCGGCATCAACAGCGAGATCAACACCTACCTCTACCAGGAACATCTGTTCGACAAGACGCAGCCGGAAAACCTGGCGTTCCTCAAGCGCTTCAGGGCGCTGCTCGACGAGTACGAGGACCGCGCCGCCGTCGGCGAGATCGGCGACGAAGGCCGCTCTCTGCAGACGCTCGCCGCCTACACCACCGGCGGCGACAAGCTCCATATGTGTTACACCTTTGACCTGCTTGGCCCACAATTCTCGGCGGCGCACGTGCGGGGCTGCGTCGAAGCCTTCGAGGCAGCGGTGTCCGACGGCTGGGTGTGCTGGGCGTTTTCCAACCATGACGTGGTGCGCCATGTCAGCCGCTGGACGAGGCCGAGCAGCGAACCCGATACGGTCGCAAGGTTCTCGATCATGCTGCTCTCCTGCCTGCGCGGATCGATCTGTCTCTACGAGGGCGAGGAACTCGGCCTGGAGGAGGCGGAACTCGCCTTCGAGGATCTGCGCGATCCCGTTGGCATCCGCTTCTGGCCGGGCGTCAAGGGCAGGGACGGCTGTCGCACGCCGATGGTCTGGGAGGCCGGTGCCGACAATGCGGGCTTCTCCACCGGTAAACCGTGGCTGCCGATACCGGCCGGCCATCGCGCCCGCGCGGTCGACGTCCAGAACGCCGACACCGCCTCGGTGCTCGCCTTCTATCGGACCATGCTCGACTTGCGCAGGGGGCATCCGGCGCTGGTCGGAGGTTCGATCCGGTTTCTCGATGCGGACGGCGAAATTCTCGCCTTCATCCGCGAAGACGGCGGTGAGAAACTTCTGTGTGTCTTCAACTTCGCCGAGGAGCCGGCGAATTGGCCGTTGCCGCCAGATACAGGAGCTGTCGTGGCTATTGATGGTGGCCGCGGGGTTGTTGAAGAGAGCCAGATCTCGCTGCCGACGCTTGGCTGTTTCCTTGGTCAGCTCGACTGATTCAGTGCGTCGGCCGCCGCTTGCCAGGCAAGTGATCCCGCTTGGGCTGCTGATGCCTTATTGAACGAGAACCGCGCGCCCGCAGGTCGCACCGGTGACACGCACATCGGCCTGACCGACGCCGACACCGAGCGCCGAAAGCACGTTGTAGAGCAGGTCGTCGACCGGCGCCGTTACGCCGTTCAGCACGGCCATGACTGCCGGCTTGACCGTTGCGAGCAGTGCGGTCAGATCGATCCCGAGACCAAGCGCATTGACCGAAAGCGACAGGTTGCCGACCAGCGATGTGGTCAGCGACTGCGATATGTTGCGGGTCGAAACGGTCTTGACCGTCTTGTTGGCGATGTCGGTCGCATTGAAGTTCAGCGTCGTCGGGCTGTTGTTGGTGATCGCGGTGGCGGCGGAACCCATCACCTGTATCAGCGGAATGTTGATCAGCAGCATATGGAGGCTCACATCCGCGATCTCCGCGTCGGTGAACGTCTGCGGCTGACTGAAGTCGCGGAAGACTGAACTGTTGCTGTTGGCCAGATGCAACGAGGCGATACCCGGGTGCGCGGCGATGGAAACATTGATGCTGGAAGGCCCGGTCGGACAGGTGATGTCGGTCAGTTTGGCTTCGGCATAAGCGACTTCCACATTGAGCGGCAGATTGACGGCCAGCAGGCTGATACCGCCACCGAGACCGGGCGTGCCGACACCGACGCTGGCAACCAGTTTGATGCGCGTCTGGGCGGTGCGCACCACGGTTCCGATGCCATCGACCGCCAGCCATGGCGAAGATTGCATCGGCTCGCCAATGGCAATGGTAAGCGCCGTGGACAGAAGCCCGGGTACGGTGGCGCCAAGATTGACCTGGGCCTGGTTGGTGCCGTTGGCCAGTACGGCGGCAGCGGTCAGCATGCCCATGGCGTTGGTGTCTAGCCCAAGGCCGGTTGGTCTTTGCCCGAGAGCCAAGCTGCCGACTGAACCGAGATCGACAAGCTTGTTGAGCGGGATCTTGCCCGTGCTGGTCGATTTCGAGGCGATGGTCTGCAGCGCCAGCTTGGCCGTGTTGCCAAGCCCGGGCACGTTGGCCATGGCGGTGGCGATCTGGCCGACAGTCACATTCGATGCCAGCACGTCCGAATAGGTGACGCCGGTCAGGCTCAATTGTGTGGCAAGACCGTCTATGAACGAGAGCACGCTGACATCGGCCGAGATCAACCCGTTGTAGTCCATGACGCTGAGCGAGATGTTGCCGCCGAGAAGTCCACTGAGCAGCGCGTTGAGAATGCCGCCATTGACGCTGAGCAACCTCGACCCGACCGAGAACGTCGCCTGCGGCGTCATGCTGGCGGTGGCCTCGGTGCCGATGACGGGAGTGGGGAGCAGCGAACTCGCGAAATAGCGGGCAGGGATCTTCTTCAGGGTGACACGGACGGCATTGTAGGGCGTTACGCCGGACTGGAAGCGTTGGCTGACATTGGCGGTTGATGCCGCGTAGCGGCCGGGCGTGACCGACACGACGGTTTTGCCGACGGCCGGCGCGATCGTCTGTCCCGAGCCTTGAACGACCACGCCCGGCATGCCGTTGTCGGTCAGCGTGGTCACGACAGCGGTGTCGACTTTGGTGATGTTCGAGGCAGCGGTGATCGCAGCAAGGTCCACCATTGCCTGGGCTTCGCGGCGCTCGGTATAGATCGAGGCTTCGTCGATTGCCACCGCAGCCAGCGCCAGCGCGACCGGCGCGCTCAACGCGGTCATGACGGCGATGTTCGCCTGTCTGTCGGCCAGCATCAATCGGGCGAGCCGGCCGATCGCATCGCAAGCCCGCAGCAGCATTCAGATGCCCCCGACCCTTATCGTTGACTGGCGCTTGATCGTACTTCCCGGCATGGCGATGCCTGGGAAGAGATTCCAGATCGGCAGGTTGCGGGCATCGTACTGGATGGACACCACGAACTGGCTTCCGTCGGCCGTGCTGTCGTTGGCCTGGTAGGTCAACTTGCTGGCATCCACGAAGGGATATCCGCCGGCATTGTTGGTGACGAAGCTGGCGACGAGCGTCTGGCGCTCGGTCTGGTTCAGTCCGGCAATTGCTGTGCGGGCCGCATCCGCCGCGATCTGCTGGATCGAGTTGGCGGCGCCAAAATATATACCGTATGCAACCATTCCGAGCAGAAGGAGGATGAAGATGGGCGAGAGCAAGGCGAACTCAACCGCCGAAGTACCGGATTCTTCTTGAAATTTCCGCGTTATCTGCCGGATTCTTATTGATTTACTTGACCGGGTACTCATGACTGCCACGCGTCTGACACAGAATCGTATAGAAGGCAGTCGTAATGTAACCTATGGTTGCTTAAGAACGCATTAACACATTCCGCCAAACTGGCGCGGCCACAGATTCCCGGTGAAGGATGGCGTCGAGGTGAGGAAACCAAGTCAAGCTTCTGGTTTCGGCTGGTGTTTCGGCCGTCACGACACAGTTTTCGTCCCGCCTTACTTTGGGTGACCCAGAGAGTCTGTTGAAATAAAAATTCTCCGCGTTAGTGTCTGGGCACCAGCCGCAGGAAGGGAACCGGCGGCGCGCTCAAAGGGGTCAGACATCGGCTCCGGGGCGTCAACACTCAAAGGCGCGCCGACGGCAGCGCCGACAGGGAGAACTTCATGCTGAAAAACATGCTGAAGGCGACTGTGTTCGCCACGACGATGGCATTGGCAGCCGGCACATTCTACACGCCGGCTTTCGCCGAGACCGTCTACAACAGAGGCGCCGCCGCCGAGGCGGAGACGGTCGACCCGCACAAGACCTCGACCGTCTACGAAGCCGATATCATTCGCGACCTGTTCCAGGGACTGGTCATGCACGATCAGAAGACGAACCTCATACCGGGCGCCGCCGAAAGCTGGACCGTATCGGATGACGGCACCGTCTACACCTTCAAGCTGCGCAAGGACGGGTTGTGGTCGGATGGCAGCCCGGTGACGGCGGACGACTTCGTCTACTCCTTCCGTAGGCTGGAGGATCCGGCCACCGCCGCCGAATACGCTTCCATGCTCTATCCCGTGAAGAACGCCGAGGAAGTCAACACCAAGAAAGGCAAGCCCGAGGATTTGGGCGTCAAGGCGATCGACACCAACACCCTTGAAGTGACTCTGAAGGCGCCGACGCCCTACTTCCTGGAGATGCTGACCCACCAGGCCACCTATCCGGTCAACAAGGCCTCAATCGAAAAGCTCGGCGCCGACTGGATCAAGGCGGGCAATCTCGTTTCGAACGGCGCCTATACGCTGGCCGAGTGGATTCCCAACGACCACATGAAGCTGGTCAAGAATCCGAAATTCTGGGACGCCGCCACCGTCAAGATGGACGTCGTCAACTATATCCCGACCGAAGACCGTTCATCGGCGATGAAGCGCTTCGAGGCCGGCGAACTCGACAGTTACGGCGACCTGCCGACCGAACAGCTCGCTGACCTTAAGGCCAAGTTCGGCGCTCAGGTCCGCGTCGGACCGTATCTCGGCACCTACTATTATGCGATCAAGACCGACAAGGCGCCTTGGGACAATGTCGAGCTACGCAACGCCATCTCGATGGCGATCGACCGCGATTTCATCGCCGAAAAGGTCTGGCAGAACTCGATGCTGCCTGGCTATTCGATGGTGCCTCCGGGCATAGCCGGCTACACGCCGGCAATGGCCAAATACGCCGACATGCCGCAGATCGACCGCGAGGACGCCGCAAAGAAAATCCTCGAGAAACTCGGCTATACGCCCGAGCATCCGCTGAAGATGGAGATCCGCTACAACACCTCGGAAAACCACAAGAACACCGCGGTCGCCATCCAGGAACAGCTGAAGCCGCTTGGCGTCGAGGTCACGCTGCTCAACACTGACACCAAGACCCACTATTCCTTCCTCGAGCAGAAGGGCAATTACGACGTGGCGCGTGCCGCCTGGATCGCCGACTACAAGGATCCCGAGACCTTCCTCGGCATCACACGCAAGGCCAGCGGCAACAACTATTCGAGCTATGTCAGCCCGGCATATGAAGCGGCCATGGACAAGGCGGCGGCTGCCGGTGGCAAGCCAGAAGAGCGCATGAAGGACCTTACTGAGGCCGAGCGCATCCTTGTCGACGACGTCGGTAACATTCCGCTTCTCTACTACAGCTTCCACGATATCGTTTCCTCGAAGCTGCATGGCTTCGACGACAATGTGATGGATGTGCATCCGTCGCGCTTCATCAGCAAGGACTGATCCCTGGCCAAGCCGCCGCGCATTGAATGCGCGGCGGCGCTGGTTTGCCATCGCATCGGCCCGGGAACCGGAATCGCTTTTCGGCAATGTCGGTGCGAAGATTTGAAGGCTAGAGTGCAATCGTCCAACTGGACGCGCGCTGCTCTGGATCAAGCGGGGCACCGATGCTGCGATATGTACTAAGGCGGCTTTTGACCGCCATTCCGACGCTGTTCGTCATCGTGACCATGGCGTTCTTCCTGATACGCGTCGCGCCGGGAGGCCCGTTCAACCAGGAGCGAGGGCTGAGCCCCGAGATCAGGGCCAATCTGGAAGCGCAATTCGGCTTAGGCGATCCGCTCTGGCTGCAATATGTCCACTATCTCGGCAATCTGCTGCGCGGCAATTTCGGACCGAGCTACAACATGCCGGATTTCACCGTCACCGAACTGTTCGCCAAGGGGCTGCCGATTTCGATCCAGCTCGGCACCTCGGCGCTTGTCCTTGCACTTCTGCTCGGTTCGGTGCTCGGCACCATTGCCGCGCTCAACCAGAACAAGCTTGGCGACTATACTGTGATTGCGCTGGCAACCGCCGGCAGCACAATCCCCACCTTCGTCATCGCGCCGGTGATCCAGCTCCTGTTCGGGCTGACCTGGAAGCTCCTGCCGATCGGCGGATGGGGCGATGGCGCCTTCATCAACAAGGTTGGCCCGGTGCTGACGCTCGCTCTGCCGCAGATCGCCATCGTCGCCCGGCTGATGCGTGGCTCGATGATCGAATCCTTACGGTCCCATCATATCCGCACAGCCCGCGCGCTCGGCCTCTCCGACTGGTCGGTGGTGGTCAAGCACGCGCTGCGCGGCGCCATCCTGCCGATCGTCTCCTTCACCGGCCCGGCAGCCGCGGCGCTGCTGACCGGCTCGGTCATCGTCGAGACAATTTTCTCCATTCCGGGCGTCGGCCGCTATTTTGTCGATGCCGCGCTTAACCGCGACTACACGCTGGTGATGGGAACGGTGGTGGTGATCGCGATCTTCACCATCGTCTTCAACCTGATCGTCGACGTCATGTACGCGGTCGTCGACCCGAGGGTGCGCTATGACTGACATCGCAGCCACGGCTCCCGCCGTCATCGGCCGCTCGCTCTGGGCGGACGCCTGGGCGCGCCTCAAGGCCAATCGCGCCGCCATGTTCAGTCTGTATTACCTTGCCCTGATCGGTGTCGTCAGCGTGTTCGG
Organism: Mesorhizobium sp. P2_C7; assembly: GCF_056404515.1. NCBI lineage: Bacteria > Pseudomonadati > Pseudomonadota > Alphaproteobacteria > Hyphomicrobiales > Phyllobacteriaceae > Mesorhizobium > Mesorhizobium sp. P2_C7. The sequence continues at coordinate 129,638 of NZ_JBFUDW010000010.1, read as the reverse complement.
GCCCTGGTTCGTGCCGCATCAATACACCACCATCTATGCCGACTATGTGCGCATGCCGCCAAGCCTGTCGGCCTATCCGAAGGCCGAGATGATCGAGACGGCGCTCACCGAAGCGATCAAGCGCATGCGGGTCGACATCAAGGAATGGCGGCAGGAAGGCAACCAGGTCTTCGTGACCGTCAAGTCGACCAAGCTGATCGACGACCGCAACATCCGCTATCTCGACCGTTCCGACGCCTTTGACGACACCAAGATCGAAAGCAAGTCGCCCGACGGCCTCGAAGTGACGATGAGCGCCTCGGTCAAGCAGCAGTATTTCCTGTTCGGCACCGACAACACCGGCCGCGATCTGCTGTCGCGCACGCTGATGGCCGGGCGTATCTCATTGGCCATCGGTCTGCTCGCCGGGGTGGTGGCAGTGGTCATCGGCGTGGTCTATGGCGCCGCGGCCGGCTTTGCCGGCGGCAAGGTCGACGAGGTGATGATGCGCATCGTCGATGTGCTCTATTCCTTACCCTTCATCTTCTTCGTCATCATGCTGGTGGTGTTCTTCGGCCGCAACTTCGTGTTGATGTTCCTGGCCGTGGGCGCCGTGCTGTGGCTCGACATGGCCCGCATCGTGCGCGGCCAAGCGCTGTCGATCCGCCGCCAGGAATATGTCCAGGCGGCGGAAGCCATGGGCGTCGGCCAGCGCGGCATCCTGCTGCGCCACGTCATTCCCAACCTGCTCGGTCCCGTGGTGATCTACATGACGCTGCTGGTGCCACAGGTCATCATCCTGGAGAGTTTCCTGTCGTTCCTCGGGCTCGGCGTGCAGGAGCCGATGACCAGCTGGGGCGTGCTGATCTCGGTCGGCGCCAAGAACATCGGCACCGCCAACTGGCTGCTCCTGTTTCCCGCCTTCTTCCTCGTCTCGACGCTGTTCGCCCTGAATTTCGTCGGCGACGGCCTGCGCGACGCGCTCGACCCCAAGGACCGCTGAGATGGCTGCTTCCGAAACGATCCTCAGCGTCAAGGACCTGCGCGTCCGCTTCCGCACGCTCGATGGCGCGGTCGAGGCGGTGAAGGGCATCAACATCCACGTCAATGCAGGCGAAACCGTTGCCGTGGTTGGCGAGTCCGGATCCGGCAAGAGCCAGACGATGATGGCGGCGATGAGCCTGCTGGCGTCGAATGGCGAAGCCACCGGCAGTGTCGACTATCGCGGCCGCAACCTTCTGACATTGAGCAAATTCGAACTGAACAAGGTTCGCGGCGCCAAGATCAGCATGATCTTCCAGGAGCCGATGACCTCGCTCGATCCGCTCTATTCGATCGGCAACCAGCTGATCGAACCGATCCGCCGGCATCGGGGCTTGAATGCCGCCGAGGCGCACGAAGAGGCGCTCAAGCTGCTGCGCCTCGTGCATATCCCCGATCCCGAGCGGCGGATGAAATCCTATCCGCACGAAATGTCGGGTGGCCAGCGCCAGCGCGTCATGATCGCCATGGCGCTTGCCAACGACCCGGACATCCTGATCGCCGACGAGCCGACGACGGCGCTCGACGTGACCATCCAGGCGCAGATCCTGATGCTTCTGGCCGAGCTGCAACGCAAGCTCGGCATGGCGATCGTCTTCATCACCCACGATCTCGGCATCGTGCGGCGCTTCGCCGACCGCGTCTATGTCATGCGCCAGGGCGAGGTCGTCGAGGAGGGGGAGGCGGAAGCCATCTTCGTCAATCCGCAGCATGCCTATACGAAAATGCTGCTGGCGGCCGAGCCGACGGGCAGCAAGGCGCCGCCGCCCGCCAACGCCCCGGTGGTGCTCGAAGGCAGGAATGTCGAAGTGACATTCAGGATCGGCGGCGGGTTTCTTGCTGGCGAGCCGCTGATGCTGCGCGCCGTCGACCACATCTCGATCCGGCTGCAGCGCAACCAGACCATCGGCATTGTCGGTGAATCCGGATCAGGCAAGTCGACGCTCGGCCGCGCCTTGCTGCGGCTGTTGCCGAGCGACGGCCTCATCCGTTTCGGCGACCGCGACATTTCCACCGCCGACCGACAAGCGATGCGGCCGCTGCGGCGCGAGATGCAACTGGTCTTCCAGGACCCGTTCGGCTCGCTGTCGCCGCGCATGACCGTCGGCCAGGTCATCACCGAAGGGCTGCTCGTGCATGAGCCGAACCTGTCGGGCAAGCAGCGCGATCAGCGCGCGGTCGAGGCCTTGAACGAAGTCGGCCTTGATCCCAACGCCCGCAACCGCTACCCGCACGAATTCTCCGGCGGACAGCGGCAGCGCATCGCCATCGCGCGGGCCATGATCCTGAAGCCCAAGCTGGTGGTGCTGGACGAACCGACCTCCGCGCTCGACCGATCGGTGCAGAAGCAGATCGTCGAACTGCTGCGCAAGCTGCAGGCAGACCACGAACTGTCCTACCTGTTCATCAGTCACGATCTCTCGGTCGTGCGCGCCATGGCCGACTACATCATCGTCATGAAGCAAGGCAAGATCGTCGAGGAGGGGCCGACCGAGGCGATCTTCAGCAACCCGCAGCACGCCTACACACAGACGCTGATGGCCGCCGCGATCGACGTCACACGCTTCAGGCTGAGCGCCTGAAGCGCGTCCGCCCGGGTGAGCTCAAGCTCATTGCGAAGGCGAGGTGCATCGGCGTGCCCTGGCGCTGGCAAGAGCCGCTTGCTGCTGTTTCAGGCGGTCGATCCTGGCCGTTTCGCGCTCCGCGACCGCGCCCTTCACGCGTGCGCCGCCAAGCAGCCAGCGTGGAACGCTGGTGTTGGCGACCTTGCCGCGGGTGATTGCGGTTTGCGAGATGTCGCGCGCGACGTCACCCATCGCGCTGTTGATCTCGGTGCAGCTCATGCTGTCGTATCTCGCCGGATCGACGGTTCGGCCGATCGACGAACAGCCGGCGAGAAGAAACAGTGCAATCACAAGAGCCGGTGGTGAGGCTGTCGTTGAAATCAGATTCATGTCCGCACCCCGGCACAGCCGTTTCACTGGCTCTATCATATGCATCGAACTACTAGAGCCGACGGCGATCTTCGTCAAAGTTTCCGATCGCTGGGGAACCTATCGGTGAGCCCATCGCCACATGAACACACGGGGTTCCCGCAAATTTCAGGAACGTTCTCTGTCACTCGAAGTTGGTTTTCGTCGAGTGCACTAAAACAATGACTGGTAAACGGGAAAGCCCGTCCCGGCTGACGCCGGGGCGGGCTTTCTTTTCGTGTTCGCTTGGGCAGGCAGGGGGCGATCAGTAGCCGTCGTTTTCGATGACCACGGGGTGGTGGCGATAGTGACGGTGAGTGGAAACGGAGCCTGTCACGACGACGGTGTCTGGGCGATGATGCCGTCTCACGACGACCATGTCTCCGCGATGATGCCGGCGTCCATGATCATAGAACGCAACTTCGCCATGGCGGCGGTGATGCAAGCGCTGACCGTCCTCGTTGATGATCCTGACGCTGTTGTGGTGTCGATGGTGGGTTCTTATGACCACATCGGCCTCGGCTGCCGAACCTATGGCCGGCAAGCCGACGGAAAGCGCCAACGCGCACATGATCATTGTTTTCATTGCAGTTTCTCCATTTCCTGAATTGGCCCTTCGTTTGGATAACTGCCCGTGATCAATTTGGTTCCGGCCTGCTTGGGCCAGCCCGAAACGCTTGCGGCATGTCGAAAGAGGGGCGATCGCATCGCCTAGGGCTGAGAAGGGGCTGCCTCTCGCTGATGGTATTTGCAAAGAACGATGCGTCTCGACGCGTCGGTCTCGCTCACGTCGGGCAGCACAACGATTTGCCCCCAAAAATCGCAATATCTGGCTACGGCCTCCGGCAGTTCCTTGCCGCTCATGCCAGAGATCGCAGCGATATCACCTTCGCTACAGTTGGTCTTTCCGGAGAGCTGCGCTGCCGCCGCTACTATCTTGCATGACCGCTCGTCGTTTGCCTGCGAGGGCGCGCAACCGCAGGCAAGTGCGACTGCTGCTGTGACAACCAATTTGCGCATGATGGCTCCGGACCTGACCGGCATTCTGTCGCCGCCGTAACAACAAATATGAAGCGCAGCTAATACAAAGGCAAATTCACCAGGCCATCTCTCGATTTGCCAATGGCGGAACATTAGGCGCGCCTAATTGTTCTACTCCTCACAGCCGACATCCGTGTCTGCTGAAGATCAGCCGGCAAAGTCTGATCGGCCCGCGTTCTCCGCCAGAGGCGCGGGCTTCCCCAGGCAACAGGAGAACGATTATGAACAACATCATTTGGCTCGTTGGCGCGGTGGTCATCGTAATTGCGATATTGAGCTTCTTCGGCCTCCGATAGGTGCGACGCGGGTTCTGGCCGGTCGCCCGTTGATCGGCCAGTCGGCCTTTCGTCGACTTTCCTGTTCCTCTGAGGCTTCCGTGGGGAGGAGCGGGGGTGTTCGCATTCCGTCCCCCCGGCGGCCAACCCGGCCGTAGCGCCGATGCCAAGCATGCACTAACATTCCAGCCTGACCCCGTAGGGGCTGCCCAGTGATCTGTTCAAATTGGGGACCTACCCATGACCAATCATTGCTGTGGACCGGGCTATGCTTCCCCAGCCGAGGCGATGACCGCACCTCGCGAAAAGCTGCTCTATACGATTGCCATCTACACCGGCACGGGCATTCAGAAGCCGGACTATTTGTGCACCACTGATGTCGACCCCGAGAGTTCGACCTACAGCCAGGTGATTTCACGTTTGCAAATGCCGGGCATTGGCGATGAGCTTCATCACTCGGGCTGGAATGCGTGCTCGTCGTGCCATGGCGACGCGAGCATGGAGCGGAAATATCTGATTGTGCCGGGTGTGCGCTCGTCCAATCTGCACATTGTCGATTGCGGTACCGATCCCCGCAATCCGACACTGTTCAAAGTCATAAACGGGGCTGACATCAAAGCCAGGACCAACTTGTCGGCACCGCACACGGTGCATTGCCTCGGCTCGGACATCATCGTTTCCATGCTTGGCGACGCTCAGGGCAACGCCCCCGGCGGCTATTTGCAACTCAGCAAGGAGTTCGAGATTGTCGGCCGTTGGGAAAACTCCATGGGCGGTATCAAGTTTGGTTATGATTTCTGGTACCAGCCGCGACACAACGTAATGGTCAGTTCGGAGTGGGCCGCTCCCAATACCTTCATGCCTGGTTTTGACCTGGAAGAGGTTGGCCATCTGAAATATGGCCGGGAGATCCATTTCTGGGATTTTGAAAAGAAGGAGCCGAAGCAAACATTCTATCTCGGTGAAGATGGCCTGATCCCACTGGAAGTGCGGTTCCACCACAATCCCGACAGCAGTCACGGCTTTGTTGGCGCGGCCCTTTCAGCAAATATCATCCATTGGTGGAAGGATGCGGCGGGTGATTGGCAATGGGAAAAAATTATCGATGTCGACAATGAGCCACATCCCGAATGGCCGATCCCGATTCCGGGCGTGATCTCGGTCATCCTGCTCAGCATGGACGATAGATACCTCTATTTTTGTAACTGGTTGCACGGCGACATCCGTCAGTACGACATCTCGGACCCTCACAATGCCAAGCTTACTGGACAAGTGTGGATGGGCGGACTTCTCGGCCGTGCGCCTGAGGTCAATGGCGTGAAAGTGACTGGCGGGCCTCAGATGATACAGCTCAGCCTCGACGGCAAGCGCCTGTATGTGACAACCTCGCTTTTCTCCACCTGGGACAATCAGTTCTATCCGGAAATCCGCACCAATGGCGGATGCATGCTGATGGTCAATTGCGATACCGAGAACGGCGGCATGGAAATCGATCCGCGATTTGTTGTCGATTTTGGCAAGGAACCAAATGGACCAAGCCGCTGCCATGAAACCCGTTATCCCGGCGGTGATTGCACGAGTGACATCTGGGTATGACCAGCTTCACCATCACTCTCGCGAACCAAGGCGGTGCGGCCTTTGACGTCGATCACCGCAAGCCCCTCTTGCAAAGCTTGCGCGAGCAGGGCGTGGATTTGCCCTACGGGTGCCAGTATGGCGGCTGCATAAGCTGTGCGGCCAAAATAATCAGCGGCAAAGTCAATCAGCAAGCGCAGCGGGCGTTGAACAACCGCCAGATCAACAATGGCTACATAATCCTCTGCGTCGCCCGCCCTTTGAGCGACTGCACGCTGGAGGTCGGCGTTGAAAGTCACGACAAGCTCTACCGCAACCCCTTCCTTGACCCCCTGGCCGCTCATGAATTGAAAGCCGATATTGCGACCCCGTTGGACGAACAGAAATGACCCATATGAACCATGATGAGCCCTATCCGGAGGCTTATCTGCAAGGAATTCTGAAATCGGTCAAAACCATCGCGATGGTGGGGGCCAGCCCCGACAAGACCAAGTTCTCCTATGGTGTACTGCGGGTGCTGCACGAGATCGGCTACGATATGATCCCCGTCAACCCCAGTCCCGGTCTGGATGAAATCCGAGGGCTCAAGGTGTACCCGTCGCTGGCGGCCATCGACCGGCCTGTCGATATGGTCGAGGTTTTTCGCCGTTCCGAAGATCTGTTGGACGTTGCCGAGGAGGCCATCGCCATCAATGCCAAGGTTCTGTGGGGTCAGATTGGCGTGCGCGATGACGCTGCCGCCCGGTTGGCGGAGGAAGCAGGCTTGAAAGTGGTGATGAACCGCTGTCCAAAGATTGAGTTGTTCCGCCCCTTCTGGAAGCCGAAGTTGCACTTGGGAATATGATTGCGGGTCACCGAATTCGGAGGTGTCGCGGCAACCGACCTGTTCCCCTGGTCTTGGATTGAATTCTACCCGAGGTACGATGCCAGATGGGCGCTGAGATCACGCGCGTCGTCGCCAGCGCCGTCGATCAGCGCAGATTTGCGGCGGCGCAGAAACTGCATCCCCATCAGGTACAGGCCCGGATGTTCAGCAACCCCGCCGTCGTGACGGACGTAACCCTTGCGGTCGAGGACAGGCAGCTCCAGCCACGAGTAGTCCGGACGGTAGCCGGTGGCCCAAATGATCGTCCTGATCGCGCCGCTGGCGAGGTCGAGGCCGAGCGGCGGGTTGTCCTCGACATGGGTCGGCGGCGGGCGATCCGGCGGCCCGACCGTCGCGTCCAGGCCGTTGTCGCGCGCCCATTCGTCGATGAGGTCGAGCAGCCGGGCCATCTTCAGATCGGAAAGCGCGCACATGTTGCGCAATGACCCCGCAAACTGGGCCTTGCCGTCTTCGGTGATGCCGGCGAGGCGGCCGACGAGCCGGACCCCGAGGTCGACCAGCGCATTGAGGTCGAGGGTGGTGCGGTCGGGCGTGCCGGCAAGCTGCAGCGAAGGAACCCGTCGTGCCCGCCTGATGTCGTCTACCTCGTCGTAGCGCTCGTCGAGCACGCCGGCGGCGTCCATCCACCACTCCAGGTCCTTGCCGCGATAGACGCGGGGCGCCCGGATGTGCTCGCCCACCGACAGGGTCACTTGGCGCCCCGAACGCTGCAGTTCCTGAGCGATCTGGGTGCCGCTGGCCGACGCGCCCACCACCAGCACGCCACCGTCGGCGACCTGACCCGGATTGCGGTAGGACTGCGCCGTCAGGATGGTGACCGACGGCGGCACGCGGACGGCGAAATCGGGCAGGCGCGCGATGTTGCAGGCGCCCGACGCCAGCACCACGGTCCGGCACCGCCACTCGCCGCGATCCGTGCGCACGAGATATCCCGCCCCGTCGCTGCGAACCGAGGTGACGGCCGTGTGGGTTCTGACCGGAGCCGAGATCGCCTTGGCATAGTTCCCGAGGAAATCGATCACCTCTGGCATCGTTCGGTAGCCATCGGGGTCGCCGCCGTCATAGCGGAAGCCCGGTAGCCGGCTCTGCCAGTTCGGGGTGAGCAACCGCAGCGAATCCCACCGCTCGGTGCGCCAGGTATGGGCAATCTCGCCGCGCTCCAGCAGTACATGGTCGATCGAACGCTCCGCGAGGCAGCGGCTCATCGCGAGCCCCGCGTGCCCTGCACCGACGATCACGGTGGTGACGGAACTAATCGCGCCCTCTCAGAGTCTACCGCTCGAAGTGCCTTTCAATTCACCACGACCGTGACGTTCGTCGGATTGGTGACAATGTCATAGACCGCAGATCGCTTCTGCGACTGAGCGACGAGAGCCTCGATGTCCTCGGGCTTGGCGTCGGCGTCGATGTTGTACTTCACCGTGATGCCGCTGAAGCCGTTGCGGACGTCGCTGTCAATGCCGAGTATGCCGGCGAGATCCATGTCACCTTCGATTGTCGCCTTCACCGACTTCAACTGGATATTGCGGTTCTGGGCAACCGCGGCGATGCCGGCGGTCAGGCAACTCGCCAGCCCGACCAGCACGTATTCGACAGGCGTGGCGCCCTTATCCAAGGAAGCGAAGACCTCCGGATGGTCGGCATCGAATGCGAACGTGGTCTTGCGATGCTGGTCCTGGCCGAGACCGTAAAAGCTCTCGACTGTTGAGTGGCTGTGGGTGCCGTCCTTCCATTCGCAAGCCGCGCGCCACTTGAATTGCGCGGCCTCCGGGGCGTTGGAAAGCGCTTCCTTTGCGGCGAGAAGCGCCTCTACGTTAACGCCATTGTTGGCCTGTACTTCGGAAGCCATGATTATCCTCCCTACCTTGCACTGGCTCAAAACCCGACCGATTCCACTGACCTCCTGATCAGATTTCACCAAGGTGTGGCATGGTATGGGTAGCGAAGTTTTTCATCAAGTTGTTTCCGCAGGGATACAGTCGTCCCTCGCGCACCGAGTTGCGCTTGCAGGCGAACGAGTGCCCTGCATGTCGGTCGACGGCGACCGTGGGACTGCCACAAGGGCATGTCGCGCGTTCACGCGCCTGACCACTGTGGGCGCGGTGGATAAATAGGCGAAGCAATCTGTGGGGTATCGGGAGAAACAAATACCTAAGTATCTGTTTTTTCTGGTCGGAGTGGCAGGATTTGAACCTGCGACCCCCTCGTCCCGAACGAGGTGCGCTACCAGGCTGCGCTACACTCCGTGACCAGACCGCGGGCTTATAGCCGCCGCACTTCGTTCCTGCAAGCGGCAATGGCAGTGGTTCTGTCGCATTTCGTCGTCTTTCGTCGGGCATTCCCGGAAAGCCCGGATTTCCACCCGGGATAAACCGGGCATAAAGCCTTGTGTGCTAGACCGCCGCCTCGATGGATCGTATTTCTGCCGCCTGGAGCTTTGCTGTCTTGCCCCCAAAAATCGTTGGCGAAGCCCGCCCCAACAGCTTCGAATTCGAAACCGAGGCGCTGATCAAGGCGTCGGGTTTTCGCGAATACGATGCGCGCTGGTGGTTCGGTCATCCCGGCTCCGCGCAGCCGCCGGAGCTTAATCTGATCGGAGTCCAGGCGCTTGGCATGGGGCTTGGCACGCTGATCCGCCGTCTCGGTGCTGGCCCCGATATCGTCACCGGGCACGATTTCCGTTCCTATTCGCTGTCGATCAAACTGGCGCTGGCCACCGGCCTGATGGCCGCCGGTGCAAAGGTGAGGGATATCGGCCTGGCGCTGTCGCCGATGGCCTATTTCGCCCAGTTCGCGCTGGACACACCGTCCGTCGCCATGGTCACCGCCTCGCACAACGAGAATGGCTGGACCGGCGTCAAGATGGGCGCGGCGCGGCCGCTGACCTTCGGCCCGGAGGAGATGAGCGCCCTGAAGGCGATCGTGCTGGCTGGCGACTTCGACCTCACCGGCGGCGGTTCCTATGACTTCGTCCGCGATTTCCGCGCGACCTATCTCGATGATCTGGTCCGGGACAAGCGCATCACGCGAAAGCTGAAAGTGGTCGCCGCTTGCGGCAATGGTACCGCCGGCGCCTTTGCCCCGGAAGCGCTTCAACGCATCGGCTGCGAGGTCATCCCGCTCGATGTCGAACTCGACCACACGTTCCCGCGCTACAATCCCAATCCCGAGGACATGAAGATGCTGCATGCCATCAGGGACAAGGTGCTGGAGACCGGCGCCGATGTCGGGCTCGGCTTCGACGGCGATGGCGACCGTTGCGGTGTCGTCGACAATGAAGGCAACGAGATTTTTGCTGACAAGGTTGGCGTCATGCTCGCGCGTGATATTTCGCTGCTCCACCCCGGCTCGACCTTCGTCGTCGACATCAAGTCGACCGGCCTGTTCAACACCGACGCGGTGCTGCGCGCCAACGGCGCCGTCACCGACTACTGGAAGACCGGCCACTCCTACATCAAGCGCCGCGTCGCCGAGCTCGGCGCCGTCGCCGGCTTCGAAAAGTCAGGCCATTTCTTCTTCAATCCGCCGATCGGGCGCGGCTACGACGACGGGCTGGTCACCGCGATCGCCATCTGTCAGATGCTGGATCGCAGCCCCGGCAGTTCGATGGCCGACCTCTACCGGGCGCTGCCGCTGACCTTCGGCACCCCAACCATGTCGCCGCACTGTGCCGACGATGTGAAGTATGGCGTGGTCGAGCGGGTGGTTGCCGATTTTCAGGCGATGCAGCGCGATGGCGCCAGCTTCGCCGGCCAGAAGATCATTGATCTGATCACCGTCAACGGCGTGCGCGTCGTCGCCGAGGACGGCACCTGGGGCCTGGTGCGCGCCTCGTCGAACAAGCCGGAGCTTGTCGTCGTCGTCGAAAGCCCGGTGTCGTCGCAGCGTCGCCGTCAGATGTTCGACGCTGTCGACGCCGTGCTGCGCCGCAGCCCCGAAGTCGGCGCCTACAACCAGACTTTCTAGCTTCGGGACCTGGTCGCAGCAGCGCAGACGTCAGCGACGGGTACTCAGCCGGCTGAAGCGGTCTGCTCCAGGGCGCTCCAGTTGAACGCTCGCGCCCAGTCGGCAAGATTGTGCCACCGGACCTCCGGAAAATCCTTGCGCAAGGCGGTGATATCGACGTCGTAGCCGACGCGGTCGAACCATTCGAACATCAGGGCCGCATCCTCGCTTTGCTGGCGCGCCACGGCGAGCGGGATTTCCTGATAGCGGATCGGGCGACCGATGGCCTCGGACAGGATTCTCGCTTGCTCTTCACCCGACAATTCGTCCCCGGCGAAATCGAACCGCTTGCCGAACACCTGTTCTCGCCGTTCGGCCAAGGCGGCGACGAAGCCGCCAATGTCCGCCAGGGCGACCAGTTGGAGGACGCGTTCGGGAGGCATCGCGAAGGCATAAGTGCCCTGGCTGAGCGCGCCGATCGACCATGGCGCGACAACATTCTCCATGAAGGCGACCGGCGCGCTGATCGTGTAGGGGATACCAAGCCCGACGACATGCTTCTCGACCAGATACTTGCTTTCGAAATGCGGGATGCCGGTCTTCTTGTCGGCGTCGGCAACGGATGAATAGATCAGGTGTCCGACGCCGGCAGCCTTGGCCGCATCTGCGGCGATGATCCCCTGGCGGGTTTCCTCCTGCATGCCAGCCTCATAGCTGTTGCCCATCAGGAACATGGTCTCGACGTCTTTTGCGGCCCTGACGACAGAGGCTGCGTCAGCGAGATCGCCAGCCACGATCTCGGCGCCCGCCAACGCCAGTTGGCGTGCGGCCTCACTGTCCGGCTTGCGCGTCAGGGCCTTGACGCGATGTCCTCTGGACAACAATGCGCGCGCAACCGCGCCGCCTTGCTGGCCTGTCGCGCCGGTCACCAGAATGTCTCGTTTGCTGGCCATGGTGTCTGCTCCTTCTTGTTTGGCTGCAGCAAAGTTAGGGTCTTTCGAATTGATGCATAATTGACTATAATTGGGAAACGTCGTCCCAATTTTGAATACAATGATCGACCTCAACGATATCGTCGTGTTTGCTCGGGTCGTCGAAGCCGGCAGCTTCACCGCTGCCGCGCGGCTGCTCGCCATGCCCAAGACGACGGTCAGCCGCCGCATTGCCGCGCTCGAGCGCGAAGTCGGCGTCCGCCTGCTGCAGCGCACGACACGTAGCCTCAACCTGACGGATGCCGGGCGTCTCTACTATGAGCAGAGCAGCCAGGGCCTGCGCACCATCGAAGAGGCAAATCTGCGCCTGGCGGAGGCGAGGGCGGAGCCGTCGGGCACGATTCGCATTTCGGCCCCGGTCGGCTTTGGCGGCCATTTCCTGATCCGCGCCGTGGTCGACTTTCTCGCAATGTATCCGAAGACCAATGTCGAACTCCGCCTCACAGACGACAGGCTCAACCTGGTCGAGGACGGCATAGACCTCGCTTTCCGCACTGGGATGCTTCAGGATTCGACGCTGATCGCCCGCAAGCTCGGCTCCACGCACCGGCTGCTCGGCGCCAGCCCGGACTATCTCGCCCGGCACGGCACGCCGCAAAGCCCGGCGGACCTCACGCACCATCAATGCGTCATCGCAGGCGCTTCGGCCTCAGGCGCCCATTGGGTGCTGGAAGGGCCACACGGCCAGGAAACGGTCATGGTGGCAGGGCGGTTTGCCGCCAATGAAATGCAGGCGGTCGTTGCGGCCGCGCTCGCCGGCTTCGGTGTCGCCCAATTGCCCCAGGCGATCGCCGAAGGACTTATCAAGGAGGGGCGACTGCAGCACGTTCTCGCGGACTACACGACACCGGCCGGCGGCTTGCATGCCCTCTATCCGAGCAGCCGCCACCTATCGCCCCTGGTCAAGGCATTTGTCGAGCTTGCATCCAAACGAATTTCCAAGGGCATAAACACCGCTTAAGGCTTGTGTAGTAGCAACCGGTCACCAATTGCTTCTGAGCGCGAGACCCGAATGACCGAGCGGATCGTTAGTTTTGTCATGAGCGGCGGCATCGGCTCGCGGTTATGGCCGCTGTCGCGCGAGGACAACCCCAAGCAGTTCCACGATCTGTCCGGCGATGGCTCGATGCTGGCCAAGACCTTGCGTCGGCTCACGGCGCGACCGGAAGGCGAAACGCCCGTCTTCCTGATCGCCTCGGAGCGACATGCCGACCGCGTCCGCGCCGACCTTGCCGGCCTCGATCTCGCCGGCGGCGGGCCGTTGTTCGAGCCGACCGGCCGCAACACCGCCGCCGCCGTCGCGCTGGCGACGCTGCGCACGCTGTCCGAGTTCGGCGACAGCCTGGTTCTGGTGGTGCCGTCGGATCACGAGATCAACACCCCGCGCCAATTCTGGCTGAGTGTCGAAGCCGGTACCGAGGCGGCGCGCCAGGGCCGGGTCGTGGTGTTCGGCGTCAAGCCGACGCAACCCGAGACCGGCTATGGCTATATCGAAGTCGCGGCCGAAAGCGGCGGCACCTTCGACGTGTCGCGCTTCGTCGAAAAGCCGGACCTTGCGACGGCGCAAAACTATCTCCAGGCCGGAAGTTTCTATTGGAACACCGGCATCTTCCTGTTTCGCGCCGGCGCCATGCGCGACGCCTTCGCGGCGTTCCAACCTGACATCTGGCAGGCCACCGAAGCGGCCTACAGAGCGGCGACATCGGATCTGTCCGGTCTCTATATGCCGCTGGAACTCTATGGGGCCATCCCGTCGAACTCGATCGACTACGCCATCATGGAGCGGGCAAAAGACATCGCCATGGTGCCAGCTGGCTTCCGTTGGAACGATCTCGGCTCCTGGCAGTCGCTGCTCGATGTCGGCCCTGCCGACGACCAGGGCAATGTCGTCATCGGCGATGTCGTCGCCATTGACTGCGAGAGCTCCTACATCCGCAGCGACGGGCGCCTGCTATCGGCGATCGGCATGAAGGACGTCGCCATCGTCTCGACCACTGACGCCACCTTCGTCGCCCCGGTCAGCCACAGCCAGCACGTCAAGAAGATCGTCGAACAGCTCGAGAAATCGGGGCGGCTGGAAACCCGGTTCACGCCGGCGCATGACCGCGTCATCGAAAGCGGCGCCTGGCGACGGCGCGTGCATCACTGGCTGTTTCAGGAGACCTTGCCGCTATGGTCGACATCGGGCGTCGACGAGCGTCATGGCGGTTTTCACGAAGCGCTCGGCCTTGATGCCTCACCGCTGATGAAGCCCAAGCGCATGCGCACCATGGCAAGGCAGGTCTATGCCTTCGCCGTCGCCAAAGCGCGCGGCTGGGACGGTCCGGCCGACCGGCTGATCAGCCACGGCATCGACTTCGTGGCCAAGAATGGCCGCACCGACAAAGGCGGTTGGGTGCGCACGCTGAACGTCGACGGCTCCGTCGCCGACGCCACCGAGGATGCCTACGATCATTCCTGCGTGCTGCTGGCACTGGCGCATGCGCATATGTCGGGCAATCCCGACGCCTTGCGGCTTGGTCAGGAAACCTTAGCCTTTCTCGACACATATCTCGAGGACAGCCGCCTGACTGGCTTCCTCGAAACATTTGACGGGGAGGGCGAGCGCCGCTCCAACCCGCACATGCATCTGCTCGAGGCGTTTCTCGCCTGGTACCAGGCGACCGGCGAGCGCACCCATCTGCGCCGTGCGGCGCGCATCATCGACCTGTTCCGCAGCCACTTCTTCGACGCCGAAAGCTGGACCCTGGGCGAATATTTCGACGCCGAATGGAAACCGTCCGCCGGCGAGAAGGGGGCCTGGACCGAGCCCGGTCATCACTTCGAATGGGCCTCCCTGCTGGTCGATTTCGCCGGGCGCAGCGGCCAGTCCGAACTGAGCGGCTTCGCCCGAAAACTCTATGCCTCGGCCATCGCCAATGGCCTCAACCGCGCCACCGGTCTCGCCTATGGCGCCGTCTCCAGGCAAGGCCTGCCGCTCGACCGCGTCTCCCGCAGCTGGCCGCAGGCCGAAGCGGTCAAGGCGGCGATTGCGCTGGATGGCTCGGGCGGGCCCGACCTCAAGCCCGAAATCGAGGAACGCGTTGGCCGCCTGTTCCGTTGGCACATCGACCCGGCGCCGCTCGGCCTGTGGATCGACCGCATCGATGAACGCGGCCGCTCGCTGGCGACCGATGTGCCGGCCAGCATTTTCTACCACCTGGTTTGTGCGCTGACCCAGTATCTGGACAGCACGGCGCAGAAGGCGCCGTAGGCTAGGCTCAGTAGGGGCTGGCCACGTCGCCGGTCTCGACATAGATCGACTTCAGCTGCGAATAGAGCGCCAGTGCCGCCAGCGAATTCTCGCGGCCGATGCCGGACTGCTTGAAGCCGCCGAAGGGGATCTCTACCGGCGTCAGATTGTAGGCATTGATCCAGCAGGTGCCGGCCTGCAGCTCGGCGATGACGCGATGGGCCCGCGGCAGGTCGCGCGTGAAGACGCCCGCGGCAAGGCCAAACTCGGTGTCGTTGGCGCGGTCGATCACCTCGTCCTCGCCGTCGAACTTCAGCACGCTCATCACAGGCCCGAAAATCTCCTCGCGGGCGATGCGCATCGTGTCGGTGACGCCGGTGAAGACCGTTGGTTCGACGAAGAAGCCACCGTCGAACCCCTGCAGCGAAGGCACATTGCCGCCGCAGGCCAGAACTGCCCCATCCTGCTTGCCGACCGCGATATAGCCGACCACCTTCTCATGCTGCGCTCTGGAGACCAGCGGTCCCATCTGGGTTTCGGGGTCGAGCGGATCGCCGATGCGGATTTTCTTCGTCCGCTCGACAAGCCGTTCGACGAAGCGGTCGTGGATGCCGCTCTGCACGAAGACCCGCGTGCCGTTGGAGCAGATTTGGCCGGTCGAATAGAAATTGCCGAGCATGGCGCCGCCAATGGCATTCTCGATGTCGGCATCGTCGAAGACGATCAGCGGCGACTTGCCGCCAAGCTCCATCGTCGCGTGCTTCATCTTCGAACCGGCAAGCGACAGCACCTTGCGCCCGGTCGGCACCGAGCCGGTCACCGAGACCTTGGCGACGACATCATGACCGACAAGCCCGGCGCCGACATCGCCATAGCCCTGCACGACGTTGAACAGCCCATCGGGCAGGCCGGCCTCGCTGTAGATTTCAGCCAGCGCGAGCGCTGACAGCGGCGTGTTTTCCGACGGCTTGAACACCATGGCGTTGCCCATGGCCAGCGCCGGAGCGGATTTCCAGCCGGCGATCTGGATCGGGTAGTTCCAGGCGCCGATGCCGACACAGACGCCAAGCGCCTCGTGTCGGGTATAGGCGAAGGGCCCGCCGAGATCGACAGACTCGCCATTGTAGGCGGCGACTGCGCCGCCGAAATATTCCAGGCAGTCCGCGGCCGACGGCGCATCTGCCACCAGTGTCTCCTGGATCGCTTTGCCGGTGTCGAGCGTCTCTATGCGAGCGAGATCGGCGTTGCGGGCGCGCAAGATGTCGGCGGCGCGGCGCAGGATGCGTCCGCGTTCGACCGGCTTCAACCGCGCCCAGGCAGGCTGCGCGGCACGCGCGGCCTCGACGGCGAGTTCCAGCACGTTCGGCGTCGCCGAACGCAGCATGGCGATCGTCTCGCCGGTTGCCGGATAGATGACCGGCAGCGGCGCGCCCTGCTCATCGTCGATATAGCGTCCGTTGACATAGTGCGATGCCGTGGGCTGGGCGCGCATGGAGGTCTCCAAATCGTCTTCGCTTGGGCGGAATGTTCGCCGGATCATGCTCTATCTGTCGGATGCCTGCCAGCGCGGATTGATCCAGGGTTCCTGGTTGGACGGCGCCAGCGGTGTGCGGCCGAGAATGTGGTCGGAAGCCTTCTCGCCGGTCATGATCGACGGCGCATTGAGGTTGCCGTTGGTGACGCGAGGGAAGATCGAGGAATCGGCGACGCGCAATCCTTCAACGCCGATGACCCGGCATTCCGGATCGACGACGCTCATCATGTCGTCGGCGCGGCCCATCTTGCAGGTGCCGCAAGGATGGTAGGCGCTCTCGGCGTGATCCCTGATGAAGACATCGAGATCGTCATCCGACTGCACGTGGCTGCCCGGCGAGATTTCCTTGCCGCGGTAGCCATCGAACGCCTTCTGGCCGAAGATCTCGCGGGTCAGCCGGATGCAGTGGCGGAACTCCGTCCAGTCGTCAGGATGCGACATGTAGTTGAAGCGGATCACAGGCTTCGATTTCGGGTCCGGCGAGCGCAGCGTCACCGAGCCGCGCGACTTCGAGCGCATCGGCCCGACATGCGCCTGGAAGCCGTGCGACTTCGCCGCTGCCTTGCCATCATAGCGGACCGCCGCCGGGATGAAGTGGTACTGGATATCGGGATAGTCGACACCGGCGCGCGAGCGCACGAAGGCCGCTGCCTCGAAATGGTTGGTGGCGCCAAGCCCGGTCTTGAAGAACAGCCACTGCGCCCCGATCAGCGCTTTCGAGAACGGGTTGAGCACCGAATTGAGCGTGATCGGCTGTGTCGATTCCTGCTGGATATAGAGCTCCATATGGTCCTGCAGGTTGCGGCCGACGCCGGGCCTGTCGGCCACCACGGCAATGCCGTTCTCCCTCAGATGCTCGGCCGGACCGATGCCCGACAGCATCAGGATCTTGGGCGAATTGATCGACGATGCGGCGACGATCACCTCACGTCGCGCCTTAACGACCTGAATCTGTTTGTGAGCTTCGATCTCGACGCCGATGGCGCGTTGATTCTCGATGATCACCCGGCGGGCGAAACCCTTGAGCAGGCTAACATTCTTGCGGTTCAACGCCGGCTTCAGATAGGCGCTTGCAGCCGACCAGCGGCGGCCGCCGCGAATGGTCTGCTCCATCGCCCCAAAGCCTTCCTGCTTGGAGCCATTGTAGTCGTTGGTCAGTTCGAACCCGGCCTGGCGCCCCGCCTCGACGAAGGCGCCGTAAAGCGGATTGCGTCGCGAGCCGCGCTGTACATGCAATGGCCCGCCATGGCCGCGCCAGCCATCCTCGCCGCCGTCATTGTCCTCCATGCGCTTGAAGTAGGGGAGCACGTCGGCAAAGCCCCAGCCGGTCGCACCTTCTTCGGCCCAATGGTCGAAGTCGCGGGCATGGCCGCGCACATAGACCATGCCGTTGATCGAGGACGAACCGCCGATCACCTTGCCACGCGGCGTCGCCAGCACGCGGCCGCCGAGATGCGGCTCCGGTTCGCTGGCAAAGCCCCAGTCGTAGAGGCTCATATTGAGCGGGATCGACAGCGCCGACGGCATCTGGATCAGCGGCCCGACATCGGTGCCGCCGAATTCGACGACGATCACCGAATGCTTGCCGTCTTCCGACAGCCGATAGGCTATGGCCGAGCCGGCCGAGCCGGAGCCGATGATGACGAAATCCGCTTCAAGCATGGTTCATTTCAGCCCATCGTTCATATGCGTGATGAAATCGGCGAGCGAAACGTTGCCGCCAGTTGCCATCACGAGCACGGTCTTGCCCTTTACATCCGCCTTGCCGCCGAGTAGCGCTGCCAGCGAGGCAGCTCCCGACGGTTCAAGCACCAGCTTCATGCGCTCGAAGGCGATGCGCATGGCGCGTCGCACCGATTGATCGTCGACGGTGATGCCGCGGACGCCGGCGGTCTTGACCGCCGCGAACGGAGCGTCGCCGGGCCGTCGTGACATCAACCCGTCGCAGATCGACTTCGGGCCGATCGGCATCGTCTCGATGCTGCCATGCGCCAGCGACGAGCCCATGCCGTTGAAACCTTCCGGCTCGACGCCGATGATCTCGGTGGCGGGTGAAAGATAGTGGAAGGCGAGCGAAACGCCGCCGATCAGTCCGCCGCCGCCGACCGAGCAGAACAAAAGGTCGGCGCTGGCGTCCTTGGCGGCAAGCTGGTCGAGCGCTTCGAGGCCGGCGCCCGCCTGGCCGGCGACGATCTCCGGATCGTCGAACGGATGCAGCAGTGCCAGTCCTTCTGTCTCGGCGATTTCGCGCGCCTTGGCGGCGGCGACTTCCTCACGCGCACGCTCGCCATGGTCAGTCAGCACGACGCGGGCGCCATAGCCTGCGGTGGCATCGCGTTTGGCGGCGGGTGCATCGATCGGCATGACGATGGTGACCGGAATGCCGAGTGCCTGGCCGGCCGCCGCCAGCCCTTGCGCAAAATTGCCGGAGGAATAGGCGACGACGCCTTTCTTCGCCTCGTCGGCCGAAAGCTGCTTCAGCCGCCAATAGGCGCCGCGTATCTTGAACGAGCCTGCCCATTGCAGCGATTCCGGCTTGATGAACACGCGGGCGGCGCCCGTCTCGCACGCAAGTGCCGCCGATTCCAGCAGCGGCGTGATCTGTGTCGCCCGCGAGGTGACGGCATAGGCCTGCTTGAGATGGTCGAGAGAGGGGACGAGTAGGTCTGCCATCATTCGCCTCGTGGATACCGTTTGCTCTCCTCGAGATTGTCGAGGTTCATGTGATTGCGCATGTAGCGTTCCGACGCCTTTTGCAGCGGCTGGAAATCCCATGGGTAATAGGCGCCGTTGCGCAGCGCCGGATAGACGACCCAGCGGCGCGCCTGGCTTTCGCGCACGGCGGCGTCGAAGCCGGCCATGTCCCAGCGCGCGCGGACTTTGCTCATGAATGCCGTCACCAAGTCCGCATTGGCCGGGTCGCCGGCCAAATTGTCTCGCTCGAGCGGATCGGTCTCGAGATCGAACAGTTGCGGCGGGTCGAGCTCGCAATGGACGAATTTGTATCTGCCGTCGCGGATCGCAACGAGTGGTGCGCAGGAGCCCTCCGCCGCATACTCCATCAACACAGGCGCGGCGCGCTGCCCGCCATTGGCAAGCGGCAGCAGCGACTGGCCGTCGGTCCACGGTGCGATCGCCCCGATGTCGATGCCGGCGAGGTCGCAAAGCGTCGGCGCTACATCGAGATTGGAGACCGGCGCTTCGATCAGTCCGGCGCGAACGCCCTTGCCGGCAATCATCAGCGGCACCCGCGCCGAGCCCTCGAAGAAGCTCATCTTGAACCACAGGCCGCGCTCGCCGAGCATGTCGCCATGGTCCGAGCAGAACAGGATGACGGTGTCGTCGAGCATGCGCGTTCGCCGCAGGACGTCCAGAAGCTCGCCGAGCTTGTCATCGACATAGGAGATGTTGGCGAAATAGCCGCGCCGGGAACGACGCACTTGTTCAGGGGTGATCTCGAAAGACCGATAATCGCTGGCGTGGTACAGCCGCTGCGAATGCGTGTCCTGCTCGTCATGCGCGATGAACCCGGTTTCCGGGTCCAGAGCCTGGCAGTGTTCGTAGAGATCCCAATACTGCTTGCGCGCGACATAGGGATCGTGCGGGTGCGACAGCGAAACGGTGAGGCACCAGGGCCGATGGTCCGGATCGTCCTGCTCGCGCGCGAGCTGATAGAGTTTCTGCGTGGCCAGGAACACGACCTCGTCGTCATATTCCATCTGGTTGGTGGTCTCGGCGACGCCGGCGCCGGTCACCGAACCCAGATTGTGATACCACCATTCGATGCGCTCGCCAGGGTTGCGGTAATCCGGCGTCCAGCCGAAATCCGCCGGATAGATGTCGGTGGTCAGCCGCTCCTCGAAGCCGTGCAACTGGTCCGGTCCGACGAAGTGCATCTTGCCCGACAGGCAGGTGTAGTAGCCGGCGGCGCGCAGATGATGGGCGAAGGTCGGGATCGATGAGATGAATTCAGCGGCATTGTCATAGACCCCGGTGCGAGACGGCAGCTGCCCGCTCATGAACGAGGCCCTGCCCGGTGCGCAAAGCGGCGATGCGGTGTAGTTGTTGGCAAAGCGCGCCGAGCGGGCGGCCAGTGCCTTGAGATGCGGCACATGCAGGAAGTCCGCCGGCCCATCCGGGAACAGCGTACCGTTGAGCTGATCGACCATGACGATCAGGAAATTGGGTCGCTTGGCTGTCACTGTGTCTGCCGTCCACCGAGTTTGGTTTCGAGATAGTCCTCGACCAGCGCGATTGCGGTCGCGGCGTCGGGCACGCCGTCCTTCAGCGCCCGCCTGATGTAGAGCCCGTCGATCAGCGCCGCGGTCGCCTCGGCGACGCGATCGGCCTCGGCTCGCGGCAGGATGCCGGTCAGCCCGCTCAACAGGTTGGAGTGCAGCCGACGCGCATAGACCTTGAGCAGCCGGCGCAGCGCCGCCGATTTCTGCGCCTCGACATAGAAGGCGAGCCAGGCGGCGATGGTTTCCGGCTGGAACTGGAGCTCGGAGAAGTTGACGGCCACGACCGCCGAAACGCGCTCGCGCGGGCTGCCGGCGGCACCAAGGGCGCGCCGCATGTCGATGGTCAGTTCGGCCAGGATATGGCGCATCGTCGCCAGCAGCAGCTCATCCTTGGCGCCAAAATAATGATGGGCAAGAGCGGAGGACACGCCGGCGCGGCCGGCGATCTCGGACATGGTCACGTCGAGCGAGCCGCGTTCGCCGATCGCCGAGATCGTCGCGTCGATGAGCGCCTTGCGGCGCAGGGGTTCCATTCCGACTTTCGGCATCTCGCTAGGGTCCTTTGAAGCAGGATTATTTTTTATTGACGGGTCAATCAACAAAAAAATCGACACCCGCCCAGCCTGCACCAAGCGATTGTCCGGTTGCGGCCCTTCACGGCGCGGGCACGATTGTTTATATTTGAACAATAAAGGCGAAGTGCGCCATGAGCCCTCATGCTAGGCTGGCGCCAAGGATGGAGACCGCCATGACCGCATGCATCGTTGGCTGGGCGCATTCGCGCTTCGGCAAGCTTGAGGGCGAGACGCTCGAAAACCTGATCGTCAAGGTGGCGACCGACGCGCTCGACCATGCCGGCATCGGCCCCGACGAGGTCGACGAGATCGTGCTCGGCCACTTCAACGCAGGCTTTTCGGCGCAGGATTTCACCGCCAGCCTGGTGCTTCAGGCCGACGACCGGCTGCGCTTCAAGCCGGCGACACGCGTCGAGAACGCTTGTGCCACAGGATCAGCGGCTGTCAGGCAAGGCATCCGCGCCATCGACGCCCATGCCGCCCGCATCGTGCTGGTGGTCGGCGCCGAGCAGATGACGACGACGCCCGGTCCCGAGATCGGCAAGAACCTGCTCAAGGCTTCCTATCTGCCTGAGGATGGCGATACGCCGGCAGGTTTTGCCGGCGTCTTCGGCAAGATCGCGCAGGCCTATTTCCAGCGCTATGGCGACCAGTCGGACGCGCTGGCAATGATTGCCGCCAAGAACCACAAGAACGGCGTCGACAATCCCTACGCGCAGATGCGCAAGGATTTCGGCTATGAGTTCTGCCGCCAGGAAAGCGAAAAGAACCCCTTCGTTGCCGGTCCGTTGAAGCGCACCGACTGCTCGCTGGTCTCAGACGGCGCCGCGGCCCTTGTCCTTGCCGACACCGCGACGGCACTGAAGATGCGCCGCGCCGTTGCCTTCCGCGCCAATGAGCATGTGCAGGATTTCCTGCCGATGTCGAAGCGCGACATCCTGACCTTCGAAGGCTGCGAACAGGCCTGGGGCAGGGCGCTTAAGAATGCCGGCGTGACACTCGACGATCTGTCCTTCGTCGAGACGCATGACTGCTTCACCATCGCCGAACTGATCGAGTATGAGGCGATGGGCCTGGCCAAGCCGGGCGAGGGGGCAAAGCTCGCCATGAGCGGCGAGACCGCCAAGGATGGGCGCCTGCCGGTCAATCCATCGGGCGGGCTGAAGGCCAAGGGTCATCCGATCGGCGCCACCGGTGTTTCCATGCATGTTCTGACCGCCATGCAGCTTGTCGGCGAAGCCGGCGGCATCCAGGTGCCGGGCGCAAAACTCGGCGGCATCTTCAACATGGGTGGCGCGGCGGTCGCCAATTACGTTTCCATTCTCGACCGGATCAGATAAACCGCCCGCATTACAGCGCCGCGCGCCTTTTGAAGCGCGCAAAGGACGCTGTAACACTTTGATTCTGCTCATGACCTCGAAGATCGATTCCGATCTTCGAGGTCATGCGCAAGCGGGAGGGTTCATGACAAATCCGGTTCTGATCGAAGTCTTGCGCGGCGCGATCGTCGAGAGCGCGCATCGCGGTGCCGTCGCGGTCTTCGATGCCGACGGCAAGCCGGTCCTGGAGATCGGCGACACCTCGAGGCCGGTGTTTCCGCGCTCCGCGGTCAAGGCGATCCAGGCATTGCCGCTGGTCGAAAGCGGCACGGCGGACGCCTATGGCTTCGGCAACCGCGAACTGGCGCTTGCCTGTGCCTCCCATTCGGGCGAGCCGGCGCATGTAGAGTTGGCGCGTTCCATGCTGGCCAGGGCCGGGCTGGACGGGTCAGCGCTGGAATGCGGCGCGCATTGGCCCTCCAGTCATGACGCGGAGATTGCGCTGGCCCGCACCGGCGGTTCGCCGAACGCGCTGCATAACAATTGCTCCGGCAAGCATTCCGGCTTCCTCTGCACCTGCGTCCACACCGGCATTGCGCATCGCGGCTATGTCAAGCCGGAGCACGCCCTGCAGGAGATGGTGCGCGACGCCATGCAGGCAGTGACGGGCGCTGTCCATGGCGCCGATGAACGAGCGACCGATGGCTGCTCGATCCCGACCTTCGCGGTGCCGCTCAGGAGCTTCGCCCTCGGCTTTGCCCGTATGGCCACGACAAATGGTTTTGGTCCCGAGCGAGCCAAGGCCGCAAAGCGTCTGATGACCGCCTGCATGGCAGAACCGTTCTTTGTCGCTGGCACCGGCCGTGCCGATGTCGCTCTGATGGAGGCCGCGCCCGGGCGGATTTTTGCGAAAGGCGGCGCCGAAGGTGTTCACTGTGCCGCAATTCCGGAAATTGGCCTCGGCATCGCGCTCAAATGCGATGACGGTGCCGGCCGCGCCGGCGAAGCCATGGTTGCCGCCGTGCTCGCCAAATTGCTGCGCGCGGACGAGGCTTTGGCGGCGAAGCTGCTCGAACTGGCCAACGCTCCGATTGAAAGCCGGATTGGGGCCAAGGTCGGGGCGCTGCGGCCGACGGCTGCTTTGGGCTAGCCGGTGAAAAACCTGATACTCGATAGCCGAACGAAAATGCCTTTTGCGACCCGTTGCGGTCTTTCAAATTCTATTCTCGGCTTTGATCAGTTTTCAGAACTTTGCGGGTAAAGGTTGCTGGCATGTTCAAGACTGAGGACTACGCCGTGTACCACCGGATTGTGCTTGGCCTTCTATACGTCCTTCTCTTTTCGGGCTTATCGCTTATGGCCTTTGGTCTGCGGATAACGCACTGGATAGCCGACAACGCGGGTCTGAAATCCATGCTTGCGTGCGTGCTGGCCTATATTGGTGTTATGTCCGGCTTAGTCTGGGCTATTAACAAAATTAATAAGGCTTTTCCGACGTTAGACCTTCCAGCTTCGAGCAATCATCCCGGGCAAGCCTGGTTTGTGGAGCAAGTGGCAATCGATGTGGAATCGGATGTCGGCGCCGAGAAGTCGCCGCCAACAAAACGCGAGAAGCCGACCGACCGTTGAAACCGATTCCCACCGGCGCATTTTTGTACCGATTTTCAGGTCCAGCATTATCCGACTATTCTAGCTGACGTGATTGCGCTCGACGGTCAGGTGCGCGTAACCGCTCTTGTCCAATGATGTCAGGTCGC
This sequence comes from Mesorhizobium sp. P2_C7, assembly GCF_056404515.1. Classification (NCBI taxonomy): domain Bacteria; kingdom Pseudomonadati; phylum Pseudomonadota; class Alphaproteobacteria; order Hyphomicrobiales; family Phyllobacteriaceae; genus Mesorhizobium; species Mesorhizobium sp. P2_C7. Next base: position 105,273 of record NZ_JBFUDW010000010.1, on the reverse strand, counting down.
CTGTCGCCGGCTCGGCCCAGCGCTGGCCGACAATGGAGCCGTTCAGCGCGCCATCGATGACATTGTCCGAGATGACGGCCGTACCGGCGCCCTCGACCACGCTGACGACGATGCCGGTTCCAGCCTTGCGGATGATGTTGCCGGTGGCCACGATATTGCGCAGGTACGGCCCCCAGCCGATCTGCATGCCATACAGCGGCGCGTTCTCGATGACATTGTTGGAAACTGTGGTGTCGGCCTCGACGCCAATGCCGACGCCAAAGCCGGGCGGGTCGGCGGGGTAGGGGCCGCTGGTCGACAGATTGCGCACGATGTTGCCCGAGCAGACACCCATGCGGCCACCTTCGTTGAAGTTGACGATCGAGATGCCGTTGGCGGCGCCGTCGACGATGTTGTTGCTGATGACGGCGCCTTCGAACGAGAATTCGGAATAGACCGCGGTCTCGCCTGAGCGCGAGCAGGTGTTGCCTGCTATCTGCAGATTGCTGGCGCTGTTGGCGCGGATCGCCGAAAAGGCGCAGTCGGAGACGATGTTGCCCGAGATGACGACATTGCCGGCCCGGAAGGCGTTGATGCCATTGCCGTTCTGCCCGGTTCCGCCACTGCGCGCCAGGATGCGCTCGACGCGGTTGCCGTGACCATGGTGCCGTCTTCCGCCGCCTGCCAGCGGTGCACCAGGATGCCGCCATTGGCGCAGTCGGAGACGGTGTTGCCCGCAATTGCCAGCCCATCAGCCTCGACCGAATAGATGCCGGCATCGGCAGCCCCTGAGATGTCCGAGCGCTCGACCCGGCCCGCCGCGTGTTCCAGCGCCAATCCGTTCTTGCCGCTGCCGGTTATTTGGCAATTGTCGACAATGAGGTGCGCGACCCGGCGCAGATCGAGCAATCCTTGCGCGTAGTCGCCCATCGAGCGGTTGCTGCCATCGAAGACCAGCCCGCTGAGTTCGATATGGTCGGCCTGTTCGGCCATGAACAGGTGGCCATCGCCGCCATAGACGATCCGCGTTGCGCCCGGCACGCCGGAAAGACGCACACGGCTGGGCAGCGAGAGGTTGGACACCACATAGGTGCCGGGCGGCAGGAACACCGGCATGTCGCGGTCGTTGGCATCACGCAGCAGCTTGGCGAAGGCCTTGCTCTGATCGTCGAAGGTGCCAGGTGAGACGCCAAGTTCGGTGGCGTTGATCGAACCGCGCATCGAGGCTTTCTCGATGCCGCTCAGGCTGGCGGCCGCCGCTCTGCCAAGCGAGAGGCCCAAGACGGCAAAGCCGGCGGTTCCGGTTAAAAACGTTCGTCTGTTCAACATCGGCACAGGGTCCTGGCGTTCAACCCAGACACCGCAGGATTCGTGCCAGACGGTCTGTCGCTGCTTGCCAGCGCAGCGACAATGGCTTGTCGAGCAGCCTCTCCGCGCCTAAGCTCAGCGGATGAGCAGAGCTTTTACCCGCGAGGAAGACAGCGAAAACGCCATCGCCGGCATCGGCGAGCGGCCGATCAGCCAGCACCGCAACCTGGTGACGGAGACCGGCCTGGCGATGATCGAGGAGAATCTGGCCGATCTGCGCGACATATTGGCGAAGGCCGAAAGGAAGGCGGACCGCGAGCGCATTGCGGTGGTGTCGCGCGACCTGCGCTATTGGACCGCCCGGCGCGAAAACGCCGAACTGTCCGTGCCGGAGCCGGGCAGCGATCTGGTGCGCTTCGGCATGGGGGTCACGCTCGAGGGCGATGACGACAGGAAGGTGCACTGGAAAATCGTCGGCGAGGACGAGGCCGACCCGGCCAAGGGCACCATTTCCCACGTGTCGCCGATGGCCGTCGCCCTTTTCGGCAAGAAGGTTGGCGACGTGGCTGTGGTCAACGGCAAGGAATGGGAAATCGTCAAGCTCTCCGACAGCTAGTCTTCGAGCTTGACGACGTGGTCGCGGAAGAAAGCCGCGGCTCCGGCTTCATCGATTTCGCCAGCGGCAACCATCAAGACCAGCTGAATGATATCCTGTTGCTCGGCTTCGACGCTAAACCCGTTGAAGTAGAGAAACAAGTCAGCTGCGGCAAAGGCGGTGCGTTTGTTGCCGTCGACGAAAGGATGGTTCTTGGCGATGCCAAAGAGATAGGCAGCCGCCAGTTCGCACAGATCCGGGTCGCCATAAATCTCTCTCTGTTGCGGCCGGTGGAGTGCCGACTCCAGCATTCCCTCATCGCGGATGCCTGCTGCCCCGCCGTGCAGGCGCAATTGCTCGGCGTGGAGCGACTCCACGAATTCCCGCGAATGATGCTCGGTCATTTCGCGAGCGCGCGATAGGCAACCTCGTATTTTTTCATCCGCTCACGCGCGATTTTCATCTTGCGTTCGAATTCTTCTGCAGTGTCTTCGGTGCGACGCAAGCGAAGTTCATCACCTTCCTCGACAATGATGATGCTATCGCCCGCCTTGAGGTTCAGGCGATCGAGAATTTCCTTGGGCAGGATCACACCTTCGGAATTACCGATCTTGCGAATGGTCGTGTTCATGACGGATATCCTGTTGCAACGCCGATTATAACACGGCTGATCTGCGTTACAACAGATATTATAACATGGCCGGTTCAGGCCTTCAGCAGCCGCTCCAGCAAGCGATCCGCCGCCTCCGGAATGACGGTGCCCGGCGGGAAGATTTCCGCCGCACCGGCTTGCAGCACCGCATCATAGTCTTGTGGCGGGATGACGCCGCCGGCGACGATCAGCATGTCGCCGCGGCCGAGCTTCTTCAGCGCATCCCGCAATTCCGGGATCAGCGTGAGATGTCCCGCCGCCAGCGACGAGGCGCCGATGATATGAACGTCATGCGCGACCGCCAGCTTGGCGATCTCATCCGGTGTCTGGAACATCGCACCGACGGTGACGTCGAAGCCGAGATCGGCGAAGGCGGTGGCGATGACTTTCTGTCCACGGTCGTGGCCGTCCTGTCCCATCTTGGCAACGAGGATGCGCGGCTTGCCGCCGGATTTCTTCTCAAAGGCTTCAAGCTTGTCCTGCAGCCCTTCGACCACGGAATTGTCGCCGAGTGCCTTTCGATAGACACCGGAGATCGTCTGCACCGTAGCGACATGGCGGCCGAAGGTTTTCTCCAGGGCGAACGAGATTTCGCCGACCGTGGCATTGGCACGCGCGGCGCGGACGGCGAACTCCAGCAGGTTTTCATTGCCTTCAGCGGCACGGGTCAGCGCATCGAGGGCGCTCTCGACCGCGCCGACATCGCGTGTGCCTTTCAGCCGCTGCAGCTTCGACAATTGCCGCGCCCTGACTTCGGCATTGTCGATCTTCAGCACGTCGACCTTGATGTCGGTCTCGGGGCGATGCGCATTGACGCCGACCAGCATCTGCTCGCCGGAATCGATACGCGCCTGCGTGCGGGCGGCCGCTTCCTCGATGCGCAGTTTGGGAATGCCTTGTTCGGTCGCCGCGGCCATGCCGCCGAGCGCCTCGACTTCCTCGATATGGGCAAGCGCGCGCGCCGCCAGGTCATGCGTCAGCCGTTCGAGATAGGCCGAACCGCCCCACGGGTCGATGATGCGCGTGGTGCCGGATTCCTTCTGCAGGATCAGCTGCGTGTTGCGGGCAATCCGCGCCGAATGGTCGGTCGGCAGCGCCATCGCCTCGTCGAAGGAATTGGTGTGCAGCGACTGGGTGTGGCCCTGCGTCGCCGCCATCGCCTCGATCATGGTGCGGATGATGTTGTTGTAGGGGTCCTGCGCCGTCAGCGACCAGCCCGAGGTCTGGCAATGGGTGCGCAATGATAGCGACCGCTCGTCCTTGGGCGAAAAATTCTTCGCCATCAAGGTCGCCCACAACAGGCGCGCAGCCCGCAGCTTGGCGACCTCCATGAAGAAATTCATGCCGATCGCCCAGAAGAAGGACAGGCGCGGCGCGAAGCGGTCGATATCGAGGCCCGCCGCAACGCCAGCGCGGGCATATTCGATGCCGTCGGCGATCGTATAGGCGAGCTCCAGGTCGGCCGTCGCTCCGGCCTCCTGCATGTGATAGCCGGAGATCGAGATCGAATTGAACTTCGGCATGTTCTTCGACGTATACGAGAAGATGTCCGAAACGATCCGCATCGAGGGCTTCGGCGGATAGATGTAGGTGTTGCGGACCATGAACTCCTTCAGAATGTCGTTCTGAATGGTTCCGGCGAGATCCTTCTGCGCAACGCCCTGTTCTTCCGCCGCCACGATGTAAAGCGCCATGATCGGCAGCACCGCGCCGTTCATGGTCATCGACACCGTCATGTCGCCGAGCGGAATGCCGTCGAAGAGCTGCCGCATGTCGAGGATGGAATCGATGGCGACGCCCGCCATGCCGACATCGCCGGCGACACGCGGATGGTCGCTGTCATAGCCGCGATGCGTGGCGAGATCGAAGGCGACCGACAGTCCTTTCTGGCCGGCGGCAAGATTGCGCCGGTAGAAGGCGTTGGACTCCTCGGCCGTCGAAAAGCCGGCATATTGCCGGATCGTCCAGGGCTGCTGGACATACATGGTCGGGTAGGGGCCGCGCACGAAGGGCGGCAGGCCCGGATATGTGTCGAGATGCGGCAACCCCTTGAGGTCGCCTTGATTGTACAGATGCTTGGCGATGAGGCCTTCCGGCGTTGTCCGCTGGCCTTTGACCTCGACGGGTGCGCGGCGTGGCGGCGCCCAACCGATCTGGCTGAAATCAGGGATCAAGAGGCGGCTCCGATCGATTGGTCGATGCGGACCGGAAACAGGGGTTCGCAGACGGCAACACCTTCGGTGAAGGCGGGCCGCCGTTCCGCTGCCAGCGTCTCGACGGGACGTTCGCTTTTGGACGGGTAGAGCGTGGTGCCGATGATGACCCGCTCGCCGGCCTGGTAGGCTGCGTTGCGTCGCGCCGCCGCGGCGTGAACGCGCTTCTGGATATGTCCGTCCTGAAGGCTGGACAGGACGCCGCCCTCGGCCTCGATTGTCTGCAGTTCCGCCCACGCCATCTCGCACAGTTCCGCAGTCAGCGCTTCGACGCCGCCGGAGCCATAGGCCGGATCGGCGACATGATCGATATGGCTTTCATTGGCCATGATCAGCTGCGCATTGCGGGCAACGCGGCGGGCAAAGGCCGCCGGCAAGCCATGCGCGATCGTGTGCGGCAGGATGGAGATCGAATCGGCGCCGCCGGATGCCGCGGCAAAGCAGGCAATCGTGGTGCGCAGGATGTTGGTCTCCGGATCCATGGCCGTCATCATGCGAAATGACGTCTCGGCATGGATATTGGCGGTGGAATTGGGGATCGAACAGGCCTCCTGCAGCCGTGCCCAGAGCCTGCGCAGCGCCCGGACCTTGGCCACCGACAGGAACTGGTCCTGGTCGACGCTGAGCGCGAAGCCGATATGGGGTGCGGCATAGACAAGCGGCTGCCGCGCCGTCTCGAACATTCTCAGGTAAGACACGGCCGAAGCCAGCATGATGCCAAGCTCTTGCGCCTCCGTGGCGCCCGCATTGTGGAACACGCGCCCGTCCGCCTCCAGGAGCACGCCCGGAACGCCCATCGAGAAGAAATGCGCCAGCGACTGCGGCATCGAGGCTTGCAGCGCCTCGATCGACATGCGCAGTCGGCCGGTTCCGGCGAAGATCGCCGCCGGATCGATGCCGAAGGAGAGGTTTAGCTTTGCCGGATCCGAACGGCGCTTGCTCAGGAACGCCACCAGCCAATCGGCCACGGCGCGGCTCCACGGATGGGCGTCGATACGGACCTGGATGCGGTTGAGCGGTATGCCGTCCAGCACCGTCTCCAGCGCCTGCGCCGTTCTCGGCAGGCCGTAGCCGAATGCGTTCGGCGCGCCTTCGAAGACAAGCGACAATCCGGTCGCGCCTTGCGCCACATCTTCCAGAGCTTGGGCTCTGGCGCGCTCGATATCCGGATCATCGATGCGCTGGCTGACGATCCAGGGCAATTTCGGGTTTGCGCGCACGATCGGTTCCGCTGCGATGCTGCGGTCGTAGAGCGGTTCGATGCGGATGTTGTCGTCGGTATGAGAGACCAGCTTTTCCTCGAAGGATGCGCCGGCCAACGCCTTTTCCGCCAGGGCCACCCATCGCTGGCGCTCGGCATTCTCTGGTTCAACGTCCTGGATCAAGGCTCCGGCGCCCATCCGTCTTCCTCGTTTTCATGCGGCCGCACCAGCCTGGAGCAGTTCAGTCTAAGGTCCACGGTCCGATATCGCAATGCAATGCGCTTTCAGGGTCGGAATTCAATCCACCAGATATAGGTAGCCTGCATGGACGAACCATGAACGATTGCCAAACACCGGCAAAATCCGCAAGTTCCAAAAAACCGATTTGGACGATTGGGCCGGATTTGGACGATTGGCCCCACTTGAACGATTGGCATTGTCGCTGTGCAAGGGCCTCACTATACCTGCGGCAAGGCCACTGGCTTTAAACACATCAGTTTGCGGAGACCGGACATATGGCTGACGACACCAGCATTTTCATCGGCGCCAGCCGCAAGCCGGACGACAGCTATCAGCGTGCCGAGCACCTGCTGCTGCAATATGGAAATCGTCACGGCCTGGTGACCGGCGCAACCGGCACGGGCAAGACCGTCAGCTTGCAGATTCTTGCCGAAGGTTTTTCCAATGCGGGCGTGCCGGTGTTCTGCGCCGACATCAAGGGCGACCTGTCCGGCATCGCCATGATGGGCACGGCACAGGATTTTCTGGTCAAGCGGGCCGAGCAGATCAAGCTGGACCCCTATGACCTCCAGGAATTTCCGGTCATTTTCTGGGATCTGTTCGGCGAGCAGGGCCATCCGATCCGCGCCACCGTTTCCGAAATGGGGCCGCTGCTTCTATCACGCCTGATGAACCTGACGGAGGCACAGGAAGGCATCATGAACATCGCCTTCCGCCTGGCGGACGAGGAAGGCCTGCTGCTGCTCGACATGAAGGACCTGCAGGCGCTGCTGGCCAACATCGCCGAGCGCGCCGACGAACTGGGTTCGCGTTACGGCAATGTGACCAAGCCTTCAGTGGGGGCCATTCAGCGCACGCTCCTGGTTCTGGAGCAGCAAGGTGCGGCGCACTTCTTCGGCGAGCCGGCTTTGCGCATCGCCGACATCATGCGCACCACCCGTGACGGGCGCGGCGCCATCAGCGTGCTTGCCGCCGACAAGCTGATGATGAATCCGCGGCTCTATGCGACCTTCCTGTTGTGGCTGATGTCGGAGCTGTTCGAGGTGCTGCCCGAAGTCGGCGATCCCGACAGGCCAAAGCTGGTGTTCTTCTTCGACGAGGCGCATCTGCTTTTCGAGGACGCGCCGAAAGTGCTGATCGATCGCGTCGAGCAGGTGGTTCGCCTGATCCGCTCGAAGGGCGTTGGCGTCTATTTCGTCACGCAAAACCCGCTCGACGTTCCAGAAACCGTTCTCGCCCAGCTCGGCAACCGGGTGCAGCACGCGCTGCGCGCCTATACGCCGCGCGAGCAGAAGGCAGTGAAGACCGCGGCCGAAACCTTCAGGCCGAATCCCGACTTCGATTGCGCCACCGCGATCACCCAGCTTGGCACCGGCGAGGCGCTGGTCTCGACGCTCGAAACCAAGGGTGTTCCGTCCATGGTGCAGCGAACGCTGATCCGCCCGCCGGCCTCGCGCCTTGGGCCGATCACCCCTGCCGAGCGGCAAAAGCTGATCCAGGAAAGCCCGGTCGCCGGCCAGTACGATCAGGTCATCGATCGCGAATCGGCTTTCGAGATGCTGCAGAAAAAGGCCAGGGAGGCGCAGGACGCCGCAGAGCAGGCGCAGCAGGCGGGAGGCGGCGGTTCGCGCTGGACCATTCCCGGCTTCGGCAATGACGACCCGGCACCGCAATCGGGTGGCAGGCGCGCACCGGCGCCGCGCCCGTCCAATCGCCAGACGGTGGCGGAAGCCGCGATCAAGTCTGTGGTGCGCTCGGTGGGTTCGTCGGTCGGCCGGGCGATCGTGCGCGGGATATTGGGGAGTTTGTCCAGGGGGCGGTAAGGAGCGGCGGTTATGCGACAAAGGCGCTAGGCGCTGATGCGCTGAACGTCTTGATTTGGGCCGACTACCGACCGTCCGCTGCTGGGCTATCCAAGATGAAAGAGGTCACACAACCATCGGATGCCATGGTTTGGAATCAGCTCCAAAGCGGTCGAAAATAGACTTCTCCGGCATAGGCACAGTTACGCGGCCTCGCCTCGAAGACGTACTACGTCCTTGGATGGGGGCAGCCCGAACTGCCGCGCATATTCCCGGCTGAACTGGTTCGGGCTTTCGTAGCCGACACTGAAGGCCACAGATGTTGCGCTTCCCTCTCCTGCCATCAGAAGCGTGCGGGCATGCAGCAGGCGGATCTGCTTTTGATATTGGATGGGGCTCAGCGCTGTGACGGCCTTGAAGTGGCGGTGGAATGCCGAGACGCTCAGGGCCGCCATCTCGGCGAGCCCCTCGACCCTCAGGGGCTTTGCGAAATTCTGCCGAATCCATTGGATCGCGACTCCGATCCGTGAGAGCGCCGCGTCGGGCGCCGCGATGTCCCGTAGCATCCAGCCCAAGGGTCCCTGAAGCACCCGGAACAGGATCTCCCGTTCGTAGGCAGGCGCGAGCACGGCGACCTCGTCCGGCCGGCCCATAAGCCGGAGCATCCGCACCCACGCGTCGAGAAATTCCTCGCTAACGGGGGCAACCGAGAAGCCCGATCCGAAGAGCTTACTGCACACCTGCACCGGCAGGTCACTGATCAGCGCCGCGACAGTCGGAGGGTGGAGCGTCAGACTGACCGCGAGATATGGCTCCCCTGTGGCCGACGGATGCACCGACCCCACGGCCGGCAGATCGACCGACATGACGAAATAAGTGGCGGGGTCATAGGCGAAGGTCCGTTCGCCGACGGTCATTGTCTTTGAGCCGGTCAGGATCAGGTTGATCATTGGCTCGTAGACGGCCGAAAGCCGGTGCTCCGGTATTTCGCCCTGGACCATGGCGACGCGGGGAATTCCTGTTTCCGTCCGGCGGTTTTCGGCCGACGAGGCCAGGCTGCGCAGTTCCTGAAGTTGCTTTTCCATAGGGTCGACCGTGACAGGCCAGGAAAGGCTTTGCAAGCGCGAAGCAGAAATAGGCAAGCTTCAGGGAGAAATGGGTGAGCGCGGGAGACGTTGCAGGCTTAGCTTCAAGTCACACCGAACACAGAGGAAAGACCCATGAAGATCGTCATCGTCACCGGAAGCAGCCGAGGCCTCGGAGCGAGCACCGCCGTCGAATGCGCCCGCAACGGCATGGGCGTGGTCGTAACCTACAACAGCAATCCCGAAAAAGCAGCGGAGGTAGTGAGGACGATCGTGCAGAGCGGCGGCAGGGCCCTGGCCCTGAAGCTCGACGTCGGAAACGTCAGTTCCTTCCGGGCGTTTCGTGACGCCCTCGCCGCCCAACTGCAATCCGTCTGGGGCCGTGGGGATTTCGACTATCTCGTCAACAACGCCGGATACGGCCTCTTCAATCCGATCGCCACCGTGACGGAAGAATAGTTCGACGGGCTGTTCAACGTCCATCTCAAGGGACCTTTCTTCCTGACCCAGATCCTCCTGTCAATGATGGCCGACGGCGGCCAGGTCATCAACATCACCAGCGCCACCTCGCGCGTGGCGACGACCGGCGTTGCACCCTATGCCTCGTTCAAGGGTGGCCTCGAAGTCCTGACCCGCTACATGGCCAAGGAGTTCGGCGAGCGGGGGATCAGGGCGAACTCGATTGCACCCGGTGCAATCCGCACCGAACTGGGTGGCGGCCTGAACGACGAGTTCGAGGCGATGCTCGCGAGCCAGACCGCGCTCGGCCGCGTCGGCGAACCCGAAGAGATCGGTGGCGTCGTCGCCAGCCTTCTGTCCGGCGAGAACCGCTGGATCAATGCCCAGAACATCGAGGTCGCGGGCGGCTACGTCATCTGACCAAAGGAGAGCAGCATGCTCGACCACGTTTTCATCTCCGTCAGCGACATCGCCCGTTCGATCGCCTTCTACGAGGTAGCGCTTGCACCGCTCGGCATTACTCACGTGCTCGACTACGACGGAAAGGATGGTCCACGCGGCCATCCGGACCTAAAGGGTTTTGGCGCGAACGGAAGAGTCTTCTTCTGGCTCCGCGATGGCGTCGTCGAAGGCCGTGCGGCTCATGTCGGCTTCGTCGCCAATGGCCTAACTCAGGTCGACGCCGCCTTCGATGCCGCCATGGCCGCAGGCGCTTCCGAGGTCCATCCGCCCGGAGCGCAGCTCCACTACGACCCACGCTACTACGCCGCGCAGGTTCTCGACCCCGACGGCTATGGCATCGAATTCGTCTACAAAGAATGGCAGCACTAACATGACAAAACTGATGATCTATGGCGCGACCGGCTACACCGGCCGGATGGCGGCAGAGCATGCAACGGCGGCAGGTACGCCACTCGTGCTCGCCGGTCGCAGCGAAGCGGCCCTGTCGAAGCTCTCCGCTGATCTTGGCATGGAATACCGCGTCTTCGGTCTCGAAGACGCGGCGGCGATCGGCAGGGGCTTTGCCGGCATTTCCGTCCTCCTGAACTGCGCCGGGCCGTTCATGCGCACCGCCGACGCCCTGATGACGGCGTCGATCCGCAACGGCATCCACTATCTCGACACCGCAGCGGAGCTCAACAGCTACCGGTTGGCTGAAGGACTCGACGACGAGGCGAAAGCCGCGGGCGTCATGCTCATGCCGGGCGGCGGTGGCAGCGTTGCTATGCTCGGCAGTCTCGCCGGACATGGCGCTGCGCGCGTCGCGAATCCTCGCAAGATCAGGATCGCGCTGTATGTCGCAGGCGGACTTTCCCGAGGATCGGCGATCAGCGCCATGGAGAACGTCACCGTCGAGACCCTGGCGCGTGTGGATGGCGAACTGGTCGCCGTAGCTGCCGACGGTATCCGGAAGTTTGACTTCGGCAAGGGGGCGGTCGACTGCTTCCCGGTGACGCTGCCCGATCTCATCACGATCTGGCGGTCGACGGGCGTCCCTAATGTCGAGACTTTTGTGCATGTGACAGGCGACGGCTTTCCGCAGGGCGATCTCTCCCCGCTTCCGGATGGGCCGAGTGAAGAGGATCGTCTCGCGAACCGATACCAGGCGGCCGTCGAAGTCACCGACGCGGAAGGTCACGTGACCTGCTCGCTTCTCGACACGGTCAACGGCTATACTTTCACCGCGATGGCTGCGGCCGAAGCTGGCCGCCGTGTGCTCGCAGGCGAAGTCCGCCCCGGCTTCCAGGCGCCCGCCGTTTTGTTCGGAAGCGGCTTCGCTCAGACCATCGCCGACACCACGATCGTTGATATCTGAGGAACGCACGATGCAGAAGCTCGTCGAATCCTTCATCGCGACCGCAAACGCCTTCGACGTTGAGGGCGCGCTGTCACTGTTCGCTCCCGATGCCGTCATCGACGATGTTTCGGTCGGCGACGCCTTCGCCGGCAGGGATGGCGTCCAGATCTATTTCGAGCGGTTCTTCGTTGGTTACAACACCGCAAGCAGGCTGCTGTCCATCGAGACTCTGGACAACTTCAACGCGAACGTACGCCTCGATTTCACGGGAGATTTCGGCAACGAGGTGGGCATCCTCAAGATCGCGATCAATTCTGAGGGCCTCATCGAGCGGATCGACGCCGATCTCGAGTAGCAGGCCTACCTTACAGTCTCATCAAGACAACGAACATCTGCGCCTGAGGCGCGAATGCCAGGGAAGGCACGCATCTGCAAGCCTCCGGCACAAGAAGGAGTATGTTCATGACAATCTCGCCATCTCTCACTCAGGGGGCTGCCGACAAGCTGGCTGTCGTCGAAGCGCTGTATCGCTTCGCGGCTGGTATCGACCTCCGAGACAAGGAGCTTCTCTCGTCGTCGCTCGCAGAAAACGCGGTCTCAGACTTCCGGCTCGCCGCCGCCAAGGCCGGGTTCGAATATCCAGTTATCAAAGGTCGGGATGTCATTGTCGCGGCCCTGTCGACGTCGCTCAGCATGCTGGACACCACCCACTCCGTCAGTAATCCGCGTGTGACCATCGACGGCGACACGGCGCGCATGGATGTGTTCGTGGAAGCGCAGCACGTTCCCCGTGGCGATCCCTCGCGTCACTATCTGATGAAGAACCGCTACGACGTCGAGCTGATCCGGGCAGGCGATGTCTGGGTCATCACGCGAAATACGGTGGACAATGTCTGGCGGACGGGCGATCTGACGGTTCTCTCCGAGATCTAAGTCTCAAAAGAAGACGACGCGAACGGAATGGCGGTGGGGCTTTTGTTTCCGCCGCCATTCTCACGCTTCCGCTGGACGACGGCGTCGCCGGACCATTCGAAGCCGGCGCTGACGCCGTCTGGTGCGGCAGCCGTTTCCCTGTTTCGCAAGAGGCCGAAGCGCAAGATGCCTAAAGAGAGCACGTACTAGCTGCTGATGTTGGCGACCATCCACGACCCCGAGTGGCCCGATCAGATCAGACGATCCTCGTTATGAAATCGATGTTGCCCCGTGTCGCTTTGGAGTAAGGACAGATCTCGTGCGCTCCATCCACCAGAATTTGTACGACATCACGCTCCAGATCCGGCACGGCAATATCCAGTTGGACACTGAGAAAGTGGCCGTTTTCTCCGTAGTTCAGGTTGACCTCCGCCTTGATGCTCACCCCTGCAGGCAGCGCGATTTTTCGTTCGTGGGCTGCAGATGCGATTGCGCTTGCGAAGCTGGCCGACCAGCCGGCCGCGAGCAACTGCTCCGGATTGGTGCCAATGCGCGCCGATCCGGGCGCCGAAAGCCAGATGTCCAGAAGGCCGTCGGAGCTGCGCGAGGCGCCATTTTCGCGGCCGCCCGTAGTTGCGGTCCTGGCCGTGTAGACAACCCTTGCGATGCGGCTCATGGGCATTCTTTTTGCTGGCAGCGGTAACCGCCGGGGGCGGTTACCGCGAACTCGATCAGGCGTCGACCTCGACAACGGCATCAGCGAAGGCCTGCGGCGCTTCCTGGGGCAGGTTGTGCCCGATGCCTCCGGTGACAACCCGATGCGCGTATCTCCCTGAGAACATCTTGGCGTACGCGCTGGCGTCCGGATGCGGCGCCCCATTGGCGTCGCCCTCGAGCGTGACTGTCGGCACGCCGATGACCGGTGCCTGCGCGAGTCGCTCCTCAAACGCGTCATATCGCTGCTCGCCGGCGGCCAGTCCGAGCCGCCAGCGATAGTTGTGGACCACAATGGCCACGTGATCGGGGTTGTCCAAGGCCGCGGCACTGCGCTCGAATGTGGCATCGTCGAAGTTCCACTGGGGGGACGCGAGTTGCCAGATCAGCTTGGCGAAATCTCGTGTGTATTTCTCGTAGCCAGCGCGGCCGCGATCGGTGGCGAGGTAATATTGATACCACCATTGCAACTCGACCTTGGGTGGCAGCGGCAGCTTGCCGGCTTGCTGGTTGCCGATGAGGTAGCCGCTCACGGAGACCAAAGCCTTGCAGCGTTGAGGCCATAGCGCGGCAATGATGTTCGCGGTGCGGGCGCCCCAGTCGCAGCCGCCGATCGTCGCCTTTTCGATCCCCAGTGCGTCCATCAGGGCGACAATGTCGGCGGCGATCGCCGACTGCTGGCCGTTGCGAATCGTATCGTGCGACAGGAAACGCGTTGGCCCGTATCCGCGCAGGTACGGCACGATCACGCGGTGGCCTTTCGCCGCCAGCCGAGGCGCGACATTGGCATAGGTGTGGATGTCATACGGCCAGCCATGCAGCAGGATGACGGGTGGGCCGTCGGCGGGTCCGAGCTCGGCATAGCCGACGCTCAACAGGCCGGCATCGATCTGCTTCAAGGGTCCGAAGGTCGCCGCTACGGGCTCTCCCGTCGCCTCTTGCGCTTGTGCCCGGCCCATCAGGCCGAACTGAGTGGCGGCGAGAGCCATCGCGGTGGCGCCAAAGAACCGTCGGCGTTCCTGGTCGATCTCATCAGGGATATTGAACGAATGCATTTGAGAACCTCTGTTGTTATCGGGACGATCAGCCAAACGTGAAGGCAAAGACCTCCACGCCCAAGTCGAGAAACTCGATCTCGAACTGGCGATCGACGATGGGGTTCGATTGTCGAATCAGCTGGTACAGGCGCTGCTCTGTCACTGCACCTTCGCCCTTTTCATTGACGTCGACGCCGTAAGCCGTGCCTGGTGGCTGTCCGTCGATCAGCACGCGAAATCTCACAGACGTTCCCGGCGATGCCGGACCCATGACCAGATGAAGGTCGCGTGCGTGGAAACGGTAGACGATGCGGCCGTCGGGCTTGTTCAGTACGGCGTTTTCTTTCCTGACCGTCCAATCGCCAGACAGCCCCCACTCATTCAGGCGTAACCGCGCCGGCAATTCGTAGGCATGCGGCTCGTCCAAGACCAGCTCGCCGCTGGATGCAAAATTCTGGGTGCGTTCATATCCGGAATAGTTCTCCGGAGACTTGAGGCTCTCCCAATCGGCCGCCGCTTCGATGCCGCGGCCATCCACCGACACAGGCTCACTATCGAATCCGCCAGCGCCAGCCTCGGCCAGCAATTCCTGGATGACCATTTCCGATTGTTGGTATGACCCCTCGCCAAAATGACGATACCGGACACGTCCCTGCGAATCGATGAAGTAGAGTGCCGGCCAATACTGGTTGCTGAAGGCCCGCCATATGAGATGCTCGTTGTCGACGGCGATCGGATAATCGATCCGCAGGTCTTTCGCCGCCCGGTGCACGTTGTTCAGGTCTTTTTCGAATGCGAACTCCGGCGCGTGGATTCCGATCACCACCAAACCATGCTTCCGGTATTTCTCGTCCCAGGCCTGCACGTAGGGAAGCGTGCGCAGCCAGTTGATGCAGGTGTAGGTCCAGAAATCGATGAGGACGACCTTGCCATGCAAGGCCGACGCCGTCAGCGGCGGTGAATTTATCCACTCGTGCGCCGCTTCAAGCGAAGCAAGCTCCGATTTTTCCTCAAGCCGGTAAGTAGAGAGTTCGTGAAGAAACGGAACCCGCATTGGTGTGGAGATTATGGACTGCGCCAAGTTCGTGCCTCCTAGAAAACCGGCAATCGGAGCCCCGATTGCCGTTGCGAGCGCCGCGGCGAGCAGCAGCTTGGTTGCTTTCATCAACGACGCCTTTTGGTTCGATATCGATGTCGTCGCGCGAACGGTTCGAATGCGCACCGCGCGCCCAACCCTTCACAGCGGAAGCGTGTTGCCAGCCTGCTCAGCCACCATGTATTTCGCGTACCAGTCCGGCCAGTTCTCATCGCGCCGACCGCCGTTGCGCTTCTCGTGCTCGCCGTGGGCCTCCGACGCGCGTCGCAGCGCGGAAGCAAGATCCGCCTCGGAAGCATAGGTCGTGGTGCTGGAGTCGATGCGACCGGGAAACCGGGTGGTGATTTCCTGAAGCAACCATTCGTTGCCGTCCGGATCTTTGAAGGTAGCGAACGAGGAGTAGCTGCGTCGCTGGGGATCGCGGCCTTTCACCGTTGGCTTGCCGGGGCCTTCGCGATGAAACGCCTCGCTGACCTCGACGCCGCGGCCGATAAGCTCGGCGCGAGCCGATTCAATGTCCGAAACGATAAGATAAAGTCCGCTTGCAGAGCCGGGCGCGACCGTCGTGATCCCAGTGCCGAAGTGTATCGAGGCCGGCGAGCCGGGAGGTGTGAACTGTATCCCGCGGAACGTGTCTCCAACGACAAAGTCAGCGTCGAGTCTCCACCCCAGCCGTTCGTAGAATTGCTTGGCGCGCTCCACATTCGAGACGGGAATGACAACAACTTCGAGCTTCATGTCGAGGGAGCGTGGCCTTTGTGTCTCAACTGCGATACTGCTGACAGTGCTAGTGATGTCCATATTTACCTCCTGCGTTAAGTTGCGTGAGAAGCTCGTCTCGCGTGCGGCTCGGGACAGAACCCGAATGCCGCGAGTTCTAGCCAGGTAGGTGCCGGCGACGCCGTCCGTTCAATCGAAGTACTCATTGCGGAAGCGGTTGGCCGGCGTGCTCCGCCACCAAGTACTCGGCGTACCAGTCCGGCCAGTTCTCATCACGCTGGCCGCCTGTCCGCTGCTCGTGCTCGCCATGAGCCACAGATGCACGCCGAAGCGCGGCTGCGAGTTCGGCCGACGAGACAAATGTGGCGCCTCCAGCGTCGACGCGGCCTGGTGCTCGCGCAGTGACCTCCTGCAAGAGCCAGTTGTTTCCGGCCGGGTCGCTGAAGGAAGCCCACGAGGCGTAGCTGCGTCTTTCCGGATCGGGCCCGCTGACGCGCCCTTGTTCACCGGCATAGTGATACACTTCGCTTACGTCGACCCCGCGATCGGCGAGTTCGGCGCGTGCTGCCTCGATGTCCGACACGACGAGTTCACCAGCGGTTTCGAGGATGTCGAGCTCGATACGAGCATAAGGGCCTGGTGCAACGCCTGAGCCGAAGACAACCGAACACTGGGAGCCAGGAGGCGTAAACTGGATGATATGAAATTCGTCGCCGATGAGGTCGGCGTCCAGCCGCCAACCCAAGCCTTCATAGAACAGCCTGGCGCGGTCGACATCGGAAACTGGAATGACTACGACCTCGAGCTTGATATCGACTGCGGTGTTGCTGCGGGTAGTGGCAATCGTCATGTCTGCCTCCTCAGTTGAGTTTGATGGGAATGCTTCTTTGTGCCTCCGGTCAGTTCAGTTTCTTTGCCGCAGCGACCTGAAGGCAGCGCGCAACTCGGCGGAGAAGAGCTCCGGCTGTTCCCACGCGGCGAAGTGGCCGCCCTTGTCGACCTCATGGAAGTAAATCAGGTTGGGGTAGGCGCGCCGGGCCCACGTCTCGGGGGCCTGATAGCCTTCTCCCGGAAAGACCGTGATGGCGACCGGGAGCGAAACTTCGTTGGTCTTTTCAGGGTCGGCAAAAACGGGACTGCGCCCGCCGCCGTACTCCCAGTAAATTCGCCCGGACGAGGTGGCGGTGTTCGTCAACCAGTACAGAGTTATGTCGTCCAGCACCTCGTCCGGCGACTTTTCAGGGTCGCTGTCGTCGTAGGTCCAGCCTGAAAAGCCCGGATGCCCGAGCATCCACGCTGCGAGCCCCGCAGGGGAGTTATTGATGGCGTAGCCGATCGTCTGCGGTCGGGTGCCCATCATCGTGGCGTAGGATCTATTCCCCATCTTGGCGGCCATGCTGAGCGCGTCGAATGCCGTGCGCTCCTTACCCGTCAGGCCTGCCGGCACTGGTCCGCCGCTGGCGAGCACAGCAGCTATCTCAGGTGGTACGACAGCCGGCAGGTTGACATGGATGCCAAGAAGTCCTGCAGGGGCCAGGCGGCCCATTGCATTCGAAACGGGGGAGCCCCAGTCGCCACCTTGGGCGACGTATTCCGTATAGCCTAGGCGCTTCATCAGCTCTGCCCAGGCTCGCGCAATGCGGTCTGTACCCCAGCCGGTCTCGGTTGGCTTGCCGGAGAAGCCGAAACCTGGCAACGACGGCAGTACAAGGTCGAACGCGTCCTCAGGACTGCCGCCATGCGCGGTGGGATCGGTGAGCGGGCCGACCGTTTTGAGCAGTTCCAGGACCGAGCCAGGCCAGCCATGCGTCATGATCAGCGGCAGGGCATGGGGATGTTTCGAGCGAACGTGGATAAAGTAAATGTCCACGCCGTCGATCGTGGTCATGAACTGAGGCAGGGAATTCAGCTTCGCTTCCGCTGTCCGCCAGTCGTAGGCCGTGCCCCAATACTCGACGAGCGGCCTGATCTTCGCGAGCTGAATGCCCTGCGACTGGTCACCGACGGTCTCCCGGTCAGGCCACCGTGTTTCTGCAATACGCCTGCGAAGATCGTCGAGCGCCGCTTGCGGCACCTGGATTTTGAAGGGCCGGATCGAGCGATCCTCGGCCGGGTTTGCGAAGGCAGGCGCGGAGAGGGTGCAAAGCCCGAACGCCTGCGCAGCGATAGCGAGCACGGTGCAAGCCACAGCGGCGGCAAGCGTCTTGATGTGGGGGGTCATTGCAGTCGCTCCCTTAGGAAGTTCGCTACGCAGCTACCGCAGGGCGGAAGATGACACACGTCCGGTGCGCCATCCCCCGCCAACACGTCAGGTCTGCAACGTCTTGAATGTTGCGCGCACCTCATCGGTGAAGATCTTCGGCTGTTCCCAGGCCGCGAAATGGCAGCCCTTGTCTGTGCGGCCGTAATGCAGAAGCTTCGGGAACGCGCGTTCAGTCCAGCTCTTCGGCGCTGTGTAGATTTCGCTGGGGTTCGCAGTGGCGCCGACAGGAATTGTGATGCCCTTGGCGTCGAAGAAGCCGGCCTTCGCCGTTTGCGAGTGTTCCCAATAGAGACGTGCCGACGAGATCGCCGTGTTGGTCAGCCAGTAGAACGTGATGTTGTCGAGGATGTCGTCGCGGGTAAGGCCCTCCGACTCTCCGTCGAAGGAGCGGGCGATCAGCGCACAACTGTCCGCATCGTGATCGAGGATCCACGCCGCCAGGCCGGCCGGTGAATCGACGATCCCGTAGAGCGTTTGCGGACGAAGCGCCATTTCGTTGGCGTAGCCCAGGCCGTTCTTGTAGAAAAACGCGACCTGCTCGTAGGCGCGCTTCTCGTCGGGGCCGAGATCGGCAGGGGGCGGGCTGCCAGAGGCAAGCGCCTTCACAATCTCGGGCGGAATGGTCCCTGGCATGTTCGTGTGGATGGCGGCCAGTTCGGGAGGTGCGATCAGTGCCATCTGTTCGGTGATAAGTGCTCCCCAATCGCCACCCTGCGCGACGTACCGGTCGTAGCCGAGGCGCTTCATCAGCACGATCCACGCCCGCGCGATGCGCGCTGGATCCCAACCGGTTTCGGTGGGCTTGCCGGAAAAGCCGTAGCCCGGCATCGACGGGATCACCACGTCGAACGCGTCGGCCTCGGCACCGCCGTGCGCAGTGGGATTGGTGAACGGATCGATGATCTTCAGGAGTTCGATGACCGAACCGGGCCAGCCATGCGTGATGATGACAGGCAGGGCGCCCTGATGCTTGGATTTCACGTGGATGAAGTGGATGTCGAGGCCGTCGATCTCGGTGACGAAATTCGGCAGCGCCTTCAACCGCGCCTCGCATTTGCTCCAATCATATTCCGTTCCCCAGTACTTCATGAGCTTCTGCATCGTGGCGAGTTGTACGCCCTGCGTTGGCCCTACCGTCGCCGGGGTCGACCAGATCCGCCGGGAGGCCTCGTCGGATACGAGCTCGCGCTCGGGCCAGCGCGTAGCGACGATGCGCCGGCGAAGTTCGGTGAGCTCTTCCTGCGGGAAACTAACGGTGAAGGGGCGGATGCCATCGCTGGTTGATGCGGCGGCCTTTTGTGACGGGAGCAGGCTCGCGGCGCCTGCGGCGGCGATGCCGACCGCGGCAGTGCCCAAAAGTCGCCGGCGATCCTGGTCGATTGTTTCGGAGGTTCTGGTCGTGTCCATGTGACTCTCCTGGGGTTGATGGATGCGATTTGCGCTGCTTGACGTACCCCCAGGAGATGGGATTAGCCCGTTATGCGTCGTGAGCTCTTGTTAGTCGCTGCCCGCCTGCCGCATTTTTGAGCAGATAGGAGGCGCCAGACACTGGAGACTCCCTATGGTGCGGGAGCGCTCCTTGACCTAAAGTAAGGTGCCGGGTGCAGGCGGCTCCCAAAAGAAGAGACGCCATGACGATAACGCCAAGTCAGGCCAAAGACAGATTGTCGTTTGGCCCTTTCTATTTGGCTGCGGGTGAAAGGCTCCTGACAAGAGAAGGCGCTCCCGTAGAGTTGGGCTCGCGCGCCCTAGAAATTCTCATCGTGCTGACTTCCGCGCCGAATGAAGTCGTCAGCAAGAAAGATCTGATGGCGCGCGTTTGGCCCGATGTGGTTGTCGAGGAAGGCAGCCTGCGGTTCCACATGACCGGACTGCGCAAGGCGCTGGGCGATGGAAAGGATGGCGCGCGTTACATCGCGACGCTTCCGGGGCGCGGCTATTGCTTCGTTGCACCGGTCTCGCGATTAAGCAGCCCACACGATGAAGCCCCGTTTGTCGCCGCCGGGTTTCCGCATGCGAATCTTCCAAACCGCTTGAGCAGAATGGTCGGGCGGGATCAGGACGTTCTCAAGCTGTCGGCGCAGCTGAATGCTTCGCGGTTCGTCACCATCGTTGGCGCCGGCGGTGTCGGCAAAACCACCGTCGCGATCGCAGTCGGACATCATCTGATCGACGCATTTTATGGGGCAGTTCTGTTCGTCGATCTGGGAATGATCGGTGATCCCGGTCTGGTGACGACAGCCGTCGCCTCGATGCTTGGGCTATCCGTTCAAACAGAAGATGCCACGCCCAACCTGATCGCTTACTTGCGCAACAAGCGGATTCTCTTGATCCTCGATACCTGTGAGCATCTCTTGGATGCGGTGGCGCCTTTGGCAGCAAGCATTGTCGATGCGGCGTCACAGGTCCACATCCTGGCGACGAGCCGCGAGGTGCTTCGGGTCGAAGGCGAGCATATCTATCGGTTGGATGCGCTTGCCTATCCGCCCGACGAACCTGGCCTGACGGCGGCCATTGTCCAGACCTTCCCGGCCACCCAACTGTTCGTCGAACGAGCGGTGGCAGGCGGCGCTCGTTTGGACATCAACGATGCGGAGGCCCTGCTCATCGCAAGCATCTGTCGAAAGCTCGACGGAGTGGCGCTCTCCATCGAACTGGCGGCTAGGCGCGTCGAATCCTATGGGTTGCAACAGACCGCCGCACTTCTTGATCAACGCCTGACACTGCTGTGGCTCGGTTCGCGGACCGCGCCGCCGCGTCAGCAAACCCTGCAGGCGACACTGGACTGGAGCTTTGGGCTCCTGACCGACCTTGAGCGCATGGTGTTGCGCAGGCTCGCTGTATTCGTCGGTCATTTCACGCTCGATGCCGCACTGGAGGTGGTGACGAGCGCGACCCTCGATCGATCGACCGTCCTGGGCGCCATGGACAGTCTCGTCGCCAAATCGATTGTAGCGACGCGTCCGGTTGGAGCGATGATGCGCTACCGGCTCCTCGATACCACGCGCGCCTACGTTCTCGATATCCGGATCGATGACGCCGAGGCTGCCGATTTGGCAGTGCGCCACGCCGCCTACTACCGGAGATGGCTGGAGCAGACAGGGATCGGATGGCCAAAACTGGCGACCGGTGAGGAACGGGCTCCTCACTTCGCCGCCATTAACAATGTCCGGGCTGCCCTGGAATGGTGCTTCGGCAACAACGGAAACGCCGACATCGGCATGGGACTCGCCATCGCTGCCGCGCCGGTTTTCCTGGCGATGTCCTTGTTGCCGGAGTGTCATCGCTGGTCTGAAAGGGCAATATTGGCATCCGACGGTGCCGCCCTTGGCGGACTTGACGAGATGCATCTTCAGGCCGCTCTCGGCGTATCCTTCATGTTCATGCGGGGAGGACGCGACAGGGCGCGCGTAGCCCTGCAGAGAAGCCTGGCGATCGCCGAGGAGCGCGGGGATCCGCTGGATCAGGTGCGTCTGTTGGGTCCGCTCAACATGTTCCATCTGCGGACGGGCAATTTCGTAACCGCCCTCGAAATTGCAAGACGTTGTTCAGACACAGCCGCCGGTCTGGAGGATTCGGTCGCGATTGCGCTTGCACACTCGATCCTGGGCATCTCGCTTCACCTGCGGGGTGACCTTGCGGAAGCGCGCGCCGAATTGGAGGCGGCGCTCGACCGTGGGCCGCGTTCTCAGCGGACCACCACGATCTATCTGGGCTTCGAAGGCAAAATCCTGGCCAGGGCAATTCTGGCGAGGAACCTTTGGCTGCAAGGCCATCCCGATCAAGCCATGGCGCATGCTCGGCAGGCCGTCGAAGAGGCTGCCGCCATGGATCATTCTCTAACGCTGGCGATCGCGTTGATCTGGGCGATTTCGGTCTTCCTGTGGACGGGCGACCTGAAGAGCGCCGAGGCTTACATCGACATGCTCATCGCCCGCGCGGAATCCCATTCCATGACTCCTTACCTGCTGGTCGGTCGGGGATTCAAAAGCGAAGTCGCGATCCGTCAAGGCGATGCAGAAGGCGGTGTCGAGGGCCTGCAGACTTCTCTTCAGAAGCTGCACGCGGCACCTTACGAATTGCTCACGACGCCGCTCAACCTCTCGCTGGTCAGGGGATTGTCCGCAATCGGTCAGGTCGATGAAGCAACTGCGCTGATCGACGAGTCGCTTGGCCTCGTCGAAAAGAACGGCGACCAATTGTACCTCCCGGAGCTGCTGCGGATGAAGGGAAGCCTCCTTCTCCAGTCGCAACGCAACCGCGACGAAGCTGCCGCCTACCTCATGCAGGCACTGGAGTTGAGCCGCAGTCAGCGCGCGCGGGCATGGGAGTTGCGAACCGCAATCGACATGACGACGCTGATGGCCGGGCGCGGGGAGATCAATAGCGCTCGCGAGCTCTTGCAACCGGTTGCGGCGCATTTTGTGGAGGGCCTGAATACGGCGGATGTCAAGGCTGCCGAACACCTGCTGGCGACGCTCAGGTAGAACCTTCAATGCCACAGCCCCATTGGTGTCGTCCGCTGTCGGCGCATTTCGACGGTGGCTTAGAAAATCGAATTCGTGATGGCCTTCACCGGCCCGCCTGAGCGATCAGCTACGTCGTGCAAACGCGCCAATGCTGTTAAGCAGCGGCTGCTGGTCGCCGACCCAGAACCAGTGATCGTTGCCGGCAACCTCAAAGAACTTCGCGCCTGGGATGTTGGCCGCGAGGAAGCGCCCGGCTTCGATGCGAACGGCGCGGTCGCCGGAGCGGTGCAGGACCATCGTCCTTGCCGCAACCTTCGCAAGGAGATGACGGACATCGGTATCACGCAGCGCTTCCAGTAGGCCCGCGACCGCGCCGGGACTGGAGGCTGCCCTGAGCAACCCAGCCCACCAGGTCTGCGCCTGGCGGTCTGCGGCCAGGCTCGGGGCAAAAGTTTCGATTTCCGCCGGGCCACCCCAACTGGCGAGCAGTCGTTGCTTCCACAGATCGTATTGCGCGACGGTCAGGGCAAAAGGATAGTCGGGTGCACGGCTGCCTTTCGCAAGGGAACCCCACAGAACAAGACCAATCAGGCGATCGGGGTGGTTTACGGCAAAACGGACACAACCCGGCCCACCTTCTGACGCGCCGATGAGCAAGGCCCTACGGCTGCTGGCCGCGTTCATGACCGCCAGAATGTCCTGCGCCGTCGCTTCGACGGTCGGGCGGGCACCGACACGGTCAGAAAGTCCCATGCCTCGCCGGTCGAAAAGGATCAGGCGGCCGAGATGCGAAACCGCGGTGATCCAGGCGCGGCAGCTTCTGTCTTCCCAGATACGCTCGACATGCGAAATGAAGCCCGGAACAAGCACGATATCCATCGGACCGCTGCCAACGATCTGATAGGCGATATGGATGCCGTCCACCTCGACATAGTGCGTTCTGGGCACGTCCAGGGCGGCATCGTGAGATGGCTCACGCAGCAGGGCAAGCGTGGCTGGGTCCGGCGCAATGCCGAGTTCTTCCCGCAGCAACCGAACGCAGGTGTCCCTTTGGCGCTCGGCTGCCGCCCTGTCCCCGGCCGCCAGGTGGGCACGGATCAGGTGACGGTGCGCACTTTCACTCAAAGGGTCCAGTCCCGTCAGGCGCGTCGCATGAACGACCACGCTGCGAGGCTCACCGGCGGCGATCTTCGCTTCGATGAGCCGCTCCAGCGCCTGCACGAGCCGGCTGCGCATGGCCTCGCGCCTGAAGAAGACCCATTCCTCGAATTCCGGACAATCAGGGACCGAGAAGCCGGCGAGATAGTCGCCCTTAAGCATGTCGGCTGCCTTGTCGAGAGGACCGACATTGCAGGCATGCTCGAAGACCTTGGAGTCGACCTCGACGGACAGCGCCGGGTGCAGGCTTAGGGATGTTCCGCTGGTAGCGATAACCTCGCTGCCGAACGCGATGCGGATTTTATACAGCGTGCGCCGAAGGCGTGCGCGTGCGGCTTCCTCGTCGGTTTCGGGCCACAGAAGCGTGGCTGCGACCTCACGCGCCACAGGCCCGGCGGCCTCGGCGAGGTAGACGAGGAGCGCTGCCGCCTTGCGCAAGGCAAGTTCCACCCGCCGCCCGTTCAGACGGAACTCAGGAAAACCCAGAAGTCGGAACTCCAATCGCTCCATCGATCCGTATGCGGCCGCGCGGGGACGTTGAGGGGACGCCGGCCTTCTATCCACCCCAGGACGTCGGGCCGATTGGGCCCAATCAGGAGACTCCCTTGGAGCGAGAAATGTCACCGGTCAATACTCTCACCTATCATCGCACGTCCGAGGCTGTTGCCAGGGACGGCATCTCTATCGCTTACCAGGACCTGGGTCGCGGCGAGCCGCTCGTACTGCTGCATGGCGTGACCGAAAACAGCGAGTCCTGGCACGAGGCGGGTTACGTCGACCAATTGCTGCGGCGCGGGCGCCGGCTGATCCTCATCGATTGCCGCGGCCATGGCCGGAGCGGAAAGCCTCACAACCCGATTGCCTATTCCGGGCTCAGGCGGGCAGCAGATGTCGTTGCGGTGCTCGACAGTGCCGGCGTCCAGCATGCTGCATTGATGGGACATTCAATGGGCGGCGTGGTCGCGCTGGCCGTGGCTCTCTACCACCCGGACCGCGTCAGCGCGCTGATCGTCAACGGCGCGCATCCGTACGCGGAGGATCTCACCTCGCTCCGGGCGGCGCTCAAGAATGACTTCGAGACCTGGCTCGCCTCCTTGACGCAACTGGCCCCCGACCTTTCGCAGGCCGCAAGCCGGCGGATCAGGGCCAACGATCTCACCGCTGTTCGAGCAAGCCTTGCCAAGGACAGGCTGGATTTCTCGGCGGCCTTCGCGGGGCTGGGGATACCGGTGTTGGCAATCAGCGGCACGCTCGATCCCCGTTGCGAGCCCGTCCGGAATTTCGCGGAACTGGCGGGCGGCGAGTTTCTGCCGCTCGCGGGCAAGAACCATGTCACCGCCTTCCTCGATGTCGACACCGTGACGCCGGTGGTCGACGCTTTTCTGGACCGTGTCGGTGCTCAGAGCACAAGGCAAGGAGGCTAAGCCATGTGCCAAACCTGTCTCTCCTGGTATGCACGCTGCATTGCTCCCTACGTCGTCCACGCCGGCTGTTCGGCCAACACATTCGCACACATGCGAAGGCGAATGATCCCGCGGGCAGAGGGCATTGTCGTCGAAGTCGGCTTCGGGTCCGGCCTGAACCTTCCCTATTACGACGCTGCCAGGGTCGAGCGGCTGATCGGCGTCGATCCCGACGGCACGATGCTCGGCCTGGCTGCACCGAAGAGCCGCACCTTGCCGTTCGATGTCGAATGCCTCCGGGCCAGCGGCGAAAGCCTGCCGCTGGCCGATGCCTTCGCCGACACGGTTGTCGTCACCTATGCCTTCTGTACCATTCCGGACCCTGAGATGGCGCTGACCGAAATCCGACGCATCCTGAAGCCGACGGGCCGGCTGATCTTCATAGAGCATGGCCAGGCCGAGCAACCGCGTTGCCGCAGATGGCAGGAGCGCCTGAACAGGCTGTGGGGGCGGATCGCCGGCGGCTGCCACCTCAATCGCGATCCGTTGCTCTTGATCCGCGGGGCCGGCTTCAGTCTCGTTGAAGAGGAGCGCGGGCGGTTCTCGCTGCCTTTCTGGCAATTGGGAAGCCACTACGCTGGCGTCGCGGCACCCCCGACAGGTTGACGGCCTTCGTCGAAACCTGCACGTCCGAAAATGCGCAAGATGCTCGCGCGGCTCTTCCGCCACGCACCCCGCGTCTCAGAAAATCGAATCCGTGATGGCCTTCACCGGCCCGAGCAGGACCGATCCGTCCGGCACGCCGGCGTCGATCGGAATAGCCCGGCGATTGGCCGTTGCCACCATTGGCTGGCTGACATCGCTGGTCACGATCACCGGTGTCTTCGAAGGCACGCGGTCGTAGAGATCGATGATGTCCTGGTTCATCAGGCGCACGCAGCCTGACGAGACCGACTTGCCGATTGACTTCCATTCGGGCGAGCCGTGCAGGCGGTACAGCGTGTCGACGTCGCCCTGGAAGAGGTAGAGGGCGCGCGCCCCGAGCGGGTTCTTCAGCCCGCCCGGCATGCCACCATTTTCGGCGCTGTATGGCTTCAGTTCCGGCTGCCGGGCGACCATTTCATCCGGCGGCGTCCATTTCGGCCATTTCTGCTTCCACTGGACGACGGCGTCGCCGGACCATTCGAAGCCGGCGCGGCCAAGGCCAACGCCGTAGCGGATCGCCTGGCCGCCCTGGCGCACGAGATAGAGATGGTGCCCGGTTGTGTCGACGATGATGGTGCCGGGCTTCTGTCCCGTCGGGTCGGGGACGATCTGGCGCAGGAACTGCGGATCGATCCTCTCGAACGGTATTGGCGGAAGGTCGAAGCCGCCGTCGCTGACGGCCGCGTACATCGTCGCATAGTCGGGCAGCGGCGGCTCGACATAGGTTGGCGGCGGTGGCGGCTCGACCGGTTCCGGCCCGGTGGTGGCGCATGCGGAAACCGCGATCGAAGCGGCGCCCAATGCAGCGGCGTTGAGAAAGCCGCGACGGCTCAGGCGAAGGGATTCGATTTCGGCTATGGACATGGTTGCCTTCTTTAGGTGTCAAATCGCAACAAAGGTTGAAACGCCGACTGCTGCGTGGGTGTCTGACAACACCCGGCGCGATAGGCGGTTCCGATTCTGGCCCGAACGTGGACAAACAAAGGCGAAGCTGTGACTGCGCTGCCACTGTGGCGTCAGAGACACAGCTTTGCAACCTAGCTGCCGGGCACCAATGCTTCGAGCGATGGCAGGATCAGGGCCGGTGGAAAGTCCCGGTACTCTTCCGGCTGGTTGGAACGGTTGATCCAGACCGTGCGGAAGCCGAATTTGGTCGCACCGGCGATGTCCCAGCGATTGGAGGACTGGAAGGAAACCGCGTTGGGATAGAGGCGCCAGCCGGTAGTGACCATGTCGTAGACCGCCGGATCGGTCTTGAAGCGCCTGACCGTATCGACCGAATAGATGTCGTCCAGAACCTGATCGAGCGCGGCGGACTTGACCGCTGCCTGCAGCATTTCGGGCGAGCCGTTGGACAGGATCGCCAGCTTCGCTCCCGAAGCCTTGAGCGCCTTGAGCACGGCCGGCACTTCGGGATAGCAATCCAGCCGCCAGTAGGTGTCCAGCAGTTTGGCCTTGAGGCCAGGGTCGGCCGAGGGAACCTTGCGCAAGGCGAAATCGAGCGCCTGTTCCGTCAGTTGCCAGAAATCGGCATAGGCGCCCATCAGTGTGCGCACCCAGGAGTATTCGAGCTGTTTGGCGCGCCAGATTTCGGACAACAATTGGCCGTCCGGCCCAATCTGGTCGGCATGACGGCGCACGGCGGCATGCACGTCGAACAGCGTGCCGTAGGCGTCGAAAACATAGGCGGCGTATTGCATGGCAACAGTTTTGAGGCGAGGCGCGAGAAGGTGCAAGCTTTGATTGCATCGCTCGCGCCGCTGGCCTCAACAAAACTCCGCGATGCCGGTTGACGGCGCCCGCCAAAGCATCTTCCAATGGCTGTCACACGAGATCGATCGGGACGGGATAACGCGATGACACTGGCGGCTGAGGCACTATCCGCGACATGGACTTTCGTCGATGGTGATTGGCACGAGGGCAATGTCGCCATTCTGGGGCCGCGTAGCCACGCCATGTGGCTTGGCACCAGCGTGTTCGACGGCGGCCGCTGGTTCGAAGGCGTTGCCCCCGACCTCGACCGCCATGCCGCCAGGGTGAATTCCTCGGCGATTGCGCTCGGCCTCAAGCCGTCGATGACCGCCGACAAGATCGTCGGGCTTACCTGGGACGGGTTGAAGAAGTTCGATGGCAAGACAGCCGTCTACATCAGGCCGATGTATTGGGCCGAGCATGGCGGCTATATGGGCGTTCCGGCCGATCCCGCCTCGACCCGTTTTTGCCTTTGCCTTTATGAGTCGCCGATGATCCCGCCGACGGGCTTTTCGGTTACCGTATCGCCATTCCGGCGCCCGACCATCGAAACCATGCCGACCAATGCCAAGGCCGGCTGCCTTTATCCCAACAACGGCCGCGCCATTCTTGAAGCCAAGATGCGCGGGTTCGACAACGCGCTGGTGCTCGACATGCTGGGCAACGTCGCCGAGACCGGAACCTCGAACATCTTCCTGGTCAAGGATGGCCATGTGCTGACGCCGGCCCCGAACGGCACCTTCCTGTCCGGCATCACCCGCTCCCGCACCATGACGCTGCTCGGCGAGTATGGTTTCAAGACTACCGAAAAGACGCTGTCGATACGGGATTTCCTGGAAGCGGACGAAATCTTTTCGACCGGAAACCATTCCAAGGTGGTGCCGATCACGCGCATCGAGGAGCGCAACCTGCAACCCGGGCCGGTGGCCAAGAAGGCGCGCGAGCTTTATTGGGATTGGGCGCATTCGACGTCGGCTGGCTGACGCGTCCGGCCTGGCCTTTTGTCGCTGCGCGGTTCGTCGTCGGAAAACCGTGTGACAGTTTTCCGCTACCCGCCTAGAAAGGGAACCGGCGCTTCATTCCGGAGTTGTCCGAGCTCAATCCAGACCTATCTTAGTCCGGTATCGACACCGGATTTTCCACGAGGGAGTACTACCCATGGCTTTTGAATTGCCCGCTTTGCCTTACGACTATGAGGCCTTGCAGCCTTACATGTCGAAAGAGACGCTGGAATATCACCACGACAAGCACCACAAGGCCTATGTCGACAACGGCAACAAGCTGGCCGCGGAAGCCGGAATGGGCGATCTGTCGGTCGAAGAGGTGGTCAAGCAGTCGTTCGGCAAGAATGCCGGCCTCTTCAACAATGCCGCCCAGCACTATAACCACATCCATTTCTGGAAATGGATGAAGAAGGGCGGCGGCGGCAACAAATTGCCCGGCGCCCTGCAGAAGGCAGTCGACAGCGATCTTGGCGGCTACGACAAGTTCAAGGCCGATTTCATCGCCGCCGGCACGACGCAGTTCGGTTCCGGCTGGGCCTGGGTTTCAGTCAAGGACGGCAAGCTGGCGATCTCCAAGACGCCGAATGGCGAAAACCCGCTCGTCCATGGCGCGTCGCCGATCCTCGGCGTCGATGTCTGGGAGCACTCCTACTACATCGACTATCGCAACGCCCGGCCGAAATATCTCGAGGCGTTCGTCGACAGCCTGATCAACTGGGATCACGTGCTTGAGCTCTACGAAAAGGCCTGATGCATGTCGCCCAAACGTGCGCAGCGGTTTTGGGACCACGACGTGTACGAGAGCAAGGACTCAAGCCGCGTCGTTTGCGTCCCTTTGGACGCGACGCGTTTGATGACCTGATCGATCTCCAGCAAAGCCCCGGCACTCCCGGGGCTTTTCTTTTGCTGTGGCGCAGCAAATTCATCCGAGGCGAAGGGAATATTCCCTTCGTGGCATCCGTTAACGTCCTGTCCCGAAATGCCCTCATCCCCAAAATACCTTCATCATGGAGCCAATTGAATGAGAAAGCTTGTCATCGCCATCTCAATGCTCGCCCTCGCGGCGTCGGCGGCCTTTGCCGACCCGATCCTCGATCGGCAGGCTCTGATGAAGGAGCGTGGAAAGATCGTCGGCGGCATTTCCAAGGTGGTAAAGGGCGAGGAGCCTTTTGATGCCGCGGCTGTGCTGACGGCCCTGCAGGCACTGCAGGCGAATGCCGAGAAGGTCGATGTCGACGCATTGTTCCCGGCCGGCAGCGACACGGGCGACACCACGGCTGCGCCGAAGATCTGGGAAGACATGCCCGGCTTCAAGGCGGCCAACGACAAATTCATCGCCGACGTCAAGGCAGCGACCGCTGCCGCTCCCGCAGACGTCGATACGTTGAAGGCACAATTTGACACCATCGCATCCAACTGCGGCACCTGCCACCAGACCTATCGAGTGAAAAAGGGCTGATAGCGGGTCATGCCCTGGCTGAAAAAGCTCGTCGGCGCCCTTGTCGTTCTGGGCGGCGTCGGCGCGGTTGCCGGGTGGGTCCTGTCGGCGCCGCTGAGGCTCGACAGCGAGACCCTGGCCAAGCTCGGCCCTGGCGACGCGGCCAGGGGCAAGCGCATTTTCTATGCCGGCGGTTGCACCTCGTGCCATGCAAAGCCGGGGTCGCAGGGCGATGCCCGACTTCAACTGGTGGGTGGCCTCGCGCTCAAGACGCCATTCGGCACCTTCGTGCCGCCCAACATTTCGCAGGACGCCAAGGACGGCATCGGCGCATGGTCGGTGGAGGACCTCGCCAATGCCATGCTGAAGGGTGTGTCGCCGTCGGGTGAGCATTTATATCCGGCGTTCCCCTACGCGTCCTACGCCCGCATGAAACCGGCCGACATTGCCGACCTCTATGCCTTCCTGAAAACGCTGCCGGCCGTCGCCGGCAAGGCGCCAGGCAATTCGCTGACGTTCCCGTTCAACATCCGCCGCGGCATCGGCCTTTGGAAACTGCTTTATCTCGGCGATCAGCCGGTCGTTTCGCTTCCCGAAGGCACGCCTGATCCGGTGATGGATGGTCGCTACCTGGTCGAAGGGCCGGGCCATTGCGGCGAATGCCACACGCCGCGCGACTTTGCAGGCGGGACGAAGAAGAGCGAGTGGCTGGCGGGCGCCGTGGCCGCCGAAGGGAGCGGCATCGTGCCGAACATCACATCGGGCGAGGGCGGCATCGGCAACTGGTCCGAAGCCGACATCGCCAATTACCTCGAGACCGGCTTCACGCCCGATTTCGATGCTGTCGGCGGCGCGATGGTCGACGTGCAGAAGAACATGGCCGAATTGACCGCAGGGGATCGTGCGGCGATTGCCGCCTACCTCAAGGTAGTACCACCGCATCCCAACGGTTATCCGGCGCGCAAGAAGACGGCGAACTGACGCACGCCGCCCAAAACTACGCAGCGGTTTGGGTCAACGACGTGTCTTAAGCGCGGCGCGTGACTCTCGTCAGGCGCGACGCGCTCTAGCTGTCGGGTGCCAAGTGGCGGTCGCCCAGAAAGTCGAAGCCTGCCTCGAAAAAGTGGTTGTAGTTGCAGGTCAGTTCCTCGCCGGATGCGATGTCGCGCAAGGCGTAGGTTTCCTCAGGCGACGAGACATCGCAATTCGGCTCATCGTCATGGTTCATGTAGCGGGCGTCATCGGCTTCGAAGACGATGTAAGACGGATCACGCCGGTCCGGGTAGGAATAGCGATCGAGATAATTCTTCACCGGCCCGGTCTCGCCCTCATAGGTCTCGACGTCGATGATCCTGTCGAAGCGGGGGTCGAGCTTCCAGATCAGCGTGCCCTTGGGAATGTGGTGCTTGGCAAAAACGCCGATGCCCTGGATCGGCGATTTGTCGAGATAGACGTCGACGAGCAGCATAATGGACCCTTGTGCGAGTGCGGGCTTCGTCGCCCGGGAAAGTCGTGCCTTGGGTAGCGCGCGACCATCGCAATTGCGAGGGGAAATGAGCGATGCGGAATTCAAAAAGTCATGATCGCTGAACCCAAAAGTGAACGTCGTGTCCGCAGCCTCAGCGTTGCTGCAAAGCCAGACGGACGCCCAAGGCACAGTAGATGCCGCCGACAATCTTGCCTTGCCACTTGAGCACCCTCGGATTTCGGCGCAGGAAAGTGCCAAGCCGACCGGCGCTCACTGCAAAGACGACCGTGCTGAGAAGACCCAGCATGACGAAGATGACCCCTAATATGGTCAACTGAAGCATCACCGACCCATTTTCAGGCCGCACGAACTGGGGCAGGAACGCAAGGAAGAAAAGCGCGGTCTTGGGGTTGAGCACTTCGGTCAGGATAGCCTGTCGAAATGCCTTGCCGGCGGAGATGGCAAGCGCGCCGGCAGCCGGGTTGGCCGGTGTTTTCTCGATGATCGCGCGAATGCCGAGATAAACGAGGTAGGCGGCGCCAATGTACTTTACGATGCTGAACAGCGCCGCCGAAGTGGCGATGATCGCCGATATGCCGACCATGGCCATGACCGTGTGAAACACGTCGCCGGCCGCGATCCCGGCACCGGTCGCAATGCCCACCTTCGTTCCCGAACTCGTTGCCCGCGCGACCGTAAGGAGGGTGGCTGGGCCTGGAATGAAGACAAAGCCGAGCACAACCGCGATGTAGGCTGTCAATGTTGACAGATCGATCATTGGCGAATCTCTCCTGTAAGCTGCGCCTTGCCCATCACCTTCAGTGCGAAGGAATAAGTATAGGCGATCTCCTCCAGTCGCGAAAACCGGCCGGAAGCGCCGGCGTGGCCCGAATCCATGTTGATCTTGAACAGCACGGGATTGTCGCCGGTCTTGCGGTCGCGCAGCCGTGCCACCCATTTGGCCGGTTCCCAATAGGTGACGCGCGGATCGGTGAGGCCGGCCAGCGCCAGGATTGGCGGATAGTCGAGCGCGGCGACATTGTCATAGGGCGAATAGGCGGCGATGGTTCGATAGTCGTCGGCGGACGCGATCGGGTTGCCCCATTCCGGCCATTCCGGCGGCGTCAGCGGCAGGCTGGCGTCGAGCATCGTGGTGAGCACGTCGACGAAGGGCACCTCGGCGACGATGCCGCCAAAACACTCCGGCGCCATGTTGGCGATGGCGCCCATCAGCATGCCGCCGGCCGAGCCGCCTTGCGCAACGATGCGGTCATGCGTCGTGTAGCGCTCGGCAACGAGGTGGCGCGCACAGGCGATGAAATCCGTGAACGTATTCATCTTGTGCGCCCGCTTGCCGTCATCGTACCAGCCATAGCCCTTGTCCTTGCCGCCACGGACATGAGCGATGGCAAAGAC
Organism: Mesorhizobium sp. P2_C7; assembly: GCF_056404515.1. Lineage (NCBI taxonomy): Bacteria > Pseudomonadati > Pseudomonadota > Alphaproteobacteria > Hyphomicrobiales > Phyllobacteriaceae > Mesorhizobium > Mesorhizobium sp. P2_C7. Next base: position 72,385 of record NZ_JBFUDW010000010.1, on the reverse strand, counting down.
AAAGCCGCGGTCGACCAATGAGAACCAGTTGGTGTTGAATGCGGCAGGCACCGTGATGCCATAGGAGCCGTAGCCGTAAAGCAGGCAAGGTGCGGATCCATCCAGCGGCGTGTCGCGGTGGTGGAGAAGCGAGATCGGCACCAGTTCGCCATCGGCGGCGGGCGCCATCAGCCGCTTGGTGACGTAGTGATCCTGGTCATGGCCGGAGGGCACTTCCTGGGTCTTGAGGAGCACCCGCTCGCGCGTGCGCATATTGTAATCGAACACCTGAACCGGCGTCGTCATCGACGAATAGGAAAAGCGCATGATCTCGGTATCGTACTCATAGGAGCCCGACAGGCCGAGCGAGAAGGCCTCCTCGTCGAGGGACAAAAGATGCTCCTCGCCGCTGCTGCGGTCGCGCACGACGATGCGCGGCAGGCCTTCCCAGCGTTCGAGCCGGACCATGTGGTCTTTGAAGCCGATCACCGACAGGATCAGCCGGCCAGGTTCATGCGGCACCAGTTCCTGCCAGTTGGCGCGCACCGGATCGCTCGCCGGCGCGGTCATGATCTTGAAATCCTTGGCGCCATCGGCATTGGTCAGGATGAAGAAGATGTCGCCGCCTTCTTCCAGATCATATTGAAGGCCGGTCTCGCGTGGTGAAACCAGCTTCGGTTCCGCAAACGGGTCGCTGGCGGGCATCAGGCGGTATTCCGAGGTCTCGTGATCGTTGATGCCGATCATGATCCATTCGTTGTTGCGCGTGCCGTCGACATTCATGAAGAAACCGGGATCGCTTTCCTCATAGATCAGCCGGTCGCTCTCAGGGCTTTGCCCAAGCGCATGGAACAGCACCTTGGACGGGCGGTGGTTGGGATCGAGACGCGTGTAGAAGAAGCCGTCATCGCCGGCGTTCCAGACGCCTGAACCGCCCGTGTCGGGAATCCGGTCGGCGATCTCCTTGCCATCGTCAAGGTCGCGCACGCGAAGCGTGTAGAATTCGGAGCCCTTGTCGTCGAATGCCCACAAGAGCTTGCGGTGGTCGGCCGAATGATCGACGCCGCCAAGACGGAAATAGGCCTTGCCCGCCGCCTCCGCATCGCCATCAAGCAGGATCTGCTCGGAGCCGCCGTCGCGCGGCATGCGGAAATAACGCGGCTGCTCGCCGCCAAGCTTGAAGGATGAGCCATAGGCATAGGGTCCGTCCTTCATCGGTACGGAGGAATCGTCTTCCTTGATGCGGCCCTTCATTTCCTTGAAAAGCTGCTTCTGCAACTCGGCCGTGTCGGCCATCAGTTTCGATTGATAGGCGTTCTCGGCCTCGAGCTCGGCGCGGATCCCCGCATCGAGCAATGACGGATCCCGAAACATCTCCTGCCAGTTGTCGGCCCGCAGCCAGGCATAGTCGTCGGTTCGCGTGATGCCGTGATGCGTGTCGGAAACCGGCCGTTTCTCGGGCACTGGCGGGCTGACGTGCGGAAATGCGGAAGTGCGGGTCATTGCGTCTCGCTTTGCCGATATCTTGAATGGGGAAGCATCTTGAATGGGGAACTATCTTGAATAGCGAATGAACACGCCGATCAGGTCGGGTTCAAGAGCCGCAGCTTAAGGGTCGTGTCGGCTCCAGATGATGGGCCGGGAGGAGAGATGATGAATATATATGCTCGGATTGCGGCAGCTTTCGCCGTTGCTTCGCTAACTCTGACTTTTGCCGGCCAGTCTCATGCGACCGTATTCGCGGCTTGGCAAGTGGCCAATGTGCCGTTCGGTGACACGCTCAATGTGCGCAAATACCCTTCGGGCACATCCCAGAAACAGGCGGCGTATCCGAACGGAACCGTTCTGCAGATGACCGGACGATGCACCGGCGGGATAAACCTGCTCGACATCTTCAATCATCCGGCGTGGAAGCAGGAACAGACGGTTCGCTATCGTTGGTGCGAAGTCTGGCATGACCCGGCCCAGAACGGCAACTTCGTCACTGGCTGGGCCTATGGCAAATACATCACGTCGCATTGACTGACCTGGCGACGACTGATCCGAGCCAGTTCACAGGACCGGCATGTCGCCTGGTTGCTTGCGCAGGACATGCGGCAACCTGTGGTTTTGTGGACAGGTATGGGCAACCAAGCTTGCCCGTGCGATTGCCAAGCAAAATCAAGCATTGAAACCTGCTTTGTGAGTTATCGCGAATGTAACGACGAACTGACGTAGCGTCAGCGGTTGCTGGTTGGCGGGCGAAATATCGAAAAATTACAAAATGCACGAAAGGTTGAAGCTAATCCGGGAACAATTGATCAACATTGTTCAATATAGCGCAAAGTTCGAATTGACTTACTTGGTCAGCAGGGTCATTGATGTGCACGCGACACGAATCGCAGAAGCTCTACCTGCATAAAATTCGCGCGATGCCCTGCCTGAAAAAAAGGGCGCACACTGACGTAACTCTTGTTGGGGCCTGATGACCATGGATATTGTCGAAACACCTTCCAGAAACAGCGATGCGCTGATCGAATTGACCGCCGATGTGGTGGCCGCCTATGTCAGCAACAATCCCGTGCCGGTCGGCGAACTGCCGAACCTGATATCCGATGTCCATGCCGCGCTCGGGCGCGTGGGTGGAACTGCCGAACAGCCGCCTGCCGACAAGCAAAAGCCGGCAGTCAACCCGAAGCGCTCGGTTCATGACGACTACATCGTTTGCCTTGAAGACGGTAAGAAGTTCAAGTCGCTGAAGCGTCATCTGATGACCCACTACGACCTGACGCCGGATCAGTACCGCGAAAAGTGGAACCTCGACCCGAGCTATCCGATGGTTGCACCCAACTATGCTGCTGCGCGGTCCCAGCTTGCCAAGAAGATGGGTCTCGGCCGCAAGCGCAAGGCGCGGTAATCGCTGCTCGCCAGATCAGATCGACATCAACGGCGCCTTCGGGCGCCGTTTGATTTTGTGTGAAAGGGTTTTCCATCCGGAATTGCGTCAAGATGACGAAGTAGGGCGCTTCTACGCTCCGTGGAACGCTGAACCGCTCCGGCTGTCAGGCGATCTGCTTCAGCGCCGCCTCGGCGTCGCGCTTGATGCGCTTGACCATGGAGCGAAGGCCGTTGGCGCGCTGGGGCGACAGATGTTCGTCGAGGCCGAGCTCTTTCAATGTTGCTTCCGCGTCGGTCCTTTGGATCTCGCTGGCGGTCCTGCCTGAAAACAGCGCCAGCATGATCGCGACCAGCCCGCGCACGATATGGGCGTCCGAATCGCCGGTGAAGGTTATGACCGGATCGCCCCCCGGTCCGCGTTCGGTGGTCAGCCAGACCTGGCTGACGCAGCCCGGCACCTTGTTGGCAGCGTTGCGCTCGTCGTCCGGAAATGGCGGCAGCGCCTCGCCGAGGTCGATGACGTAACGATAGCGGTCTTCCCATTCCTCGAGGAACGAGAAGTCGTCGCGGATCGTCTGGATCGTCGTCGTCATGGTTCGGATATAGTCACGCGGCGGCGCCACGTCACGGAAAAAACAAGGACACCGCGGGCGTCGAGAGGGCAGACAGCCCGCGGTGCGCCGTCGAGACGGCTAATTCTGGACCGGTAGGTTGACTGGCAAATTGACCGTTTGGGGCAAGACGATTTCCTCTGGCACGCTGCCGGTCATCGTCGACGTGTCAGGGCCCGCGGTGGACTTGTCGTCCAGCATCGCTGCCGCGATCTTGGCGGTCTCCTTGGCGCGGGCGGTGATGGTGTGCATGGCCGACTTGCCGGTTTCGCAGACGTCGGGTTTGCGTTCGCAAATGCCGGCGATGTCACCAACCGCTTCACGCGCCGCAAACAGGGCCTGGATCGGCCCGACGCTCTCGCGGCCCGAATCATCGGGACCGACAGTCAGTGGCAGCGCCAGCAGCACCAGCGAGAACCAGAAAGCCATTCTTATCAGGAAGACCATTCCCTTGCCTCTCGTCGTGACCGGATCATGCATCCATATGGCATGACCTCTTTTGTAGGCAGGATGGTGGCACACAGGCGCAAAGGACGGCTTGCAGGTTCGCCGAGAATTTTCCGCAAATCTTAGGCAAATCCGAAACGAACCGTTGTGCAAACGGTTTGTTTCAAATCCGAACGATTTTCCTTAACGCCGGATAACCATCTATCTATTTGTCTTGAATGCGTTTTTCGTGAAACCCGGGAGTCCAGGCGTCGCGTGGATACACCCCATGCGCGCCGGCGCCGGATAACTCTCCGTTTACTATGGCTGCATTTGCCCGGGCTTTCGGCTGCCGGCATCCCGATATTTGCCGCAGGCCGGGCCTTGGTCGGCGCTGCCTTATCCATTCCTTAAACGCTGGATGCGAGTTTCTGAGTCAACCAAAACAATCTGCAAAAGCAGAGCTGTCCACGACGAGTACGGGTGCGTTGAGTTGAGTTCGATCAAGGCCAGATACGTTGAATTGCCTGGCGCGATGGCGGCTGGTTGCGAACGTATGGTGCACCCGTCCATCCTTGGGCAGAACGACCGCGAGCGCCAGCGTCGCTTCATCGGCGTCATGCTGGCGGCTCCTTTCTTTGCCGCCGGCGCCGCGGTCACGCTGGTCACGTCGGGCATGGGCGCCGCCGTCACCGTGGCCGCCATCTTCGCGGCCTTTGGCCTGTGCTGGTTCATAGCCCTGCTGGTGGCGGCGACCGGCAAGATGGCCATCAATGCCCAGGTCGCCCTGGCGATGGCCGGCATTGCGCTCGGCGGTCTCATCGCCGCCGCCGGCGGGCTGAGCTCTCCCGTCGCCATGCTCGTTGTGGCGCTGCCGTTCGAAGCCTGGTGGATCGGCGCCTCGCGCCGTGCGGCATTGTGGGGAGCCGTGTCGGCCGCTGTGGCCATCCTGGCGCAGCCTCTGGCAGGAATTCTGTTGCCGTTCGCCGGAGCACAGATTGCCGCGTGGCACTGGCTGGTGCCGTTGGCCTGGGCCCTCACATTGATCCCGCGCGCGTCGGCGTTTCAAAACACGACCGGTGCGGCCGACGTCACCGACACGGCAGACCGTCTTGAAGACATCATCGATGCGGTGGTCTTGCGCGTCGCCCGCCATGGCGAGGTTCTGGACGCTTCGGCAAAGGCGCGCACGCTTTTGAAGCTGCCGCCCGAGCTGCTGTCCGGAAACGGCTTCTTCGATCGTGTCCATCTGTCGGATCGCGTCTCCTATCTCAGTGCCTTGGCCGACATGCGCGATGGCGCGCTGTCGCGCCGGCTTGAATTGCGCATCAGGCTGCCTCAGAACGGCAATGGCCAGGCGGCCGACAATTACCGGCCGTTCTCACTCGATCTGGTGCGAGGTGAAGAACAGGGCGACGTCTTCACGCTCGTCCTGCGCGAGAATGACGACATTGCCCGGCTGCGCGAAAATCTCGCTGCGGCCAATGAGGCGGCGGCCTCGGCCGAAGTCGCCAAGGGACGCTTCCTGGCGGTGGTCAGCCACGAACTGCGCACGCCATTGAATGCCATCATCGGTTTCTCCGACATGCTGCTGCACGAGATGTTCGGCGCCTTCAAGGATCCGCGCCAGAAGGAGTATGTCGGCCTGGTGAGGGATTCGGGCCAGCATCTGCTTGCCGTCGTGACCTCGATACTCGACGTGTCCAGGATCGAGTCCGGCGTCTATGCGACCGAGCCGGAGCCGTTCCGGTTCGCGGAAGCGGTCGACATGTGCCAGTCCATGCTGCGGCTGCAGGCGCAGGCCAAGAACATCGATCTGCAGACGCAGATCGCGCCGGACGCGGGCGACATCAATGCCGACCAGCGTGCCGTGCAGCAGATGCTCATCAACCTTGTCTCCAATGCGATCAAGTTCACCCCCGATGGTGGCGATGTGGTCGTCGGCGCCAAGCGGATTGGTTCGCGTCTGCATTTCTGGGTCAGGGACACCGGCATCGGCATCGCCGAGGAGGATTTTGCCAATCTCGGCAAGCCCTTCATGCAGATCCAGAACGACTATACCCGCCGGTTCGAGGGGACTGGCCTCGGCCTTTCGCTGGTCAAGGGCCTGGTGGCCCTGCACGAAGGCACGATGTCCATCGAAAGCATGCCGGGCGAGGGCACCACGGTGACCATCAGCCTGCCGGTGAACGGACCGAAGGGACATCAGGCGGAGAAGGCCGGAGTGCTGACGATGCCGGTGGCCATGGCGAAAGGGGACAGAAATGGCTCGCTCCGCAAAACGGCCTAAGGCGGTCAAGCGCCGCAGCAACGCCTTTCAGGGCGGTGCCGTCGCGGTCGGCGGCGCGATCTCGCGCAATCCCGTCCTGGTGGGTGGGTCGACGGCATTCCTGGTGACGCTGTTCTACGTCTCCGCCAATGCCTTGTGGTACCAACCCTTCCCGCATGCCGGCGCGTTCTTCGCGACCCGCAGCATGGAGGGCTTTCGGCATACGGCGTCCGACGAACCGGAGACGACGTTCAACATCGTGCGGCCATCAGGCACGCCGGCACCGATCAAGGGCGATCCGGTGGTCGAGCAGGTGCAGGGCATATTGAAGGATCTCGATTTCTATTCCGGAACGGTCGATGGCATTTCCGGGCCCAACACGCGCAAGGCCATCCAGGCCTATCAGCAGAAGGTCGGGCTCAATGCGTCCGGCGAGATCGACGCGCTTCTGCTGGACCAATTGGGCGCGACGCCGAAAACAGCGGCCGTCATACCGAGACCGCAGCCGCGTCCGGATACGCCGGCCGCCGTTCCGGTGTCGTTGCAGACAAATTCTGGGCAGACGAACACTGGTCAGGCGAATGCCGATCAGACGCAGGCACCCGATGCCCGCATCGTCAAGATCCAGGCCGGGCTCAAGGCATTCGGCAATGACGACATGCAGCTGGACGGCGTCGTCGGCACGCGCACCAAGGCGGCGATCAAGGAATTCCAGTCGCTGTTCGGGCTGCCGCAGACCGGCGAGCCCGATGAGCTCGTTTACGTCAAGATGCGCGAGATCGGCCTGACCAACTGAGGGGCTGAAACGACGGCTCGCAGAGCGGCGGAAATATCGATAGATAGCCGCACGCCTTCTGGAGTTCTCTCATGCGCGTCACATCGGATCTGTGGGTCTCGGCCCTGTTGCGCCGGGTTTTCGGCGCCGGCGGATTTGCCGCCGTGGTCAAGCGCGGCGCAACCGAAGCCGGCGCTGTGTTCGTGCTGGCGCGTGGCAGGTCTGGAGACATTGCCCTGTTCGGGCCGGCACCGCAGACAAGCTACGATTCGGCGAAGCCCGACGATCGCTTCTTCAGCCTTCTCGGCGCCGGCGATGATGCCGCCGTGCTCGAAGCACGGCTGGAACGGGAAAAGAAATTCGATCCCGACATCTGGGTGGTCGAGATCGAGGCCGGTGCGGTCTCCGTCGAGCAGCTTATTTCCGTGAAGATGCCCTGAGGCCGGACGAAGCCGCCGCATCGTCGCTGTTCGATCCCGTCCGGCTATCGCTGTTTGCCGGTGCCGCATCGCGAACCGCTCTCGAAAGGGTCTCGGCTTTCCAGAGCCGCACCTTGTCCTGGGCCGCATCGCGATGCAGCAGGCGGTAGTGGTCGAGGAAGGCGCGGATGGCCTGCGGGTGCGGGAATTGGCTGGGATAGACCGCAACCGTGATCAGGAATGCCCGGTCCTCGCTGAGGTCAAGCGAGCGCAGTGCTGCCAGCAGCGATGCATAATTCTGGTTGCCGGTGAGCGATCGCGCGATCGAGAAATCGATATCCAGTGCGTCGGCGAGCGCGGTCTGGAAGAACGCCGCGTTTCCCGTCAGCGCCGTCTCGCGCAGTTTGACATAGGTATCTGCGCCCGTGAACGGATCGGTGTTGGTCGCCGCGGCCTCGTCGCCGGTGCGCATCATGGTGCGCAGCCTGCGTCGTGCATTTTCAGCGGCAATGCCGGCCGCCCGTTCTCTGGCGGGCTCTTCCGAGGCGGCTTCCGTGCTCACCAATGGAATCTTGTCCGCTGTGGCCGTCACGGCCCTGTCCGCGGCGATGCCGTTCCCGTCCGGCTCCCGCACGCGTACCAGGGTTGGTCTTTCAAGCGCCCTGATCAGGTCGGCGATGGTCGGGTTCAAGTCCTTGCGGCGCGCAATGGCGCGTGCATGCGGAAGGCCGTGCCGCCCGATCAGCGCGATGAGGTCGATGTCACTGACCGCGCGGGAGCGAATGAGCAGCGGCGCGGCAATGTCGACCGGCTCCTCGCAAAGACGGCGCACCAAGGCGGCCGGGGCATATTCGCATTCGGACAGGGCGGCCGCCACGTAGCGGCGCGATTCGACGGACACATTGTCGAACAGCGGTAGCGTCAGGTCTTCGAGTTGGCCGATCTCTCGGCGTGACGGGCGGGTGAGCGAGCAGAACGCCGACACCGCGGCGCGGAACAGCCTTTCAGCTTTGCCCGAGTCCGTCCGTATCGCGATTTGCCTGAAGTCCGAAAATGACACGAAGGATACGCCCGCACTCGACACAAACTCGACCACGCTCGACCGGGACTGTGTCGGTTTCGCGTTTGCCGCGGGTCAGAACGCCCTGACCTCGAGACAAAGATCAAGTTAGCGACGATCCGTTAGCGCTCCGTTAACCCTCTGCCGTCCTAAATGATATTTGGAGGCGTTGCGTTGTGCTCCGGGGAAACCGAGAGGAATGCGCGAATCATGGGCATGGTACTGTCTTTCGTGCCGCGTACGGCACCAAGCAATCGGACAAAGCAACCCGCCGAAATTCCGGCGGCGGTGATCATCTTCCCCGGCATCCGCTATGAGCGGTCGCATGCCGGCGAAGTGCGGCCGGTCGATCCCGACAAGCCGGGATCGCCAGGGACGAAGCCGGTTCCTCACCACTAGAAGTCCTGCAGCTCGCAGGAACTCTTTTCGAGGAAGCTTGATACGATCGGCTTCCAGCTGTCATCGGGCACGAAGGTGCGGATGACGAAGATGCCTTCCTCGATCGGTGCCTCGACAAAGATTGCGCCCTGAAGGTCCTCGGGAAGGTCCTTGCGCACGTCGATCATCTGCGCCGGCGTCAGCACGACGGCATCCAGCACGCCGTCGTTGGCGGTGTGGTCGTTGAAGGAATAGATGTTGTGGCCGCTGCGGTCGTAGACCGACACCGACCAGAACGGCACATGTCCCGGTGCCTTGATGCGAACCACTCCTTCGCCCAGATCGAACCGGCACGCCGTCGCGTAAAACAACGGGTCGACGGATTTCACCACTGGCGCGCCACCGGCCTCCGCATCGAGACGCGTCATCCTGTAGAGGTCCGAGGCCATGGACAGCCGCGACCAGGCGTCTCGTTCGGAAAATTCAGGCACCAGGAGCAGCACGACGATGTGCACGATGCCGGCGCCGACCAGGCCGAGCAGGACAGCATGCAGAAGCTTGCGCATCGCCGCATAAGAGCTACGCATTGCAGCCGACCTTCAGGATCCGCGGCAGCGAAACGTCCGACAGGCCGGTGCTGCTGGCGATCGGCGTGTCGTAGAATGTCAGCACGAAATACATTCTGCCGAAGCCGCCGGTCAGCAGCCAGTTGCCCGGCATCGGGTGATCGCTGGCGGAAATGATGACCGAATTGTCGGGTTGTCGTACCACCCCATAGGATTGCAGCGCCGCAAGCCGTGATTTGCCGGTTTCGACCACGCCGAGCGACTGATCGGCGGCATAGAGCGTCCAGAACCGTGCCGTCGGAAATCCACCCTCGATCGTGTAGGTGCATTCGCGCTTGAGTTCGCTGCCGCCGGCGTCGCGCTCGGCGACGAAGGACAGCCCTTCGGCACGGCCGAGCGCAAGCACACCCTCGCGCGCCACGCGGGCCTTCGAATAGGGGTCGGCGGCTGGCGTGCCGATATCGGGAAAGGCCGTCCATTGGCCGATCCGGATGGCGCCGACACCATCCTGGGCTTTCAGCGCATACCAGACGCTGCCGCCACCGCCGGCGATGGCTATGACAAGCGAAAGCAGCGTCAGGAGTGCATTCTTGAGCATGAAGGGCCGGGGACACGAAGAGTTGCCGCTCGGGGATATCGCGGCGCGGGGTCCCGTGGCAAGCGGGCCGATGGATTTGCCCGCTCAAGCCAGTCGCAAAGACCCACCCAGTCGCAAAGAATCACAATGCCGACAGCTTTTCCGGCGGTTGAGGCGCGGCGAGGGCCGGCGCTGACTGGAACTGCTTGGTCATGTCCCTCAACGTCTGCGTGGTCCGGCTGGACAACACCGGCGGCCGTTCGGCCGCCGCATCGGCTGCCGCCTGGTCGTCGCTCTTCTTCTGCGCTTCCCCGGCCTTGGCCGCGATCTCTTCATCGACAAAAGGCTTGTCGATGCCGGGGATCGGCTTGAGGTCGATGTTTTGATGGGCATAGACCATGAGACGCTGCCAAACCATTGCCGGCAGCGAGCCGCCTGTCATGTTCTTGGTCGGCGTGAAATCGTCGTTACCCAGCCACACGGCCGCCGTGTAGTTGCCGGTGAAGCCGACAAACCAGGCGTCGCGGTAGGATTGCGTCGTGCCGGTCTTGCCGGCGACGACGATGTTGGGAATTTGCGCGCGGCGCGCCGTGCCCATCACCGGCACCGCCGCCAGCATGGTGTTCATGGATTTGAGCGCCTGCTCGGACAACACCCGGTGCGGCGGCGGCGCATCCTTGGCGAAGTCGTAGACCACCTCGCCGGTGCGGGTGACGAGCTGCGTGATGCCGTGCCGGGAGCCGACGAAGCCGTTCTGGGCGAACACGCTGTAGCCCGTCGCCTGATCCATCACCGTCATGCCCGAGGTGCCGAGCACCATCGTCTTGTGTGATTCGAGCGGCGATTCCACTCCCATCGCCTCGGCCATTGCCTTGATCGGCGGGATGCCGAGATAGTCCTTGGCCAGTCGCACCGGCACGGTGTTGATCGACTTGGCCATCGCCATGATCAGTGTGATCCGGCCGGCCGATTCGCCGCTGTAATTGTGCGGTGACCAGGTGCCCCAGCTGATCGGGCCGCCGGAAATGATGGAGTCGGGCGTGAAGCCGTGCTCCATCGCCGTTGCATAGACATAGGGCTTGAACGACGAGCCGGTCTGGCGCAGCGCCTTGGTGGCACGGTTGAACTGGCTGGCGCCATAGTCGCGGCCACCGACGATGGCTCTGACGGCGCCGTTGGTCTCGATGACGACGACAGCGCCCTCGGTGACGTTATACTCCTTGCCGAACTGGCGCAGGTGGAACTCCACCGATTCTTCCGCCGCCTTCTGGATGTTGGCGTCGAAGGTGGTGTGTGCCACCAGCGAGTGCTGGCCTGGCTTGGCGATCTTCTTGACCTCGTCGAACGCCCAGTCGAGGTAATAATCCGGGCTTTTCTGTTCGCCGCGATCGACGACATCGGCAGGGTGCAGCCTTGCCTGCAGCACCTGACCCTCGGTCATGAAACCGGAATCGACAAGGTTGGACAGCACCACATTGGCGCGCGCGCGCGCCGCCGGCAGATTGATGTGCGGCGCATATTTGGTCGGCGCCTTGAACAGGCCGGCCAGCATCGCCGCCTCGGCGAGGTTCAGGTCCTTGACGCTCTTGCCGAAATAGAAGTCGGCGGCCGCCTCGATGCCGAACGTGCCGCCGCCCATATAGGCGCGGTCGAGATAGAGCTGCAGGATTTCCTTCTTCGACAGGTTGGCCTCGAGCCACAGCGACAGGAAGGCTTCCTTGATCTTGCGCTCCAGGGTGCGCTCGTTGGTGAGGAACAGGTTCTTGGCCAGCTGCTGGGTGATGCTCGAACCGCCCTGGACGACGGAGTTCGCCCGCACATTCTCGAAGATGGCGCGTGAAAGGCCAAGCACGTCGATGCCGTAATGATCGAAGAAGCGGCGATCCTCGGTGGCGAGCACCGCCTTGATGACGTGATCGGGCATCTCGTCAACCGGCACCGAATCGCGCTGGATGATGCCGCGCTGCCCGATCTCGTTGCCGTAGCGGTCGAGGAAGGTGACGGCGAAGTCGCCCTGGGCGCGCCAGTCGCCAGCCGTATCCTGGAATGCCGGAACGGCCAGCGCCAGCATCACCACTATGCCACCGGCGCCCAGCGTAAAACCTTCGCTCAACAGTTCGATGATGCCGCGGCGCCAGCCGTTGACGCGGAAGCGCCGCGAGAAGATCGTCGCGGCTTCCCAGAACTGGCGCGCCTTGAAACCGATCTCGTAGAGCGAGGAATCGAGCCATGCATCGAGCGCCAGCAGCCGGGCGGCGATCGGACCTCTTCTCTTGTGCGGTTCAGGACTGGCCATTCGGAAATCCGGCTCGGCGATGGCGCGACCTGAAAACCGCAAACCGGCAATTTCAGGGCGGCGCCCTGTCCCGACTATTCATCCATTTTGTGGACGCTCACAAGAGCGGCGAGGACACAGCTGCAAGGTTTGTTGGCGCAAGGGCAGGGGGCAGCGTGAAAGGCAACTCTGTCGCGCGCCCAGAGAAAGGTAAATTGTTGAAGGCAAGCAGACATAACGTTCCTTCAATCAAGGCAAATTATATGTTTGGTGAGCTAAAAATTGCAGCGAAAGAAAGTAGCATGAAACGCCTGTTTTTTATCTGCTCCATATCCTCCTTGCTGTTCCTGTCCGTAAGCCGAGCATTCGCGTTCAATTTCGGGTTTATGAGAGTGCCGGACTGGATGGATTCTTATATTGGTGTGCTCTTTGTCATCACCTGCATTTTCTGGCTTGGCCTGGCGGCGACGAAACCGAGGGGCGTTCCGTTCAAGCAGCTTGCAAACGTCAAGATCTCGCCGCTTGCGAAGTTCTTTCGCATCGGCCTGCTCATCGCCTTCACCATCCTGATGGTCATCTTTTTTGCCGGGATGGGGCTCAGACGATACGCTGAGATGACAGGCGCAGCGTAAAGCCGCGCGCCGATTTTGTCAGTCAACGCGGGATAGTTGGCGCCCAGCCAACCGCTGCCGCCTCAGGCCGGCTCGCCCTACAGCGCCTGCGCCATGCAGTGGATGCCGCCGCCGGTCTTTGAGATCTCGCTCATGTCGAGGATCGCCAGTTCGAAACGGTGTGCCTCGAACTGGCAGGTCAGCGTCTGGCTCGACGTCAAAGCGATCTGCGATTGAACGCTTCAAGCGGCTCGCAGGTTCTCTTTCGGGCGCAAATTCTGGTTCATGCGGAACAGGTTCAGTGGGTCGTAGCGCTGCTTGACTTCCAGAAGCCGCCGATGGTTGCCACCATAGGCCGCTTCGACCCGGTCAACCTCGTCCTCCGGCATGAAGTTCACATAGACGGTGCCGGCCGCATAAGGCTTGGCCGCCTCGTAGATCGCACGAGCCCAGTCGGTGCAGGCCTTGTCCATCGCCGGTTCGCGCCAGCGGGCGTGAACGTTCATAACGAAATGCGAACTGCGCTGTGGAAACGCCGTAGCATCCGCCTTGACGCGACCTGCCGCGCCGCCGACATGGCCGACAAATATCTCGCATTCGGGTCCTGGCAGCTTGGCTATTGCCCCCGTGACGATCGCAGCCGCCTCCTCGGAAAACTCGGTGAAGTCATGGCTCTTCCAGTAGTTGCGGGCGCCGGGCGTAAGTAGCGGGTCGAATGCTTGCTGCCAGCCGGTGAACGGGCTGGGGCCGACGACATCGGCAATCGGCGTGCCGATGGCTCGAAGCTTATGCGTCGCCTTTTCGCCTGCGTCGATGTCGCCGCAATAGCACATCGCCAGAACTAGCACCTCCTTGCCATGCCATTCGGCCGGCAGGAAGGGCAGCGGCGGCGCCTGCCGCATGACCACCCAGCAGGTCAACTCGTCAGGAGCGGTTTCGAGCGCCTTGCGATACTCCTGCAGCACCTTTTCGGCATCGGCGAAGGGATGGACGACAAGCCCCGAAAGCACCTGCGGTCCAAGCTCATGGAGCTGGAACTCGAATGCCGTGACGACGCCGAAATTGCCGCCGCCGCCGCGCAGCGCCCAGAACAAGTCCGGATTTTCGGTCTGGCTGGCCCGGAGCAGTTTGCCGTCGGCGGTGACCACATCTGCCGAGGCAAGATTGTCGATGGTCAGGCCGAATTTGCGGGTTATCCAGCCGAAGCCGCCGCCCAGTGTCAGGCCGGATATGCCGGTGGTCGAGTTGATGCCGGTCGGCACCACCAGGCCGAAGGCCTGCGTTTCCTTGTCGACATCGGCAAGCGTCGCGCCAGGCCCGACCCATGCCCGCCGCGCAGCGACATCGACCCGCACCGACTTCATCAACGACAGATCAATCACCAGGCCACCATCGCAGACCGCACTTCCGGCAATGTTGTGGCCGCCGCCGCGCACGGAGACGAGAAGTCTGTTCTCCCTGGCGAAATTCACGGCACTGATGACGTCGGAAGCGCCCACGCAGCACACGATCAGCCCAGGCCGTCGGTCGACCGTGGCATTCCAGACAGTCCGTGCTTCGTCGTAAGCGGCATCGCCTTCGCTCAGCACCGTGCCGCGCAATTGTGCCGAAAATGCTTCCAAGGCAGCGGCGTCGATTGTCGTTTTGCCGCGTTCAAGCGTGGTGAGGCTCATGGTGTTCATGGTTTCCTCCCGATTTGCAGATGAGCCGTCCCCCTCCCCAAAAAACATTTTACTGTGCGCTTATATTAGATATCGTGCAAGTTTCGCATTGGCCAGCGTTGCGGCGCCCAAGTGGGCGTCCGCAGCTGATGTAGTGATTGCATTGGCTTGGGCACATGCTTCTGCCAGCCGGCGATCTCAGCCGGTTTTCACGCCCAACCTTGCACCCTCGGCCGGCAGAATGCCGATCATGCTGATGCGAATGTGAACGAAGCAGCGCAGCGCTATTCCACTCCTCAGGCCGGTTCGCGCTTCAGCGCTTGCGCCATGCAGTGGATGCCGCCGCCGGTCTTCGAGATCTCGCTCATGTCGACCGCCGCGACCTCGAAACCGCGCGCCTTGAGCTGGCCGATCAGCGCCTGGCTGGAGGTCGGCGCGATCACCCGGTCCTTGCCCAGCGACATGAAGTTGCAGCCGAGCGCCATCGTATCCTGGAACGGCACGTCGATAATCTCGTGGCCCTTGCCCTTCAGCCAGTCGACGATGCCAGGTTCGGTGCAGGCGAGGCAGACGGCCGTCAGTTTCTCGGCGATCGGCACCACCATCAGGTCGATATGGACATAGTACTCGTCGATGAAAGCAATGCGGGTTTCCCAGCCTTCCTTGTCGAACCAGGCCTGCACCTGCCGCGCGCCTTCTTCCTGCGTGCGGGCGCCGCCGCAGCCGATCAATACGACGCCCTCTTCGATGACGTTGAAGTCGCCACCCTCGAACGTGCCTGCCGTGACCATGTCGTAGATTGGGATGCCGAGTTTCTCGTAGGTGCGGATGGCGGCATAATTCTCGCCGCGCCGCCACCAGTTGGCCATCGCGGTGATGAAGGCGCCGTAGGGCGTCATGACACTGGAATCGCGGGAATAGACCTGCATCGGCAGTTCCGGTGTCGGCTCGTGCCAGTGGATGTTGACGCCGAAATGCTCATAGGCGGCGACAAGGTCCTTGTGCTGCGCCTGCGCGATCTGGACGTTGCAAGGCGCCTCGCGCAGATGCTTGCGCGACAGCGAGCTGGTCGACAGGTGGCGCAGGAAATTGGGCGAGCCGAGCAGCACGTCGGTCAAGACATCGGTCTCGTTGGCAAAGCCCCAGGCAGTCAGCGGCTTGGTGCCGCCGGCCGGGTTGCGGCGCTGCAGTGAAAACGGCTCGGCGACGATGCGGTCATGAACGGTCATGGGGTTTCTCCTCGTGCTTTGATCATGCGTTTGACTTGGGCTGGTTGCCCGGTATCCACCAGTCTCGTCCGCGCGGGGTGGTGACATACTCCGGCCACCGAAATCCAATCGGCGGTTCGTAGTCGCAGAGCGGCGCGATCCAGGTCGACCCGCCGATTCCACCGCCGGTGCGGTCGACGAATTCATTCATCGCGGCATCGCGGGCGGCCTGGTCTTCCAGCAGCCGAAGGGCGGTGAGCGCGATGGTCTTCGACGCGCAGGTGACCATCGGGTCGATGGTGGCGGGGATACCGCCCAGCGCATTCATCACCCATGACGGATAGGGGTAGCCGGTTTCCGAGCGCAGCGCCGGGCGGGCGACATAGAAGCGCGCGGTCGGCGTATGCCAGCTCATATCGGTGTAATCGTCGGAGGTCGAATTCACCTGCGAGGGCGGCAGATCGCGGCGCAGGATCGCTTCCGCCGCCTGCGGCTCGATCAGGCGCTCAAGTTCTTCGATGAACGGCTCGTCGCTCGCCATGCGCCCGGCATTGACCTGCATGTCGCGCGCGATTGCCTTGGCGTCCTCGTCCCAGCGCGGCGGCCCGACGGTCGACAGCGATTCATAGGCGATTTCGGCCATGGCGTGATTGGCCAGCCCGGGCCGCGACTTCGACACCCAATGCCGCTCGTGGCGGCAGCCGCTCACGGCGGCAGCGGCCTCGGCATTCCGGTCGAGCACGGCGGTGACCTGTTCGGCCATCGCCAGCGTCGGCACGCGGATCATGTACTGGATTTCGGCCAGCTCGGCCGGCAGGTTGTCGGCGGTCGCCTGGCCGGCGGTGAGGATCGCCTCGCTGATCGACCAGCCGCCCTGGTGCGGCAGCATGGAATCGCGCAGCGCCTTGGACGCCATGTACATCATCATGAGCGCGTCGTTGGCGCCGGGCGCGCGCACCGCCGAATGCGCCTGCGGAATGGGTGCCGCGTCGCCCGCCGCCCGCGCCCAGCGCTCCGGTTGGTCGCAGATGAAGCGATAGATCATCGCGTAAGCTGCGCCGCAATGCGTGTCCCAGCGCGCCGTGTTGCAGAGCGGCAGCATGTAGAACGGATGGAAGGAGATCATGCCGGCAAGGCCGTCATAATAGCCCTTGGCGGCATGGATCGGCTTTGACCCGCGCACCTTTTCCGCCGGCTCGCCGGTGAAGCGCAGTGTGCCTGGAATGCCGTGGCGCTGCATCGCCGCCTTGGTCGCCAGCAGCCCGCCAAGGCCCGAAATGCCCAGCCCGGAATGCGGGTCGGTATGACCCCCGGCATGTTCGGAGAGGCCTGGGCGCGGACGCTTGACGGTGGCGGCATCCTGGCAATTGCCCGGCACCGCGTCGTATTCGGCGTACATGCCGATGGTCGGGCCGGGACCGTTGGTCCAATGGGCACAGAAGGCGGTGGGCATGCCGCCGGAACCCTCTTCGACGGAAAAGCCTTCGCGCCTCAGCCGCTCCACGTACCAGGCGGCAGATTGATACTCGCGCCATGCGGTCTCGCCGAAGTCGAAAATGGTCCGCGTCCACGCCGACAGCAACGGCTGGATGTCGTCGAGACAGGCAAGGGCGGTTGTTTGCGCCGAGGTGGCCACGGGTTCCTCCATGAGACGAGAAGAAAGCAGTGAAGCGGTTCGCTAGAAAGTGATATGTTTTCCCGGCTCATGCAAATTCGGTTCACCTGAGGTCTCTTGCGCATACCATCCACCCAGGCGCTGCGTGCTCTCGACAGCTTCGCTCGTCATGGCAGCGTCTGGCGCGCCGCCGACGAGTTGCATCTGACCCGCAGCGCGGTGAGCCATCAGCTTCGCCTGCTTGAACGCGACCTTGGCTTCGATCTGCTCGAACGCATCGGCAAGGGCGTGGCGCTGACGCCGCGTGGCCAGCGCTATGCCAGCGACGTGCGCAAAGCGTTGACCGTGCTGGGCGATGCGGTGACGCGCCATGCCGGCACAGGCGTCGGCGGCTCGTTCAGCATCAGCTGCACGCCGGGCTTCGCCTCGCTGTTCCTGTGCACCCATATCGGCGAGTTCAGGCAGATGTACCCCGATGTCGCGCTGCGCATCCTGACGCCGCGTCGGCTGGATGACGTCAGCAATGCCGACGCCGACGCCTTCATCGCCTTTGGCGTTGGCAATTGGCCGAACCGGGCCGCCGAACTGTTGTGCGAGATTTCCTTTACGCCGCTCTGCAGTCCGATGCTCCTCAACAAGGTCGGCGGATTCTCCAAGCCCGCCGATGTGCTGCGCGCCACTCTCCTGCATCTCGGCGACACCGAGGATTGGGCGCGCTGGCTGGCTCTATCCAAGGTCGAGAACCCCGACCCGGAAGGCGGTATCTTCTTTTCCGACATGAATCTCGTCTTCTCGGCCGCGATCGCCGGCCAGGGAATGGCCATGGGCGACGAACTGACCAGCGGCAAGGCCCTGGCCGAAGGCAGGCTCGTGCGTCCCTTCGACATCGCGATCAAATCGCCGCGCTCCTACTTCCTCGTCTCCGAACACGCCAAGGCGACGCATCCGGTGCTTGACGCGTTTGCCGGATGGCTGCGATCGAAACTCGCGGAGAGCATTGCCAAGGTCATGGCCGACCACGGGCGCCACCGATTGGACAGATGAATGGAATTTGCCGATCCGGCGAAAACTATTTGGTTGCGGTGAGGCCGCACGCTGCCCTACGATTTCTTTTGGAATTGAGGAAACAGGCAGGATGCAGCAACCCGGCCGGGCCGCAGAGATCAAGGCAATCGGAATCGGCAAGAGCTTTGGCTCGTTCCGTGCGCTGGACAATCTGACGCTCGATATTGGCCGTGGCGAGTTCCTGACCCTGCTCGGGCCGTCTGGTTCGGGCAAGACCACCTTCCTGATGATCCTGGCCGGCTTCGTGCAACCGACCGAGGGCCGGCTGTTCAGCGACGGCGTCGACATCACCGAGCGACCGGCCGAACAGCGCGCGGCCGGCATGGTGTTCCAAGGCTACGCGCTGTTCCCGCATATGAGCGTGGAAGCCAACATCGCCTTCCCACTCAAGGTGCGCAAGAAATCGGCGGCCGACATCAAGCGCCGTGTCGGCGAGATGATCGAGCGCGTGGGCCTCAAGGGCCACGAGAAGAAGCTACCGGCGCAACTTTCAGGCGGTCAGCAGCAGCGCGTCGCGCTCGCCCGCGCACTGGTGTTCGAGCCGGGCGTGCTGTTGCTCGACGAGCCGTTTTCCGCGCTCGACAAGGGCCTGCGCGGCCAGATGCAGGCCGAGATGAAGCGGCTGCACCAGGAGACCGGCACCACCTTCGTCTTCGTCACCCACGACCAGAGCGAGGCGCTGGCGCTGTCGTCGCGCGTCGCCATCTTCAATCATGGCAAACTGCTGCAGGTCGGAGCGCCCGACGAGGTCTACGACAGGCCAGACAACCGCTTCGTCGCCGAGTTCCTCGGCGAGATCAACATGCTGCCGCTGAAGGGGGTGCGCCCGGCCGACAATGGCTCGACCGGCCTCTGCGAAGACCGCGCGGTCTCCATGCGCTGCAAGGCTGAGACGGTGCGCGGCGATGCGATCCTGGCGATCCGGCCCGAATACATGTCGATATCAGGCGAGGCGACAGCCGGCGAGAACGGCATCGCCGCGACTGCGACCAACTCCACCTATCTTGGCGCGGCAACGCGGCTTGACCTGACGACGCGGCAAGGCGCGAAGGTCACGGTCTCGGTGCCCAACGAGATAGCTGCCGCCGCCTTGAGCAAGGGCAACTCCGTCTGGCTCACCTGGCCGGCGGAAAAGGGTTTCCTCCTTCCGCATGGAGGACAATGACGAACGGTGTGGCGAGATATCGGCGCCACCGCTTTCCGGTACTATCAACGACAAAAAAGGGGAACTGACATGACAAATGACACTAAGAAACAAGCCATCGAGAGCCTGTCCGCAAGGGCAGGGCGCGGCGAGATCTCGCGCCGGCAATTCGCACAGCTGGCGGCAATCGTGCTGGCCGGCACGCCGATGCTGTTGCGCTCGACCGGAGCCTTCGCCGCTGCGAAGGAACTGGTGCTGGTCAACTGGGGCGGCGACGCCATCACCGCCTATGACGCCGCCTATGGCCAGGCCTTCACCAAGGACACCGGCATAACCGTCAAGATGGACGGCTCCGGCCCGACCGAAGGCGCGATCGCCGCGCAGTTCAAGAGCGGCGCCCCGACCTGGGATCTCGTCGACGTCGATCCGTTCTCGGCCATCACGCTCGGCGCGCAAGGCATGCTCGAGCCGATCGACTACAACATCGTCGACAAGAAGAAGATGCGGCCCGGATTCGGCTGGGACTTTGCCGCTTCGACCTATTTCTTCTCCTATGTCATCGCCTATGATTCCGAGAAATATGGCAAGGACGCGCCAACAGGCATGGCCGATTTCTTCGACGTGAAGAAATTCCCCGGCAAGCGCTCGCTCTACAAATGGGGCGTGTCGAGTTGGGAGGCAGCGCTTCTGGCCGACGGCATCGCGCCCGCCTCGCTCTACCCGCTCGACCTGAAGCGCGCGCACGACAAGATCGCCGCCTTCAAGGAGAACGTCGTTGCCTATTGGGGCGGCGGTGCCGAAAGCCAGAGCGTGCTGCTCAATGGCGAGGCCTCGATGGCGATCGTCTGGTCGACCCGCGCCTCGCTGATCGAGCAGGATTCCGGCGGCAAGATCAAGTTCATATGGGACCAGGGGCTGATCTCGCCCGGCGCGCTCGCCGTGCTCAAGGGCAATCCCGGCGGCAAGGAAGCGGCCATGAAATTCATCGCCAGCGCCCAGGACCCGCAAAAGCAGCTGGTCATGTTCGACAAGCTCGGCCAGGGCCCAGCAAACCCGGCCGCCGACGCGCTGATCCCCGCCGACAAGAAGCGCATCAACCCGGTCGACCCCGAGAACATGAAGAAGCAGATCGCGCTCGATATGGACTGGTACGCCAAGAACTACGGGCCGGCCCTCGACGAATACACCAAGATCATCTCCGCCTGACCGAGGCAGGGATTATCGGGTCGACATGAGAGCATATCTCTCCGACAGGATGGGCGCGGCGCTGTTGATGGCGCCGCTGCTCCTGTTTCTTGTCCTGGCCTATGCCTGGCCGTTCCTCGGCGTCGTCAAATGGAGCTTTACGCTGCCGACGCCGGGGCTCGGCCAGTATGAGGCGCTGCTCACCGACGATCTGGTGCAGTCGGTTTTCATCCGCACGCTGCGCATCGCGGCGGTCGTTACCGTGGTCTCGGTGGCCGCTGCCTATGCCATCACCGTCGTCTGGGTGCGCGGAACCCCGGCTCAGCGCCTGGTTGCCGAGTTCTGCATTCTCGTTCCGTTCTGGATCTCGGTGCTGACCCGCGCCTTCGGCTGGGTGGCGCTACTGTCCAATCGCGGCCTGATCAACACCTGGCTGCAGGCGATCGGCTTCATTTCCGAACCGCTGGCGCTAGTCCGCAACGAATTCGGCGTCATCGTCGGCATGACGCATTTCCTCATTCCTTTCGCCGTCTTTCCGCTGGCGTCTGCCATGCGCAGCCTCGACGACCGCGTGCTGCTGGCAGCGCGCGGGCTCGGCTCCAGCCGCATGCGCACCTTCTGGTCGGTCTTCGTGCCCATGACCCGCTCCGGCATCATCGGCGCGGCCCTCATCGTCTTCGTGTTTTCGCTCGGCTTCTTCGTGACGCCGGCGATCCTCGGCGGCGGCCGCAGCGTCATGGTCGCCGAGCTGATCTATCTGAGGATATTCCAGAGCCCGGACTGGGGGCTGGGCGCGGCGATCAGCGTCGTGCTGGTGCTGTTCGTCGGTGCGCTGATGGCGCTCTTGTTCCGTTATGTCAGACCGAAGCAATTGATCTGATGCCGACCTATCGCCCCGGTCCCGTCTCTCTGATCATCGCAGCCTTCGTGGCGCTGTTCCTGCTGATGCCCTTGCTCGCCGTCATCCCGGTGTCGCTGACGCCGAGCCGCATGCTGGCGATGCCATCCGGCGAACTGTCGCTGCGCCACTACCGGGCGCTGATCGAGGATCCGCGCTGGATCGATTCGATCCTGCTCAGCATCCGCATCGGCATCGTCAGCAGCGCCTTTTCCACCGTGCTGGCGCTGTGCTTCAGCCTCGGCGTGTGGATGTTCCAGCCGCGTTTCACTGCTGCACTCGTCGGCTTCGTGCTGCTGCCCATGGTCGTGCCGCCGGTGGTCTCGGCCATCACGCTCTACTTCCTGCTCACCTCGATCTCCGGCTTCAGCTCGTTTTTCGGCTATGACACCTGGCTTGGCGTTGCCATGGCCCATTCGGTGATGACGGTGCCCTTCGCCACCGTGCTGATGTTGGTGTCGCTCAGCCACCTCGACCGGCGCATCGATCTCGCCGCGCGCGGCCTTGGCGCCTCGGTATGGGAGCGCGCCACCCGCATCATCATGCCCAACATCAAGTTCGGCATCATCACCGCGGCACTTTTGTCCTTCGTGCTGTCCTGGGAAGAGATCGGCGTCACGCTGTTCATCACCTCGGTCAACGCCATCACGCTGCCCAGGCTGATGTGGATGGGGCTGCGCGACAACATCGATCCGGCGATCGCCGCGCTTTCCGTGATTCTGATCATCATCACGGTGCTGGTGCTTGCGCTGCGCAGTTTCGTGGTTAGGTTGCGCGGCGTCCGCTGATTGGCAAGCCGGGCAGAATCCGGATACCCTTGGAGGCGATCCCGGCACATGATCGGCAAGCCGCTACGATGAAGGAAAACGATGACCGCGTCCGGCGACTTGCAGCAGGCCTTGTTCCAGAGATTGAGGAGCGATGCATCGCTGTCGGCGCTGCTGGGCGGCGCCGGGCTGCTCGAACACGCGGCCGACAACGCCGCCTTTCCACACGTAACCTGCGGCCAGACCAGCGCCTTCGACTGGGATACCGGGGTCCAGAACGATGCCGATCAACTGGTCACGCTGCACGTCTGGTCGAAGACCCATGGCGAGGCCGAAACGCGTGCCATCATGGACAGCATCAAGGCGCGCCTCGCCGACGCGGTGCTGATCATCGGTCCGCGTGGACAGACACGCCTCGTGCTGGAATTCGCCGAGGCCCGCTATGACGAGGACCTGCTCGTGCATCATGGTTTGCTGCGTTTTCGCGCCATAACGCAGGATAGTGACTGATGCGCTTTCAATATGGTCCAAACGGGGTCTAGACTGACACTTCAGGGATTTCGTCGGGTGGGCGGCGAAATTCGATCGGGCGTCTCGCGTTTCAGGGGGTAGCGGGCATGGTCTTGGTGGCGTTCACTGTTCATTTCACGTTCAGCACCGATGCGTTACAACGCCAGCCATGAAAACGCTTCGCTCCCACTTCCGAACCGCGACACTGGCGCTCTGTGCTGCCGGGCTGTTTGCGTCGCAGGCGATGGCGACACCGGTCATCACGCCTGACCAGGGCGGCCCGATCGTTTTGGCGGCTTCCGATTGCTACGCCATCGGCCAGCAGGTGGCCGCGCAGAATGGCGGAACGCTGGCCAAGGCCTCGCAATCGACACGAGGCGGCCAGCCGGTCTGCGTCATCGTCGTGCTCGTCCCGGGCAAGGACGGGCAGCGTCCGCGCCGTTCCGAAATCGTCGTGCCGCAGAACTGACCAATCTTTCATCTTACAGGCCTTCGTTTCCCAGGCCGCCGGAATCGGCCTATATCTGCCCCCAGCCATCAACAGGTATCGATTTTCGCATGCGTGTACTCGTCGTCGAGGATGACAAGGATCTCAACCGGCAGATATCGGACGCACTGGTCGATGCCGGCTATGTCGTCGACCGCGCCTTCGATGGCGAAGAGGGTCATTTCCTCGGCGACACCGAGCCCTACGATGCCGTCGTGCTCGATATCGGCCTGCCGCAGATGGACGGGATCAGCGTAGTCGAGCGGTGGCGTCGCGGCGGCCGCAAGATGCCGGTGCTGATCCTGACGGCGCGCGACCGCTGGAGCGACAAGGTCTCCGGCATCGACGCCGGCGCCGACGACTATGTCACCAAGCCGTTCCACATCGAGGAGGTGCTGGCGAGGCTCAGGGCCCTGATCCGGCGCGCCGCCGGCCATGCCTCGTCCGAACTGACCTGCGGGCCGCTACGCCTCGACACCAAGGCGTCGAAGGCCGATGTCGACGGCGTGCCGCTGAAACTGACCTCGCACGAGTTTCGCCTGCTTGCCTATCTGATGCATCATATGGGCGAGGTGGTCTCGCGGACCGAACTGGTCGAACATCTCTACGACCAGGATTTCGACCGCGATTCCAACACCATCGAGGTCTTTGTCGGGCGACTGCGCAAGAAGATGGGCATCGACATGATCGAAACCGTGCGCGGCATGGGCTACCGCATGCGTGAGCCGGAGGCGTAACTCGGAACCGCTCAAACAAACCGCAAGGACGCCGCTTTCGCTGCGTTTGTGGCCGCGTTCGCTGACGTTCCGTGTGATCGCCTTTTCCACGGTGTGGGCGATCGTGACCCTTGTCATCATCTTCACCCTGATCACCACGCTCTATCGCCAGGCCAGCGAGCGCGGCTTCGACAGCCTGCTTTCGGCGCATCTGTTCAACCTGATCGGCTCCATCGGCATTTCCGATAGCGGTGCGCTCACCGGCGCTCCCGATCTCGGCGACCTCCGGTTCTCGGAGCCGAATTCGGGCTGGTACTGGTCGGTGGAGCCTGCTTCGGAAGGCGTGCACGGAGATCTTCACTCGTCGTCGATGACCAAGACGATCCCATCGCCCGATGTCGCCGATGTGCCCTTCAATTCCAGTTTCCAGCGCAGCTATGCGACCGAAGGCATCAACGGGGAGCAACTCGAAGTGTTCGAGAGCGAATTCGTTCTCGACTCCAAGAACCGCGCCGCGCGCTTCCGCGTCATGGGCAACCAGAGCGAACTCGAACAGGAAATCTCAACCTTCCAGCGCCGCCTCCTAACTTATCTCAGCCTGTTCGGTGTCGGCATGATCGCCATCAACGCGATCGCCATTCTGCTCGGCCTGCAGCCGCTGCGCCGGGTCAGGAACGCACTTGCCATGGTGCGCGAGGGCACTGCGCACAGGCTCGACGGCCAGTTTCCGGCCGAGATCGAGCCGCTTGCCAACGAAACCAATGCGTTGATCGAAAACAACAGGCGCATCGTCGAGCGGTCGCGAACCCAGGTCGGCAATCTCGCCCACTCGCTGAAGACGCCGCTGGCGGTGCTGCTCAACGAGGGCCGGGCGCTTGGCGGCGCCAAAGGGCAGTTGATTGCCGAGCAGGCCGCTTCCATGCAGAAGCAGGTCGATCACTACCTGCAGCGGGCCCGTGTCGCGGCGCAACGCGACAGCGTCGTCTACCGCACGCCGGTGGCGCCATTGGTGCAGCGCATGGTGCGGGTTTTGCAGAAACTCAACCCGCAGACCAACCTGTCGCTGGCGCTGCCGGCGACCGACATCGTCTTCGCCGGCGAGCGCGAGGACCTTGAGGAATTGTTGGGCAATCTGCTCGAGAACGCGATGAAATGGGCCAGGAGCGCGGTGTTGGTCTCGGTCGTGCCTTTGACCGGCAAGGACGAGGCGGCCACCCTGTTTGAGATCAGCATCGAGGATGACGGCCCGGGCATTCCCGAGGACAAGGCGCGCGAGGCGATGAAGCGTGGACGGCGCCTGGATGAGACAAAGCCCGGAACAGGTCTGGGGCTGGCCATTGTCGCCGACCTCGTCAACGAGTATGGAGGCGTTCTGGCGCTCGAACGGTCCGGCATGGGCGGATTGAAGGCGGTGGTGCGGTTGCGGAGCCTTCAATGATGCCTTCCCGGATCAATCCGAGTTCGACGGACAGTATTTACTATGGCGGCATGTCGATTGATCCCAGCGGCCAAATTTCCGACAAATATCAATACTATGGCCACGCCGACTTCTTCGATGACGCGGCCCCCGGCTCATCCATGACAGGCTCCAACTCAAGAAAACCGGTTGTTGGCATGAAGATTCGCGTCGCGCTTGTTTCCGCATTGCTGGCCGTTTCGGGCTGCACCACCCTGAGCGGCAAGGGCCCCTCGGTTGCGCCGACGCCGGCCTCGACGCCTCCTTCCGGCGGCAAGGTCACCACGACGATCATTTCGGCAATGGACGGCGGCCTGGTCGGCGGCTCGATCGGCAACGGCCTGAGCGAGACCGAGAAGCGCAGCGCGCTGGAGGCGGAATACAAGGCGCTCGAATATACGACCAGTGGCCAGAAGGTGGCGTGGAAGGGCGACCAGGCTTCGCACTATGGCGAGGTGGTTCCGGGCCAGCCCTACCGCGTCGGTTCGCAGGACTGCCGCCAGTACACGCAGACGGTGTTTGCCGGCGGAGCCGGCGTCACGGCGCGCGGTACCGCTTGCCGCAACGCCGACGGCAGCTGGACGCCCCTGACCTGACGATCAACCGGATCCGGCTAATGTCCGGCCGGTTGATGTCGATCAAGGACATGCGGCGCGCCTGCCGTCAAAGCGTCGCAGGATGCATCTGTTGGCAGGGCATGGCTCTGCCTTTATTGGAAGAACCATGCTGTTCTGGGTCATAGCCGCAATTCTCACGCTGGGTGCGAGCCTGGCGGTGCTGCTGCCGCTGGCCGCCAGCTCGAACGGCGCGTCGTCGACCGGCGATCACGATCTGGAAGTCTATCGCGATCAGTTGTCCGAACTTGATCGCGACGCCGCGCGTGGCTTGATCCAGCCGGCCGAAGCGACTGAAGCGCGCGCCGAGATCGCGCGCCGCATCCTTCGCCTCGACAATGCGGCAGCGGCCGGCAAGGCATCCGTCAGGCAGGCCTCGGTCGCGGCGAGGCTGGTGGCAACCGCGGCCGTTCTGGCGGTCCCGCTGGTCAGCTGGGGGCTCTACAGCCAGCTCGGGTCTCCCGACCTGCCGTCGCAACCGCTCAGTGAACGATTGGCCAAGAATCCGGCCGACAGTTCGGTGGACGAGTTGGTGGCGCGGGCCGAGGCCCATCTTGCCGCCAATCCATCCGATGGCAGGGGGTGGGATGTGCTCGCCCCCGTCTATCTGCGCATGCAGCGCTTTTCCGATGCTGCGGCGGCCTATCGCAACGCCATTCGCCTCGACGGCGACAGCGCGGTCCGCCGGGCCGGTCTTGGCGAGGCGATCGCCAATGCGGCAGGCGGCATTGTCTCGGCCGATGCCCAGGATGCCTTTGAGGCCGCACTGAAGCTCGATCCGGCCAATGCGAAAGCCAGCTTCTACCTGGCCATGGCGCTGGCGCAGGAGGGCCGCGCCAAGGAGGCGGTCGCGTCCTGGCAGGCGATGCTGGGCAGGCTGCCGCCGGATTCGCCATGGCGCGGCGCGGTCGAGCAGGCGCTGGCCAAATCCGGCAGCCCCGAAGTCGCCTCCGGCGGCGCCACCAACGGCCCCAATGCCGGCGATGTCGACGCCGCTTCCTCCATGTCTCCCGCCGACAGGGAAGCCATGATCAACACCATGGTCGCCGGTCTCGACGACAAACTGCGGCAGAATCCGCGCGACCCGGAAGGATGGATGCGGCTCGTTCGTTCGTATGTCGTGCTCGGCAAGGCCGACCAGGCGCGTGACGCGCTGGGTCGCGCTATTGCCGTCTTCGGAGCCGACAGTGACGAAGCCAAGAAATTCACCGCCTTTGCCGCCTCGCTTGGCCTGACGGCGACGGAGTAGGACTGACATGACGCGCAAGCAGAAACGATTGTCGGTGATCGCGGGCGGGCTGGCCTTCCTGGGCGCCGCCACCGGGCTGACCTTCTATGCGCTTGGCCAGAAGGCGTCCTATTTCTACATGCCGGCCGACCTCACCACCGCCAGTGTCCAGCCCGGCCAGCGCATCAGGCTGGGCGGACTGGTCGAAAAAGGCACGATCCAGCGCGGGCAGGGGGCGACGGTCGCCTTTTCGGTCACCGACACGCACAAATCGGTCAAAGTCACCTACACCGGCATCCTGCCCGACCTTTTCCGCGAAGAGCAGGGCGTCATCACCGAGGGCAGTTTCGGCCCTGACGGCACCTTCGTTGCCGACAGCGTGCTGGCCAAGCATGATGAGCGCTACATGCCCAAGGAGGTGGCCGACGGCTTGAAGGCCAAGGGCGTCTGGCAGGAGAGCAAGAGTGAGTAAGCAGGTTCCGCAAAGGGATCCCACGGTTTTGCGGCAAGAACCTGCGGCAAAACAAAAGTCTAGGCGCAACCATGGTTGAAACCGGACATTTCGCGCTGGTCCTGGCCTTTGCGCTTTCGCTGGTGCAGACCATCGTGCCGTTGTTTGGCGCACGCCTGAACAACCAGCGCCTGATGGCTGTCGGCGGTCCGGTCGCGGTGACAGGCTTTGCCTTGACGGCGCTGTCCTTCGTAGCGCTCGCGAGCGCCTATGCGAGTTCCGACTTCTCGGTGGCGAGCGTGTGGGAAAACTCGCATTCGCTGCAGCCGCTGATCTACAAGATCACCGGAACCTGGGGCAATCACGAAGGCTCGATGCTGCTCTGGGTGCTGATCCTGACCTTCTTCGGCGCGCTTGTCGCCGCCTTCGGATCAAACCTGCCGGCGACGCTGCGCGCCAATGTGCTTGCCGTGCAAGGCGCCATCGGCGCCGCCTTCTTCCTGTTCATCCTGGCGACGTCCAACCCGTTCATCCGGCTCAATCCGGCGCCGATCGAAGGCCGCGATCTCAACCCGATCCTGCAGGACCTCGGCCTCGCCATTCACCCGCCGTTTCTCTATCTCGGCTATGTCGGCTTCTCGATCTGCTTTTCCTTCTCGGTCGCCGCCCTCATCGAAGGGCGCATCGACGCGTCCTGGGCGCGCTGGGTGCGGCCGTGGACGCTGGTCGCCTGGATGTTCCTGACCGGCGGCATCGCCATGGGATCGTACTGGGCCTACTACGAGCTCGGCTGGGGTGGTTTCTGGTTCTGGGACCCGGTCGAGAACGCCTCCTTCATGCCGTGGTTGGCCGGCACCGCGCTGCTGCATTCGGCCATCGTCATGGAAAAGCGCTCGGCACTTAAGATCTGGACGCTGCTGCTCGCCATCCTGACTTTTTCGCTGTCGCTGCTCGGCACCTTCCTGGTCCGCTCGGGCGTGCTGACCTCCGTCCACGCCTTCGCCACCGATCCGACACGCGGCGTCTTCATCCTGTGCATCCTGACGCTGTTCATCGGCGGTTCGCTGGCGCTGTTCGCGCTGCGTGCCTCCCGGTTGACGGCCGGCGGCCTGTTTCACCCGATTTCGCGCGAAGGTGCGCTCGTCCTCAACAATCTGTTCCTGACCACGGCGACCGCGACCGTGCTCGTCGGCACGCTCTATCCGCTCGCCGTCGAGGCTTTCTCGGCCGACAAGATCTCGGTCGGCGCGCCGTTCTTCAACCTGACCTTCGGCCCGCTGATGGTGCCGCTGCTGGTGATGGTTCCGTTCGGGCCGCTGCTGGCCTGGAAGCGCGGCGATGTCTTCGCCGTCGCCCAACGCCTGATGGTGGCCTTTGCCGCCGCCCTTCTGGCGACGCTGGTCACTGCTCTGTTCATCGACGGCGCCTCTGTGTTCGCCGCACTTGGCGTCGGCCTCGCCGTCTGGCTGATCCTTGGCGCGCTCACCGATCTCGCGGTCAAGTCAGGCTTCGGCAACGTTGCTGCCGGGAACGTGGTCAGGCGCCTGCTCGGCTTGCCGCGCTCGGTCTTCGGCACTGCCTTTGCGCATCTTGGCCTTGGCCTTACCACGCTCGGCATCGTCGGCACGCTGTGCTTTGGCACGGAAAAAATCCTGTCGATGCATGCCGGCGAAACCGTCGAACTGTCCGGCCACGCGCTGCGTTTCGTCGGGCTTTACCCTGCCCAGGGTCCGAACTACAGCGAGGATCGCGGCCGCTTCGAACTGATCGGTGTCAGCGGCAGCGCGATTGGCGAAATCAGTTCCGCCAAGCGTTTCTATCCGGTGCGCCAGATGACGACGACGGAGTCGGGCATCAGGACGATGGGCCTCTCCCAGCTCTACATCTCGCTCGGCGACGAGGGCAAAGACGGCTCCGTCGTGGTGCGCCTGTGGTGGAAGCCGCTGGTGACGCTGATCTGGGGCGGCGGCCTGGTGATGATGGCAGGCGCGGCCATGTCGCTGATGGACAGGCGCCTGCGTGTCGGCGCACCGTCGCGCCGGCGCAAGCAGGCCAGTGCCGTGCCGTCCGCGGGCCTGCCATGAGCGCACGGCTTTCGCTGATCTCGATCGTGCTGCTGGCGCTGCTTTTCGCCGGCGCGGCACAGGCGGTGAAGCCAGACGAGATGCTGGCCGATCCGGCGCTCGAGGCGAGGGCGCGGGCGCTATCCGAAGGCCTACGCTGCATGGTCTGCCAGAACCAGTCGATCGACGAATCTGACGCCGATCTGGCCCGCGACCTGCGCATCCTTGTGCGCCAGCGCCTCGTTGCCGGCGATACCGATCAGCAGGTGATGGACTATGTCGTGTCGCGCTACGGCGAGTTCGTCCTGCTGAAGCCGCGCTTCGAGCTGCGCAATGCCTTGCTGTGGGGTACGCCGGTCATCCTGCTGCTCGTTGGCGGCATTTTCATTGTGATGACCGCGCGGTCGCGTCGCACGCTGGCAACAAAATCCCTGTCCGCCGAAGAGCAGGCATCGTTGGACGCCATTTTGCGCCGCGACTGACGGTCACGAACGTCACCAAACATTACCAAAATTTCATGCGTCGGAAATAGCGCTGTAATGTGCGCCTCTCTAATTCTCTTTCCCGAGGATGCCGATCAAGGGCGTCCATTTGAAAGAGGATACGAGACCCCATGAGTATTGCCCCCAATTCATATTCCGTCACCCGCAAGCGTCTGATGGCCGCCGTCGCATCCATCGCCGTTGCCGGCGCGATCGGCATCGGTGCGCTGACGACTGGAACAGGGCCCGTTCTGGCTGATGCCGTGCGTGTCGAGGCGCCGCAGGTGCCGGGCTTCGCCGACGTCGTCGAGCGCGTTTCTCCGGCTGTGGTCAGCGTCAAGGTCAAGGCCAAGATCAGCCCGGTGGCCGATGACGGCTCCGATCAGTCCGACGATCCGGACGGCATGAACAACCTGCCCAACAATCCGCAGTTGCGCCGCTTCTTCAAGGAATTCCGTGGTTTTGGCGATCAGAACGGCGAGGGTGGCGGTAATCGCCGCTTCAGCCACCGCGACCACAACAACGACCAGCCGCGACCGGTTGCACAGGGTTCCGGCTTCTTCATCTCCGATGATGGCTATCTGGTCACCAACAACCACGTCGTCGAGGAAGGCTCGGCCTTCACCGTGGTGATGAATGACGGCAAGGAACTCGACGCCAAGCTGATCGGCACCGACCCGCGCACTGATCTCGCCGTGCTCAAGGTCGACGGCGTCGGCAAGTTCACCTATGTCGACTTCGCGGACGACTCCAAGGTCCGCGTCGGCGACTGGGTGGTGGCCGTCGGCAATCCGTTCGGCCTCGGCGGCACGGTTACCGCCGGCATCGTCTCGGCCCGTGGCCGCGACATCGGCGCTGGCCCCTATGACGACTTCATCCAGATCGATGCTTCGGTCAATCGCGGCAATTCGGGCGGCCCGACCTTCAACCTCAACGGTCAGGTCGTCGGCATCAACACCGCGATCTTCTCGCCGTCAGGTGGCAGCGTCGGCATCGCCTTCGACATTCCGGCTTCGACCGCCAAGCAGGTCGTTCAGGACCTGATGAAGAGCGGTTCCGTGCAGCGTGGCTGGCTCGGTGTCGAAATCCAGCCGGTCACCTCCGACATCGCCGAATCGCTGGGCCTGAAGTCGCAGAATGGGGCCTTGGTTTCCAGTGCCCAGGACGAGGGTCCCGGCAAGAAGGCCGGCATCATTGCTGGTGACGTGATCACCCAGGTCGACGGCAAGGACGTTGCTTCGCCGAAGGAACTGGCCCGGCTGATCGGCGCCTACTCGCCCGGCAAGTCGGTCGATGTCACCGTGTGGCGTGATGGCAAGAGCCAGACGGTCAAGGTCGATCTCGGCAAACTGCCTTCGAGCGACAAGCAGGCATCGGCCGACCAGCAGCAGCCCGCCGCTCCGGCCAAGCCCGACTCGCTGGCCGATCTCGGCCTGACCGTCACCAAGTCCGAAAACGGCAAGGGGCTTGTGGTGACCGATGTCGATCCCGACAGCGATGCCGCCGACCGCGGCATCCAGCCGGGCGACATCATCACATCGGTCAATTCGACCGAAGTGAACGCCACCGACGACGTCACCAAGGCGATGACCGAGGCGGTCAAGTCCGGCCGCAAGGCCGTGCTGATGCAGATCACCCGCGACGACAACAATCGTTTCGTCGCGCTGCCCGTCGCCAAGGGCTGAGGCACGCGCCGGAGCGTTCTTGTTTTCTCCCTGCGGATGAGGGCACTCCGGCGGCAGGTTCGACTTTTCCAGTGCGGCGGTTTCAACACCCCCGAGCCGCCGTACGGGAAAGCATGGAGGAGTGCGCGTTAGTCAGTCATCGCGCTCTCCCCGGCGGCAGCGGGCTTCCCATCGCCCGCTGCCGCACCCTCAAGGCATGTCGTCAAAAAAGCGTTTCAGCGGTCTTGGCGCAACGAGGTCGGGACAAGGATTTTTTTCGCGCGCGGCTTCGGATGATCTTGATCGCGATGCGCTTTGGCAAAGGCCACTATGCAGATGTCTGCCACTCAACCTTCCAGCGAAATCGCGTATAACGGTCCTATGAAGATTCTCGTCATAGAAGACGATCGCGAGGCTGCGGATTACTTGCAGAAAGCCTTCGCCGAGGCCGGTCACACGGCCCATGTTGCCGGAGACGGCGAAACCGGCTTTGCGCTCGCCGACGCTGGCGACTACGACGTGATGGTCATCGACCGGATGATGCCGCGCCGCGACGGCCTGTCGGTCATTGCCGGCCTGAGGTCTAGGGGCAACACGACGCCGGTGCTGATCCTGTCGGCGCTCGGCGAGGTCGACGACCGGGTCACCGGCCTGCGCGCCGGCGGCGACGACTATCTGACCAAGCCCTATGCCTTCTCTGAGCTTCTGGCCCGTGTCGAGGTGCTGAACCGCCGCGCCAGCGCCAAGGAAGCGGAAACCGTCTACCGCGTCGGCGATCTGGAACTCGACAGGCTGTCGCACTCGGTCCGCCGCGCGGCGCGCGAGATCACGCTGCAGCCGCGCGAATTCCGCCTGCTGGAATATCTGATGCGCCATGCCGGCCAGGTGGTGACGCGCACCATGCTGCTCGAAAATGTCTGGGACTATCATTTCGATCCGCAGACCAATGTCATCGACGTCCATGTTTCGCGGCTGCGCGGCAAGATCGAGAAGGGCTTCGACAAGTCCATACTGCATACCGTTCGCGGCGCCGGTTACATGCTGAAGAGCGGCTAGCAGCAGCATGGCCCTATCCGTGCCAGCCATCATGAAGACGACGGCAGCGCGGCTTTCGGCGCTCTATCTCCTGCTCTTCGCGCTCTGCGCCGTGCTGCTCGTCTTCTACATGACCTCGCTGTCGGCGCGCATGCTGACCGCGCAGACGCAGGAGACCATCAACGACGAAGTGCTCGGCCTCGCTCGCGCCTATCAGCGTGGCGGCCTGCCGATCCTGGTGCGCGTCGTCGAGCAGCGCTCGCGCCAGCCCGGCGCCAACCTCTATCTGATCGCCGACGCCAACGGCCAGATACTGACAGGCAACGTGCAGAGCCTGGAGCCGGGCGTGCTCGAAACCGAAGGCTGGACCAACAGCCCGTTCTCCTATCAGCGCTTTGGTGAGGGAGAGCTCGAGCGGCAGCGCAATCTGCCGGCGGACCAGAGCACCACTCAATCCGACCCGAACGAAGCGCAGGCGCAGGGCGAAAAGGGCCACAACGCCATTGCGCTGGTGCTTCGGCTGCCCAACCAGATGATCATGCTGGTCGGCCGCGACCTCGGCGAGCCAGAGCGGTTCCGCGCCGTCATCCGCCGCGCCCTGATGCTGGCGCTTGGCATGATGGGGCTGGGCGGACTGCTGATCTGGTTCTTTGTCGGTCGCGCCGCGCTGAAGCGCATCGACAGCGTGTCGGAAGCCAGCCGCCGCATCATGGGCGGCGATCTTTCCGGCCGGTTGCCGGTGACCGGCGCCGGTGACGAGTTCGACCGGCTATCCGAAAACCTCAATTCCATGCTGGCCAGGATCGCCACGCTCAACGAAGGCCTGAAACAGGTTTCCGACAACATCGCGCATGATTTGAAGACGCCGCTGACCCGGCTGCGCAACCGAGCCGAGGCGACGCTTGCGGGCAAGCACAAGACCACCGATTACCGTCAGGCGCTGGAAGGCACGATTGCCGAATCCGACCAGCTGATAAAAACCTTCAACGCCATCCTGATGATCTCCCGGCTGGAGGCTGGCTACTCCTCAGAGAACACCAACCGCGTCGATCTTGCGGAAGCCGTGCGCGATGTCGTCGAGCTCTACGAACCGGTGGCGGAGGAGGCAGGCGTCTCGCTGGAGACAGACGTGCGGGAAACTGTCTTCGTCAACGGCAACCGCGAATTGATCGGCCAGGCACTGTCGAACATCGTCGACAACGCCATCAAATATTCGACCGACTCCAACGCTCAACCGGCCGTGCGCGTGGCTGTTGAGCGGATCGGTACCGAAGTTCGACTGTCGGTTGCCGACAATGGCCAGGGCATTCCGGACGATGGCGACCGTGCCCGCGCGACCGAGCGTTTCGTGCGGCTGGAGAAAAGCCGTTCGCAGCCGGGTTCCGGTCTTGGCCTGAGCCTCGCCAAGGCGGTCATGACCTTCCACAGTGGCCGACTTGATCTCTTGCCTGGCAATCCCGGATTATCCGTGGTCATGAGTTTCCCCTCGCGGGAGGATCACTTATGAGTGCGGCTGCGAAGCAGGTGGAGACGGATTGGCTGCTGAAGCCGCTCGCCAGGCTTGCTCCGCTCGACGAAAATCGGGCTCGGCAAGAGTTGGCCGAGATCACTTCCGCGGCGCGGGAAGAGGGGCTGGCGCGGTTGGCCAATTTCCTGGCCGGCCAGGGGCCAAGCCAGGATTTCCTGGCAGCCGTCTTCGATCTGTCGCCGTTCCTGCGCGATACGGCGCGTCGCCGGCCGCAGATTTTGGACGGCCTGTTCGAACAGACGGTCGAGGCGCGGCTGAAAGCGATCGGCGCCGCCATCGGCCAGGCGCATTTGGTCGAGGCAGTCTCGGAATCCGGCCTGATGATGGAACTGCGCCAGTGGAAGGCCGAGGCGCATTTCCTGATCGCTTTGGCCGATCTTGCCGGCGAAGCCGAAACGGCACTGACGGTGCGGCGGTTGAGCGACCTTGCCGACGCTTGTACCCGCGCTGCCGTCGACTTCCTGCTTCGCGACGCCCATGGCCAGGGCAAGCTCAAACTGCCGGATCTCGACGATCCGTCGAGGCAATCGGGCTGGATCCTGCTCGGGATGGGCAAGCTTGGCGCGCATGAGCTGAATTTTTCCTCCGACATCGATCTCGTCGTCTTCTTCGATCCGGAAGCGCCCGCCGTCGTTGATCCACTTGATGCCACCGAGCTGTTTTCGCGCCTGACGCGTCGCCTGGTGCGCATCCTGCAGGACCGCACCGAGCACGGTTATGTCTTCCGCACTGATCTCAGGTTGCGCCCCGATCCCGGTTCGACACCGCTGGCGATCCCTGTCGAGGCAGCGCTGCGCTATTATGAGGCGCGCGGCCAGAACTGGGAGCGCGCCGCGATGATCAAGGCGCGTCCAGTCGCCGGCGACCTCGCCGCCGGCGCTGCCTTCCTCAAGGAGTTGCAGCCCTACATCTGGCGCAAATACATGGACTACGCGGCGATTGCCGACGTCCATTCGATCAAGCGCCAGATCCACGCCCACAAGGGCCATGGCGAGATCGCCGTGAAGGGCCACAACGTCAAGCTCGGGCGCGGCGGCATCCGCGAGATCGAGTTCTTCGTCCAGACCCAGCAGCTCATCGCCGGCGGACGTTTCCCGGAACTGCGCGGGCGAGAGACCGTGCCGATGCTCGGCCAGCTTGCGGCGCGCAGCTGGATTACATCAGACGCCCGCGATGCGCTGGCTCGTCAGTACTGGTTCCTGCGGCGTGTCGAACATGCCGTGCAGATGGTTGCCGACGAGCAGACGCACACGCTGCCGGAAGACGACGAAGGGCTGGAGCGCATCGCCCACATGCTCGGCTTTGCCGATGCGGCCGACTTTTCCCAGGCCTTTCGTGCCTCGCTGCAACAGGTCGAGCGCCATTACGCCGCCCTGTTTGAAACCGCGCCGGAGCTTTCGACAGGCATCGGCAATCTGGTCTTCACCGGCGATGTCGACGATCCCGATACGCTGCGGACCTTGCACGGTCTTGGCTTCCAGCGGCCGAGCGACATCTGCCGGGTCATCCGCGGCTGGCATTTCGGCCGCTATCGCGTCACCCGGTCCGCGGAAGCGCGCGAACGGCTGACGGAACTGACGCCGGCGCTGCTGCGATCCTTCGGCCAGACCCGCCGGGCCGACGAAGCCTTGATACGCTTCGACGAGTTTCTCGCTGGCCTGCCTGCCGGTATCCAGCTGTTTTCGTTGCTGCAATCCAATTCGGCGCTGCTGAAGCTCATGGCGACGATCATGGGTGCCGCACCCCGGCTGGCGGCGATCATCACCCGCCGGCCGCATGTCTTCGATGGCTTGCTCGACCCGGCCTTGCTGACTGAATTGCCGGACCGTGCCTATCTGTCGGCCCGGCTTTCCGCCTTTGTCGAGGGCGACCGGCCTTATGAGGACGTGCTCGACCGGCTGCGCATTTTTGCCTCCGAGCAAAAGTTCTTGATCGGTGTCCGCTTGCTGGCCGGCTCGATCGATCCGGCTCGGGCCGGCCGCGCCTTTTCCGATCTTGCGGATCTCACCATCGAGGCGGCGTTACAGGCGGTGACCGCCGAATTCGCGGCACGCCACGGCACGATTGCCGGCGGCGTGGTTTCGCTGCTCGGCATGGGTAAGCTGGGCAGCCGCGAGCTGACCGCCGGATCGGACGTCGACCTCATCCTGCTCTACGACCACGCGCCAAATGCCGAGGAATCCGATGGCGACAAGCCGCTGGCGCCTTCGCATTACTACACCCGCATGACGCAGCGGCTGATCGCGGCCGTGTCCGCGCCAACCGCGGAAGGCGTGCTCTACGAACTCGACCTACGCCTGCGGCCATCCGGCAACAAGGGGCCTGTGGCCACCCACGTCGATGCCTTCAAGAAGTACCAGCGCCAGGAGGCCTGGACGTGGGAGCACATGGCGCTGTCGCGGGCGCGTGCCATTGCCGGCGATGCCGGCCTGTGCAGCGAGGTTGAGGCGGAAGTGGCGGCAGTGCTTGGCCAGCCGCGCGACGCGGCAAAAGTGATGGCCGAGGCCTCCGATATGCGCGCCATGATCGAAAAGGAAAAGCCGCCGCGCGACCTATGGGACATCAAGCTGATCCCGGGCGGCCTGATCGATCTCGAATTCATCGCCCAGGTGGCCGTGCTCACCGGGCAGGTCGAAGCCGGGCCGCGTGCCCCGGCCTTGCCAATTGCACGTGCCCCGGCCGTTGCACGTGCCCCGGCCGTTAGACGTGCCACCGGCACGGCCGAAATCCTGTCCCGCCTGGCGCCGGGCTTTGCCGATGCCGGGGTCAGGCAGGAACTTGGCGAAGCCTACGCGCTCTATCTGGCGCTGACCCAGATGACGCGGCTGTGCCTTACCGGAGCCTTCGAGCGCGACGATGTTCCGCCGGGGCTTTCGGATCTGCTTCTGGCGGTGACTGACCTGCCGGATTTCGGTGTGCTGGAAGCGCACCTCCAGGAGACGTCGCAAAAGGTCAGGAAGGACTTTGACCTTTTGCTTCGTGCCGGACGACTGTGAAGCCGTTCGTCAGGCCGCATCGGGGGTGACGATGCAACAGGAGAAGACCATGAGAACGACAACCAAACTTGCCCTTGCCTTCGTCGCCCTGGCCGGCGCCGTCGGCACCACGGCCTATGCCGAAAACAGTGCCAGCGAAAAGCTGCGCGAGGGCACGATGATGCGCCTCAGCAAGGCGATGAGCGATTCCAACGGCACCATCAGCTTCGACCAGTTTTCCGACGCCATGAACGCGCGGCTGAAGAAACTCGTCGCCGACAATGGCGGCAAGCTGACCGTCGCCCAACTCGCCGATGCGCTGGAGAAGGCGCGTTTTGAGCAGATGGCCAAACGCATCATCGCCCGCTACGACACCAGGGGAGATGGCACGCTGACCACTGACGACATCACCAGTCGCCAGAAGAAGGTCTTTGCCATGCTCGACAGGAACAATGACGGCAAGATCGAGAAGAGCGAACTGCCGAAAGGCGACCGCTTTGGCCGTCATCGTGAATGGGATGGCGACGGCGACGATGGCGGCGGCATGCAGTGAGGCTGTCCGATCCAGGCTCCGGCGACGTCAGTCGGAGCCTGTGGTTGCTCTCAGGCCGCGACCTTGATCGCCGGCGCGGCCTTCTTCACCGGAATGCGCACCGACACGATCGTGCCGACACCTTCGGTCGAACGGATCTTCAGCGCACCGCCCTGGAGCTCGGCCAGCGAGCGTGAGATGGCGAGGCCCAGGCCGGACCCGGCATGGCTCTTGGAGAACTGATTCTGCACCTGTTCGAAGGGTCGGCCGAGCTTGCCGAGCGCGTCTTTAGGGATGCCGCAGCCATTGTCCTCGATGGTCAGCACCAGTGCGCCGGAGGTGTTGCGGGCCCTGACCGATATGTGGCCGCCCTGACCGGTGAATTTCACCGCGTTGGACAAGAGGTTGATGACGATCTGCTTGATCGCGCGGCGATCTGCGAACAGCGTCAGCGCGTCGGCGATACGTGTTTCCACGGTGATCGCCTTTTGCGCCGCCTGCAGCGAGACGACGCGAACCGTCTCGCTGATCAGCGGACCGAGGTCGATCTGTTCCTGGTCCAGCGAGAATTGGCCAGCCTCGATCTTGGACATGTCGAGAATGTCGTTGATGACGCCCAGCAGATATTTGCCGCTGCTGTTGATGTCGGTGGCATATTCCTCGTAGCGCTCTGACCCCAGAGGACCGAACAGGCCCTGTTCCATCAGTTCGGAGAAGCCGATGATGGCGTTCAGCGGCGTTCGCAGTTCATGTGACATATTGGCGAGGAATTCGGACTTCGCGCGGTTCGCCGCCTCGGCGCGTTCGGTTTCCTTCATGTATTTGCGGTTGAGGTCGACCAGTTCGCGCGATCGCTCCTCTTCGGCCCGGCGGGCGAGGCTCAGATCATGGATCGTCGCCATCAGCCGGCGCTCGCTGTCGACCAGCTTCTCCTGGTGCAGCTTGATCTGGGTGATGTCGGAGCCGACGGAGACGATGCCGCCGTCCCGGGTCCTCAGTTCGTTGACCTGCAGCCAGCGGCCGTCGGCCAGCTGCCGCTCGAAGGTCGCGCCGCCCTGCAGCCCGCTTGTGTTGGCAAGCCGCCGTTCGGAAGCGAAGGCCAGCATCCGGTCTTCCAGCACCGCGCGCGCGGTGCCCGGCATGACGTCGCGGTCCGAAAGTCCATTGTCCTGCTGGTATTTGGAATTGCACATGATCAGGCGCTGGGCCGAATCCCACAACACGAAGGATTCGTTGATGTTTTCGATCGCCGTTCTGAGGCGAAGGTCGGCCGCCTCGGAACGCAGCGCCAGATGGCGCTGTTCAGTGACGTCGACGGCGATGCCGATAAGCTGGATCTCCGGCGCTTCAGGATCGATGACCTGAGCCCGGGCGCGCATCCACACCCATTGGCCGTCGGCGTGTCGCATGCGGAACACCTGGTCGATATGGTCGATCTCACGGGCGACGATTCTGTTGGCGAGCTCGAACAGGTCGCCGTCCTCGGGATGGATGATCTCGTCGACCTCGCCGAACGACAGCATCGTGTCGCAGGGCTTGTAGCCGAGCATGTCGTACATCGAGCGCGACCAGTACATCTTGCCTCGCACCATGTCCCAGTCCCACAGGCCGCAGCGGCCGCGAACCAGCGCCATGTCGATGCGCTGATGCGCTTCGAGATAGATGCGATCGGCCGCCTGCGCGCGTGCTGCCTGGCCGAAATAGGCGTAGAGGATGATGATCAGCACGCCGGCCGTCAGCACGAACAGGGTGACGTTCAGCGAGACAGTCTTGCGCCAGGCGTCGAAAACCGCGTCCTGCGGTACCAGTGCCGCCGCGGCACCCTTTCGCCCGTTCGCCAGGCTGACCGCCGCATACCAGTCCCGTCCGCCGATGTTGACCTCCATGACGCCTGCGCGGTCGCCGAACATGAACAATGGCTGGCCACCCTCGACGAGGCCGTCGAGCGAATGGCTCTGCCATGGCACCGAGCGCGGTGTCACCGCGATGATCTTGAAAGCGCTGTCGGTGATGACGAGCACGTGGCTGCGGCCCATCGCGCCCTGACGGCTGGTGGTTTCCAACAGGTCCTGGATGGCGCCCGGCACCGTGTCCGAAGTGATGGCGAGCGAACTTGCCAGTTGACCCGCCGCCAGCGTGAGGATCGCCTTGGCGCTGCGTTCGATATCGTCGCGCTCGTTCATCAGCGACAGGACCCGCAGCGCCGCGATGACGATCAGGAAGGTGATGATGAGGGCCGGTATCGATCGGCGCAGCAGAGGCTCGGCGGCCAGAAGCCGCCGGTAGGCCGGTTCGGCGATGAGCCGCGTGTTCCCGGCAAGGCCGTCGCTTCGCGTCTCGCGATGCGCAAAAACCTTCCCCCCGGGCGCGCCCCACGCGTCCGCCTTCGCCATAAATGGCACTCCCCGAAGTTGCCTATGCTGCTTTGATCCGGCAAACGCCGCACATCCGAATCGTCAGTAAAGAATCAAAGGTGATTCGCCTTGTCCAGTGGTCCGGCGAAAAAAGATTAAAAATTGACTAAAATAGTGCCGAAACGGCCCTTTCCGGACGAGAGCGCACGCCTAGGCCAGCGTGCGATCGACAATATCGCTCAGATCAGCTGACAGGTCTCCGGCTTTCGCGATCGAAAGCAGCGCTTCCCTGGCCTTGGCCTGTCGGCCAGGTTCGAGTGAACGCCATGAGCGGAGTGCTGTCGCCAGCCTCGCCGCCAATTGCGGATTGCGCTTTTCGACCTCGAGCACGGTCTGCGAGAAGAACCGGTAGCCCTCGCCGTCCGCGCGGTGGAAGCCGGTCTGGTTGGCGCTGGAAAAGGTGCCGATCAACGAGCGCACACGGTTCGGATTATGCATCGAGAAAGCGGGATGAGCGGTCAGCGCGCGCACCGTGTCGACGGCCTGCGGACCGGGCACGCTGGCCTGGATCTGGAACCATTTGTCCATGATTAGCGGGTCGGAGCCATAAGTCGTCTCGAATGCAACCAGCGCCTGGATCGCCTGGGGCGAACCGTGGTGGCGATGGGCAAGCACGGCAAGGGCCGCGGCGCGGTCTGTCATGTTGGTCGCCGATTGGAAATGTGCGGCGGCAAGTGCTGCTCCTCCCGGCTGCATCGAGAGATAGTCCAGCAGGGTGTTGCGCAAGGCCCGTCGTCCGGCGCTCGCCGCATCCGGGCTGAACGCCGCTTTGTCGGCAAGCCCGTCGTAGAGGCCGGCAAAATTGTCAGGGTTGGCCGTGCCTATTGTCAGTGCAAGCGCCTCGCGGGCAGCGTAGATGGCGTCGGGGTCGATGTTGCTGCCGATATCGCGGGCAATGTCGGCTTCGCCAGGCAGCGCCAGCGCCAGCGCCCGGTAGGCCGGCTCCAGCGTCTCGTCGGCGGCGATGCCGCCGGCGAGTTCGGTCAGCCGCGACGCGAAAACCGGCTGCCTGCCGCCGAGGATCTCGCGGAAGGCGGCAATCAGCGCGTCGGTCAACAGCGTGTTGAAGGCCTGCCAGCGCGAGAAGGCGTCGCTGTCATGGCGGGCGAGGAAGAACTGGTCGTCGGCCTTCTGCTCGACGGACAGCGTCACCGGTGCCGAAAAACCGCGGTTGAGCGACACCGCCGGTCGCTCGGCAACACCTGAGAACCGCACCATGTGGCGGCGCTTGCGGACATGGATGACGCCGTCCTCGACGCTGGCGCCCTCGACGCCGCTGTAGTCGACCGGCTGGCCACCGGCGCCGATCAGGCCGAAGGCGAGCGGGATGTGCATCAGCCGCTTGCGGCTCTCGGAGGGTGTCGGCGGCACCGACTGCTCGATTTCGAGCATGAACTCCTGCGACGCCGGATTGTGCGTCGAACTGATGGTCAAATTGGGCGTGCCCGCCTGGTGGTACCAGAGCGCGAACTGCGACAAGTCGCGGCCGGATGCGTCCTCGAACACCTTGATGAAATCCTCGATCGTCGCCGCGTCGCCATCGTGCCGCTCGAAATAGAGATCCATACCGGCACGAAAGGCATCAGGCCCGAGAATGGTGCGGATCATGCGCACCACTTCGGAGCCTTTCTCATAGACAGTGGCCGTGTAGAAATTGTTGATCTCGCGGTAGCGGCGTGGCCGCACCGGATGCGCCAGCGGGCCCTGGTCCTCGGGAAACTGGTGGGAGCGCAGCGTGCGCACTTCAGCGATCCGCTTGACCGCGCGCGAGCGCTGATCAGCGGAGAATTCGTGGTCGCGGAAAACCGTCAGCCCTTCCTTCAGGCAGAGCTGGAACCAGTCGCGGCAAGTGATTCTGTTGCCTGTCCAATTGTGAAAATACTCATGCGCGATGATCGCCTCGATATTGGCGAAATCGGCGTCGGTCGCTGTCTCCTGATCGGCCAGCACATATTTGTCGTTGAAGATGTTGAGGCCTTTGTTCTCCATCGCGCCCATGTTGAAGTCGGACACGGCGACGATGTTGAAGACGTCGAGGTCGTATTCGCGGCCGAACGCCTCTTCATCCCATTTCATCGACCGCTTCAGGGCGTCCATCGCGTAGCCGGCCAGCTTTTCCTTGCCGGGCTCGACATAGATGCCGAGCTCGACCATGCGGCCGGACAGGGTGACGAAACTGTCGGCAACTTTGCCGAGATTGCCGGCCACCAGCGCGAACAGGTAGGACGGCTTGGGGAAGGGGTCGTGCCATCTAGCAAAGTGCCAGCCATCGCCGACGTCACCCTTGTCGACCAAGTTGCCGTTGGACAAAAGCAGCGGCGCCTCGTCGCGCAGGGCTTCGATGCGCACTGTGTAGACAGACAGGATGTCGGGGCGATCGAGGAAATAGGTGATGCGGCGAAAGCCCTCGGCCTCGCATTGCGTACAGTAGACATTGCTCGAGCGGTAAAGGCCCATGAGCGCTTCGTTGCCCACCGGCGCCAATTCGGTCTCTATGAGCAGCTGGAAGCGCCGCGCGGCCGGCGGCTCGAGGATGGTCAGCTGGTCTGGCGTCACCAGAATATCGGCCGGTTTCGCTTTCTTGCCGCCGATCTCGACGCGCTTGAGCGTCAGCCCGTCGCCGTCGAGCACCAACGGAGCCGACGCGGATACGCCATCACGGCGCTCGACCGTGAGCACGGCGGTGACGCGCGTTGCGTCTGGCGAAAGGCGGAAGGTGAGGTTGGTTTGCGGAATGAGGTAGTCATTGGGGCGGTAGTCTTCGAGTTTGAAGACCTGGCCGGTGTCCGTGCGCATTCCGTGGGTTTTCCTGTCGATTGCCTTGGCGGCGGATTGTTTCCGCTGGTCCAAGAAATTTGAAGTCCGCGCTCTTTACACGAAACAGCCCCTCGACAAAACTGAGACGGCGCCTATTTCAGGCGTTCCTCCTCCCATTCATCATCACGAGGCCTCCATGACCGTCGTCACGCCGAAATTCGGGATGGGCGCATCCGTGCTGCGGCGCGAGGATGCTGCCTTTATCCAGGGCCAGGGCCGCTACACCGACGACATCCAGCCGGCTGGCGTCCTGCATGGCTATGTCCTGCGCTCGCCGGTCGCCAAGGCCAGCTTCACCATCGGTTCGACCGAGGCGGCGAAGACAGCACCCGGCGTGCATCTGGTGCTGATCGGCAAGGACCTTGCCCATCTCGGCGATCTCAAGTCCGGCGTCATGCAGCAACAGCCGGACGGCACCAAGGCGCCGACCCGCGACATTCCGGTCCTGTGCCGTGACCGCG
Organism: Mesorhizobium sp. P2_C7; assembly: GCF_056404515.1. Lineage (NCBI taxonomy): Bacteria > Pseudomonadati > Pseudomonadota > Alphaproteobacteria > Hyphomicrobiales > Phyllobacteriaceae > Mesorhizobium > Mesorhizobium sp. P2_C7. The sequence goes on along the minus strand of NZ_JBFUDW010000010.1, from coordinate 28,586 downwards.
TCAACTATGTCGGCGACGCCGTTGCCTTCGTTGTCGCCGACAGCCGCGCTTTGGCGCAGGATGCCGCCGAACTGATCGACGTCGACTATGACAGCGAAGATGCGGCGTCCGGAACGGCGACGGCGCTCGCCGAAGATACGCCGCTGGTCTGGCCGGAACTCGGCTCGAATCGGGCCTTCAGCTACCATACGGGCGACAAGAAAAAGACGGACGCGGCTTTCGCCAGGGCCGCCCATGTCACCCGCATCGAATTCGTCAACAACCGGCTGGTCTGCAACTACATGGAGCCGCGCTCGGCGATCGGCGAGTGGAACGTTGAGGAGAACCGCTTCGTGCTGACCACGGGATCACAGGGCGTGCATTCCATGCAGTACATCCTCGCCAGCCTGTTCAAGATCAAGAAGGACCAGTTGCGTGTCATCACGCCGGATGTCGGCGGCGGTTTCGGGCCGAAGAGCTTCGTCTACCGCGAATACCCGCTGGTGCTCGAGGCGGCGAAGCGGCTTGGCCGTCCGGTGAAATGGGCCGGCGACCGCACCGAACACTTCCTGACCGACGCGCAAGGCCGCGACAATGTCGTGAAGGCCGAGATGGCGCTGGACAAGGATGGCCGCTTCCTTGGCATGAAGGTGGACCTGCTCGCCAATATGGGCGCCTATGTCTCGCAATACGGTCCCTACATTCCCTATATCGGCGTCACCATGTCGACCGGCGTCTACGACATCCAGGCGCTCGACGTGTCGGTCACCGGCCTCTACACCAACACCTGCCCGGTCGATGCCTATCGCGGCGCGGGCCGGCCGGAAGCGGCGTTCCTGCTGGAAAAGCTAGTCGATGCCTGCGCCCACGATCTGGGTCTGCCCGTCGAAGAAATCCGGCGCCGCAATTTCATCCGGCCTGAACAATTTCCCTACCGCACGCAGACCGGCCGCCTCTACGACACTGGCGAGTTTGAAGGCCATATGACCCGCGCCATCGAACAGGCGGAATGGAAGGCCTTTCCGCAGCGGCTCGAACAGTCGAAAGCAGGTGGAAAGATCCGCGGCCTCGGCATGGCGACCTATATCGAGGCCTGCGCCTTTCCGGGGTCGGAACCGGCCTTTGTCGAACTCAACGGCGACGGCACGGTGACGTTGAAGATCGGCACTCAGACCAACGGGCAGGGGCATGCCACCGCCTACGCGCAGTTCCTGTCGGAAAAGCTCAATCTCGACATTGACAAGATCCATGTCCGCCAGGGGGATACCGACGAGCTGAAGGCCGGCGGCGGCACTGGCGGCTCGCGCTCCATTCCGCTCGGTGGCGTTTCGGCGTCGCGCGCCGGTGAGGATCTGGCCAACAAGATCAAGCGCATCGCCGCCGATGAGCTGGAGGCCTCGGCCGGCGACATCGAATTGTCGGACGGCGTTGCCCGCATCGTCGGCACCGATCGCACGATCGATTTTTCCGCCATCGCCAAGGCCGCCAGGACGCCGGATGATCTCAAGGGGTTCGGCGAGTTCGAGCAGGACGAGTGCACCTATCCCAACGGCACCCATATCTGCGAGGTCGAGATCGACCCCGACACCGGCACCACCGACATCGTCCGCTACACCATTGTCGACGATTTCGGCGTCACCGTGAATCCGATCCTGCTCGCCGGTCAGGTGCATGGCGGCGTGGTGCAAGGCATTGGCCAGGCGCTGACCGAGGACACCATCTACGGCGAGGATGGACAGCTGTTGACGGCGAGCTTCATGGATTACGCCATGCCGCGCGCCGACAATTTCCCGTTCTTCCATTTCGAGACCCGCAACGTGCCTTCGACCACCAATGCGCTGGGCATCAAGGGGGCAGGCGAAGCCGGCACCATCGGCTCGACGCCGGCGGCACTCAACGCGGTGACGGACGCGCTCTGGCGCGCCTACGGTGTCAAGCACATCGACATGCCGGCGACGCCAGCGCGCATCTGGGCAACGATCCGGGGAGCGGCTAGACCATGATCCCGAAAAGTGGGAACCGGTTTTCGGAAAAGACTATGGTCAGGCAAGAAAACAGAGATCCATTCCGATCATATCGGGATGGATCAGACTCGTGACAGCAAAACCAGGTCAGGCCGCAGCAGCCAGCGACCATCCCGTCGGGCACAGCACGCTCACCGGCATCACGCTCAAGATCGTTTCGGTGGCGGTCTTCGTCGGCATGTCGACCTGCATCAAGGCGGCGGGCACCGTGCCGGCGGGCCAGATCGTCTTCTTCCGCTCCTTCTTCGCCATCTTTCCGATCATTGCCTTTCTCGCCTTCAAGGGAAAACTCGGCACTGCGTTTTCGACCAAGCGCCCGCTCAATCACATTGCGCGCGGTGTCGTCGGCGTCTGCGCCATGGGACTTGGCTTTTTCGCGCTGACGCGGCTGCCGCTGCCCGAGGCGATCACGCTGAACTACGCGCAGCCGCTGCTGGTGGTGGTGTTCAGTTCGATCTTCCTCGGCGAAGCCATCCGCGTCTATCGCTGGAGCGCGGTCGCCGTCGGCCTCGTCGGCGTGCTGATCATCTCCTGGCCGGAACTGACGCTGCTGAGCTCCGACGAGGCGCTTGACGACCAGGAGGTGCTCGGCGTCATCGCCGCTCTTGTCGCGGCGGCGATCTCGGCCGTTGCCATGCTGCTCGTGCGCAACCTCGTGCAAAGCGAACGCACCGCGACCATCGTGCTGTGGTTTTCGGTGACGGCGAGCGTCATGGCACTGCTCTCGTTGCCGTTCGGCTGGCAGGCGCTGACGCCGCTCCAGGCGGCTCTTCTTGTCGCTGCCGGCTTCTGCGGCGGCCTCGGCCAGATCCTGATGACTTCGGCCTATCGCCATGCCGAAGCCTCGGTCGTGGCGCCCTTCGAATACACCTCGATGATCCTTGGCGTCGTCGTCGGTTATGTCGTCTTTGGCGACGTTGCCACGCTCAACATGCTGGTCGGTGGCCTGATCGTCGTTGCCGCCGGGATCTTCATCATCTGGCGCGAGCGCCAGCTTGGTCTGCAGCGCACCCGCACGCGACGGGCGACTCTGCCTCAGGGGTGAGGAGAGGTCCGCATAGCGGACGGAAAGCCAATTGCTTGGCTTTCCGAACGACGAACGCCCCGAGCGAAAGCGAAGGGCCGGGTCAGGCTTCCCTGTTACGATCGTTCGGCCCGCTCCTTCGCCAGCCGCACCAGCACCGTCCTCGTCTGTTCGTCGGCCGGGAAAAACGATTCGATCGCCAGTTCCGACAGCGTCACGTCGAGCGGCGTCCCGAACACTGTGATGGTGCTGATGAACGACAGCACCTGATCGCCATGCGCCAGCCTGAGCGGGTGCACTATGGCATTCGGCTCGACCGGCGCCGGCCGGCTGCCGTTCAAGCCGGACGGATAAGTCCGCAGTTCGCGCTCCAGGTCGATCAGCACCGGGTCGCCGCTGGCGTCGTTCTGGTGTTTGAGGCGCTCGAGCAGGTGCGTGCGCCATTCCTTGAGATTGACGATGCGCGGTGCGACGCCGCCCGGATGCAGGCTGAGCCGAAGCACGTTGACCGGCGGCGCCAGCAGCGAAGCCTCGCTGACATCGGCAAGGAAGGGAGCGATGGCGGCATTCGCCGAAACCAGGTTCCAGTGCCTGTCGACGGCGAGCGCCGGGAAGGGCTCGTGTCCCTTGAGCACGATCTCGACGGCCGCCATTGCGGGCGCCAGCGTCGTGTCGCTGAGCGACCGCTCGCCGAAGCTCGGCGCAAAGCCTGCGGCAAGCAACAACTGGTTGCGCTGCCGGAGCGGGATCGACAATTGCTCGGCCAGATGCAGCACCATGTCGCGCGAGGGCGCGGCACGCCCGCTCTCGACGAAGCTCAGATGGCGCTGCGAGATTTCGGCTTCCATGGCGAGGTCGAGCTGGCTCATGCGACGGCGGGTGCGCCATTCCCGAATGAGGCTGCCGGCGGAATTTTGGGGTGTTGTCATGAGCGAATGACTAGGCCGGCGAGAGCCGTATTTCAATTACCTGCGAGGTCATCGCTGGATGCATGTCGCCCAAAAGGGGCCTCGGTTTAGGGGCAGCAACATGCATAAAAACAAAGACCAAAGCGCGTCGCCTGAATCTGTTTCAACGCGACGCGCTTTTAGGCGAGTGCCCGCAGCTTCGCCTTCACTTCGAGGAAATCCCGCCATGCCAGCTTCTTGTGCGATGGGGTCCGCAGGAGATAGGCCGGATGCAGCGTTGGCATGGCCGGGATGGCGATGCCGGAAGCTGTCGTGTGGACGCGCCAGTTGCCGCGCAGCCGCAAGATGCCTTCCGAAGTGTAGAGCAAGGTCTTGGCCGACGGGCCGCCGAGGTTGATCAGCACCTTCGGATTGACCAGCTCGATCTGCCGCTCGATGAACGGCCGGCAGATCTCGGTCTCGTGCGGCGTCGGCGTGCGATTGCCCGGCGGCCGCCACGGAATGACGTTGGCGATATAGACCGACGTGCGGTCGAGCCCGATCGCCGCCAGCATGCGGTCGAGCAGCCGGCCCGAGCGGCCGACGAAGGGCAGGCCCTCGATGTCCTCGTCGCGGCCGGGGGCTTCGCCCACCAGCATGACGGCGGCCTCCGGGTTGCCGTCGGCGAACACCAGGTTCTTGGCGGTGGCCTTGAGATTGCAACCGTCGAAGGCTGCCATGTGCTGGCGAAGCTCGTCCAGAGTCGTTGCCGTCGTTGCCAGGTGGCGCGCCAGCGCCGCCTGCACCTCGTCGGGAACCGCAGCGGTTATCGACGGTGCACGCGCCACGGGCGGAAGATTTGCTCTGTCGGCCGGCTCGGGGCGCGACGCGTCCGTCGAACCAGGTGGCGCAACGGCGTCGGTGGACGGCGCCACCGGCCGCTCCGCCGGTTTGGGCGCCTCTGCGAACCGGTTCACCGGCTGGTCTTCAAGCGCCTCGTCGACACCGGCGCTGGCATAAAAGGCCAGCAGGTCGGCAAGGTCCTGTCTGTTGATTGGGGAAGCGGCAGTCATGGCGGCACATTCGTCCGCATGACGGGAATTTGCAAGGCTGGCCGCTTGCTCTAGCCCGTCGGTATGCGTGGGTCCTGCACCAGATAGAAGGTCCAGCGCGGCGTATAGTCGGTCATCAGGAATTCGAACCTGGCGGTTTTCAGAGGGTCGACCTTGCCGTTCTTGAACAGCAGGCGATCATAGGGTTCGAAATCGCGATCGAAATCGGCGAAGCTGCTCGACCAGATATTGTCGGGTGTCTTGTTGCGCTGGTCGAACGAAAGTCCGTCGCCGAACACGCTTGGCTGGTTCAGGATTTCCTGTAGCTCGAACTGGAATTCGACCCAGGCCTGGCCGCTGTTGTTGAGTACGTCGATGCGCATATACATGACGCCATTGGCGAATTCGCCGGCCTTGCCGAAGGCCTGGATCGGCTTTGTCGTGCGGATGGTCAGCGTCACCGGCGTTGACGAATTCAGCTCTTCGGTGATGACCAGCGGATCGTCCTTGGTGCCGATGCCCGAAGCGCCGGTGATGTGGAAGCCGCCGAGCTCGTCGGAGAAGGAGTAGGCGCCCGTCGCCCAGACCTTCACCTCGTCCGCGGCAACGTGACCCGGTGCCAGCATCGGAAGGGCCAAAAGAAGCGCCCGGCAGGCCCGGCCGGGCGTCGATGGAAAGCGCGTCGATGAAAAGCCGCCTGGCCCAGGAATGCGCATGGTATGAAGTATGGCCGATAAGCGAGCCGTCGAACAATTAAAAACGTAGGCGCAGACGGCCCTGCAAGACGAAAACAGCCACTAAGCCCACGCGATGCGCGACTTTTTGGCCAAAACGGCATTGTCACGTATGCGCCGGTTTCCTGTCGCCAATTGATGCGCTATGCAGCGCAGGAGCCAGCAAGATACCCGAATGGGATAAGCCAGTGCGGAGGGGTTGATGAGCGACATCGAACGCGAAAGCATGGAATTCGACGTGGTCATTGTCGGCGCCGGCCCGGCCGGCCTTGCCGCCGCCATCCGCCTCAAGCAGGTCAATCCCGAACTCTCGGTCGTCGTCCTGGAAAAGGGCGGCGAGGTCGGCGCCCATATCCTCTCCGGCGCCGTCGTCGATCCGATCGGCATCGACCGGCTGCTGCCGGGCTGGCGCGACGAGGAAGGCCATCCTTTCAAGACGCCGGTGACCGACGATCATTTCCTGGTGCTTGGTCCGGCCGGCTCGTTCCGTCTGCCCAATATCCTGATGCCGCCGCTTATGAACAATCACGGCAACTACATCGTTTCGCTGGGCAATGTCTGCCGCTGGCTGGCGACCAAGGCCGAGGCGCTTGGCGTCGAGATATATCCGGGCTTTGCCGCGGCCGACTTGCTCTACAATGAGGAAGGCGCCGTCACCGGCGTCGTCACCGGCGACATGGGCGTCGAGAAGGACGGTACGCACGGCCCGGGCTTTGCGCCTGGCATGGCGCTGATGGGCAAATATGTGCTGATCGGCGAGGGGGCGCGCGGTTCGCTCGCCAAGCAGTTGATCGCCAAATACAAGCTGTCCGATGGCCGCGAGCCCGGCAAATACGGCATCGGCCTCAAGGAACTCTGGCAGGTCAAGCCGGAAAACCACCGGCCGGGGCTGGTCCAGCATTCCTTCGGCTGGCCGCTCGACATGAAGACCGGCGGCGGCTCGTTCCTCTACCATCTCGAGGACAACCAGGTGGCGGTGGGCTTCGTGCTCCACCTCAATTACAAGAACCCCTGGCTGTCGCCGTTCGAGGAGTTCCAGCGTTTCAAGACGCATCCGGCGATCAGAGGCACCTTCGAGGGTGCCAAGCGCCTGGGCTATGGTGCGCGCGCCATCACCGAAGGCGGCTGGCAGTCGGTGCCGAAACTGTCGTTCCCCGGTGGCGCGCTGATGGGCTGCGCGGCCGGTTTCGTCAACGTGCCGCGCATCAAGGGCTCACACAATGCGGTGCTGTCCGGCATGCTGGCGGCCGAACATGTCGCCGAGGCGATCGGAGCCGGTCGCGCCAATGACGAGCTCGCTTCCTACGAAGCGGCCTGGCGGGCGACCGACATTGGCAAGGACCTGAAGAAGGTGCGCAATGTCAAACCGCTATGGTCGCGATTCGGCACCATCGTCGGCGTCGGTCTGGGCGGCCTCGATATGTGGCTGAACACGCTGTTCGGCGTCTCGCCCTTCGGCACGCTGAAGCATGGCAAGGCCGACTATGCGACGCTTGAGCCTGCCGCCCAGCACCAGAAGATCGCCTATCCGAAGCCCGACGGCGTGCTGACCTTCGACCGCTTGTCCTCGGTGTTCCTGTCGAACACCAATCACGAGGAAAACGAGCCGGTGCATCTGCTGGTCGGCGACATGGCCCTGCAGCAGCGCTCCGAACACGATGTCTTTGCCGGACCCTCGACGCGCTATTGTCCGGCTGGCGTTTATGAGTGGGTAGACAAGGATGGCAACGCCGCCGCCGATCCGGCGGCGAAGGACGTGCGCTTCGTCATCAACGCGCAGAACTGCGTCCACTGCAAAACCTGCGACATCAAGGATCCGAACCAGAACATCAACTGGGTCCCACCGCAGGGCGGCGAGGGACCGGTCTACCAAGGCATGTAAAGTGGACCGCGCTGGCGGTACTGTGCCGCCAGTCCACCCATCGTCGTTGGAAAGGAGCCGGATATGCGCTTGCTCATTCTTTCAGGTCTGGCGATCGTTGGCGCCTTGTGCGGTTCCGCGACGGCTGCATCGGCAGGCGTGAAAATCCTGGTCAAGACGCAGACATACGACATCTCCGGCAAGACCGGAGAGGCTCTGATCGAGTCCATGGACAGCAACGGGCCGAGGCATGGCTTCATGGCTCGCGCCATCGCACAGACCAGCTATACAAAGGCTTGGGAGTTCGACCTTGTTGAGGTCAAGGGCACCTGCCGCATCGGGCAAGTCAACGGAACGCTCAACCTGAATTTTACCTACCCCCGTGTCGCGTCCGCCCTCCCGCCGGCCCTCGACAAGCGCTGGGCGCGTTTCTTCGCCGGCGTTCGCACGCATGAGGAGACCCATGGCGACATTGCCAGGCAGATGATGCGTGCGACCGAGAAGTCGCTCAGGGGCCTGACAATCCCCAATGACTCCCAGTGTTCCAAGGCACGGCGTGAGGCGCGGCGGCGGATCGACGCGGTTTTTGTCGACTATGAAGCCAGGCAGAATGCCTTCGACGCGCGCGAACACCGGGAAGGCGGTCACGTGGAATATCTGGTCGAGGCCCTGGAGCGGCCTTAGGGGCAAAAACTCACTCAAATTGGCTGCCCGGTCGACGGGAACGAGCACAGAGCGCCAGGCTTGACAGTCAAATGGTCCGTTCCATCAGGACGGACTGCAACATCGGCCCGGGGCCAATGCGCACTTCGATCCGCCCTACCGAGATGAAGCCCAAGGCTGCATAGAACCCTTCTGCGTTGAGACTTGCCTGGCATTCGAAGCGGCGCACACCGGACGAGCGTGCATCTTCTTCGCAACGCCGGTAAAGCTGGCGCCCGATCCCGCGGCCCAGCCATTCGGGACGAGTGGCGAAATGTCGGATGTGCGCGAGTTCGGGCTTCACCTCGGAGCTTCCCGGACGTTCCCGGGACCAACCGCCGCAGCCGGCGGCAAAGCCATCTTCATTGACCGCGAGATAGTAGGTGCCAGCCGAAAGCAACGCAGGGTTTGCGCGAGTGATCAAAGGCAGCGCAGCTTCAAGAATGGTCTGATCGTATGCCGTGCGCATCAAGCCGGGATAGGAAGCGAGAAGCAACTCGCTTACCCCAGCTTCGTCCTCTGGCGTGGCGCGTCTGACGATAAAGCTGGGGGACATGCATAGCACCCCGTATGTTGAGCTAACCGACCTTCGGCGGACCATCGAGCCATGTCAAATCGAACACGCCAAGGGTCCAAACTCTGACCGTAGGGCATGATCCCAAAAAGTGGAATCCGGTTGTCGGAAGGACCATCTTCAAACGGCCTCTAACCCCGATATCCGTTTCGCGAATTTCCGGCCGATATCAGCGACACAGTCGCGGTCTCGTGTTCGTCGGTCGGCTTTTGCTCGTTCAGCCTGAGCGTGAACTCGACCAGCACCGGCAGATGGTCCGAGCCGGTTTCTTCCAAACGTGTCGCAGAATGAATGGTTACCCCGCCCTTGCTGAAAACCTGGTCGATCGGCAGGCCGGCGAAACGCCGCAGGAAGTCCGGCAACTTGATGTATGTCCAGGTCGGTCCGGCTGATGGCATGACGGTCAGCCCGCCGAGCGCGGCGACGCGGCGCACTGCGGCGCTCCATGGCACGGCGTTGCAGTCGCCCGCCATGATGGCTGTCTCGCCGAGCGATGAGAGCGATTCGGTAAGCTCACCGATCTGCCAGTGCTGCTCGCGTGGCCAAGGCCAGCTGAGATGGATCGCCGCGACATCGACGCCAATGCCGCCGAAGTCGACGGTCGCTGTCGCCATGGCGCCGCGCCGCTCGCAATGCGGTTCGGTGCCGGCGGCAAAGGGCCGCCGCGAGAGCAACGCGACGCCGAATATGCCGTTGGGGTAGGGGCAGAGGATCCGGTATGGATAGGCGCTGCTGATATAGCCAAGCTCGGTCGTCCACATCGCCGACACCTCGTCGAGGGTGATCACGTCGGGATTGGTCCGGCCGATCAGCGACAGCACCTTCTTCGGCGTTGGATTGTCGTAGCGCAGGTTCATCTGCAGCAGCTTGTAGACCATCTGGCCAGCCGGCTTGGCGACCGCTTCCACCGGCCACAGCTGCGGCAGCGCGCTGATTGTGGTGGCAATAGCCGCCACGGCAAAGAGCAACGCAGCGGCGGCTTGCAGGCGAAATGTCGTGGCCAGCAGCGGCAGCGCGCAAAGCGCCATCAGCACGGCAAGGTGAACGCGGAAATGCGAGAAGGAATCGAAGGCCGGGTGCAAGGCGCCGAAGAACCCGGCGACCAGGGCAACCGAGAACATCATCATCGCGATGAATGCCAGTGAAGCTGCCATGTCTCGACTGCGTCTCATCGGCTCAGGTCTGCACGAGTTGCCAACTGTGGTGCTGCACGGTTATCGGCAAAAATGCGGCCCAATCAAGATGACTGGATGCCCAATGCATGTCGCCCAAAAGTGCCCAGCGGTTTTGGGGCAACGACATGCATAAAACAAATGCATGTCGACCAAAAGTGCCTAGTGGTTTAGGGCAACGACATGCATAAAACAAATGCATGTCGCCCAAAAGGTGCGCGGCGGTTTCAACGAGACACGCTCTACGCGATGCGCGATCGGCCTATTGGAACGCCGTCTCCGAAAAACTTCTCAGCTTGCGCGAATGCAGCCGCTCCATAGGCATTTCCGCGAGTTTCTCCATCGCCCGGATGCCGATGGTCAGGTGCTGCGCCACCTGCCGCTTGTAGAACTCGGTCGCCATGCCGGGCAGCTTCAGTTCGCCATGCAGGGGTTTGTCCGAAACGCACAGCAGCGTGCCGTAGGGCACGCGGAAGCGGAAGCCATTGGCCGCGATGGTCGCCGATTCCATATCGAGCGCGATGGCGCGCGACTGTGACAGGCGCTGCACCGGTCCGCGCTGGTCGCGCAGCTCCCAGTTGCGGTTGTCGATGGTGGCGACGGTGCCGGTGCGCATGATGCGCTTGAGGTCATAGCCAGACAGGCCGGTGACCTCGGCAACCGCCTCCTGCAGCGCAACCTGGATCTCGGCCAGCGGCGGGATCGGCACCCAGACCGGAAGATCGTCGTCGAGAACGTGATCCTCGCGCACATAGGCATGCGCCAGCACATAGTCGCCAAGCGCCTGGGTGTTGCGCAGCCCGGCGCAGTGGCCAAGCATCACCCAGGCATGCGGCCTCAGCACCGCGATATGGTCGGTGATGGTCTTGGCGTTGGAGGGCCCGACGCCGATATTGACCATGGTGATGCCGCCATGGTTCGGCTTCTTCAGATGATAGGCAGGCATCTGTGGCAGGCGTGGCGGCGCGACCCCTTCGCTGGGCGCGCTTTGCCCGCCCTTGGTGATGACATTGCCCGGCTCGACGAATTCGCTATATCCGCCGCCGCCGCCGGCCATTAGGTCGCGCGCCCGGGCAACGAACTCGTCGATGTAGAACTGGTAGTTGGTGAACAGCACGAAGTTCTGGAAATGCTGCGGCGTGGTCGCCGTATAGTGCGACAGGCGGTGCAGCGAATAGTCGATGCGCTGCGCCGTGAAGGGCGCCAATGGCCGTGGTTCGCCGAAGGCTACTTCGAAAGTGCCGTTGGCGATCTGGTCGTCGGTGCCGTCGAGGTCCGGCACGTCGAACAGGTCGCGGATCGGCCGTTTGATGCGTTCGGCGGCCGAGCCGTCGACATGGGTGCCTTCAAGAAAGGCGAAGTGCAGCGGAATAGGGGTGGTCGATTCCGACACGGTGACCGCGACACCATGATTGCGCATGATCAGGCGCAACTGCTCGACCAGGTAGCTCTCGAACAGGCCCGGCTGGGTGACGGTGGTCGAAAAATGTCCCGGCGTCGGCATATGGCCGTAGGCCTGGCGCGAGTCGATCTGGGTGAACGAATTGGTGGTGACACCGATCTCGGGGTAGAAGGCGCGGTAGCGCTTGCTGTTGTCGCCGCCCGCTGTCGCCAGTGCCGCGAAGGAATCGCGCAGGAACTTGGTGTTGCGGTCGTACAACGCCTGCAGTGCGGCGACGGCCTTTTTGGGGCTATCAAAGCTTTGCCGGCCAAAAGGCTCCGGCATGACGACCGATTCGATGGCTTGTGGGTAGATTCGCTTTTCCATGGCTCAATATAGAGACTTGGATCGGCTCTTGGGAGGGGTGTCGCGACCGAAGGCGGCCAAAGCGTCCTTTTTCTTCAACCGCGCTGTAGGCTGACCAGGAGCACGAAGCCGACACCGGACTTCCTCAAGGCGGGCGCTTCGATCGTCGAACCGGTATCGGCGCGCATCGTCGGCACGGCCAGAACCGGAGCAGCCAGAACCATCAGGATAAGCGCCGCCCGCGGCAGAAGCCGAAGGGTCTTGAGAGTGTTGGCGGCGATGCGGTTCATGGTGTTCTGCTTTTCTTTTCGAGGTCTTGGTTTCTTTGTTCAGTTGCGAAGGTGGTTGGGGCAGGCGAGGTGGCAGGTCCTGGAGCCGGCTTCGTCCCAGGCGCGGGCCGGACGGCCCGTTTCGGCGACGAGGATGGCGAAGAACATTCCAAACAGGCTCATCATCAGGCAGACGATGGTGAAGCGGCGAGCAAGCATTGGGTCGTGTCTCCTTCAACACGCAGGAGAATGCCCGAGCGCGACTGAACCGGCTCTGATGCCGGCGTTCATCTGCGGTTTAAATTGGTTGATCGGATTTTGGCGGTGCCGGCGTCAGCCTGGCCGGCGCAGTGTTAGTCGAACCAGGCACGAGCTCCTCGCGCCTGGACAAACAAAAACGGGGCCTGTCGAGGCCCCGTTTTCATGTCGTGAGGATGCGGTCGATCAGAGCTTGTGCCAGGTCTGGCTCTTGCAGATCAGTCCGCCAAGGACGCAGCCGCTCATCTTGAGCGAGGTGCCCGACAATGTCGCCTTGCCTGAATAGGTCTTGTCGTTTGCCGGATCGGTGATGTTGCCGGCATATTTGTTGTCGCCGGCCGCCTTGAGCGAACCGATGGTCTTGCCGGCAAATTTGCCGGACTTGAGCGTGATGGAAAACGTGTCGCTGCCTGCGATGGCTGCGGTATCTCCCGCCTGTGTCTTCCAATTGCCTTCGATCGGATCGGCCCACGCCGCACCCGCCATGATCAATGTGGCCGCCAGGGCCAGGCTCACTTTTCGAAACATGGGCTTCCTCCCTTTGGATATCCGGCCGACGCTCCGCCCTCGCCGGTCTGCCGCTTACGCAAACGTAAGCTAATCCAGCTCCCGGCAAAACAAAAGTGGTGCCGCCGCGTAAGATTTCGGGATTCTGAAGGCGCGCCCACGCGGCCGTACGGGCAAGAAAGGAAAGCATCCGCGGATCGTGTTTGTTTCCCGTGGTTAGCGGAGTGTTGATTCCTGCCGCGAAAATTTTCGTCGAATTTGAAGAAAACCGGCCCGATTGCTGGCTTTGTATCCTTAATGAATTTCCGCGTTTACCTCTTGTTTTAGCTTTGTTTTCCTCAAATTAAGCACGCCATTTAACGACGGATTCAAGCCTCCACGGCATTCTCGAAAGCATCGGAAGAGCAGCCCGCAAGGACAAACGAAGGCAGCTCTCGGGAGCCGGACAGGGCCAAGAACAGGGGATTGAAATGGCACGTTTTGAAATGCTTGAAGCAGGCTTCGGCGCCATGGGGGCAACTGCCCAGGCCGACATCCTTTTCGAACTGGGCATGATGTATGCGACTGGCCGCGATTGCGAGACCGATGTCGTTGCCGCTCACAAATGGTTCAACATCGCCGCGATCAAGGGTTCGGCCCGCGCTGCGGAACTGCGCTCCGAACTGTCGGCGGCGATGTCGAAGGTCGAGATCGCCAAGGCGCTTCGCGAAGCTCGCGAATGGATGACCATGCACTGAGATCCGCCGACCGCGGATAGACCTATCCAAGACAGGGAAGCCCGGGATCAAGACCGCAAAGACGGCCAGACCCGGCGGAATGGAAGGCCGCGCAAGACGGTCGACGACCTGGAGCACGATCCCGAAAAGTGGAATCCGGTTTTCGGAAATCAGGCTCAAACAAGAGATGAGAAGAACGCGACAGGCCGGCCTGGCTTAGTCGCGCGATGCGGGGAAGGCGAGCGGGATTTCGGGGCGCGGGGGCGCTTGGGGCCGCTTGACGAGCAAAAAAGCCACGACCAGCCGAAACAAGGCTGGCGTGGCTTTTTTGCGTGGATGACGTCTTGCAGGCCCAATCGAGTGCTGCCGATGCGCCTAGACAGGCCCGGTGAAGGATGAAATTGTCCCGCCTCTCTGGAAGAAGCGCGGCCGGGCGGCCGCGCGTGAGTGGAGGAGTTCTATCACCATGAAAAAAATGAGTATTTTGAGCGCGGCCGTTTTTGGCCTGATGATGAGTGCGCCGGTCGCATTCGCCGACGACCTCACCTTTGCGGTGGTCGGTCCGATGACCGGACAGCTCGCCACCATCGGCGATCAGTTCAAGCAGGGCGCACAGGCCGCTGCTGACGCGATCAATGCGGCGGGTGGTGTCGACGGTCGCCAGATCAAGCTGAGTATCCAGGACGACCAGTGCGATCCCAAGCAGGCCGTGTCGGTCGCCAACCGCATCGTCGCCGATGGCGTCAAGTTCGTCGATGGCCATGCCTGTTCGGGTTCGAGCATCCCGGCCTCTGCCGTCTATGCCGAAGCCGGCGCCCTGATGATGAGCCCGGCCTCGTCAAACCCGGTGCTGACCGACGCCGCGGCCAAGGCCGGCTGGCCGACAATCATGCGCCTTTATACCCGTGACGATGCGCAGGGCGCCTTCATAGGCCCATGGATCGCCAAGAAGTTTGCCGGCAAGAACGTCGTCGTCCTGCACGACAAGAGCGCCTACGGACAGGGCGTGGCTGACGCCGTCAGGGCAACCATGAATGCCGGTGGCCTCAAGGAGGTGTATTATGACGGCATCAATGCCGGCGAGAAGGACTATTCGGCTCTCGTCACCAAGCTCAAGGATCTGAAGGCGGACGTCGTCTATTTCGGCGGTTATCATCCTGAAGCCGGTCTGATCCTGCGCCAGTCGGCGGAACAGAACCTGAAGTTCCAGCTGATCATGCCGGACTCCATCGCTTCGCCGGAATTCTGGCAGGTTGCCGGCCCGGCCGGCGAGGGCACCATGTTCGTCTTCCCGTCGGATCCGCAGGCAAAGCCTGAAGCCAAGGCAGCCGTCGAGAAGATCAAGGCGGGCGGCTTCGTACCGGAAGGCTTCACGCTGTTCTCCTACGCGGTGGTCCAGGCTTTCGCCGAAGGCGTCAAGCGTGCCGGCAGCGACGATCCGGGCAAGGTTGCCGAAGCGTTGAAGAACGGCACGCCGATCAGCACCGTTGTCGGCAACGTCACCTTCGACGAGAAGGGCGACCTCAAGAACGCCAGCTATGACATCAACCAGTGGCACGACGGCAAATACGCGCCGATCGCGCAGTAGTCGTCGCCGGGCGACCACATAGCATAAGGAAATGGCCGGTTCGTCCCGGCCATTTTTCTTTGCAATTAGTCGTCCGCTTTCGACTGTCAGCTTGCGGCTGCGGTCGGGGCGCTCTGGTCCTCGACGAACCGCACCAGCACCGTCCCATCGGTGACCTGCGCGCCTTCGGTGGCAATCTCGGCGATCACCCCGTCATGCGGCGCGGCGATGGTGTGCTCCATCTTCATCGCTTCAAGGATCAGCAGCGGCTGACCCTTGATCACCGCATCGCCTTTGGCCGCGCGCACCAGCTTGACCAGCCCCGGCATCGGCGCGCGCAGGCTGCCGGCGCCTGCCGCCGCCTCATCCGCCCGCGCCAGCGGGTCCGGCACGGTAAAGGTATAGCCAACGGCGCCTTCGAACACCGTGATATGGCCGGGCCAGCGGGCGAGGCGTGGCGTGGCGCGAAAATCATGCGCGTTGGCGTTGTCGTAGGGCTCGTCCAGCGCCACCTGGAACCGCCCGTCCGGCCGCATCGAAACCCTTGCCGCGATATCGATTTCGCCGAACTTCAGCCGTGTGCGGCGTGCCACGCTGTGGAAATGCGCGTAGCCGGCAAGCGACGACCAGGGGTCGCTCGACGCCGGCAATGCGCCGGCACCCGAAGCCGCAAGCGCGGCTGCCGCAACGGTTTCATCGCTCGGCGGCGCGACCTCGGTCAGTGCCGGTTGATGCCGGGCGATCAAGCTGGTGTCGACATCGCCAGCGGCAAAGTCCGGATCGGCGGCCAGAGCGACAAGAAAGGCGGTGTTGACGGTCGAGCCGGCGATCTCGGTTTGCGACAGCGCCGCGCCGAGCGCTTCCAGGGCCGCCTGCCTGTCCTTTGCGTGGACGACCAGCTTGGCGATCATCGGGTCGTAATAGGGCGAGATGGCATCACCGGCCCGCACGCCGGTCTCGATGCGCATCGTGGCGCCTTCAGGGGCCGCGTCCGGAAACTTCAGATGATGCAAGGTGCCGGTCGCCGGCAGGAACCCCTTTGTCGCATCCTCGGCATAGATGCGCGCCTCGAAGGCATGGCCGGAAAGCGCGATCTCGTTCTGCGTCTTCGGCAGCTTTTCGCCGCTGGCGACCCGCAACTGCCACTCGACCAGGTCGGTGCCGGTGACCATTTCGGTGACCGGGTGTTCGACCTGCAGGCGGGTGTTCATTTCCATGAACCAGAAGCGGTCGGCCTTCAGGCCTTGCGAGGCATCGACGATGAACTCGATGGTGCCGGCGCCGGAATAATTGATCGCCTTGGCGGCTTTAACCGCCGCATCCGTCATCGCCTTGCGCAGCGCCGGGGTCATGCCGGGTGCGGGGGCTTCCTCGATCACCTTCTGGTGGCGGCGCTGCGCCGAGCAGTCGCGCTCATAGAGATGCACGGCATTGCCGAAGTTGTCGCCGAACACCTGCACCTCGATATGGCGCGGCTTGTCGACATATTTCTCGACCAGCACGCGGTCATCACCGAAAGCGGCCTTTGCCTCGCGGCGCGCGCTGGACAGCGCCTCGGAAAACTCATCGGGATGCTCGACCCGGCGCATGCCCTTGCCGCCGCCGCCGGCACGCGCCTTGATCAGCACGGGATAGCCGATCTCGCGCGCCTTGGAGGCCAGCAGCACGATCTCCTGCGCCTCGCCATGGTAGCCCGGCACCACCGGCACGCCGGCCTTTTCCATCAGCCGCTTGGCGGCATCCTTGAGCCCCATGGACCGGATCGAGGCCGCCGACGGACCGATGAAAACCAACCCCGCCGCCACCACCTGGTCGACGAAATCGGGGTTTTCCGACAGAAAGCCGTAACCGGGATGGATGGCTTGTGCGCCCGTCGCCAAGGCCGCGGCGACAATCTTGTCGCCACGCAGATAGCTTTCGCCGACGGGCGAGGGGCCGATGCGCACGGCTTCATCGGCCAACTCGACATGCAGGGATTTCGCATCGGCATCCGAATAGACGGCGACGGTGTGCACGCCCAGCTTGCGCGCCGTGCGGATCACACGACAAGCGATCTCGCCGCGATTGGCGATCAGGATCTTGGCGAACATGGAGCCTCCCGGGTCTGCCTCGGGCGGCGCCAGTCTGGCCGCCGGCTTACTTCGACGCAGCGATCGCGCAGCCGCCGCTTGCGGTCTTGACCTTCCACCTGACGAAGCCACTCCGACAGATACGCAACGCAGTCTCCTCGGCGGCCTTCTGCGAAGGTGCGTTCAGCTTTACGCTGCAGAAAATGTGGAGATCGACGACGCGTGAATAGAACGTCGTGGCGTAGGCTGAATGGCCGCTCGCCGCGATATAGGCGAGGTAGGATTTGTAGCAGGCTTCCTTCGGGTCGAGCGACAAGGTCGGAGAAAACCGCTTGTCGCCCATCTTGCCTGCCAGCGATTCCGCCGAGCCGACGCCATGAGTTGCGAACATAAGCAAACTTGCAAGTATCGACGCAATCGTCTTTCGGCAATATTTCAGTTTCATTTCCGCCCTGTCCCCATTGCACTGTGCAGGATGAGCGATAGCGAATATTTTGCCTCCCCGCCAGCTCGCCAGCGGAGATTCGAGTTTGCCTATGCTGGTGAATCGGTTGGCCCATGCAGTTCAGCCCTTTCGCAGGTCAGCAACGGCCTGCCGGTATAGTTCAGCCGTTTGGTCGTCGAAGCAGCAGAAAGTGACGGTTTCCGGCATTGTTCGTTTCTCGATGAACGTGCTGACCGTGTCGACGGCGATCTGCGTCGCCTCATCTTTCGGGTAGCGGTAGACACCCGTCGAGATCGCCGGAAACGCCACCGTGCGGCAATCATTGGCCGTGGCGAGTTCGAGCGAGCGGATATAGCAAGAGGCCAGTAGTTCGGCTTCACCCTTGCCGCCGCCTTGCCAGACCGGCCCGACCGTGTGGATGATGTGCCGCGCGGGAAGTTTGTAACCCTTGGTGATCTTGGCTTCGCCGACCTTGCATCCGTTCAGCATGCGGCATTCGAACTCGAGCTCACGGCCGGCCGCGCGATGGATAGCACCATCGACCCCGCCACCACCGAGAAGCGAGGTGTTTGCGGCGTTGACGATGGCGTCGACTACCAATTTGGTGATGTCGCCGGCATGAACCTGGATCCGCGGACGGTCGTTCATGTCACATCCTGAACACGCCGAAGCGCGTCTCTTCAATCTCGGCGTTGAGCGCGGCGGACAGGCTGAGCGCCAGCACGTCGCGCGTCTTCGCCGGGTCGATGATGCCGTCGTCCCAAAGGCGGGCGGACGAGTAGAGCGGATGGCCCTCATGCTCGTATTTCATCAGGATCGGCTTCTTGAATTTTGCCTCCTCCTCGGCGCCCCATTCGCCTCCCTTGCGCTCGATGCCTTCGCGCTTGACCATGGCGAGCACCGTCGCTGCCTGCTCGCCGCCCATCACCGAGATGCGGGCGTTCGGCCACATCCACAGGAAGCGCGGTGAATAGGCGCGGCCGCACATGCCGTAATTGCCGGCGCCGAACGAACCACCGATGATGACAGTCACCTTCGGCACCCTGGCGGTGGCCACCGCCATCACCAGCTTGGCGCCGTCCTTGGCGATACCGCCCGCTTCGTATTTCCGACCGACCATGAAGCCGGTGATGTTCTGCAGGAAGACCAGCGGGATCTTGCGCTGGCAGCACAATTCGATGAAGTGCGCGCCCTTCAGCGCGCTCTCGGAGAACAGCACGCCATTGTTGGCGATGATGCCGACCGGCATGCCATGGAGATGGGCAAAGCCGGTGATCAGCGTAGTGCCGTAGTTCTGCTTGAACTCGTCGAATTCGGAGCCATCGACGATCCGCGCGATCACTTCGCGCACGTCATAGGGCTGGCGCAGGTCCGTCGGCACGATGCCGTAGAGCTCATCGGCTGCGTGAAGCGGCGGAATCGATTTCTGTAAGTGCAGCTGTACAGTCTTGTTCCGATTCAGGTTTTTGACGATACGGCGGCAGATGGCAAGCGCATGGTCGTCATCCAGCGCATAGTGGTCGGCAACGCCGGAAAGCCGCGTGTGCACGTCCGCGCCACCGAGGTCTTCGGCGCTGACGTCTTCACCGGTGGCCGCTTTCACCAGCGGCGGGCCGCCGAGGAAGATGGTCGCCTGGTTGCGCACCATGATCGTCTCGTCGGACATCGCCGGCACATAGGCGCCGCCCGCCGTGCAGGAACCCATGACGCAGGCGATCTGCGGGATTCCGGCCGCCGACATGTTGGCCTGGTTGTAGAAGATGCGGCCGAAATGCTCGCGATCGGGAAACACCTCGTCCTGGTTGGGCAGATTGGCGCCGCCGCTGTCGACCAGATATATGCAAGGCAAATTGTTCTGCAGCGCGATCTCCTGCGCCCGCAGATGCTTCTTCACCGTCAGCGGATAATAGGTGCCGCCCTTCACCGTCGCGTCGTTGACGACGACCATGACCTCGGTGCCTTCGACGCGACCGATGCCGGCGATCATGCCGGCCGCGGAAATCTCCTCGCCATACATCGACCATGCGGCGAACTGGCCAATCTCGAGGAAGGGCGAGCCGATGTCCAGCAACTGCGCAAGGCGCTCGCGCGGCAACAGCTTGCCACGCGAGACGTGGCGCTCACGTGCCTCCTCCGAGCCACCGCGCTCGACGCTTGCAGCCTTGTCCGCAATGTCGGCGACCAGCGCCCGCATGCGCTCGGCATTGGCGCGAAAGGTGTCGGAGGACGGGGAGATCTGGGTTTGCAATACCGCCATTGCCAAACTCTACGCTTGAGCCAGGAGCTTGCCGTTACGGCGCTCGAAAATCTTGTCGGACAGCAGATTGAAGCCATCCTTGAATGTAACGTCTATGATCTGTCTGGCCGCGTTTTGCGCCTTCGGATTGCTTGCGTCGAAGACGAACAATTGGTCACGGCGCGGCACCGCGAACAAGACGTCGCCGGGGAATTTCGTACTGATCGAAAGCCAGAATTCATCGAGCAGAACGAGGCTCGTTGAAAGCATCGTGTTGCCGTCGACGTAGTACAGATGAAGGATATCGGACCCGCCGTCGGAGACGATTTTGGGCAGCCATTTTCTGACGTTGTTCAGCGCTATGACGCGCAAATCGGACAGCGCTCGCGCACGGAAATCCTTTGGCGCAACGGGTGATAGCGAGTCGGGAAGGTCGGCCATGTATACGACCGCAAGTTCGCCAACCAACGGCTCATACAGCAGATCCATACCCATCGTTTTGAGTTGATCGATATACTGTTGGGTTCGGATCACGGCGACGAGATTGTTCTCTCCGATCTTGGAGAGTTGAGCTTCCGCCAAAGCTCGGGCAAACCGCTCTATGGCGGCGTCGGCGTCTTCATCGGGGTACGAATTCAAGTAGCCAAACAGGTTCGTGACATCCGACCCTACTTCGACATCGTCGATCTTCGAATTGATCCTCGCCGGATCAGATGGATCCGCAGCCACACTGTCTACACCCGATTGCCGCCTGATGGCGGCAATCACAAGGCCTCTGAATTCCGCTATGTCGGGAAAGCGCTGCTTCTGTGCCTTGGCTCGCCGCGGCAGGCTGGCAAAGAGCGTGGAAAGAATCATCGACAATAGCCTGCGCCTGTTCACGGGATGCACTGGTCGCGGAACCATCTTTCGCCTCGCCTATCTCCGTATGCCGCAGTGGTTGAAGAGACAGCTATTTGCCGTGGCGAGCAATCCACATTGTCACGGACGCGGTTCCAGTCTTTGCGCGGCGACATCACACCCCCTCCGCCATGATTTCCCGCCCGATCAGCCAGCGGCGGATCTCGCTGGTGCCGGCGCCGATTTCGTAGAGCTTGGCGTCGCGCAACAACCGGCCGGTCGGATAGTCGTTGGTGTAGCCATTGCCGCCCAGCAGTTGGAGAGCATCGAGCGCCATCTGCGTTGCCTTTTCCGCGGCAAACAGCACGCAGCCGGCGGCATCCTTGCGCGTCGTCTGGCCGCGATCGCAAGCGGCGGCGACGGCATAGACGTAGGCGCGCGCGGCGTTCATCGTCGTGTACATGTCGGCGAGCTTGCCCTGAACCAGCTGGAATTCGCCGATCGCCTGGCCGAACTGCTTGCGCTCATGCACATAGGGGATCGCCACGTCCAGGCACGCCGCCATCAGGCCGATCGGCCCGCCGGCGAGCACGGTGCGCTCGTAGTCGAGGCCCGACATCAGCACCTCGACGCCGCGGCCTTCCTCATGCAGCACATTGTCGAACGGCACTTCGACGTTCTCGAACACCAACTCGCCGGTGTTGGAGCCACGCATGCCGAGCTTGTCGAGTTTTTGCGCCACGGAGAACCCGGCCATCGCTTTCTCGACGATGAAGGCGGTGATGCCGCGCGATTTCCGATCAGGATCGGTCTTGGCATAGACGACCAGCGTCCCGGCATCCGGCCCGTTGGTGATCCACATCTTGGTGCCGTTGAGCACATAGCGGTCATTGCGCTTTTCGGCGTGCAGCTTGAGCGAGACGACGTCCGAGCCGGCGCCGGATTCCGACATCGCCAGCGCACCGACGCGCTCGCCGGAACACAGGGCAGGGAGAAATTTCTCCTTCTGCGCCGGCGTCGCCCAGCGGTTGATCTGGTTGACGCAGAGATTGGAATGGGCGCCGTAGGAAAGGCCGACGGAAGCCGAGGCGCGGGAGATTTCCTCGACAGCGATAACATGCGCAAGATAGCCCATGCCGCTGCCGCCGAAATCGGGATCGGCGGTGATGCCGAGCAGCCCGAGCGCGCCGAGTTCGCCCCACAGATGCGCCGGGAATTCGTTCGACCGGTCGATATCGGCGGCGACCGGCGCGATCCTGTCCTGGGCGAAGCGCCGCACCATATCGCGTAGCGCCTCGATATCCTCGTCATGCCCGAAGCTGAGCGTGTTCGTATACATGCCGTCCTCCTGCCCGCATGACCCCGAAGATCCCTCTCGATCCTCGAAGGAGCATACGCGAAATCAAAGTGCCGCGGTGTCTCTCGCGCGTCCGAGGGCGCGCGCGCTGCCATGGGTCGTGTCGCCGGCGGTTCCTGCTCCAACCAGGCGCATTGTCATTGAAAGATATGTCGCCGTCACTTCAGTGATCAACAGCCGCTCGCCCGGCCGAAACCAGACGATGACGCCGGTCATCATCTGGATCAGCGCCATGGCCGTCAGCCCGGTGTCATCGATGTTGAAGACGCCGGCCTCGGCGCCATCGCGCAGGATGGCGCGCAGCTCCTTTTCGTAGGCCGTGCGCAGGCGCAGGATCTGCGTCAGCCTTTCGGGCGACAAGCTGCGCAATTCCATGTTCGACACATGCGTGGAATGCCGACGTTCGATGTGAAAAGCGATGTGGTTTTCGACATAGGCGGCGAGCCGCTGCACGGGATCCGTGCTGGTCGGGCGGGCTGCTTCCCATGCATCGGTCAGGCCTTCCATATGCTCGCGCATCAGCGTGAACAGAAGCCCTTCCTTGGTCGGAAAATAGCGGTAGAGCGCCGCTGCCTGCACGCCGACTTCAGCGGCGAGCTGGCGCATCGACATCGCCTCGTAGCCAAACCGCGCGATCAGATTGACGGCCGCCTCGCGGATGGTCGCTTCGGTCTTTTCGCCGTCGGATCCGGTGGTGCGCGCCATGTCAGCCCCTTTTTGCGGGACGATAATAAAACGAACGTTCAATTAATTCAAGGGTGCCCTAACCGAATCCATTGTCATGCGACAATCCTGAACCCAACAGAAGCGTTTCCGGCTGCCAACTCCTCGACGTCGACCCTGGAAACCGACGCCTCGGACGGCCCTTTCCACAGTCGCCCGATCATTGTCGAGACTGCTTCATCGAGGCCTGCAATCTGGGTCGTTACTGATCCGTCCGCTTCATTGCGAACCCAGCCCGCAAGGCCAAGGCTCGTGGCCTCGCCCCGAACCCAGATCCTGAAGCCGACGCCTTGCACATTGCCGTAGACGCGCGCCCGTATTTCCCTGCGATGACCAGCCATGAATCTCTCCTAGCCTGTCTCCGTGGAATCTGGCGCATGGCGTAGGGAATGCAACCTGAATTGCGCGCACGACGTTGGGCGCTTCGGTTTTTGAAATTTAGTTGACTCAGTCCATTAATTTGGGAAAATGGAGCCGCCATCGGGGTTGGACGCAGATGTTGGACGAACGCAACGCATTGGTGGCGCAGATCCGCCATTTCAACCGGTTCTACACCCGCACCGTCGGCCTTCTCGACGAGACCTTGACCCAGAGCGCGTTCACCCTGACCGAGGCGCGGGTGCTGTTCGAACTCGGCCGCCACAGCCGCCCGGCTTCGGCTGAGATCGCCGGCGAACGCGGTTTCCTGGCCGGAGCATTTCGGCTGGAGAACGGCCCGGCGGCCTCCGAAATCGCCAGCCAATTGCGTGTCGACCCCGCCTATCTGACGCGAATCTTGCGCAAGTTCGCCGGTGAGGGGCTGACCGAGGCCCGGACGGATCCGGCCGACCGGCGCCGAAGGGTTCTCTCGCTGACGTCCAGGGGCGAGGCCGCTCTTGCGAGGCTTCAGGCGGCGGCTGATCGGGACACGGCGCGGCTGATCGAAAGCATCCCCGACGACAGGCTGCACGAACTGGGCGGCGCCTTGCGCAAGGCCGGGGAATTGCTGGGTGATCCCGCCAGCGAAAACGGCGCGGTGACCTTGCGGCCGCACCGCGTCGGCGACGTCGGCTGGGTCGTGCAACGGCAGGCCCAGCTCTACGCCGATGAATATGGCTGGAGCATCGAGTTCGAAGCCATGCTTGCCGAAATCGGCGCCGACTTCATCCGCAATTTCGTGCCGGGTCGCGATTTCTGCTGGATTGCCGAGCGCGGCAGCGGGGAGCCGGTTGGCGCGGTGTTCCTGGTTCATCTGGACGACGAGGTGGCCAAGCTGAGGATGCTGCATGTCGAGGCGGCGGCGCGCGGCCTGGGCATCGGCAAGCGCCTGGTCGCGGATTGCGTGAGCCAGGCCCGCGCGTGCGGTTACAAGCGATTGGTGCTGTGGACCAACGACATCCTCGTCGCGGCGCGCGCGATCTATGAGCGCGCCGGTTTCAGGCTGGTCTCGGAGGAGCGCCACCACAGCTTTGGCAAGGACTTGACCGGCCAGACCTGGGAGCTGGATTTGTAAGCGCGATCCGGCCTTGCATGATCCCGAAAAGTGGGTGCCGGTTTTCGGAAGATCGCGCTGAAACAAGAATGTTCCATCCCGATTCCATCGGGATGGAACAGCTCTAATGCCCTCGTGCCGCCGCCAGCGCGCCGGGCAGTTCCTCGGCGAAAATGTCCAGTTCGTGATCCAGTCCGACG
The DNA here is from genome assembly GCF_056404515.1 of Mesorhizobium sp. P2_C7. NCBI lineage: Bacteria > Pseudomonadati > Pseudomonadota > Alphaproteobacteria > Hyphomicrobiales > Phyllobacteriaceae > Mesorhizobium > Mesorhizobium sp. P2_C7. The sequence continues at coordinate 4,172 of NZ_JBFUDW010000010.1, read as the reverse complement.
CTGACGCGGATGCAGCGGTCGAGCACCGGCACCATCGGCTTGCGGATGAATACGTCGCGTGACAGCAGGCCCTGCAGCACTTTCAGCGCGAAGGCGCCGTCGCCACCACAGTCGATGGTGACGAAATTGGTTGCCGAGGCCACCGGCTTCAGCCCGTTCTGTTCGGCTATGCCGGCTATGCGTCGGCGGCCGGCCGCAACGCGCGCCACCACGTTCCGCAGATAGTCCTGATCGGCAAGCGCCTCGACGCCGGCGATCTGCGCCATGCGGCTGACGCCGTAGTGGTTGCGGATCTTCTCGAAATCGCGGATCACCTGGGCCTCGGCCACCGCATAACCGCAGCGTATGCCGGCGAGCCCATAGGCCTTCGAGAAGGTGCGCATACGGATGATGTTCGGCCGCGAGATATCGATCGGCGGCAGTGCCGAGGCTGGTCCGAGTTCGCCATAGGCCTCGTCGAGCACCAGCATGGTGGTTTCCGGCAGCGCCTCGATGAAGCGGATGAGCTCGTCGGCCTCCCACCAGCTGCCCATCGGATTGTCCGGATTGGACAGGTAGACCAGCGGCGCCTTGTCCTTGCGCACAGCCGCGAGCAGGCCGTCCAGGCTTTCCCTGTCGTTCTCATAGGGGACGGTGACCAGCTGCCCGCCGACACCGGCGACATGGAAGTTGAAGGTCGGATAGGCGCCGAGCGAGGTGACCACGGCATCGCCGGGCGCCACGTACATGCGTGCCACCAGGCTGAGCAGCCCGTCTATGCCTTCGCCGACCACGACGTTTTCGACCTTGACGCCGTGATGCGCGGCAGCCGCCACCTTCAGGTCGTGATTGTCGGGATCGCAATACATCCACATGTCGCGGGCAATTCCAGCCATGCGCTCTATGACGCGCGGCGAAGGACCAAAACTGCTCTCATTGGCGCCGATGCGAGCGCGAAAAGCGCGGCCACGCTCGCGCTCCTGTGCCTCGGGGCCAACAAAAGGCACCGTCGAGGGAAGCGCTGCGACGAGCGGCGTTAGGGGAGGGTGTGGGCGCATGGTGGAAGCTCGCTTGGAAAAAGGGCCTTCTTGCTAGCCTGCCCGCATGGTCGGTGCAAGTTGCCGCGGCCTGCAACCGTAATGCTGGATTCCTTCGTCTCTTTTTGCTAGCGAGACACAATGAACAACCGTCTGCCGCCAGCCTGGTCCAAGCACCTGAAGGCCCAAACCGGGCCGAAACCCAAGTTCCCGCAGCAAAATCTGCCGCAAGCAAATCCGCTTTCGCGTACACAGGCAGACGACGCGCTGCTGGAGCAGGCGTACCAGTTTCAACAGGCCAAGCGGCTTAACGAGGCTCAGGACCTGTGCCTTCGGGTGCTGGCGCGTACGCCCAACCATCCACTCGCCCTGTATATTTTGGGGACCGTGTGCATAGGCTACGACGATGAGGCGGCCTTGCGGTATTTCGCACGCGCACTCAACGAGGAGCCAAAGAACCCCTACTACCACCTTGGCCTGGCCTCGGGCTACGTGAAGGTCAGTGAGTTTTCACCAGCAATCGAACATATGCAGTATGCCTTGGAGTTGCAGCCGAACCTCGTCGAAGCACTTTGCGCATTGGGGGATGCCTATATCCAGTTTGATAAGCCCGAGATGGCTCTGCCGCTCTATGAAAAGGCGCTGAAGACCAACCGCGATCATCCCAAGGTGCGGACAGGACTGGCTCGCGCGCTCAGCAGCCTGGGGCGCATGGACGAGGCCGCCGTCTATCTTAAGGAAACAATCGAACGTGGCATCGCAGTGCCGACTGCCTACAACGATCTTGTGCAGACGCAAAAGTTCACCGAAGAGCCAAAGGAACTCCAATCCATCATTCGTGAACTCGGCAATGCCAAGCTTGATCCGGACGGTTTAGAGAGGCTCCACCTGGCGGCCGGCAAGGTGCTGAACGACCTCAAGCGCTATAAGGATGCGTTCGACCATTTCAAGAAAGCCAAGCAGGCCTCAGGCCGCATCTTCGACATCGACCAATACCGTCGCTGGACGGACTCTCTGATCGAGACCTTCACGCCTGAGATGCTGGCTGCCAGGTCCGGTTACGGGAGTCCTTCGGACGTTCCTGTTTTCGTGGTCGGCATGCCTCGCTCGGGAACGACGCTTACGGAACAGATTTGCGCCAGTCATCCCGATGTCCATGGCGCAGGGGAACTGAGCAAAATCAGAAGAGTCGCGAATGCGATCGACCTCAAAAAGTCATCGGCCGGACGTTTAGACCAGGTGATCGCGTCGATCACAAAAGACCTATCCAGAACGTTGGCCGAAGAGCATCTGACCTATCTGAGAGAGCGGGCACCTTCCGCGCTTCGGATCGTGGATAAGATGCCTCATAATTTCGAACTGATCGGTCTTATCGCCGTTCTCTTTCCCAACGCGCGCATCATTCATTGCCGTCGTGACGCCATCGACAATTGCGTCTCTTGTTTTGTCCAGAGATTCGGCGAGGGGCACAGTTACAACGCCGACCTGAAGGCACTCGGCCTGTACTATCGCGAATATGACCGCCTCATGCGGCATTGGAATGAGGTTTTCCCGGGCCTGATCTTCGAGAATCAGTACGAAACGTTGGTCGAGGATCAGGAAGCACAGTCTCGTCGGCTTATAGATTATCTTGGGTTGCCTTGGGACGACGCCTGCCTGCGCTTTTTCGACAGGGATGGTTCGGTCAACACGCCAAGCCGCTGGCAGGTCCGTCAACCGATTTACAGGTCGTCCGTCAAACGCTGGAAGAATTATGAAAATGAAATTCAGCCGCTGATTGATGCATTGGGCGACCTGGCGGACAAATAGTCCCAATTCCGAAACTTGCGAACGAGCTTTGTGGGTACTGAAGCGCGCGATGCGGCTGAGACCTGCGCTATCGAGGCCGAACCAAAGTTAAGACCGCGAATTGCCAGCACCGCATGCAATGGTCGCGCAAAGTCCTGAAAAAACCCGGCGGTTGCCCGCCGGGTTTTCGATTTCGACAAGCCGAAACCTTGTTAGAACGAGCGCTGGAAGCGGAGGATACCGCCGACGCTGTTCTTCTTGTCGGCGTTGACCCAGTTGCGATTGTCGGCATCGCCAAACTTGCCATCGTGGTTGTAGTCGACTTCGCCGGTGACCGTGAAGCCGGGGACGATGTCGTAGGCAATGTTGGCCGCGACGCCGACGTTCTTGTCGTCATCAGCCGACACCTGAGCGTTGAACGAGGTCTTCTCGTTGAACTTGTAGGTGCCACCGCCCCACACTGCCCAGTTGCCGCCCCACTGCTTGTAGAAGTTGCGGTCGATGTGATCGTCCGAACCATAACCGCCCATGATCCACAGCGTCAGTGCGTCAGACGCTTTCACGTCCAGGCGAACCTTGCCGGTCCACTCTTCCCAGGTGCTGTCGTAGGATGCCACGCCGGTGATGGCACCCCAGCCCTGCGTGTACTTCACGCCGCCGACGACGTCCGGAACGTAGCTGTCGATGGTGTCGTTGCCGGAATTCGCGTTGAAGAGATAGTTGCCGGCCCCGTCGAAGGTGGCAGCGCCAGCATCACTGGAGCCTTCTTCGAGTGAGACGACGGCCGAGAAGCCGTTGCCCCCGTCGAAATAGTACTGGACGACGTTGGTGTCGAAGCCGCCATAGGGGACGATCGTATCCTGGATGACTTCGCCGGCGTAGCCGATGAACGTATTGAAGGCCGATTCGTCCTTACCGACGCGGAGACCACCGAGCTGGATCCAGGCGAAGTTCAGCGTGATGCCCTTGTTGTGGGCATCATTGCCGTATGCGTCGCCATAGCCGTTGGAGTTGCCGAATTGGATGCGGGTTTCGGTGTAGGTCTTCAACGTGCCCAGCTCGGTTTCCTGGCCGGTCCAGGTCTTCAGCGTGAAGCGGGTGTTCTTTGCCCACGTGTCCTGCAGCTTGGGATCGCCAAGCTGGTTTTCGGCACGCGCGCCATCGAACGAGCCGACGTCGCCGCCGCCGATGTCGTAACGGACATAGCCGCCGATGCGCAGGCAGGTTTCGGTGCCGGGGATGTAGAAGTAGCCAGCGCCGTAGACGTCGCAGATCTTGACGTATTCAGCGGGCTCCGGCTCGGCGACGACGACGGCGTCGGCGGCGCGCGCACCAGAAACTGCGAGCAGAGCCGCAGCGGAGCCGAGG
>NZ_JBFUDW010000009.1:0-301657 GCF_056404515.1 Mesorhizobium sp. P2_C7 | reverse complement strand
GGCGACAGCTTCGCGAAGAAGGGCAGTACCTGCCGGCGGCGCAGCGGCTTGCGGACGACAACATCGCCCACCGCATCAATACAGTGAACCTGAAAAACGCTTTTGGCCAAATCCAGGCCGATCGTGATAATATCCATGACGGGTGGCTCCCTTGGCTCGTGGTCGCTTTGACAGCATCCACACTTTGGCACTCAGATGCCGGGAGCGGGAGCCATCCACATCATCTGCTTTGGCCGGTTGGAATCCGAGACCTTCCATTCTGCAAACGGCCCCAAAATGGTCGTCGAATAGTTCTACAATTTGCGATCGATTGGCGATCGCCGGCTGGCGACCTTCAGCTGGCGATGGGTATCATTCTAGATCTTGTCGGCAAGTATGACGCCGCTGATGCCGTAAGCGCGGCGCGTCTGTTCGACAGCCTCGGGCGTGACATCGATCAACAGCGCGATGATGTCGCCGTCGGGATGTTCCAGAGCGTCGCCGAGTTCGATCAGCGTCCAGCCAAGCGCGCGCAGCCGCTTTGGCCAGAATGTCTCGCACACCACGCTGATCTGTCGAATCCCCAGGCTTTGCGCCGTCTCGAGCAGACCGCAAAGAACGAAGCCTGCGATCGGCGACGGGGCGCCTTGCGTGCGAAGCGATGGAACAACGAAGAAACGCGTCCATTCGAAGATTTCAGCTGCTCTCGGAGGCCTGCCGCCGGCGAGACCCGGGAAGACCTCGCTCATGAGATGCGGCTCCAGCGTCGGCACGAGGCGCGAGCCGCCTACGATCTTGCCATTGGTGTCAAGCGCCAGAACATAAAGCGTATGCTCGTTGTCGAAGGCGTCGATCTCGATGTTGATGGGCCGTGCGACGTCGCGCCAACGCCTCTGCTTGACGTAAATCTCGTACCGTATCCGAAAGTAGCGCTCCAGAACTTTCCTGTAGTGCTTCCTGTTATCCCAAGTGACCAGATGCATACGAACCATGACGCCTCCAGGCGGAGGGTCGTAGGAAAATGGACTTGCCGTACGTATGACGGAATTCAGGTATTGCTAGATCTGGATTTCCTGCCGTCGCAGCGCCTTGACGATGGCGTGCGCGACATTGATCGCGTCGAGCTTTGCTCGAATGTTGCGCTGATGGCTTTCAACCGTGTTCCTGGTAACACCGAGGATACAAGCGATGTCCTCGGTGGATTTGCCTTGCGCGCTCCACTCCAGGAGTTCGCGCTCACGCGCCGTCAAGGGCGTGGGCTCATCACCATCGCCGGGTGTTCCCAGCCCTGAGAGGCTGCGAAAGGTATGCACGCAAAGCGTTTCGATAAGGGGCATGGCGCTTGGCGGAACGTCCATCCGGTCACTCGCCATCGTGACGACGCCTGGTCCGGCCAATGGGACATGAATTGGGACGCAGATGCCTTCTTTCATCCCGAACTCGGCCGCCTCGTCCATGACCAGCTTCGCGCGTGCAACCAGTCTTGCGGCTGGCAGTTCGCCCCATCGGAAAGGCTCTGGCGAGTACCGGCACTGGGCGACACAAGGATCGTGCAAAAAATGCTCCTCGGTGACGTAGCGACGATGCCATTCAGGAGACCAGCCATCGGCAAGAATTTCACGCTGCCAGTCCGTACCGTGCGGCACGGGCAGTCCGGTGACCAGAAAATTGCGCAATCCGTAGCGCTCCATGGCCAAGCGGAACTCCTGAAGGATTGCATCAGTCGACCGCGCGGTGTCGATCTTCGTGATCGCCGTAAAAAGGTCGATAACAGTTTCATTGTCCATCGGCAGACCTCAACCACAGTCAAGCCCTACCCCGCGGAACAACCTATGGCTGTCTAGACACCGCCTTCAATGGGATACGCATCGAATGTACACTAAAGGAGTCAATCAGGTATCACAAAGACGAGATAAGTGAAAATCAGATCAGCACTGCATTGTTGAAGTCTGGCTTCAATTGGTCGACTTTGAAGTCGCCTGCTTCGTCACCCGAATAGCTCGCTTACTTGTCGGGCTTGCCGAAACCAACTCTTGTGGCTCGACATTCAACGCCTTGGCCAGAATTTCGACTGTATCCAGCGTGGCGTTGCGCCGCCCGGCCTCGACGCTGCTGATATAGGCGCGCGTGCGGCCCGAAACGAAAGACAACTGCTCCTGAGAGAGTTTTCTTTCTCTCCGAAGCCGCTGCACGTTCAGACCAAAAACGCCGCGAAGTTTCATCAAACAACGGATGCTACGGCGCGCACTATGGTGCGACACACTATAGTGCACATTCCGCATTGACAGCCGTGCTGTTGGCTGTTTGAAACAACCAGCGAATTCATCGTTTCCTGGACAAGGAATACCCATGGCGAGCCGGCCGTTTCGCGACCTCGCACACGACATGTCCGCGCATCTCTCAGGCGAGCAAAACCGACCCGACATGGACACAAGTCGGGTCCTGGAGTTCGTCTGCATCCGATGCGGTGCTTCCTACCCTGCCGATGTCACCATCGACTCCAAAGGGTGCGCGCGGTGCCAGGACACCGCGCCGGCAAATCTTCGCCCGGTCTATGCGGTCCCGCAGTCTCCCCTCTTGGCCGCCGCCACCAGCTCGGGCTCGCTGTGGCGTTTTGCGCATATGCTGCCTTGCACGGAAGCGGAGGCAGTGAGCCTCGGCGAGGGTCTGACGCCTTTGCTTGCCGCGCCGCGCATCGGCGCGTTTCTCGGCGTGCCGGATCTTGCAATCAAGGACGAAGGCCGAAACCCGACCTGGTCGCACAAGGACCGCTTCTCGACCATCGCGGTCAGCGTGGCGCGCGCGCGTGGCGCGAAGATTGTCGCGACCGCCTCATCGGGAAACGCCGGTGCTTCGCTGGCGGCCTACGCTGCCCGCGCGGGCTTGAAATGCATCGTCACCACTTTCGCGGGATCAGCCGGCGCGATGCTGGCGCAGATCCGCAAATATGGCGCGACGGTCCTGCCCCTGGTCAGCAAAATGGACCGATGGTCGCTGCTTGAACAGGCGGCGGCCCGTTACGACTGGTTCATCGCATCGCCCTATCACGGTCCGGTCGTCGGCAGCCACCCACTCGGCATCGAGGGCTACAAGACAATCGCCTATGAGATCGTCGAGCAATCAGATGGCACGGCGCCCGACTGGTGCGTTCTGCCGGTCTGCTACGGCGATGCCCTGTCCGGTGTATGGGCTGGCTTTTGCGAGCTGTTCGCGCACGGGTCGATCACGCGCCTGCCTCGTCTCGTCGCAGCGGAGGTGCATGGTTCGCTGTCGGACGCTCTGGCCAGCGGCGCCGATGCGTTGAGTGAACGCAAGATGCTCTTCGACAGCCTTGCCGTATCGATCGGCACGCCGCGCAGCACCTTTCAGGCGCTGAAGGCGCTGCGCGAATCCGGCGGGCATGCCGTCCCCGTCAGCAATCACGGCCTGATCGCGATGCAGGAGCGCCTTGCGCGGGACGAAGGGATCTTTGCCGAACTGGCGTCAGTCACGCCGCTGATGGCGATATCGACATTGAAGGCCCAAGGTGTCATTGCAGCCACAGACCGTGTCGTGGCCGTCGTGACAGCCAGCGGTCTCAAGGACCTCGATCGGTCCGCCGGATCGAACGAACACGATCAGGTCTTCCAGACGACGGACGATGCCTGGCGCTGGCTCGACAAAAGCGGGCTGGATCTCGCTTCATAGATTTTCCGCCGCGCCAACAGCCGGTGGCACGTCGCTTGCTTCGCGCGTTTTCAGCACATCGTCGAGGCTGCGTCGCAGCCAAAGAAAGCGCGTCCATTGCGTCTCCGCGGCTGGCGCGATGGTCGTCAGCGTCCTCGGCTCGGCCAGTTCCTTGCAGGGCCAGCCAGGCAGAGCCGCAAGCCAGTCGTCATTGTAGACAGTCTCGGCATGGCGATGGCCTTCGTCAGGCATGATGACCGCCACTTTCGCGTCGGGAAGCGTCGTTGCAACCCATTTCGCCACCAACGCGGCAGCACCGCTGGTCGGCCCCATGAAGAGGCCGTGCTCGCGCAGCAAACGGTGCGCGGTCATATATGCCGGGTAAGCGCCAACCCAATGGATCTCGTCGACAAGCTCATGCCTGACATTTTTCGGCAGAACGCTGTTGCCCAGGCCCCGCAGCATGCGTTTGCCGACCGGCTGCTCGAACAGAATGCTGCGATGGGTATCGACGGCAAACACCGTCAGATGGGGAAAGACAGTTCGCAAAAAAGAGGCGGTGCCGCATAGCGAGCCGCCGGTGCCGACGCAGCCGACCAGGCAGTCAATCCTGCCCATTGCCCGGATGAAGAGTTCGGCCAGCCGCGCATAAGCAAGCCAGTTGCCCGGACTGTCGTATTGGCGGGTCCAGAAGCCGTCGGGCTCATTGGCCAGGATTTCCTGCAGGCGCTCCAGCCGGCCAGGCTGGTTGCCGTCGCCGCGCGGATCGTCAAGGGCGATGACCGTGGCGCCGATGCGCTCCAGGCGGGCTTTGTATTTGGCATCGATCAGCGTTGAAGCGGTGACGAGCGTCAGGCGATAGTGGCGCGCCGCCGCCAGCAGCGCGACCGCCATGCCGAACGTGCCCGACGTCGTCTCGACAATGTGGGAGCCTGCCTTCAGTTCGCCATTCGACGCCGCCCGATCCAGAATGTAGCGGGCCGGCATCAGCTTCATCAGCGGAAAAGCCGCGGCGACGAGATTTGGCGCAAGTCGGGCAAGGCGCGGGGTCTCAAGGTCCCTGAAATAGTCCACGTCGAAGCTCACCATGACCAGCCCTCCGCATTGACCAGATGGACTTCGACATCCTTGAAGCCGGCACGTCTTATCTGCTGCGCGACGAGCGCCGCCCGCCGCTTCAGATTCGGGGCGACAAGATCGAAAATCAGGCCGAACAACGAACCGCTATGGGCAACCTGCACTCCGCAGGCCCCGGCTCGCCTGGCAATGTCGGCGATCTCGCCAAAGCCCTGTTTGGGCAAGTGCCGTTGACTGATCAGGGCACTGGCCGAGGCGGCGCGTCCAAGAAGATAGGGATCCTGAAAGCGAACCGCGCGCGCAACCAGCGCCCGCAGCACGCCGAACTCCTGGATCTCGGCACTGTCGTAGCGAGCGGGCGGCAGCTGCAATGTGTCGACCGGGACCCCGCCTTTTGCCTTGAACCCGACCAGGAGCAGCGGCGGCAGGGAGCCTGCGAAATTCTCGATCACCGTACCTTCGCGTTGCGCGAACAGCACCGCGTGCTCATCGAAGGCGATCGCGTCGCTGGCGCGCTCGGCAGCCACGGCCAGACGCCCGATGCTCGACGGCCGCAGTTGGACGTTGAGGGCCGCGGCGACGGCGCGAATGGAAGCGACGACGTCAGCCGTCGATGAGCCGTAGCCGTGCCCTACAGGAATCGAGCTCTGAAGTATCAGCTCGCCACCGCCRGCGGCGTTCAAGAACTCGAGCGTGAGCCGCGCGGCTGCCGACGCCTTGACCTTGTGATCGGGGTAGACAACGACCGCATCTGCGTCGCTCCTGGCAAAGCGCGCCTCCGATCTCAAGCCGGCAATCGGCAGCGTCACGAGCCCGCGATGAAGGCGCCCGCCATCATCCTTGAAGACGCCCTGGATGAGTTCGCCGTGATGCGCAATCGCCACCGCCATCCCAACCGGCGACCGCATCGTTCCACGGCTCATAAGATCGTCGGCCCCAGTCATTTTCATCTCCCCCGCTTTGTCGCAACGCGGGAAGATGGCGCCGACGATTGGCAGCCGCCCTCAAGGAATTCCGGTATTGACGGCCACTATCGAACGACCCGGCTGCGAGGCAATGCTGTCGGATCGTCAGGCGGCGGAGCCAAGGTGCCTCAGCGGCCGGCCGGCCGACACCGATTGCACTGCGGCCATGATACCTTGCGCATCGATCCCAAAATGCCGATAGAGATCCGCGATCGTACCGGTCTGGCCGAAATGCTCGACGCCGAGCGCGCGCGTGCGATGGCCATGAACCGACCCCAGCCAGGCGAGCGTCGCGGGATGCCCGTCCAGCACCGTCACGATGACGCATGAGGCCGGGAGACCGGCCAACAGGCGCTCGATATGACTGATGGCGTGCGGATGGCCATACTGGCGCGCCCGCGCCGCGGCCGACCAGCCGGCATTCAGCCGATCGGCCGAGGTCACGGCAAGAAGCCCAATATCGCGCCGGTCACCGGCCATCAGGCCCAAGGCCTGCACCGCCTCCGGTGCGACAGCTCCCGAATAGGCGATCACGACTGCGGCATTCGGCCCGGGTTTGCGCAACCAGTAGGCGCCATCGACGATGTCGCGCGCCAGCGGATCCTCGGTGTGGCGTATCGGCTGCTCGATCGACCGCGTCGAGAGCCTGAGGTAGACCGAACCGCCAGTCTGATCGCGCAGCCAGGTCTGGTCGTCGGGCTCGGCCTCGCCGGAGCGCTGCATGTAGTCGAATGCCCAACGCATGATGACTGCCAGCTCGTCGACATAGGCAGGCTCGAATGTCGCCAGGCCGTCCTGCGCCATGCCGATCAGCGGCGTGGCGATCGACTGATGCGCACCGCCCTCGGGCGCCAGCGTCACGCCGGAGGGTGTCGCCGCCAGGATAAAGCGAGCGTCCTGATAGCAGGCATAGTTGAGCGCATCGAGGCCGCGCTCGATGAAGGGGTCGTAGAGCGTTCCAACCGGAAGCAGGCGCTCGCCGTGAAGCGCGTGCGACAAGCCCAGCGCCGACAGCATCGTGAAGAGGTTCATCTCCGAGATGCCCAGTTCGAAATGCTGTCCCGACGGCGAGAACGTCCAGTTGAAGGTAGAGGGAATGCGTTCTTCACGAAAAATGTCCGCCTGGTCGCCGCGCGCGAACAGACCCCGCCTGTTCACCCAGGCGCCAAGATTGGTCGAGACCGTGACGTCCGGAGACGTGGTGACGACACGCTTTGCAAAATCGCTGTCTGACTTGGCGATCTCGTGCATCAAAAGGCCGAAGCCCTGCTGTGTAGACATGGACGTCTGGACGCTAAAGGCAATCCGCGCCGGCACGGTTACGGCCGGGGCTTCATGGCGACGGGTAGCTGGCCGCGCGAAAGGCGACGACGATAGATAGGACCGGATCGCGGCCTCATCGTATGCAAGACCCTCGAACATGTCCCATTCACGCCCCTTGCGGACACCCATGCCTTGCCGCAGCGCGTCGACTTGCGCCGGTGTCATCAATCCGGCGTGATTGTCTTTGTGGCCCGCCAGCGGCAGGCTGAAGCCTTTGATCGTATAGGCGATGAAGCAGGTCGGACGATCATGCCGGCGCGCTTGCTCAAAGGCATCGATGATGCTCGCCAGATCATGTCCGCCGAGATTTGCCATCAAGGCGGCAAGGTCTTCGTCGCTGCGCTTCTCGATCAGGCGGGTGACCGGTCCCTGATCACCGAGGTCGTCCAGAAGGCGCCTGCGCCATGCAGCGCCGCCCTGGAAGGTCAGTGCGGAATAGAGCTGATTGGGGCATGCGTCGATCCAGGACCGCAGCTTTTCGCCGCCCTCTTCCTCGAAGGCCGCCTGTTGCAATGTCCCATGTTTCAGGATCACCACATCCCAGCCGTAGTTGCGAAAGATAGACTCGAAGCGCTGCCACAGGCCTTCGCGCACCACCGCATCAAGGCTCTGCCTGTTGTAGTCGACGACCCACCAGGTGTTGCGCAGGCCGTGCTTCCAGCCTTCGAGAAGAGCCTCGAAGATATTGCCTTCATCCATTTCGGCGTCGCCGAGAAGGGCGACCATCCGGCCTTCCGGCTGATCCGCGTTCCAGCCTTTTGCCCTGACATAATCCTGGACCAGCGAGGAGAACAGGGTCTGCGCCACGCCCAGTCCAACCGACCCAGTCGAGAAATCGACGTCGTCCATATCCTTGGTTCGAGACGGGTAGGACTGCGCGCCGCGATAGCCGCGAAAATTCCGCAGCTGCTCAAGCGTCTGCCTGCCGAACAGATACTGGATGGCATGGAAGACGGGGCTCGCATGCGGCTTGACGGCCACGCGGTCTTCAGGCCTGAGGATCTGGAAATACAGCGCCGTCAGCAAGGTGGAGGCGGACGCCGACGACGCCTGATGGCCACCGACCTTGAGGCCGTCGTCCGACCCGCGAACATGATTGGCATGATGGATCATCCAGACAGCCAGCCACAGAACCTTGCGTTCAAGCTCGGAAAGGATCGTCATCGTCGGCTCCCGTGAAATCGCGCCTCGACGATAGCGGCTTCGGCCTGTCAAAAGTGGCTATTCTTACGCGAGGAGATCGGTGATATTGGCTGATCCAGCCAATAAAGACACCCTGACGAGGGAAACGTGCCAAATCCGACACTCGATGCAATCGACCTCAAAATCATCGCCGCGCTGCAGAAGAACGCAAAGGCGACGACGAACGACCTCGCTGAAGCCGTCGGTCTTTCGCCTTCACCTTGCGCCCGGCGCGTCCGGTTGTTGGAGAGCGCCGGCGTCATCAAGGGCTATACCGTGATCGTCGACCAGAAGAAGCTCGGCCTGCCGATCAGCGCCTTCGCGTCGATCAAGCTTGAACGGCAACGCGAGGACGATCTCGACCGCTTCTCGCAAGCCGTGCTGCGCTGGCCGGAGGTGGCCGACTGCTATCTGATGACCGGCCAGCGGGATTACCTGATGCGCATCGTGGTGCGCGACCTCGAGGCCTATGAGCGGTTCATCAAGGACAAGCTGACGCGGCTGGACAACATCGCCTCTATCGAAAGCAGCTTCGCCCTGGGTCAGGTCAAGCGCTCCGAAGTGTTGCCTATCTAACCAACCGGGCATTCTGCGACGGTCAGTTGTCGTTACGGCACTCACATTGTGCTCGACGAAAGCAGACCATAGTCTTCGACAGGAGTCCCTGAGGGCCACCTCACTGACATGGCATGGGGTCGGCCTGTCGGGTCGATATGATATTTGTTCCGAAAGGCAAATGTGAACCGATGCTGGTAAGCTCGATGTCGCGAGTTCCTGTTGCCATCATTCTGCCAACAGGAACGTAAGCGTTGCTGCTGTCTCCTACAAACCCTTGGCACGGCGCAATTGACTTGTGATCGGAGATGCCGGCCAGGACTAGGTCGGCCAGGGAGCAACGATATCCCCATCGCCGAGCGCGTCAACCCTTTGGCGGCTGCCTGCCCTGGCGAGATTTCCGATAGAACAGCAAGCACGGAGTCGACGCCGCCTTTGCGGTGGGGAATGCCAAGTGCAACGAGCCCCATTTCTATTCCGGCCAACGTTGACTTTCGGTCAAGCTTGATAAGTGATCTTTCCGCCGCAAATCGTGGTGAGTGGCCGAATGTCAGAGACTTCCTCCAGCGGAGCCGTTAGAAGATCCCCAGACAAGACGACCAGGTCGCCGAACGCGCCGCGAGTGAGTTTGCCCTTCTTCTCTTCTGCGAACTCCGCATAGGCTCCCTCTGTCGTGTAGCCGTGTAACGCGTCCATGAGTGACACTCGCTGATCGGGTAGATCGGGGTGCCACTTCTTCCGAGTCACGGCAGCGTGAATCCCAGCGATCGGATCTATCGGCGCCACTGGCCAATCAGAGCCGAGCGGAATTCGTGCTCCCGCCTCTTGGAGCGTCCTCATTGCATAGAAAAGATGTAGCTTGCCTTCGCCCACGCGCGTCAGTGTAGGCTCGAGAGGTATTCCCATCGTGCCGGGCGGATGCGGGGGTTGCATCGAAGCCAAGACACCCAGTTCCTTGAACCGAGCAATATCCTGCTGCTTGATTACTTCAACATGCTCTACCCGATGGCGACTGTCGCGACGGCCGTTTGCCTTCGCGGCCGCTTCGTATCCGTCAAGAACCTGCCTCACGGCGGCGTCTCCAACAGCATGTACGGCAATCTGCAGCTTGAGCCTATCGGCCACGATCGCAACCTGATTGAAGCTATCTCCATCAAATAGCAGCTGACCTCGCCAACCAGGCATGTCCGCGTAGTCGTCTAGCATTGCGGCTGTGCGACTATCGATGACGCCATCCATGAAGACCTTGACCAACCCCGCTGAGATCCAGTCTGAGGTGAAGCGGCGAGCCATATCGCTTGCTTTCTCGAGTGCCTCGATTGGCATTTGGCGTCGGTAGTGAAAGGGTACTCTCGCTCGAGCTAGAAGCTCTCCCCGGGAATGAAGTTCTGAAAGCAGCTCAAGCTGGTAGAAGTTGCCGTCCATATTGTGGAAGGAGGTGATGCCGTGGCTTGCGCAGTGCTTCAGTCCGCGCAGTATAATGGCTCGATCGAACTCTCGCTGTTCCGTCGTCGGAGGCAGCTTCGGCTCGGTCCCAAATGCCAGCCCTAGCCGCACGCGCCCTTCGCCGGCTGCACCGTAGATCGGCTCCATCGCTTCGAACTCGCGCAACTCACCAGTCGCCAGCCCGTCACTGCCAATAACCACCTCGTTCCCGGGTGGTAGTTCAGCTCCACGCAAAATACCCGCGAGTTCGAGTGCCCTGGTATTCGCCCACATGGTGTGGTGATCAAAGGCCGTCATTGCGAAGGGACGGTCCGGTGCGACGCGGTCCAACGCCTGGCGTGTGATTGGTTCTGTGGGCGAAAGAGTTGTGTAGTCGGCTCCCTGGGCTAGGATAAGCTTGTCGGGTGGTCCACCCTCGCCGTACTGCCTGATCCTCCGACTAAGTTGTTCGGAACCAACAACCCCAGCAAGCTGCAGGTGAGAAAGCTCGGCTCCACCAACGAAGACATGCATGTGGCTCTCGATGAAGCCAGGAACGATCGAGTGACCGTTTGCGTCGATCACCTCTGTACGCTGGCCCCGATACTCCTCCACGCCGTCGTTGGGTCCAACAAACAGGATCCGACCGTCGGAGATCGCAATGGCCTCTGCGCTGGGATTGGAGGGGTCGAGGGTGTGTATCCGTCCGTTGGAGACGATTAGATCGGCATGCATGGTCTACATTGCCCTTAGCATTCGTCGCGATAGAGCTGGCCCCACCTAGGTGAGGCCAGACGCCAGCCGCAGCTTTCTAGTTTTTCAGCTTGGTCCAGATCTTGTCGTAGAACTGGATGGCCTGTTCCCCGCATGGTTGCGAGAAGACCAACTTGACGTCGCTAGGCGGCGTCACCTCTGGCGCGCCCTTCATGTCGGGGCGGTAGAAAGCGTCCGCTCCTTTGATGGTGCTCGAGTAGGTGACGTTGTTCGACTGAAGCGCTGCGTTCTCTGGCTGCAAGAGAAATGCGATAAATTTCTTTGCCTCTTCAGGATGCTTGGCCGTCTTGGGAACCGAAAGTGTTTCCGCCCACGCCACCACACCTTCTTTCGGATAAGCATACTTGACCGCTGGCCGTGCCAATCGCGCGCGCAGCGCATCGCCGTTCCAGTCCTGACTGATGGCGGTTTCGCCAGAGGACATTCGCTCGAGAATGGCGTCGGAGTTGTAGATCTTGACGGCAGCTTTCTGCTTCAAGAGCAAGTTCTGAACAGCCGTCAAATCATCTGGGTTCGTGTTGCATTGAGGCTTACCAAGATAGGTTAGCGCCAAAGACATGACCTCGGTAGGCGACGAGAACATCCCTACTTGTCCTGCCAATTCGGGTGGCGGATCGAAAAGCACCTTGAGACTGTCGATAGGACCTGCGTAGCGCGCCGTGTCGACGGAGTATGACGTGGTCCCCCAATACCAGCTTAGCGAGTATTCGCTGTTTGGATCCCAGACCGGCTTCTGCCACTTCGGATCGATATTCGAGAATCCTGGCATCGACGCGACGTCGATCTTCTGCAGCAAGCCTTCCTTGATGTAGATCGGCAGGAAGTCACTTGTCGCATCGAGAACGTCATAGCCACCAGTTCCCGACTTGAGCTTTGCCAGGGCTGTCTCATTGCTATCGAATACATCGACGACTACCTTGATGCCGGTCTCTTTCTCGAACTTGGCAAGGAGCTCCGGCGAAGTTGCGTTGGACCAGTTGTAAAGGTAAATCTCATCTTGAGAGATCGCTGGTCCCGCGGTCCCGACGACTGCGACAGATGCAAGTAGGACTAGAACGCTGTGTTTCATTCTCATCTCCGTTACAATATCGGTGTTTCATCGTCTTCTTGAAAGAAAATGGGCGGCGGTTACGAGTAGAATCGACAAGCCAAGAAGTAGCGTCGAGATCGCATTTACTTCCGGCTTCACACCAAGACGGATCATCCCGTAGATGTACATGGGAAGTGTGGTGACGCCGGGGTCAGCCACCATCTGACTGATCAGGAAATCATCAAGCGATGTAACGAAAGCCAACATCGCGCCCGACAATATAGCCGGCATGAGGAGCGGCAGAGTGATCAGCCCAAACACTCGTAACTCGTCTGCATATAGATCGCGAGCTGCAATCTCGGCTGCTTCACCCATCTCTCGCAGTCGTGCTCTGATCGGAAGGATCGCGAAGGGAATGCAAAATACGGTGTGCGCGATAATCAGGTTGCCTATGCCCAGCTTGAGGCCGATCGAGGAGAAGAATATTAACGTCGACACGGCGGCGACGATCTCGGGGACGACAAGCGGCATTGCAACTAGCGCCGTGGCGGACGAGCGTCCCTTGAACCTAATACCCCGCTCAAGAGCCATCGCGGCACAAACCGCTAGCGTGGTACTGACAATGGTCGCGACGCAAGCAATTACGAGACTGGCGCGCGCGGCAGCCTGAATTTGCTCGTCCGCGAACACTACGGCGAACCAACGAAAGCCAAAGTGAGTCCAGACAGTAACCTGATCGCCCGCGTTGAACGCAAAAACCATCAACACGAGCAGCGGTGCGTAGAGGAATAGGAATATCGCTACGGCGTAGGTTCCCAATCCTGGCGTCTTTCGCCAGTCAAAAGCGCGAGCGCCTGAACCGGCAGTGACCACTCCAACTGAGGAAATCGCAGGAGCGCTCACAGTTTATGCTCCGCTCGCTCTTGGCGTAGAGACTGTAGCCAAACGCAGGAAAGCACCACGACGGTCAGTAGCATCGCCACCGCTGCGCCAAATGGCCAATTTCGCGCCGACGAGAACTGGTTCTGGATAAGGTTGCCCAGAAGCATCACCTTCCCGCCGCCGAGGAGATCGGGCGTAATGAAGGTTCCTAACGCCGGAGCAAAGACAAGCAAGGCACCAGCAGTAACCCCCGGCTTTGCTGCCGGCCATACAACGTTCAGGAACGTTTGCATTCGACCGGCGTAAAGGTCATGCGACGCCTCAACCAGCCTTGGGTCGAGTTGCTCAAGTGTCGAGTATATTGGCAGGATCATAAAGGGCAGGAACGAGTAGACCAGCCCGAGTAAAATCGATCCATCATTGTAAAGGAGCGGCAGAGGGTGAGACAGGAGGCCCGTTCCGGTAAGCAGGTCGTTCACCAGACCCCGGTCGCGCAGTATCAGAACCCAGCAGTAGGTCCTGATGAGGAGGTTGGTCCAAAACGGCAAGGTTACAAGGAACAGCAATCCAGCGCGCAGGGAAGGTCGCTGGCACGCGATGAACCAAGCCATCGGCAATCCAAGGACGAAGCTGACTGCGGTCGTCGCAAACGCGAGGCCGATGGACCGAAGGAATATCTGCAGATAGTCAAACGAGAAGATGAGATTGTCGCTGAAGTCCGACTGAAAGAACAGCTGAACGTAAGCCGCCAACGACAAAGGCAGATGAGCGCCTCCATAGGAGTCGGCGGTCATGAACGAGATCGCCAGAGCAAGCGCCATTGGCAATACCATGAATACGCCGATCATGAGGATCGCCGGGGCCATCAACGCGGCGGTCGCAAGAGGAGATAGGCGGTTCATTGCTGCATCCACCACTCCGAGGTTTCCGGCCAGTTGAGGCCTACCTCGGACCCGATCGCCAGTCGGCCTGTGGTCACTTCGCGGGCCCTAACCCGAATCTCCGCGTCATCAGGTTCAACCCTCACCTGATAGAGCATATCGCTGCCCAGGAAGGTCGTACCTACGATAGTTCCATGCATACGGCTCTTCTCGGTCGGCGCTCCGATTGAGATGCACTCCGGACGTAGAGAAACACTTGCCCCTCGCCTTCCGAACCGCGCCCCATCAACTATATTCGCTTCACCAATGAAGTCGGCGACGAACTTGTTGTGTGGCTTCGCGTAGACCTCCTCCGGATTCCCTACCTGCAAGAGGTTGCCAGCGTTGAGTACAGCCACCCTGTCGGCCATCGCCAGAGCCTCTTCCTGGTCATGCGTGACGAGGACGAATGTGATTTGGGTTTCTCGCTGGAGACGCTTCAATTCGATCTGCATCTCTTTCCGGAGCTTCAGGTCGAGCGCGGACAGTGGTTCGTCCAGAAGCAGCAATCGCGGCGATGGAGCTAAGGCGCGAGCCAAGGCAACACGTTGCTGCTGGCCGCCTGAAAGCTGAGACGGCTTTCGTTCATCGAGCCCGTCGAGCCGAACCAACCGAAGGACCTCGGAGACTCTTCTATCGATGCTCTCCGCCGGACGCCGCAGCATGCGAAGGCCAAATGCTATATTTTGCCACACGGTCAGATGCGGAAAAAGTGCGTACGACTGGAATACTGTATTAATCGGCCGTCGATGAGGCGGAAGTGGCAATAAATCCTTGCCGTCAAGCTCAATTCGCCCCGACGTCGGATAATCAAAACCGCCGATCAGGCGCAGCAGTGTGGTTTTACCGCAACCCGATGGCCCAAGCAGAATGAGAAACTCGCCAGATCGGATGTCTAGATCAATTTCCGCGAGCGCACTGTGGGCGCCAAAGGACTTCGAAACACCCCTAATCCGAATAAGATCAGAGGTCGCACCCCGCTCGATTGACTCGTTTGCATTTTGCGATTGCACGCCGCTGGAGCTTTCAACCCTCGGGGAATGCAGCGTCATGGTGTTGAAGCGCTCCGCTATTTTGTGACATCCTCCATCCCACGTCATGAACGATATGGCAAGCAAAATGTGATCACGATTGGCGTTTTGGACGGGCATTGCCGACGTCTATATGGCATATCGTGATCACCATAGGTCAGCGCTGGATCGCCGCTGTTACGCTTGGATTGAACGGCTGCGCTGCGGTTCTCAAGAGTGTCGGAGGCGATATTAGCTTACGTGCTGACCCCGCTGATTGCCTTCACCTCAAGAAAGTCTTCGAGGCCATACTTTCCACCCTCTCGACCAATTCCGGACTGAACCGCGCCGGGTTGATCGGAGGCTCCAACTCCTGAGAAGGTGGAGCAATGACAAGCAAGACGACGAACAGATCCTGTCCCGAGGTCCGAACCCGCGTGGTTCGGCTGGTCCTGGATCACGAAGGCGGCATGCCTCGGGTGAGCGACGGTCTTGTCGACCGCAGCCAAGATCGGCTGCACGGCGCAAATGCTGCGTGAGTGGGTGAAGAAGGCCGAGCGCGACAGCGGCGCGCGTGCCGGTGTGCCTACAGACGTGGCGACGAAGCTGAAGGCATTGGAACGCGAGAACGCGAGCTTCGGCAGGCCAACGAGATCCTGCGCAAGGCGAGCGCGTATTTCGCCCGGGCGGAGCTCGACCGCCGGTTCAAGCGATGATCGCCTTCATTGACGATCACCGCGCGGCGCATTTGGTCGAGCCGATCTGCAAGGCGTTGCCGATCGCTCCATCGACCTAGCACGACCATGTCGCAAAGCGCACCGATCCCTCCCGGCTGTCGGCTCGCCAAAGCAGGAAGAGGCTTTGAAGGATGAGGTCCGACGCGTGTTCGATGCGAATCTCCGCGTCTACGGCGTTCGCAAGGTCTGGCGGCAGTTGCAGCGCGAGAGCTTCGATGTCGCCCGCTGCACGGTTGCTCGCCTGATGAAGGCCATGGGCCTCGAACGCATCAGCCCAGCGCCACAGCTGCGCTGCCTGTCCTCGCTTAAAGGTCGAGAGGAGTCGACTGAGGCGCCAAGCAATCAATGTGATCACATATCCGGTCACATCGTGCGATTTCCACGTCGAGGGTGACCGGAAATACTGCGCGGCGTGAAAAGTACTCGTTATCGGTTGTCAGTCGTAGTTAAGTGTCTGACGCAGCAGGTGTATGGCGTCCAGAATGTCAGCCTGGATAGCCACGCCCAAGGCGGCGGCGTCGTTGCGCCTGATCGCTTCGAGAGCCATCTTGTGCTTGTCAACAATCGAGGTCGTTTCCGTCATGTCGTAGACACTTCTCATGAACGGGCCGAATTGCATCCATATGCTCTCGAGGAGCGGTAGGAAGACCTCGGAGTTGCCGGCACGGTACAGTTCAAAGTGGAAGTGATAGTTCCCCATCATGTACGCGTCGGCGTCGCCCGCACCGTAACTCAGATTCATTTGGGCATCGAACTCCTCCATCCTCTTAAGCTGGGTCGCCCCAACATAGGGAAGAGCGAGTTTCGCACAGTGCGGCTCGATCTGAAGTCGCGCCTGCATGAGTTCTTCGAAGCGTTGACGCGTTAAGTCCGGAACGCACACGCGGCCATTGCGGCGAACCTCAAGAGCGCGCTCCCCTCCGAGTCGACCGATTGCCTCCCTAACCGGCATAAGACCAACACCGAAGTCGCCACTTATGCCACGCAAGCTAACGCTCGTCCCCGGTTTGAACCGACCGGTGATCAGCTGCTCCCGGAGCGCCTGATAGAGCTGCTGTTGCTGTGTTACGAGATCACGCATGGTAGCGAGTGGCGACATCCCTTTTTCCGGAGAAGAGCTAGCAGAGCCCCCAATTCGTTACAATGTCTCGCATTACCTCGTTGATACAAGTTCTACCGCGAATGGACAGTGACCTGAGACCCTTGTTCCCTCCAGCTCAATGGAGAGTCCAGAGTTTCATTGAGGTGCTCCCGGATTTTAGACCGCAGGGCTGGGGAATTTCCCCTCCTGCTAACTCTTGGCGGACCGGATGCGCCTGAGCCATTCATAAGCAATATCGGTGGCTTGTTGCCGATGGCGCTGTGAGGACGAACCTCGTTGTAGTCTCTACACCATCCCTCCATTTTCTGCCGGGCGACGTCAAGGATCCGGAACGTGCCGTTGAACGATTCGATATAGGCGTTGTCGGTGGGCTCGCCTGGCCGGGAGAAGCCCAAGATGGCATCCCTTTGGTAGGCCCACAGATCGAGATCACCGGAGATGAATTCGCTGCCGTTGTCGACCCTAATCGTCTTCGGATAACCGATCTCCCAGCAGACACGTTCCAGCGTCTGCACGACGTCCTCGCCACGATATGTGAAGCGCGGGTCTGTCGCCGGGGCGTAGCGCGAATGCGTATCGACAACGGTCAGGCCGCGAATTCCACGTCCACCCAATCGCAATTCACGAACAAACGTATCGCCTCGTGCCAAAAGCGAGAGCTTCTCACCACTGTGCTAGCAACATTTAATACATATTTTGTACATCTATATTGACGACAAGCGGCCTTCAAACGTAGCGTCGGGCGGCTGAGGCGGAACGCCCGCGCGCAAACTCAATCTCATGGGAGGACTGCACCGATGAAATTTCGAGCACGATCGGCCGCCATTGGCCTGGCCTGCATTGCCTATGCCGCGCTTGTCGGATCTCTGCTGCCAGCCGCGGCGGAGACCACAAAGGAACGCGTCTTGAAGGAAGGACGCATCGTCATCGGCATCCACAACCGCGCACCATGGGGCTACAAGAAGGAGGGAACCGGCGAGTTGCTCGGCTGGCATCCGGATCTGCTGCGAGCTGCCTTCGCCGATCTCGGCGTCAAGCAGGTCGACTTCGAGGTCACCGAGTTCGGCGCCCTGATCCCCGGCCTGATGGCCGGGCGTTTCGATGCCGTCGCGTCCGGCCTGTCGATAACGCCCGAGCGATGCCAGCAGGTCGCCTTCGGCGCTCCCGACCTGAGGTCGGACGACGCGGCGATCGTGCTTGCCGGCAACCCCAAGGCGATTCACAGCTACGTCGACCTAGCCAAGAAATCCGACGCAATCATGGGCGGCGGCCGCGGCAGCAACGTCATCAAGAATGCCATCACCGAGGGCGTTCCAGAAGACCGCATCCTGCAGTTCCCCGACATCGAGACCAACATCGCTGCCCTGCGCGCCGGCCGCATCGACGCCGCGGTGTTCTCCTCCCCGACAGTGATCGGGCTGCTGGCCGGCAACAGGAGCCCCGATCTGGAGCGCGCCAGCCCGTTCACGACGGACGCGAAGTCGATCAGCTACATCGCGATCGCGTTCAGGAAGGACGATGGCGATCTGCGCGACCTCTACAATCAGGGTCTGGCGAAGGTCATGTCGAACGGTAAGATCGCCACCATCATGGCGAAGTACGGGTTTGGCCCTACGGAAAACGTGCCGCCAGGATTGACGACGTCGCAATTGTGCGGAGCCGCCAACTGAGCGCCATCAGCAACAGAACCGAGCTGGCATCAACAGCGCGGGCGGCGCCGAGCCAGCGCGGGCGGCGCTTCTGCCGACATGCCTTTCCTGGTCATTCTGCGTCCCTGGGTGGCATAACGTCTTCGGGGATTTCCTGCCGCAGGCTTGGCCCCTGGCGAGGCGTCTGCCAAGCGCGGCGACGAATGCCTCGTAGCGTTCGTTCGCCGTCGCGCGCGCCGCCTGCGCCATCGGTTTGGGCAAGCGAGAGTCGTCGCCAACCAGGATAAAAACGGACAAGGTTTTCAGCGAGATGCCGGCATCGCGCTGCAGGCGCGCGATCACGACATCTACGCGGCCACAAACTCCTATGTGCTGCCGCTCTCGCAGAGCTTCGCCGCCGAGGTCACGTCGAAGGGCGTTTATGTGCAGGCCGTGGTGGCCCGCGGCCACGCATGGAAATCTACGAACGCGCTGACGGGGGCAGCAGCAAGGTTCCCGACGTCGCGGCATGGGATGACTTCGAACAGGCACGTGGCTCCCTGGCTCAAGGCTTCAGCAACTCACAACCGGCCGCACGATATCGAGCCTGAAGCGTCTGGCCTCGTTATCTTATAGCAGGGTGCCGACAACTAACCCTCGGGTCAGTACGGCTGCGCGCAATGCGTTCAATTGGGCCATTGTTAAATCAGCGCTCACTCCGGATTGGGACACGCGCTTTCTCAGCAGCGGCCTGCCTGACGGCATCCAGCACGTGCATTCCCGCTACCGCATCTTTGATTGGCCAAGGCTGCTTAATCTCACCCCTTATGGCGCGCGCGAACTCACGGACCTCTTCTTCATACTGATTTGCCGGCGCAAAGCGGATGACTTCGGCATCCTGGTCATAGATGTCGTCACGCTTGCGCAGCTTGATGATCGTCTCTTGTCTTGCCGAGGGCCAGACGGCGACCGGGATTTCCATCCAGCCGTCGGTACCAATGACCATGACCCAGTGTGCCCATGCCTGCAGCAGGGCGCCGCTGAACAGAAGATTGCGATTGTCCGGAAATTCGAGCATGCCGGCGACAGCGATATCGACACCATCAGGCGCGAGCATTTCGAATGTCGCCGTCGCAGCGATCGGCTCGGCCTCGAAAAGGAAGCGGGCCGCCGTTATCGGATAGATGCCAACGTCTCCCAAGGCACCACCGCCGAGTTCCGGCTGGAACCTGATGTCCTGCGGATTGTCGTTCATCACACTGTAGGTTGCGTGAATCTGGGTGACGCGTCCGAGCCTGCCACCGCGGATGATCTCACGCGCGGCGAGCCATCGCGGATGATACCGGACCATGAAGGCCTCCGATATCTGCACACCTGTCTGGCGTTGAACCTCGGCCAAGCGCAGGGCGTCCGCCGCGTCCAAGGCAAGTGGTTTCTCGCACAAGACGTGCTTGCCAGCCCTCGCGGCGGCAATTGCATCGTCGACGTGCCGATTGTTCGGCGTCGGGATATAGAGGGCATCAACCTCGTCGTCGTCCAGCAAGTCGGAGAGAGACGCATAGTGCTTCGAAATATCGAATTCCGTGGCGACGCGGGCCGCACGAGAAGCGTCGCGTGAGCAGATGGCGACCACCTCACACTCCGGCACAGCTTTCATTGCCGGGATGACCCAGTCGCGGGCGATCTTCGCCGTCGACACAATCCCGAAACGGACCGGCTTCATCGTCTTGCTCTCCGTTGCATCTGAGGGAATCAGGCGTTCGGACGCAGGCGAACGAATGTGGACTTCGCCTGCATGAATTCCAGCAACCCGTCAGGACCGTTTTCCCTGCCGAGCCCGCTGGACTTGCTGCCGCCGAATGGCAGCTGGGGGACGGTCTCAAGATAGGTGTTGACGTAAACGAACCCACTTTCAAGGGCGCTGGAGACCGCCATTGCGGTGTCGAGGTTGGAGGTCCAGACGCCGTTGGCCAAGCCGTAATGTGTCAGGTTGGCCAGCGCGATTGCCTCGGAAACATCCTTGAAAGTGGTAACCCCAAGCACGGGTCCGAATATCTCTTCCTTGAAGATCGTCATGTGCGGCTTGACGTCGCTGAAAATGGTCGGCTCGACGAAGCAGCCATTCCGCAATCCGACACTCGTCGGCGCGCCGCCGCCGGTCACGAGCGTTGCGCCTTCCTGCCGCGCCTTTTCGATATAGTCGAGGACTTTCCGCTGATGCTGCTGGTGAATCAAGGGGCCGAGATCGGCATCGACATCGTCAGGCGTTCCGAGCTTCAGCATACCAGCCTTTTCTGCCAGCCTGGCGACAAATTCCGAAGCAATGGTGTCCTGGACCAACAGCCTTCCACCGGCGCAACACTCCTCGCCCTGATTGATTGTGAAGGCTGCAAGCGCGCCGGCAACCGCCGCGTCGAGCTGCGCGTCAGCGAAGACGATGTTGGCGCCCTTGCCGCCGAGTTCAAGCGCCACCTTCTTCAGCGACTGGCCGGCGAGGCTGGCGATCTTGCGCCCGACGGCGGTGGACCCCGTAAAGGAGATCATGTCGATGTCCGGGTGCACGCACATGCTGTGGCCGACCACCTCGCCGGTGCCAGGCAGAACCGCAAGGACCCCGTCGGGAACCCCGGCGTGTTTGGCCAGTCGCGCATATTCGAGTGCTGTACCCGCCGTGAGCTCCGACGGCTTGATCACGACGCAACATCCCGCAACAAGGGCATAGGGCAACTTTTGGAACAGCGTCACCGTGGGAAAATTCCAAGGAAGAATCATGCCGATGACGGGCAGTGGCTCATAGGTCACCAGGCCCAACTTCTCGGCGCCCTCGTGATTGATGACGCGGCCGGGAATGCTCCAGGCGAGCGATGCGGCATAACGCAGCAACTCCACCGACCACTCGATCTCGCCCCTGGCGGCTGCGATCGTTTTTCCGGCTTCATCGGCCTCGATACGGCTGAGCGTTGCGAGTTCCCCCACGATGAGGTCGGCCCAACGCAGCAGGATCTTCCCGCGCTCGCTCGCCGCAAGCCCCTTCCAACTCCCCTTCTTGAACGTTTCCTTCGCGAGAATGACGGCACGGTCGAGTTCTATCTTCCCGGCGAGATGAACGCTGGCGACGATTTCGCCTGTGGAGGGCGAGCTTCTGTCGAAGACGGTACTTTCCGCCGGCAATTCGGCAGCGCCATTTATCCAGATGCCGTATTCACGCTTGGTCATTTCAAAATCCCGATGAAGACCGGCAAGGCAGCAGATGCCTCGCGGCTGCTCCTTGCGGCTTCAGGTCAGTCATGCAGCTCTTTGGAGATCGGCGCACCGACCACGAAGTCGGCGAAAGCCACCTCGAACCCCGCACGTTGGGGAGAGCAGCACATCATGCCGACATCCACCCGGTCAGAGGGTGGAAAATAGCCGAGCCTTACCGGTTGCCAGCTGTTGTCGCCGGTGTCCAGATACTGAACGCGAACCGCCTCGCGATGCCGGGTAAGGCGGATCCTGATGCCCGCCGGATCCGTCGGAATGGGAACCAGGGACCAGTCGGAAACATCGTTCGTGATAACCACGGAAAAGTACATTCGCCCGTCGGTAAACTCTACTCCGGCTTTCACCCAATGGGTTTCGCTGAGCCGCATCATCAGGCCCGCCTGATCGTAGAGGGCTTCATAGTTGCCCTTGATCGTCACCTCGGCGGTAAAATCCCCGACGACGTTGCGATAGAAAAAATGGCCATTGTCACGCCAGAAACCGTAAAATGTCTCYCGCCAGAAGTCGGTTTCGTGGCCTGTCACGACACGAAGGACGCCGCCGTCGCTTGTGTATTGCGGTGGCTCGTTGAGCCATTTCAGCTGTTCTTCCGCCATCTCCGCCTTCCCGTTCGGTTGCGTCCGTGGTGTTGAGACATTCGAGCGCCTTGGGCCAAGGCTGCCTGTCGATCAATTGAACCAGGTGTCGGATAGACGGTAGCCTTCCGGAAACGGATCCTCGGGATCAACGCCGTAATGGCTCACACCCGTCAGCCAGGCGCGACCGGAGACCTGCGGAATGACGGCGGGCACGTCGCCTGCCTTGGCTTCGGCGATGATCTCGCAGTCGAAAACCGTATCGAGAATGGAGAGGTGTCTGAACTTCTCACCGACCGCGAGCTCACCACGCGCATGAAGAAGCGCCATGCGCGCAGACGTGCCTGTCCCGCATGGGCAGCGATCGAGCCGGCCGGGCGACACGACCACCGCGTTCTTGGATGTCTTGACGCCGCCGATGACCTCCACGGGGCCAGCGAACTCGGTTTGATTGATCGTATGGATGAGCGGATTCTCGGGATGAATGGAAGGCAGCTGGACGGCCGCCGCCGCCTTGATCCGCTCGCCGATTTCGACAAGCTGTCTGGCCTCGCCACGCTCAAGCGTCAGGTCCAGATCCGTAGAGTTCACGATACAGTAGATCATGCCGCCATAGGCGACATCGACCCGCAGCGAACCGAGCCCGGGAACGTCGATCATGCTGTCACGATGCATGACGAAGGAGGGGATGTTGCGAAAGGTAATGCTTCGACACTTGCCCGCCCGGCACTCGGCGATCACGTCCACCAATCCTGCGGGCGTGTCGACCCGGACGATCGTCTGGGGCTCCTTCATGGGAATCATGCCCGCCTCAAGCGCGACGGTCACCGTGCAGATCAGGTTCGAGCCCGACATCGGCACGAAGTAATCGGACTCCATGACGATCATGCCGATATCGGCATCGGGATGGAGCGGCGGCGTGATCAGGTTGACGGCGGCATTCACGCTGCCTCTCGGATCAAACAGAAGCATGTTCCTGAGCCATGAGCTGTCGCGCTCCAGGTTCTCCATTCTTTCGAACATCGTCGCCCCGCGCGGGGGGAGGACGCCGCCAGTGATGACCCGGCCGACCTCGCCTTCGGCGTGTGCACCAACGACAGTTATAACGCGGTCCAACTGCATGCTCGGCTCCAGTGGCTTCTATATCCAATATCCAATATTTATTGAGAGCAAGCAATAGCCATTGGCGGCTTCGCGCAAAAATTAGAAGTCAACGATCAGGTGTTTTCGAAATCCGGCCATGCCTGCAGGCCAGCCATCACGTCGTCGCGAGCGTTCTCGATGTGCTTCCTGAGAAGCTTCTGCGCCAAGGTCTGGTTGCCCTCGGCGAACGCGACCGCCAACGCCTTATGATCTTCCAGGGCTTTGGTCTGTGCGGATCGGGCATCAATCTGAAGACGGAGATACCGATCAGCGGAATTGTAGAGTGACGACAAGAGAGCCAGAGACCGCGGCCGCCTTGCGGGACGGGACATCGCCTTGTGGAACGCCCAGTTCAGCTCGCTGAGCCTCGCCGGCGATTCCTTCGCCTTCACACCCTTGGTGTAGTCATCCAGGGCGTGCCGCACATGCTCGATGTCAATCTCGGTTGCTCGCTCGATCGCCTTCTTCAAGATAAATGGCTCAAGCGCAAGACGTGCTTCGAAGATGTCGATAGCGTCATCCACGGTCAGTGAAGCGACAACCGCTCCCTTATGGGTGTGGATGACGACGAGTCCCTCGGCTTCGAGCTGAAGAAGGGCTTCACGAATCGGGATACGGCTGACTCCGGCCTCCTCGGCGATCGCTTCCTGCTTGATCTGCTGACCGCCTTTGTAGAATCCGGATATGATCCTGTCGCGGATCAGGTCGACGACCGACGACGTGACGGTTCGACGCTTGATGGCGACTGAGGGGTTCATTTTGACCTACCAACGAATCGAGGCACATTGAATATAGGATATAGAATTGTGCGCTGGTTTGGTATCCTCGCGTACAGCGCGAATGGATGTCACGACGAGACGTGGGAAAGGGGCAGAACGGTCGCACTGTCTTTGCGCCACGAGACATGGACCTTGTCGCCCGCCACCGGAAGGGCAGCACCTGGCATATTCTGGACCTGGACGCGGAACTTTTGGCCGCCCAGGCTGACCAGATGGAAGAAAGAGCGACTGCCTGAAAAAATCACGCCGGCAATTTCGGCATCCACCGCATAGTCAAGCTGCGCATTGGATTGCCGGAAGGACATCGCTTCCGGCCGAACGGACATCACCGCGGCATCATTCCCGGACAGCGAGGCATCGATCGAAACCACGTCGAACGGCCCGTCCTGGGTCTCCAGCGTAAGCTGCCCTATGCCAGATGCAGTCAGTTTTCCCTCGAACAGATTTGTCTCGCCAAGAAATTTTGCCGCAAACAGAGATCTTGGGCGAAAATACATGTCCTGCGGCCTGTCGACCTGAACGATCTGGCCGTGGTCGATCAGCACGACCCGGTCGGAGAGGATCATCGCCTCATCCTGATCGTGCGTTACATAAACGAAGGTCGCTCCCGTCTCCAATTGGATCCGTTTCATCTCTCCCAGCATATGCTGGCGAATCTTCAGGTCGAGCGCCGCCAGGGGCTCGTCGAGCAATAGAACCCTGGGGCCGTTTACCAACGCCCGGGCCAGCGCGACCCGCTGGCACTGGCCACCGCTGAGTTCGCCGATGAAACGATGCGAGAGGCTCTCCATTTGCACGGTCCTGAGCATCGCCTGGACCCGTCTGCGGCGCTCGTCCTTCTCAACACCTTTGACCTTTAGGCCGTATGCGACATTGTCGAAGACGTCGAGATGAGGGAACAGGGCGTAGCGCTGGAAGACCATGTTCACTGGCCGCTTTTCCGGCGGCAGCGAAGCCACGTCCTTGCCGTCGATCTTCAGGGTCCCGGACGTGAGCGTCTCGAAGCCGGCGATGATGCGCATCAAGGTGGTTTTGCCGCAGCCGCTCGGGCCGAGGAGCGTCACGATCTCCCCCTCGTTGATCGCGAGATTGATGTTGGTCAGGGCTTGAAAGAGGCCGAACTGTTTTTGACCGTTGGATAGCTCGATCAACGGTGCTTCTGCTGACATTCCATTGTTCATTTGTAGCCTCAGGAGGACGTGCGTTCTGACAGGGCGGATGCTCGTTTGAACCGTCCGACGACGAAGCCGATCGCCATGACGGCGATCGAGAACAAAAGGGCGAGTGTCGAGACCGAGTTGATCAATGGCGTGACCGTGCGGCGCATCATCGACCAGATGTACATGGGCAAGGTGGTTTCGGTGCCGGCAACAAATGACGTGACAACGAACTCGTCGAACGACAAGGCAAAGCTCAGGATCGCGCAGGAGATCAAGGTCGGCGCGATCAGCGGCAGCGTTATCCTTTTGAATGTCCCCATCTGCGAGGCGCCAAGATCGCGAGATGCCTCTTCCAGGGTTCGATCGAAAAGCGCAAGCCGGGCCCGCATCGCGATCATGAGCATCGGCAACGACAGTACGACGTGAGAAACCACGATCGTGACCGTCGAAAGCCGGACGCCCAGTTGTGCGGCCAAGACCAGCAATGAGACACCAAGGAAGAGTCCAGGCAGGGCGATTGGCGTGATGCACAGGATTTCGAGAACGCTTCTGCCAAATCTGCCCAGCCGCAGCCAGGCAAGGGATGCGGCCGTGCCAAGGACAAGGGTGACGATCGCTGTCGCCGTGGCGATCATCAGACTTTTGACAAGCGCCTGGCCTAGCTGCGGATCCTCGAAGATCACCACATACCAGCGCAGGCTGTAACCGTTGATGGGAAAGGAAAACGACTGGTCGGCATTGAAACTGAACAAGATGATCACGACGAGCGGAATCAGGAGATATGCTAGGGTCGCGTAGACGACGGCCTTCAGTAACATCACGCAACCTCCCTGGCGGGTTTCGTCTTGCGCCTGGCCGGAATGAGCCCTGTGAGGCGGCCCAGAGCGAGCACGAGCGCATAGATGACCAGCGAGACAAGAAACATGAGAAAGGCCTGGGCGGCGCCGAGCGGCCAATTGCCGGTCTTGCGGAACTGGTCCGCGATGAGCAGGCCCGTCGTTTGACCCGAGGACCCGCCGACCATCTGCGGCGTGACGTAATCACCCGCCACCAGGATGAAGGTCAGCATGAAAGCGCCGATAAGGCCCTGCGCGGCGTTGGGGGCAACAACCCGGAAGAAAGCCCCCAGGGCGGATGTGCCGAGATCCCGCGACGCCTCGATAAGCTCCGCTTTGATCTCGCTCATCGCCGAGACGACCATCAGGATCGCGAATGGCAGGTAGATGTGGGTCAGCGTGATCGCGACTGCGAATGGGCTGAACAGAAATGCCTGGACGGGCGTATCGACGATGCCGAGCTGGAGCAAAACCGCGTTGAGCAGGCCGTTAGTCCCAAGCAAGGTGCGCCAGGCGTAGATTCTGACGAGGTAGCTTGAGAACCAGGTGACGAGAATGAGATAGAAGGTGACCTTCGATTTGGCGACATAGGTCAGGTAATATCCAACAGGAATGGATAGGCAGAGCGTTACGGATGCGGTGATGAGGCCTATTACAACCGCGTTGTAGGTCACACGCAGAAAGAGCGGCGATCGTATCGCCGAGATGTAATTGGTCAGCGCAAAATCTGGAACAATGCGGAAGCCGGAGGATATCCAGAAACTGTAGGAGAACAGCAATATGGCAGGCATCACGAAGAACAAAAGCATATAGATTGCCGCCGGCGCGGCCAGGATGCCTCCGGTTCTTTGTGATGGGGTCATCGCAACTCCTTTGACAAAGAAGTGTCGGAGCCGGCCTCATCGACCGGCTCGAACCATTGGCTATGAGCGATTACAAGCCTGCCTTGAATTCCTGCCAGGCCTGGACCCAGTCCGCATAGGTCGCGTGCTCGCCATCGTCGTCGACCGGCGGGATGCCCGGCAAGCCGGAGGCGAATATCTCATCGATTTTCGAATAGTCGATCCTCTTGCGCGCCTCGGCGTCCATAAGTTCGACAGCCTTCTTCGAGACCGGCGCCTGCACGACAGCCGTCGCAACTTTGGCCTGTATCTGGGGATCGAGGGACTGGTTGATAAAGGCGTGCGCGGTGTCGATGTTGTCGGCCGATATGGGAATGAACCAGGCGTCGACCCACAGAACCGGCCCCTCTTCGGGAATTGCCATTTCGAGCGGCACGCCCTGCGCGTGCACCTGCGTGATGATCGACGGATCCGCCATAAGAACCGCCACGACTTCCTTCGATGCTACAAAATTGGCGACATCGCCCTGATTGATTGAGATCAGGCGAGCCTGGTCCCGGTACAGAACGAAATTCTCGAACGCCTTGCCGAGCTCCTCGCGTGTGAGAAGCGGATATTTGTCTCCCAAGCCGACCAACCGGGCGATCAACGGCCAGTTGCCCGTCGTGTCGTCCATGATCGCGATCTTACCCTTCAGGCTCGGATCCAGCAAATCCTTGTAGGAGTTGGGTTTCTTCATCATGTCGGAATTATAGAGCAGGGTGTTGAAGCCCCACATATAGGGCGACCCCCAATGCTTGCCGTCCGAGAACCAAGTCGGCTTGTCGAAGAACACGTCAAAGAGATTGTCCGCGTTGTAATTCGGGACTTTCGACATATCGAGCGGCGAGACGATCTTCATGTCCTTGATGTAAAGCTTGCTATAGGCCTGATTGTATTCGGCAAGATCGATGGGGGGAGGATTGCCGGCGACAAATTTGGCCTGGACATCATCCTGAGAGGCGATCGAGGAGGTTTCGACGGTGATGCCGGTCGCCGACCGCCACTCCCGCAGCTCATTCGTCATGTCGTAGCCTTCCCACGCCATGATCTGCAATGAGCCACCAACCGCCGCACGGGCGGGTGTCACGAACAGTCGACCCGTCGACACTGCAAGGCCGACGCCTGCCAGGCTGAGCAGCGCGTTGCGACGGGTGAGCTGGATTGGTTCGGGCATAGACGAATTCGGTTCTTTCACCATGGTATTTCCCCTTTCGTGTTGGTTTACTCACTTTTTATAATGGATATTGGATATAATTGATTCACCGTCAAACCATTTGTGATGCGATCGTCCTTGTACCCTTTGTCGCGATTTGGCTTGGTTCCGGTCAGGCAGTTGACTTGCGGCTGATCGCCCCCGGTGGATTCAGCCCGGGGCGCTTTTCGTCGGCGTAGTGAGCGATTTGCGGTGGCAGCGCCTGGCGACCTCGCACGCGATCGACCATCTTCTCGGCGACCATCATCGTCGGGCAGTGGAGATTGCCGTTGGGAATGCGCGGCATGACTGAAGCATCGATCACTCGAAGCCGTTCAACACCATGGACCCGGCCTTCGTCATCAACGACAGCCATGTCGTCATTGCCCATCCGGCAACTCGAACACGGATGGTACTGGGTTCCCATATTTTCCTTGAGCCAGGAGAAAACCTCTTCGTCCGATTTCTTGCGCAAGCCGGGGACAATGGCTTCGCCGCGGATGCTATCCCAACCCTTTTGTTGGATGATCTCGTCGGTATGACGAACGCCGTCGATCAGATTTCGCCGGTCTTGCTGCTGCTGGAGATAGTTCAGTACGATTGACGGGTGAAGTCTCGGGTCACCCGATTTTAGCGTCACTGCCCCCCGACTTTCCGGCCGCCCAAGGCAGACCTGATACTGGAAGCCTTCCTCGATGTTGACCTTTCCATGCATCAGCTCGCCGAGCATCGGCAGGAACTCGTGCTGGATGTTGGCATACTCGACGGCATCGCTGCTTTTGAAAAAGGAGCCGACCTCCCAGAGATTGGTTATGCCCAAGCCACGCCTGAAGAACAGCCATTGTGCACCGATGAACGCCATCTTGAGGAGGTTCATATCGACGGCTGGAGACACACCTTTGTGCGAGGCACGATACTTGATGGACACCGCGACATGGTCCTGCAAGCCTTTCCCTACCCCGGGAAGCTCAGCCACGCCCTTGATGCCATACGCGGCAAGTTCCGCCGCAGGACCTATGCCGGACAGGAGGAGCACATGCGGCGAGTTGAAGGCGCCACCGCACAAGATAACCTCGCGCTCGGCTTCGACCGACTGAATCACGCCGCCCTTCTCGAAGGTGACCCCGACAGCCGTCTTTCCGCTGAAATCGACCTTGTGAACCAGGGCATTCAAAACCAGTTCGACATTGCCGCGCCTGAGGGCGGGGCGAAGATAGGCCCGACCGCCACTGGCGCGGATGCCGTTGTCTATGTTGGCCTGATAGGCGTGTACGCCTTCCTGGCGATAGGCGTTGTAATCTTCGCTCAACGGGTGCCCAGCCTGTTGCCCGGCTTCCAGGAACGCCCGGAAGGGTTCGAGCTCGGCCTTCAGGGTCGTGATCCGGATTGGCCCCTGCCCGCCTCGGTATTCGTTACTTCCCTTGTCGTACGATTCCAATTTCTTGAAGTATGGAAGGCAATGGGCATAGGACCAGTTGGACAAACCGTCTTCCGCCCAACGGTCGAAGTCGCGCGGATTTCCCCGGACATAGACCATGCCGTTCAGGGATCCAGAACCGCCAAGCATCTTGCCGCGGAGATGGGTGACCATGCGGCCATCGAGAGACGCCTCGGGCCCTGTTTCGAATTCCCACGTTCGCTTCTTGTCGGTCAGCGGATAGGACATCGCGGCAGGCATGCGAACATAGATCGAATTGTCGTGCGGCCCCGCCTCAAGGACCAGAACGCTGACATTGCGGTCTTCGCCGAGCCGGGCGGCGACAATGGAACCCGCAGCGCCGGAACCCACGACAATGTAGTCATATTTTTTCGAACGCACCTGTCTCACTCCGGATTCAAAACTCGGCAATGAAGAAAGGCGGACAACCTAGTGCCCACAGTCCGCCGCTTCTTCCCAATATGACAGTCTGGATCATGCCGCCTTCGGGAGCGAGTAGCTCTCGAGCTGCTTGATCGCGTCCTTGATGGTGCGCGTCACGAATTCCCGCTCGTCGCCGACGAGCGGCAGGCGCGGTCGACGCACCCACTCGGGCGCGCCATAGACCAAGCTCTCGGAGAGCTTGATGTACTGGACGAGCTTCACGTGAGTATCGAGGTGGAATGCTGGCGTGAGCAATCTGTAAAGCCGCAGCGCCTCTTCCTTGCGGCCCTGGTTGCAGAGGTTGAAGAGCGTTACGCATTCCTTGGGCCAGACATTTGTCATGCCCGACACCCAGCCGACCGAACCGAGCGCGACGCTCTCGACGATCTGATCGTCAACACCGCAGAAAATCTGATACCGATTGCCGAGCGCAATATACATATCGGTCACGCGGCGGACATCACCGGCCTCATCCTTTACGGCAACGATGGTCGGCGAGTCGGCCAGTTCCTTCAAAATCTGGGGCGTGACGTCGACGCCGTAAGCGATCGGATTGTTATAGATCATGATCGGCAGCCCGCTGGCCTTGGCGAGGCTCCTGTACCATTCGGTTGTCTCTCGCGCGTCGGACTTGTATCCGAGAGTAGGGAACGCCATCAAGCCATCCACGCCAAGCTTCTCGAATTCACGAGCCCGCGAATTGGCGTCGGACTGGGTGATCTCGGCCAATCCCGACAGCACTGGAACCCGCCCGGCGGCCGCTTCCTGCGCGCTGCGGATGACGAGTTCCTTCTCGGAAGGAGTGAGGCAGGCATTTTCGCCAAGCATCGGCAAAACGATCACCCCTGACACGCCATTTGTGATCAGCCTGTCAATGGCAGACTGATTAGCCTGCACATTGATCGAGCCATCCTGATTTAGCTTTGTGGTTACGGCGGGAAACACCCCTGTCCACTGATTCATATTTTTCCTCTTGCGTTCGATGGCGCACCTTACACCACCCTTACATCCAATCTATAATATCCAATATTCAAAGTCCAGCCCCGCTTCTGGGTTCGCCAGGCTCGACGAATTCGCAGGTGCCCCCCCGGGAATCCGTCATCCGTCCCTTTGTCGACACCTGTTCACCAACGGCGCGACCGCGCCGGCGACCGAGGTCGAACCGTCTCGGACGCCGTCGGCCGCCGCTTCATACATCAGGGCAATGCGTGTGGATCATCTCGGCCGGCGTGGTCGCCAATGAACTCGCGAGCCGCGCCGTCGTCGCCTTACCGGTCGACACGGAGGAACCAACGATGCGTACCGACACAGCCCCCTCGCCCGCTTCAGGATCCTGCTGCAAACCATTGCGGAGCGGCTTCGAGCAGCCGCATCGGGAATTCGAGCAAGCTACCCAAATCCCCAGTCGCCTAGGTGTGTCGCGTCCCAAGGAGGAGGTGGACGGACAAGTGACTCGAGGCCTAAGCCGCTCGGGCAGACGCTCATGTCGCTTAAGAACCTTGATCCTCGCCGAGCGGCAATGAATCGCGAGTGAGCAAGGAATACATGGTTTTCAGGACGCGTCTCGTCGTAGCGATATCGCCTTCGGGCATATCGGTGAGCATCAACGTCTCCAGTTTCAGCGCCTCGGGTATCAATGCTTCCACCAGCGACACACCGGAAGACCTTAAGGAGATCACTATCTCTCGCTTGCTTCGAGTGGATCGAGCTTTGCGAATGAGTTTGCGATCGTGCATCGCTTCCGTCAGTCGGGAGAGCGTAGATCCTTCGATAGATGTCAGTCCCGAAAGATCGATGAGCTTTTGCTCACCGCGGTCATGCAGAACGACCAGGACCCGCCACATAGGGATCGTCAGATCATACGGCTGCAGCTTGAGCAGGAACCGTTCGTTGATTGCGAAGGCGACCCGGTTGGACAGGTAGGATAGCCGTTCGTCGAGCTCATAAGTACCCTGGCCCATGTGGCGTCCTTTGCTCCCTGCCATACCCCTCGGCGCACTTGCCGCGTGATGACGGAACCTAATCCGGACGCCGCACGAAGGACAACAGCAATGGGCACTGACTGTCCTCCCGGAAATTCGCCTGCACCCAAATCTAACGGTGGATCTGACCCCGCTTTCCATAAGCGTCCGCTCCACAAGGCAGGGCGAACTACGAGCAATTCAGATGCGCTCCTCACGAAGCAAACCGAGCTTTTGATGCACGGGCCGATCCGAAAAGGAAAATACCACGCTGTCTGCGTCCCCGCCCTCGAACCTGTACCTGATCCAGCCGGGGACCGCGAACACGTCGTTGGGTTTCAGCTGCACTGGAGCTTGGCCCTCAATGATGATAGACGGTTCACCTTCCAAGACCACGAATGCGCAGCTGTCCGTGGACCGATAGAAGGCCGACGAGAAGTTCTTCGGCAATAGCCGGATCGTCGTTCCGATCGTCGGAATTGCCCAATCCCCGGTTACCGGATTGACGTAACGCATGCAGATCCCGAAGTGCCTATCGATGCCGGCGGAACCGCGCAGAACTTCCAAAGCCTCGCGCGTTCTTTCATACGGGTAGTTGAATACAGGCGACGTGGAAGACACCGGCGTCAGATCGACAGGCAGCAAACCGCTGCCGTATCGAGCCAGGGAGTCGCCCTCGGGACGCGTCAGCACTTGTGAGCTCTCGCGGTGTTCTTCCCGGAAGCCCGCTTTCAGGAAACTCACAAGCGGTACATCCAGACCGTCGAGCCAGATGACGGGCTCGTCACCGTCGTGACCGTGGTCGTGCCATGTCCAAAAGGGGGTCAGGATCAAATCCCCGCGCCGCATGGTCGTTCTTTCACCATCGACCGCGGTGAACCCCCCGGTGCCCTCGAGCATGAAGCGCAAGGCTGACTGTGTGTGCCGATGCGCCGGCGCCACCTCTTTTGGGAGTATCAGTTGCAAACCTGCGTACAGCGTGTCGGTGATCTGCGACTTTCCCTGCAGTCCCGGGTTTTCCAGCACCAGAACTCGACGCTCGGCCTCCTCGGCGGTGATCGTCTCTCCGGCCTTGATCAGCAGTGGACGTACAGTTTGCCACGCCCAGTGATATGGCACGGAAGCCGGCTTTGGATCTGTGGGAACCAGCCCCTTCAGTCTCTCCCATAAGGGTGCCAGCTGCAGTTTGCTGAGTTCGGAATAGTAGGCAGACCGGTCGGTTGCCGGTGTCAAATCAGGTTTATTGGTCATCTATGAGTCCTCGTTGCCGGGGGCCTTCGGCGCGATTGACAGCCACCTCAAGCCAATATAATGCATATGCAACAATTGCAAATGCAATAATAATGACGCGTCTCCGCAGGTGGGGTTGGTCTGGATGAAAATATGTAGATTCAACTCCAATCGGATTGGTGTTGTGGACAGGGATGAGGTCATCGATGTAACGGACGCTTACGATCGCAGCCCTCCCTGGCCCGTCCCTGCGGGTGACTGGATCGCAAACCAGCTGACGGACACAGCAAGACTGCGCGATGCGCTGTCGAAGAGTTCCACGCGCCACGCGCTGCGCGACACAAGGCTGGACGCGCCGGTCGCAAACCCCGGGAAGATCATCGGGGCGCCGATTAATTACAAAGCCCACATCGAAGAGGCGAACGCAGACAGCCAGATCAATAACGGAACGACTTATACCAATCTTGACGAGTTCGGGCTGTTCCTCAAAGCGGGCAGTTCCCTGATCGGGCCCTCGGACAGATTCACGCCGAGATTCGCCGACCGGCGCACCGACCATGAAGTAGAGCTGGCCGTCGTTATCGGGAAGGAAGCGCGGGCCATCCGGAAGGAAGATGCCTTAAGCCATGTCCTCGGCTTCACCGTGGGATTGGATATGACCATCCGTGGCAAGGAATTCCCGACGTTTCGGAAGTCGCCTGACACTCACTGCGTGCTTGGCCCGTGGCTGGTGACGCCCGATGAAATTCCGTCTGCCGACGCACTCGACCTGCGACTGTCCGTCAACGGGATCGAGAGACAGAGGTCCAACACCAGGTTTCTAATCTACGGCGTTGCACGTCTGATCGAATACGCGTCGAGCTTCTACACCCTCCATCCTGGCGACGTGATCATGACGGGCACTCCCGAAGGGGTCGGGCCGGTGTTTCCCGGTGACAGGATCGACGCGCACATAGCTTCGATAGGCGATCTTTCGATCGAAGTGGGGATGCCGCGCTGAAGCAAGCCGCTGTGACTCTTCAATAAAACCCTCATTGGCCTCCCTGCGAGGCGATAACCCACCGGAGTAGATAATGGCAAAAGTTCTCGTTCTATATCACTCGGCCTATGGCCACATCGAAACCATGGCCAAAGCCGTTGCCGAAGGCGCTCGCGACGCTGGCGCGGAAGTGACGGTCAAGCGCGTTCCGGAACTGGTGCCGGATGAAGTGGCGCGGGCGTCCTTTTTCAAGATGGATCAGGAAGCCCCCATCGCGGATCCCAACGAACTGGATCAGTATGACGCCATCATCGTCGGCGCCGGCACTCGTTTCGGAACCGTGGCTTCGCAGATGCGCAATTTCTGGGACCAGACCGGCGGTCTTTGGGCATCGGGTAAGCTTTTAGGCAAGGTCGGGTCGGTCTTCACCGCAACTGCCACGCAGCATGGCGGCCAGGAGTCCACGCTGCTGGGCTTCATCCCTACTCTGCTTCACCACGGCATGGTGGTGGTGGGGCTACCTTACGCCTTCGAAGGACAGCTCGGTTTGGGTGAAATCCTTGGCGGCTCGCCCTACGGCGCATCGACGATCACTGGCACGGACGGCTCGCGTCAGCCCTCCGCGATCGAACTAGGCGGAGCCCGCTACCAGGGAAGCCATGTCGCAAACATTGCAGCCAGCTTAAACCATCAAGCGGGAGCGGCCATGAAGAGGGCAGTCTGAAGCAGATGTGCCTCTCTTTGGTTGGGACGCCCGCCGAACCGCGACAATTGATGTCACCACTGCTCGTCCGAACTGTCGCCTTCCCGCAGCTGCTCGGGCTAGCGGGAGGTACTGCTCATTTCGTGAACGCGCACGAACTGGGCGAGCGGCTGGTTGCGGCGATCCTCGTGGATGCGGTCTACATTCTCCTTTGAAGACCCTCCGCCGGCACCGCTCGCCCCGCGGCTGACGCGTTTCCAGCCGCCACTGATCGCCGGGGGCTGCCAACCGCCACCGTCTGGATCGGCAGCAACGAACCGTTCGCCGTTGCGGGAGATGAACCTCACCTAGCGAAGAACCATCCTGTTCCGGCTCTCAAGTGCCTGCTCTATAAGGTCAGGTCCCGGTAAAGTCCGGCGGGCGCTTCTCCGTAAACGCGAGCATGCCCTCCTTGGAGTCGTCCGTCATGGTCAGACGGGCGATAGCGCTTTGCTCGAACGCAAGGCCGTTTTCGGCCGTGGCGCCGACTGCAGTTCGGATGCAGGCCTTCGTTGCACGCACTGCGGCAGGGGCACGCTGCGCGATCGTCGCCGCGATTTGCACGGCGCGAGGAACGGTGTCGGCCACCGTGCACACTTCCACCGCAAATCCGAATTGAAGGGCCCGCTCGGCATTGATGGGCTCACCCGTCAGGAGCATGTAGGACGCCAGATTGGGCGACAGCTTGCGCGGAAGTCGCTGAGTTCCTCCGTCGCCTGCCATGCCGCCGATCTTGATCTCGGGTTGCCCGAATTCGGCGTTGTCGCCGGCGACGATGAAATCGCACACCATTGCAAGCTCGCATCCGGCACCGAACGCAATACCGTTCACCGCCGCGATAAGAGGCTTGCCGAAGAACTCGATCGCCCGCCAGGCGGCTACCCTGGCCGGACTGTTCGCCACCGCCATAGGTCCGAACGCCACCATTTCCTTGATATCCGCGCCGGCCGCGAAGCTTGAATCCGAACCGGTGATGACGACACAACGGACGGAGCTGTCGGTTTCCAATTGTGTAAGCAGGCGACCCAACTCAACGATCATGGAACTGTGCAGCGCATTCTTTTTTTCGGGCCTGTCGAACCTTATCAAGGCGACGTGCTCGGCTGGGCGCTCCAATATCACCTTGTCAGAATGATTGTCCGCTAAAGTCATGAATTCTCCAGTTCTTCCGAGCACGATTGTTTAGGGCGTTCATGAATTCCGGTAATGCCGGGGGCATTCAGGGCAATAAAAGGTCCGAAGGGTGGGCGAGATACTATTGTGTGCATCAGCGGTTGCTTTGGAGGATAGTTTGGCCGCAGATGAAGCCCCATGTCATGTACGGGCCGATGGTGGTACCGACCTGGCTCGGCGTCCGCGCACCGGTCGGACTGGCCATCACGTTGCCGGCGCAGTAAAGCCCCGGAATGACGGTGCCGTCCGCGCGGAGCGCCTGACCCCGGGCATTTGTGCGCACGCCGCCCTTGGTACCGAGCAAGGAGGGTCTGAACCGGTAGGCGACGTAAGGCGGAGTATCGATCTCATCCATCAGCCCCACGCTCGCCGCAAGCTTTCTCTCGTAGGTATTCGAAGTCCCGCGCTCGAAATCAAGATCCCGTCCGGTGCGCGCGAACCCGTTGAAGCGCTCCACCGTTTGCTTCAGGGTTTGAACTGGCAGTCCGGTTCGCTCAGCCAATTCCTCTATCGACGACGCTTTCAGAAGCCAATCACGTTTGTACCGGCGAAACCACCGGATCAACGGCGTCCGTTTAACCATGGGCCAGTGGCTTATCACCCAAGCGGGCTGGTGGATGAGCTCTCCCGCCTCGTCTCTGTCCATGATACGATCGTACACCCAGAACTCGTACTCGCTCGCAAAACGTCGTCCGGATCTGTCCACGATGATAGCGTCAGGCTCCGCGTGTATTCTCAATGGAAGTCCGTGTAGCTTGCCCTCATATTTGACCGGTGGCTGGATGACGATATTGCCCTGATCCATGTGGGCGAAGGCCGCGCCTACGGCCTGCGCCATTTTGTGGCCATCGCCCTCGTTGCTGCTCGGCGAGCTCCTGAAGTCTATTTCGCTGGGGAAGTAGGTGGCCAGCATCTCTGCATCCCATTCGAAACCACCCGTCGCCAGCACCACGGCGCTGCGCGCCTCAAAGGTATGAAGCGCACCGTACCGCTCCACCTGAACGCCCGTCACCACGCCGGCGTCATCGGTTTTGAGCTTCGTCGCGCGGGCGGACAGTTCTATCAGGCAGCCTTGGTCCAGGCAGCCCTTGAGCAGGCCGATGATCAAGCCGTTTCCCTGGGCCATTGAGTCCGACAACCACCGCCGGAACAGCAGGGGCAGCGATTGAAGCATGCCGAGGATCGGACGGCGGTCCAGTCTTGCGTCCATGGTTTCCTGGAAGGTGAGCCTCTGCGGCAAGGTGGACCGCCGTACTCGGCCGCGCCACCAACCGAGAATCGCTTTGCTAAGGGGTTCAACCGCCAGAATTCGGCTCGATTTTGCGCCTTCGCACTCCTCGAAAGGGTCCGGCACTCGAGTAAGGCTGAACCTCAGCGGACTGTAGGCCTCGACCAGCTTGAGCATCTGCGGACCGTTTTCGATCTGGCTTTTCCACAGCTCGTCTTCCGTTTCCTGCCATCCTTTGGGAGAGGCGGCCCGCATATAGGCGAGAGCCTCGGCGAAGCTGTCCGACAGACCGGCCCGTTCGGCGTAGTGATTGACCGGAAGCCAGGTCATTCCACCCGACATGGCACTCGTTCCGCCTAACATATCCGTCTTCTCGATTATACGAACGGTCTTTCCTGCAACAGCCACGGTCAACGCTGCCGTAAGGGCGGCAGCGCCGGAGCCGACCACAATCACGTCGGTGACGGTACTTTCCGGCACGACAGGGTCCGCAAAATAGACGTTCGTCAGGCCATACATGCACGCTCCTTGCCGGTTGCGAGCTCCAACACGCTGTGGGACTGGCCTTGCCGAGCCTCACACGATGGTGCGAGCTCTATCGATCGGTGGATCGAAGGAAGGCTTCCAGGATTTCCCAATATCTTTGCGGGCGCGTGTTGGGAAAAAAATGACCGCCGTTCATTATCTCCAACCTGGCGCCTTTGATGAGAGCCGCGATCTCGCGGGATTGATATTCGGCAGCGAGCATGTCGTCCGACGCACCGATCACCAAACTGGGCAGTTCGACGCTGCGTAATTCTTCTCGCCGATCGAACTTGTAGGGTGCCCTCATCCGGGCGGACAAGACCTCATCCGCCATGCTTTGGGTGATATTCTGAATACGACCCATAAGATCGTAATTCGGATCAAGGACGTCGCCACCGGGCATCGCAAGGATCGCAGAAAGATGGCCACAAGTCACCGTGCCGGCCGCGTCGAGCACGCGTTGCCGCAGGTCGTTTATGAATTCCATATATCTGTCGAAAGCGCAGAACGTCCCGCTGAAGACCGCCGCCTCAAAAAGCTCGGGATGATCGAGCACCAGGCACTGGGCGATGACCCCCCCCATCGAATGTCCCACTACGGTGACCTTGCTGGCTTCCGCGTCGGCGAGAATGTCGATTGCATCTCCGACAATTTCCTGGAGGGTGTGTACGCCTTCCCGCGCGCGATTGGCGCCGCAGCCTCGCTGGTCGAAGCTCAGGACCGTGAAGCGTTCTGCCAGTTTGGGCCGATGGGCGTTCCAGAAGTTTGCATGCCCGCCGAGGCCCGTCACAAGCAAGATCGTCCGGGCGCCGGTTCCTTCACGATTGTAAGCCAGTACCATTGTTCGATCTCGCCGTGTCGTTGGGACTTCTGACCTGATCGCTGCGCGAATCAGGCCCGCTGGGTATCGATCACCTTCTTTTCGATCAGCTGGCCGATCTGATCCTGGGAATAGCCGTACTCCGCCAAAATCTCTTCGGAGTGCTGTCCCAACAACGGCGGCGGCTTCAACGCGATTTGTGGAAATTCTGAGGACTTGATCGCGTTACCCACCGTACGAAGAAGTCCGTGTTTGGGATGATCGAGCTCAATGAGGATATTGTTTTCCTTCACTTGAGGATGCTTAAGCGTTTCGCCAAGCGGGAGCACCGGACTGCACAGAATATCTACCCTGTCGAGCCGCGCCAGGCACTCTTCTGTCGTGAACTTGCTGAACCCCTCGCTCATGCGCCGTCTGTATTCGGTTCTGTTCGCCATCTGCTGTGCCAGCGTAGCGAATTCGGGATCGGTCGTGATGTCGGGTATTTCCAGGGCTCGGCAGACATCAGAAACCGGATTTGGCCTAAGCACCGCTATGACCGCAACAAATCCGTCGGATGCGGCGAAAATGTCCATGGGGTCTGACTCGAGCGGATTGAAGTCGTGGCCCGT
The DNA here is from genome assembly GCF_056404515.1 of Mesorhizobium sp. P2_C7. Lineage (NCBI taxonomy): Bacteria > Pseudomonadati > Pseudomonadota > Alphaproteobacteria > Hyphomicrobiales > Phyllobacteriaceae > Mesorhizobium > Mesorhizobium sp. P2_C7. The sequence continues at coordinate 262,442 of NZ_JBFUDW010000009.1, read as the reverse complement.
GCGAAGCTTCTGCGTGACCTCCTGCTGCTGCATGACCAGAAATACGTCGAGCAGGTTGATCTCGATTTTCTGCCCCCGACCCGCTCGTTCACGATGAAGGAGTGCCAGAAGAACGCTTTGGACGAGGATCATTCCAGCGGAGAAGTCCGCCGCCGAAACAGGAAACAGCTGCGGCTTTCCGCTTGGATCCTTGTTGTCGTGCGCGACGCCGGCGAGAGCCTGGGCCACGAAGTCCATCCCGCCCTTCTGCGACAGAGGACCGGTCGTGCCAAACCCCGAGCCCTCGACGTAGATGATCCGATCGTTGTCCTTACGGATATCCTCATAACCCAATCCAAGACGCTCGATGACGCCCGGCCGGAAATTATGGACGAAGACATCGGACTCTCTGGCGATCTTCCGGAGGATTTCCCTACCCTCCTCGGTCTTCATGTCGAGTGCCAAACTTCTCTTGTTTCGGTTCATAGCCATGAAGTTGGAGCTCTCGTCGCCCTTGTTCGGGCGATGACGGTCGATCGCCCGACTGATGTCCCCCAGACCGGGTTTCTCGATCTTGATGATATCGGCGCCGAAATCGCCAAGCACTTGGGTGCCACACGGCCCAAACATGATCTGGGACAGATCACAGATGCGAATGCCGTCTAATGGAAGTGCCATGGAGTTATCCCTTTTAAGACTGCGGATGACGATGCTCAACTCGGAACTCAGATGCCGGGGATGATAAACCCGTACTTGTCTACGAGAAGCTTTTCCGTCGTTGGATTGCGAGGGATGGCCGTTGGCCTTTCCGCGCCGGGAAGCTTACGCACTCCCGTCTCCCTTAAGGCCCCCTCAACACTGGGGGGCAGAAAGACGCCGCCATATTTCAGCGGTTCCGTACCGTTATTGACGAAGTGGTGCATCAGGGTCGGGGGCAAAACGATCAAATCGCCCTCGGCGATCGGGTATGCGACATCGCCCAAAATTGCGAGGCCCTTACCGTGGGTAACGATCACGATCTCCTCGGACATCACGTGACCGTGGTGCCGAACGTTGGCGCCAGGCTCCAGGAGCTGCGATGCCGCGCAGAAATAGGTCAGAGGCAAAGCAGGTGCAGCAATCATGATGCTGACGTAACCCAGGCTGGGTGCAGCCTGCCAATACTCTTCCCCCTCATCGTCCTGCACGATGATAAAATGACCGTCAAAGTCGCCGTCCGCGGCGTCGCCATCTTCGACGCCCAACATAGCTGCCGACTCCTTCGAAGCCTCGGCGCCCTTTCCACCCACCGGGAAGAGATCAAAACGAGAGTCCGGGCCGGGGGGGAAGGAGATCACGGAGAGGCGAAGCGGCTCTTCGCCCTCCTGCTCCACTTTCACGGCGACGCCGCGGCCCCAGAACATGAATGTGCCCTTGGAGACCGCGTGCTGCTTGCCGCCGCAGAACACCCGACCTTTCCCGGAAAAACAGATGACCAACCGTTCGTTCAGTTCATAGGCCCGCGAACGGAGGTGCCCGCCTTTCGGCAAATCCACACCCACGACAGCGAAGTGAGTGTATTTGTGACTAATTGGCGATACCTTTACCAGCGCCGAGCCACCGTCTTCGGAGCCGAGGCCCACCGGCGTCCCCTCGTTTGCTGCTACGAGTACTGCTTCAACTGGCGCCTTCGTGCTGACCTTAAACGGAACCGTATTCTGCATGGTGCTCCACTTGTCCTAGACGATGCTTTAAAATCTTGCCAAATCGACTTATCCGACCAGTCTCGCCGGGCGTCGCCGACTTTCAAATTTCCTCAACAAGGGCGCTTTCGCTACGCCTGACAGATAGAGAACAACGCTCGAAAAGAGCCGAACTTTTCCGCGCGCAGCTCTGCAGGTGCCGTGAATTACTTTCCGCCTGTTGCCGCAAAGGCAGGCCAAGAACACCATTTAACTCGGGCGGGAACAATGGTAAAATCCAATAAATAGCTGGACTTTTTGCTCAATGCCGCAGGCAATGGTCAGAGGCAGATCTGACCACCGACATCGAGATGCATTTGCATGTCGACTGGTATTATCAAAGGGTCGCTCCACTGAAGCGGGGCGTCGATCATGTGACGGGGGACGACATCGCGGCCGCCGACGTCGGGCGAATGACCGTGTTCAATCACATCCCCCGCAAGGAGGACATGTCTTCGATCGCGACGAAGTGGGCCGCGAAATCCTGCGCGAGCGGTTACGGCAGCGCGATCTCGGCATCGTTCATCGCCGAGCGCAGCCCCTTCGTCGAGTTTTCAGCTCAGGGCCAACGCTTCGTTGAACCGCTGGTCCGATCTCATTCGTCGGTTTTGATCGGCGGATCGCCAGCCGTCTTGTGCGAGCGGGAACTTTGCTTCGCCTGAGTGGGCACTTGCCATCGGAGAGCTGATCGGCCGCTTCGAACAGACCGGGAGGGTTGCTTTGCAGCGCAGGGTAGTTCAGCTCGTGTTTAAGCAGGGTATCGGCGAAAATCCTAAGCGTGGGGATTTCCTCCGGAGAAAAAGGGCGGCGCGCGAACCGGCTTCGGTGCTGACACCGACAGCCGCTCCCCTTTGACGATGGACTGGCTGTTGTTCATTTCAATTGGCTTCCAACAAGGTCTGAACGAGTTTCTCGGCATTGCGGAGCGCCAGCGCCGCAATGGTGCTGGTGGGGTTTGCCGCGCCCCCGGTGACGAAGATGCTTCCGTCCGAGATAGTCAGGTTCGGCACGTCGTGCGCCCTACCGTATTCATCCACAACGGACGTTTTGGGGTCGCTTCCCATCCTGGCGGTCCCGAGAAGATGACCGGGCTCCCCTTGCAGGTCATTTATCTCGATGGTTTTCTTAGCTCCGGCGGCCCGGTGGATCTCGGACATACGAGCCACGGTAAAGTCACGGATCTTCAGCGTGTTCTCGCTATATCGATAGCTTATTTTAGGTGCCGGAATGCCGTCACTATCGCGAAGACTGGGGTCGAGGGTGACTCGGTTACTTTCCTCGGGAAGGTCATCTATGTTCGCCGCCCAGAAAATCGCGTTTCTCGCGTCACGGATAACTTGATGGAAACTCGGGCCCCACAAATCCTCGAAAGGCAGAAGTCTGTGCGGGTCCACGCCGTTGAACAGCAATCCCGGCGTGGGGCAGGCATGCATCTTGCTGCCGCGCACGAAACCCCGCAAGCGATCCGTTTCATAGAATTGCATGGAACTGGCCGCGGAACCCGCCGGCCCGCGCCACGATTCGAGTTCTTCGTCGTAGTATCCAATGACGGCGCAGTTCGGGTGCAGCATCAGGTTCTTGCCGACGAGACCCGACGAATTGGCCAGTCCTTGGGGATGACGTTCGCTTGCCGACAGCAGGAGCAGCCTCGGGGTGCCGATGCCGTTGGCGCAGACGACGACCTGTTTGGCCTTGGTATGGCGTTCTTCACCCTTGGAAATCCACGTGGCGCCGGTCGCCGCGCCGCCCGCGTCGGTGGTGATTTTGGACACGCGCGCGCCGGTGACCAATTTGGCACCGGCCTTGATGGCACTGGGCCAGTAAGCCAGATCAAAGGATGCCTTAGCTCCCTCGGGGCAGCCCTGGGTGCAGGTGCCCCAACGGGCACAGGCGGCAAGGGAGCCGATCTTTTGACTAGGGATCGCGTTTGCATGGGGCCACCAGTGCCACTGCAGTGCATTCATCGCTTCGGCAGCCTTCCTGCCGAACTTTCCCAGAGGCAGCGGGGGCATCTTGGGAGCGTAGCCCTCAGGATAGGCGGGATCACCCTCCAGTCCGGATACCCCGATGAAGTCGTCCACCTTGTCATGGAAAGGAGAGAGGGTTTCGTAGCTTATCGGCCAGTCGCTCGCTACCCCGTCCAACGTGCGCACGCGAAAGTCGGAAGGGGCGAGGCGTGCCCAAAGGGCGCTGAAATGAATGGTGGATCCGCCTACGGCGCTGTACATTGAAGGGGCGAGGTCGGTGTCGGACACCTCCAGCGGGTAGTCCGCAGGATTACGGCGGCGGTTGGGCTCGGCCTGCCAGTGGCCACGCGCCACCAACTCCCACATATCGAAGTTTGCCGGATAGTCCGACGGAAGTGCGTAGTCGCCCTGCTCAAGGCATATGACCTTGAAGCCGGCGCCGGCCACCGCATGCGCGGTGATGGCACCGGAGGGCCCGGCGCCGATGATCAGCACGTCATAGGTATCGTCGTCAGCACTTGTCACGTTCATGGTTGCCTCGCCTGTGCATTTTGAAATTTGCTTACGCCCCGCGCGGCGCGTTCGGCCACGGGTATGACTGCGCGTCGTGAAAGTCGGCTCCCGCCAAGGCGGCGGCGCCCTCGACCCTGATAAGGCACTCGGCGTTTTGGCATATCAAGTCCGTGAAACCTGTGCAGCGGGGCGGCACGCGAAGACCCCGTCATGGCTGCCCCGCTCTCACGTTTGAAGGCGCTGCTCGCTACGACCGCGATGTCAATGTCCTCGGCCTTGCCCGAGGAAAAACACGGAAGCGGGCGACCGTCGGCGAATGAAAATCTCGCGCCGAGCCTCTTCGAGGGTGCTGTGAACCGGCCGTTGATGAAATGTCCGTATAAGGGCGGCGGGTTCAATGAGCTCAGCGAATTCACGAAGGATTCCTCCCGCAAAAATACTGCTTTAATCGGTGATGAACCGGACGAATTCCTGAGGAGCGGTCGCGCCGACTTCCTGGCCGACGTGGAGGCTAGTACGATCCGTCACCATGATGCAATGGCAGCCCCAGAGGCGAGATAAACGTTTGTGAGCTGGCCGAGGAGCCCGATGAGCTCGACGACAGTTCTGGTCGAGAACGATTTGCGGAGCGCTGGCGCCCAGGTGGCGAGAGCGTCTCTTCAGGGGATGCATTTCAGTGCGCGTCTCAAGCAAAAAACAATCGCGACACTGTATCTCCGAAAAAGTGTGCGACGACATATCCTGTGTCGCGACATGCTCACCATCCATTGCCGGCAACAATGGTAAAATCCAGCTAAGGCTTGGACAATGTGCTCAAGAGCCTCCACGCCCCGGCCCGACGCGGAGCGGGGGTGCCGGTGGAGATGGTGTCGCCGGATGCCGCGACATGAACTGGTTGAGATGGGTCCAGATGTCTAGGAGCTATTGGGTGGAAGCGCGCGAAAATCGATCGGGCTCGGGCGACAAATTGTCCAGCCGCATCAGGAAGCCTGATATACGTCTGCAGTCATAACCAACGTTCCCGATCCAGCCGCTCTATAGCAATTGGGCGGGTCCAAATACATCCACATGTCAGCACCCGACGCGCAGATAGCCTCCATTGCAGGCCGGCCTCACCTGAATATCGGCACACCCTAGTAAGGCAGCCCGACATAATTCTCGGCAAGCGCGGTCGACGCCGCTTGCGAATGCACGAGATAGTCGAGCTCGGCTTCCTGGATGCGCTGGCCGAAGTCGCCGGTGTCGGGGAAGCGGTGCAGCATCGTCGTCATCCACCAGGAAAAGCGCACCGCCTTCCAGACTCGCGCCAGCGCCCTGGCCGAATAGGCGTCGAGCCCGCCCAGTGATTTGTCCAGATAGAATTCACGCAGCCCGGCAAAGAGATAGCGCACGTCGCTGGCGGCGAGGTTGAGCCCTTTGGCGCCGGTCGGCGGCACGATATGGGCGGCGTCGCCAACAAGGAACAGCCGGCCGAAGCGCAGCGGCTCGGCAACGAAGGAGCGCAGCGGTGCGATCGATTTCTCGAAGGACGGTCCGGTGGTGACCGCGGCCGCTGTCTGCTGCGGCAGGYGGCGGCGCAGCTCATCCCAGAAGCGGTCGTCCGACCACGCCTCTACCCGCTCGTCGGCCGGGACCTGCACATAGTAGCGGCTGCGACGCGTCGAGCGCATCGAACACAGCGCAAAGCCGCGCTCGTGATTGGCGTAGACCAGTTCGTGATCGGCCGGCGGCACTTCGGCCAGCACGCCGAGCCAGCCGAACGGATAGGTTCGCTCGAACGTCTTCAGAGCCCGTTCCGGCGCCGATTTGCGACTGACGCCGTGGTAACCGTCGCAGCCGGCGATGAAGTCGCAGTCGATGCGGTGGCTGGCGCCATCCTTGTCGTAAGTGACGTAAGGCGCCTCGCCGTCGAAACCGTGCAGCGCGACATTGGCCGCCTCGTAGACAGTAGTCAGCCCCGCCGCATCGCGCTTGTCCATCAGATCATGCGTCACTTCGGTCTGGCCGTAGACGGTGACATGCCTGCCGCCAGTCAAAGCCTCGAGGTCGATGCGGTGCAGGCCGTCGTTGAAAGCCAGCGAGAAGCCTGTGTGCGGCAGCCCCTCGGCGCGCAGCCGTGCCGCGGCGCCCGCCTCCTGCAGCAATTCCACCGTGCCCTGCTCGAGCACACCGGCGCGCACGCGGGAAAGCACATGCTCGCGGCTCGAACGCTCGAGGATGACGGTTTCGACACCGATGCCGGCCAGCAGCTGTCCGAGCAACAGGCCGGACGGTCCCGAACCGACGATGACGACTTGTGTACGCATCAGTGCCCCAGGTTTTCGATCTGCGCGGCCAGTTCGGCGGCCAGCCGCAATGACGCGGCGGTGGCGACGACCATCTGCGGCAGCAGCAGCCATTCCAGCGTCCAGGCCGCGCCCGAGCGCTCCTGCTCATGCACCAGCGCCTGATGCATGCCGGAAAGCTGCGTGGCGTTGAAGCGGGCGAGCGCCACCAGCGCTTCGGCCTTCACCGGGTTCTGCTTGTGCGGCATTGCCGACGAGCCGCCACCGCCCGATAGCGCGATTTCGGTGCCCCTTTGCGCCATCAGCGCAATGTCCTGGCCGAACTTGCCGAGGCTGCCGGTCACCAGCGACAGCCAGCCGGCAAAATCCGCAAGGGTGTCGCGCTGGCACTGCCATTGCGGCGCATCGGCAAGGCCGAGTTTTGCGGCAAATGCGGCACGCACGGCCGGCCCCTTGCCGCCAAGCTTTTCCAGCGTGCCGGCGGCACCGCCGAACTGAACCACAAGCAGACGTGCGGACTGGTCCGACAATCTTTGCTGATGACGCAGCAGCGGCGCCAGCCATGTGGCTACGCGATCCAGCGCTCGAATAGGGATCGCCGGCCGCATCCGCGTCATTCCGGTCAGCGCCCTGCCCCCGAAACGCTCATCGAGCGCCGAAAGGCGCACGATGTTTTCGGTCAGCAGCAGACTGAGATGCTCGACCACAGACTTCAGCCGCAGCACCAGCGCCGTATCGATGACATCCTGGCTGGTGGCGCCGAAATGAACGGAAGCGCCGTGCGGTTCGCCGACCGCCGCCCTGATCTGGCGCACCAGTTCCGGAACCATGACGCCATCCTTCGCCACGCCGGCACGTAGCAAGCCTGTGTCCGGCCTGAACGAGTTCAGCGCCGCAACGATCGCTGCGGCGGCGTCCCTGCCGACAATACCGTTGTCGGCCTCCGCCTCCGCCAGCGCGCCCTCAAATGCCAACGCCGCGGCGATTTCTGCTTCGACAGAAAAATGCCTGGCGGTCTCCTCGTTGCCGAGAAGGCTGGAAAGCAGCGGATGATCGAAAGGCGATACGGTCATGGTGCGGGTCAGCTGTCGAAGAAGACCGTCTCCTTGTCGCCCTGGAGATGGACGTCGAAGACGTAAGTGTTGTCCTGGCGCTCGGCGATCAGTGTCGGCACGCGAACGCGGTGCTCAATGAGCGCCAGGATAGGATCCTGCGCATTGGCCTGCGCCTCATCGGAAAAATACAGCCGCGTCTGCAGGCCGATGTTGATGCCACGAGCGACGATCCAAAGGCTGACATGCGGCGCCATCAGTCGCCCGTCCTGGTACGGCACGCGGCCGGGCTTGATCGTTTCGAAATCGCACAGGCCCGTTTCCATGTCGGTCGGGCAGCGGCCCCAGCCCTGGAAATTCGGATCGGCGGCACCGCGCAATTCGGCGGGCGAATTGTACAGCCCGTCCGCATCCGCTTGCCAGATCTCGATCAACGCATCCTTGAGCGGCGTGCCGGTGCCGTCGAGCACCCGGATCTTGAGACCGATTCGCTCGCCCTTGGTCTTGTCGTTGACCATGGTAGCGCCGAGGTCGGCCGCATAGACGCCGCTAATGCCGCAGAAATTCGGCGTCAGCCCGATATGGACGTAGGGTCCGGCGGTCTGCGAAGGACTTTCCTTGAGCCGGTCGAGCGACTGCGCCATCAGTTGCCCTCCGGCCGGTTTTCGAACACCGACGAGCGCCGCCCGCGCAGCACGATGTCGAACTTGTAGGCGAGCGCATCCATCGGGATCGTCGCCTGCGTGTCGAGGCTGGCCGTCAGCGCCTCGATGGCCGCCTTGTCGGCGATGCCGCGCACGATCGGGCATCTCCAGATCAGCGGGTCGCCCTCAAAGTACATCTGCGTGATCAGCCGCTGCGCGAAGCCATGGCCGAACACCGAGAAATGGATGTGTGCCGGGCGCCAGTCATTGGGGCCATTCGGCCAGGGATAGGGGCCGGGCTTGACCGTGCGAAAGGCATAGCTGCCGTCCTCGCCGGTGATGGTGCGGCCGCAACCGCCGAAATTCGGGTCGAGTGCCGCCAGATAGCCGTCCTTCTTGTGGCGGTAGCGGCCGCCGGCATTGGCCTGCCAGAATTCGAGCAGCACGCCGGGAACGCCGATGCCGCGCTCGTCGAGCACGCGTCCGTAGACGATGATGCGCTCGCCGATGGCGCTCTCGCCCGGCCTGGCGAAATTATGGATCAGGTCGGCGTCGAGTTCGCCGAGCATGGCGTGGCCGAACACCGGACCTGCGATCTCCGACAGCGTGTTGTCGAACGACAGCAGCGCCTTCTGCGGTGAGCGCATCACCGAACTCTTGTAGCCTGGCGTCAGTGCCGGCGGATGCCATGTCCGGTCGCGCTGGAAGAAGGCGCCGGTCTCCGGCGTCCGGTTCGAACCGGGGTTAGCGGGCATGGACATTCTGGTTTTCGTCCATTTCCGAAAATACCCCCTTGGCGATCTTGAAGGCGCGGTTGGCCGCCGGTACGCCGGCATAGATCCCGACATGCAGGAACGCTTCGCAGATATCGTCGCGTGACGCCCCGGTGTTGGCGGTGGCGCGCACATGCATGGCGACCTCTTCATCGTGACCGAGCGCCGCCAGCAGCGCCAACGTCACGATCGAGCGCTCGCGTCTGGACAGACCAGGTCGCGCCCACACGGTTCCCCAAGCCGCCTCGGTGATCAGGCTCTGGAAAGGCCGGTCGAAATCGGTGGCGGCATTCGCGGCTCGGTCGACATGGCGGTCGCCGAGCACGGACCGACGGATTGCGAGGCCACTGCGATATCTGGCTGAGTTGCCGGGGACTTCATCCATGGGTTTCTGCTCCAGGGGCAAGTGATGCGACAAAATCGCGGATCAAGGCGGTCAGTGCTTCAGGCTGTTCGACGCAGGGAATGTGTCCGGCTTCGCGGATGATCTCGAAGCGCGCACCGGGGATCATCTCGGCCAACGAGCGAACAAGATCGGGAGGCGTGGAGCCATCCTGGTCGCCAGCGACGCAGAGCGTCGGTATGGCGATGCGGTGTGTCGCGTGGGTGAAATCAGCGTCGCGGACCGCCATGCAGGTTTTGACATAGCCAGGCAGCGCCTGCCTGGTCAGCATGTTGCGGTAACCAGCAAGGTCGGCAGCGCGCGCGTCACGGAAATTCGGCGTGAACCACACTTTCATTATGCCGTCTGCGATCGCCTCGATGCCGTCGCGCTCGACGGCCGAAATTCGCGTGTTCCAGCTCTCGGCCGTGCCGATCTTGTGTGCCGTGTCGCACAGGATCAAGCCTTCGACCATGTCAGGGTGCCTGATATAAAACCCTTGCGCGATCAGGCCGCCGACCGACAGGCCGCACAGCACGACCTTGTCCAGCCCGAAATGATCTATGAGGTGCGAGAGATCATCGACATGATCGTCGATCGACCTGATGTCGCTGTTATCGGAGAGCCCGTGGCCGCGCTTGTCGTAGACCAGCAGCGGCATTTCCCCGTCCAGGTTCGACAGGATCTGGTCCCAGATGCGGAAATCGGTGCCGAGCGAATTGATGAACACGATCGGCCCCGCGTTGCCAGCCGCCTTGATGTGGCGATGGTGCAGCGTGATGCCGCCGATGGTGTCAAATGGCACGACTTCGGTCCTCCTCCCCACAGTGCACAAACGCGATGCCGGTTTCCGCCCGGTCTCCCTAGGCGGCCCTCCGTTTTCGGCCACCCTGGATACTCGGTGGAGCCCGCAGGACATGCTTCACGGATGTATTGAAGCGTCGACAATCGACAACCAAAGGTTGCGTAAGACGTAGCCATTCAATCCATGCCTGAGTTGAAGAAATCACTTTCGCTCAAAGCGGGCAATGGTAATATCCAACATCATGTTGGACATTCTCCTCATTCCTGCAATGCTGGAGTTTGAGATTTGAGAGGTGAATCGCGATGCAGAAAACAACGAAGCCGCGTGTAAATGGCTCAAGCCGCGCGCCAGCCTATTCTCTCTACGGCGAGAGCCCTGAGTTTGGTCGATCAATCTTCTCAAATGCAGAGTCGATTCTCGTTAGAAGCAACAACCTAATGTCAAATATCGACTTGCATGTGCATGTCGATTTGTATCAATTCGTCTATATTTCCGAGGGACGATCGACGCTTATATATCCAGACGGACAGCATCATTTTGGCAGCAATAGCCTTGTTATGATCCCACCGAATATGGAGCATGGTTTCTACTCATACATCGATACGAAGACGTTTGGCCATGTAATAACAATTAGCACTGCGTATTTTGATCGACTAGCTCAGAAGGGATTTCTCGCCAGTGACTTGGTCAAACATATAACCATCATCGAACAGATCGAAAGAGATCGAAATCCCGAGGTTTTGACTGCAATAGAACGCGTTATATACGAGCACAGCACGGAGACATATCCCTATATCATAGCGCGAGAAGCAGCAGTCCTTTCTTTTATGGTTGAATTTCTAAGGATTGTTGCTGAAAGGAACGTGCTTCAGTTCGGCGTTAAAACGAGCGATACCACCGATCCAGCAGGGAAAAGTAAGATTGAAATATTGTCGCAACTTATCGACAGATATTATAAAACTCATAAAAATGTGCAATTTTATGCTGACCGAATGAACATGTCGTTTTCAAATCTAAATAAGGTCTCCGTTCAAGCAACCGGTAAAACGGTACACTCAAATATAAAGGCGCGCAGTTTGGAGCAGGCTCGTTCGTATTTAGCGAATACAAACTTGAGCGTAAAGGAAATTTCTTTTACGCTCGGGTATGATGATGCGGCTTACTTCACTCGATTTTTCACTACGAACACCGGCCTATCGCCAATCGCGTTTCGTCGGCTGGCAACCAAAGGCCCGATCGCCGAACAAGCCCTGCCCGTCGATCAGATTTAAGCGTCGAGGGAGGGTGCAGATACCACCCGAAGCCGAACCTCGACGTTTCAAGGTGGTGACCGACGCTGGCAGCCGAGGTTCGATGGATGACAGGGGCTTCAGCTTGCCAAGCAGCCGCTCCTGGACCCGACGCGAATGTCAGGCGCCGCGGCAGACTCTATTATACGGCGAGCGAGCGAGACTTTCCCGTGGATGCGAGGCTCGTATCCATCGCTCTTTCCAGACTTTTGCTAAGCAGTCATGCGCGTCTTGAAAGAAGTCCAGCACGTTTCTATCGAAGCCCTTTTTCCAGCTCCGGTAGGGCCTCGAAGAGGTCAGCGACGAGACCGTAGTCGGCGACCTGGAAGATCGGGGCATCCTCATCCTTATTGATGGCGACGATGACCTTCGAATCCTTCATGCCGGCGAGGTGCTGGATGGCACCCGAGATGCCGCAGGCGATGTAGAGTTCCGGGGCGACGACCTTGCCGGTCTGGCCGACCTGCCAGTCGTTCGGCGCGTAGCCCGCATCGACCGCCGCGCGCGAAGCGCCGACGGCGGCACCGAGCTTGTCGGCGACGGGAAGGATGATTTCCCGGAACTTTTCCGCGGAGCCGAGTGCACGGCCGCCGGAAATAATGATTTTGGCGGAGGTCAGTTCAGGTCGGTCGGATGTTGACAGTTCATCCTTGACGAATGCCGAGAGAGAAGAAGAAAGAGCTGCCGTTGAGATTTTCTCAACGGCAGCAAGGGGGCCTTGGGAGGCTGGGGGAAATGAAGCCGTACGCACGGTTATGACCTTCTTGGCGCCGGCTACTTGCACGGTCTGGATGGCATTGCCGGCGTAGATCGGACGCTTGAAGGTATCGGCCGAAACGACTTCGATGATCTCCGAGATCTGCGCGACGTCGAGCAGGGCCGCCACGCGCGGAAGTACGTTCTTGCCGACCGAGGTGGCGGCCGAGATGATGGTATCGTAAGTGCTGGCGAGCGAGACGATGAGGGCTGCCAAGGGCTCCGCGAGATTGTTGGCAAGATCGTCGCCCTCGGCAAGCAGTACCTTCGAAACGCCGGATAGCTTTGCAGCTGCATCGGCGGCAGCCTTGGCGCCCTTGCCGGCAACCAGCACATGCACATCGCCGCCGATCTTGGAAGCGGCTGTCAGCGCCTTTGCGGTCAGGTCGGACAGGGTGGCGTTGTCGTGATCAGCCAGAAGAAGAATAGGCATGATGAAATCTCGTTTTCGGGACCTTAGAGGACGCCGGCTTCGTTTTTCAGCTTGTCGATGAGTTCGGCAACCGACTTGACCTTGATGCCGGCCTTGCGGCCACCCGGCTCCTCCGTCTTCAGAACCTTGAGGCGGGCTGCAGTATCGATGCCGAAATCGGCTGGCGACTTCTTGTCGAGCGGCTTCTTCTTGGCCTTCATAATGTTGGGCAGCGAGGCGTAACGTGGTTCGTTCAGGCGCAGGTCAGTCGTGACAACCGCCGGCATCTTGATGTCGATCGTCTGCAGGCCGCCATCGACTTCTCGGGTCACGGTTGCCTTGCCATCGCCGATCTCGATCTTCGAGGCGAAGGTCGCCTGGGCCCAACCGAGGAGGGCGGCCAGCATCTGGCCAGTCTGGTTCGAGTCGTCGTCGATCGCTTGCTTGCCGACAATGATCAGGCCAGGCTTTTCGGCATCGGCGATACCCCTGAGGATCTTGGCAACCGCCAACGGCTCCACCTGATCTTCGGTCTCGACCAGGATTGCCCGGTCGGCGCCCATGGCGAGCGCGGTGCGCAGTGTCTCCTCGGCCTTGGGCGGGCCGATCGACACGACAACCACTTCGTCGGCCTTGCCGGCTTCCTTCAGACGAAGCGCTTCTTCGACCGAAATCTCGTCGAACGGGTTCATCGACATCTTCACGTTGGTCAGATCGACGCCCGAGCCATCCGGCTTGACGCGGATCTTTACGTTGTAGTCAACTACCCGCTTGACGGGGACCAATATCTTCATTGAGTTCCCTCAATACTTTCTTGCGCACTGAAAGCTTCGCCCGATGACGTACTCGATCGACAAGGACAAGCCGAGCTGGCTAAACATCGATCGCTCTAAAGTGCCGAACAATGGCTTCTTCGATGCTTAAAGCCGCCAACCAGGATGTTTTTGGGTTATCAGGCAAGGGCTTGTTTTGAAGCTCAATCGAGAAACTGCCAAAGGCACCTGTCGCCTCCACTCGATGGAGGTTCGTAGTCGCGTCAGGGTCTGCAATGAGTACGACGCTGGTTGCCTCGAAGCCGATGCCAGCGAGGGCGACCGCAGCGGTCACATTGGCGTTTTTGGGATAAAGTCGTGCAGCCTGCTCTGCATTGCCTTTATATATTACTGTCGGCTGGCTAAGAGACGCCAAGTCAACTGCATCCGCTGCCGGTGTACCCGTCCAGGCGTTGGGCGGTTTGGTTCCGGTATATGCGACGGAGCTTAGTCCCGCGCTTCTTGCGGATCTCAGGACATCAAGACCCCCAATGGCACCTGACACTGCAGTTAGGCGACTAGCTCCCTTTGTCGCGGCGGCTTCAAGGCTGTCCAGCAGCGTCTTGTCACTCAGACTGCCCACGGAAACGATGATGGTGTCGATTCCTTTTCGCAACAACGCGGGAACGAAGTCACGGACAGCGTCGTGACTCGCGCATTCAACAACGAGTGAGGGATGCCAGTCGATCAGTTCCGCAACATCATTGAAGAGCCTCACCCCGCCCAGTTCGCTCGGCGCTGGGGCGAACTCCCTAGGAACCAGCGTCGCTGCAACTTCAAAATGATTGCCAGACCTGCGAAACGACGCCTGCAAGCTGCGTACCATCGCTCCAAAACCAATAACCGCGATGCGCCTTCTATCGTTTGGCAAAACAGATCCTCCGAAGAATTACGCGATGGTGTGGGCAAGGATTGGTAGACGTCGGCCCAGCTTCACGTAGGTCTGCTTGGTCTCCATGTATTCATGAAGCGCGTCCAGGCCGTTCTCACGGCCGAAACCGCTTTGCTTGACGCCACCTTGCGGCAGCTGCACGGCCCCCTCCAGATAGGTGTTGGCAAAAACGGTCCCTGATTTCAGCTTCCGCGTGGTCAGAAGAACCTTGTCGATGTCCTTGCTCCACACGCCGTTTGCCAACCCATATTCGGTGAGATTGGCAAGGTTAATTGCCTCTTCCAGGCTTTTGAACCTTGTGACGCATAGAACCGGTCCAAATATCTCCTCTCGGAAAACTCGCATGTCTGCCGTGACTTCAGTCAGGATTGTCGGACCAATGAAATAGCCGTCATCGTACTCCTGGCCGCGAAGACGCTGTCCGCCACAAATCACGACAGCCCCTTCCTTTTGGCCTTCTGCAATATAAGCCAGGACTTTGTGCATGTGGCTTTCGTGAATAAGCGCACTCATGTCGGCCTGCTCATCCGTCGGATGGCCGACATTGATCAGCTTGGCACGCTCCGCAAGTTTCGACACGAAGTCATCGGCAATGCTGTCCTCAATGATCAAGCGCGCTCCGGCTGCGCAGACCTCACCCTGATTGAAGACAAAGCCAAAAAGGATGCCATCCAGTGCGGCGTCGAGATCCGCATCGGCAAACACGATGTTCGCACCTTTTCCTCCAAGCTCCAACGCAACGCGTTTTACGCTCTCGCCACATTTTGCGCCGATCCGCCGTCCGACGGCAGTGGATCCGGTGAACGAGATCATCGAAACATCCGGGTGGCCGGTGAGAGCTTCACCCACGATCGCACCGTTGCCTGTCACAACGTTGATAACACCCGGAGGAATACCGGCTTTCGTCGCCAGCTTCGCGATTTCCAGGGCGGTGCTGGAGGTCAGTTCCGATGGCTTGATAACCACAGTGCAGCCGGCAGCGAGCGCGTAGGGAAGTTTCTGGAAAAGGCAGACCAGGGGAAAGTTCCACGGTACGATCATTCCAACGACCCCGGACGGTTCTTTCGTGACGAGACCAAGTACTCCAGGACCCAACTGCGTATGCGCTTCACCTTTCGCCGTGATGGCAAGCGAGGCCGCAAAACGGGTCATTTCAACAACCATTGCCAGTTCATGGACGGACATCTTTATTGCTTTAGATGCCTCTTCCGCCTCCATCTGGACGAGATGGTCGGCATGGTCAGCGATCAGGTCGGCAAATTTATTGAGCAACTTGGCGCGGGCGGAGCCGGTGAGATCCGCCCAGTCCTCGCGATGGAATGCTCTGACCGCTGCCGAGACGGCGTCATCAACATCTTTCGGCGTGCCGGCCGAAAAGCGGGCAAGCAGTGATCCGTTCACCGGTGAATGTCGGTCGATCAAAGTTTGTGAGGGATCAGACAGCACGCCGTCGATAAAGTGGCCGTAAATACGGGGCAAAAGATGGGATTGAGTCTGCAGCAAGATGGGCCTCCATCGGAAATCGATTCCAGTAAGTCATCGTCAGAGGTCGGAATGCCGGCTGCCTCGACAACCTGCCTGAATGCATCCCGCCGAGAACAGAAAGCGCTGCTAGTTGGCTATAACACGCACGAATTCGGGCGGGGCGTACACGCCAACCACATCACCCACCTGCCGATTGCATCGATCTGTGACCGCAATGAAACGGGTTTCTCCCGCCGTCAGATATACGTTGGTGGTTTGACCCAATGGTTCGACAAAATCCACGACCGCACGCGCGGAGCCGGAAAAACCTGGTTGGACAAGCTTCAAATGTTCAGGTCGAATGCCGGCGCTGAACTGACCTGTTGAATCCAGTCTACCCGCGATCAAAGCCTGCTCGTCATCAGGAATAGAGTCGACAAATTCTTGTATCTGACAGGTCGGACGACCTGGCGTCTTCAGAGATGCAGCAAAAAGGTTCATAGGTGGCGATCCCATAAAGTCCGCCACAAAGCGCGTCAGGGGCCTGTCATAGATCTCTAGCGGTGATCCGACCTGTACCATGTCGCCTCTCCGCATAACCGCTATGCGATCGGCCATGGACATAGCCTCGATCTGGTCGTGGGTTACATAGATAGTCGTGATCCCGAGGTCGGCGACAAGCTTCTTGATCTCAGTCCTCATGACTGCGCGAAGCTTAGCGTCAAGATTCGAAAGCGGCTCATCCATAAGGAAGACCTTGGGATTTCGAACCAGAGCTCGAGCAAGCGAAACGCGCTGCCGTTGACCACCGGAAAGCTGAAAGGGCTTGCGGCTAAGGTAATCGGCAATCCCGAGCCTACCGGCCGTTTCCTCGACCTTTCTGCGGCGATCGGCCTGTGGCACTTTACGAATCTTCAACGGAAACGCGATGTTCTCGAAAACCGTCATGTTCGGGTATAGCCCATAGTCTTGGAATGCCATCGCGATGTCGCGATGGCGGGGCTCTGCAAAGGTCACGTCCTTGCCATTAATATGAATGGAGCCGGATGTAGGCAATTCTAGCCCTGCGACCATTCGCAGTGTGGTCGTTTTCCCGCAGCCTGACTCGCCCAGCATGACAAAAAACTCACCATCGGCAATATCAACCGACACTCCATTGACGACGGTAACGGCGCCGAACCGCTTTTGCACGTTCCTGATCTGAATGCCCACGATAATCTCCTCTAGCCCTTTACCGCGCCTAGCGTCAGGCCGCGAACAAGATAGCGTTGCATCAGCAGAACAAGCACGACGACAGGCAGTGACATGATGACCCCCGCCGCTGAGGCCATGCCCCACGCGATGGATTTTGCGTTCAAAGTATTAGCCGCTATGACCGGCAGCGTTTTGGCCGCATTCGATGTCAGCATCGACGCCAAGAGAAACTCGTTCCAGGCAAACATGAAAACGATGACCATGGTAGCGGCCAGCCCCGGCAGAAGCAGGGGCAACATCACTCGCCAAAATGCTTCAAGCCTTGAACAACCGTCGATCAACGCGGCTTCTTCGATTGACTGCGGAATGTCCTGAATGAAGACGCGCATGACCCAAACCACAAAAGGGAGACCGGAAATGGCATATGCGGCGATAAGCAACCAGTAAGTATCGAAAACACCAACCCAGCGAGCCAGGATGAACATCGGAACAACGCTGACGATCGGCGGCAACATGCGGATTGATAAAACTTCGAACGCGATCAACTGTTTGTTTCTTATATCGAATCGTGCCAGCGCATAGGCAGCAAGCGTTCCGCAGACCATTGCCAGACATGTGGACAAGCCTACTATGACTGCGCTATTGATGAACATTTTCATTATGCCAAGTTCTTCGACCAGCTTGACATAGTTTTGCAGACTCGGAGCGAAAACCCATACCGGCGGGTACGCTGTAATACTCTGGTCGCTTTTCAAAGAGGCAGTGACCATCCAAAAAATTGGGAAAGCAAAAAACGCTGTGGCAAGAAGCGCCAGCATGTAGACAAGGATCATCTTGGAGAAGCGGCGAATAGGGGCTCGATGTACGGACATTGACAACTCCTACCGGCCTTCTTTTTCGGAAATGATGCGTGTGAAACCGGAGAGCTTCGTAAAGATCAAAATAATGACAGTCAGGATCACGAGGGTAATCCACGACAATGCGGAGCCGTAGCCAAGATCAAAAACTCGGAAGTTTACTCTCTGCAGATAAACGCTAACGAGGTCGGTTGCGAAATCGGGGCCGCCTCGTGTCATAATGAATGCAGCGTCGTATGTCCGGAAAGCATCCACGATGCGCAGGAGGGTTGCGATAACGATGACCGGCCTGAGGAGCGGCAAGGTTATCGAGAAAAATACCCTTATGGCACCCGCCCCGTCGATCGCGGCAGCCTCAAACGGACTCTTTGGCAACGAAGAAATGCCGGCAAAGACGATAAGAAACATAAAGGGCGTCCATTGCCAAATATCCACGAGAACAATTGACAAGAGCGCGGTGCTTGATGAGGAAGTCCAAAGCTGCGGCTGCAAGCCTATGACGGTTAGAATGTAGTTGAGCACTCCGAGATCCGGCATCATCATGACACGCCACACGATCCCGACCGCGATTGGCGTAATCAACATCGGAATCAATATGATCGTGCGTAACAAGAAGAATCCGGGATAACGCATATTGAAGAGCAGGGACAACAGTACAGCGAGTATCAGTGACGACGTCACACTCAGTGTGACGAAAACAAAAGTGAGCCCCAAGGCATGCCAATATTGCAGATCAAAAAATGCCTTAGCGTAGTTTCCCAGGCCTACAAAGCGAGCAATGCCGCCGTGCGAGGGGTTGTAGTCCGTCAGTGAAATGTAAAGCGAATACACCATCGGGAAAAAACCGACGACGTTCATCAGAACGAAAGCTGGCGTGAGAAGCAACAAGCCGGCGCGGCGCTCCCCTGCCCTCTGCGCCTTATCGCCACCCACTTTTGCCATTGAAATTGAATCCGTCATGCTCACGACGATTCCCCGTACACGAGAGGAATGACCTCCAGGGGCCATTCCTCTATACATTTTGTGCGAAGTTAGCGGATAACACCCTGCACGCGAACTTCGGCGTCCTTCATCGCTTGTTCAGGGGTCTTTCTGCCGAGGACGGCGGCTAAAATTTCTTCGTATAAAACGCGCTGCACTTCAACCGCGTTCGGAGCTCGATAAGGGGTCAACGCGATCGTAGTGGTCCCTCGCCTCTTGAAATCCTCGTACACATTCAGAGACGGAATTTTTGCCCGCACTGCCGGATCGTCAAGTTGCGACTTCAGCACAAGATTTGTCTCGCCGTTCTCCAGAAAGAGCCTGTAGCCCTCGCCCTTCAGCATCCAATCCAGGAATTTGTAAGCTTCGCTCGGATTATTCGAAAAGGCACTGACAGCCAGCGAAAGGCCACCGGTCATTTGCTGCTGGTATTTCTCACTTGGAACGGCTGCATATCCAATTTTGCCCTTCAATGGGCCGTTCTCCATGCCAGCGAACACATCCGACCAGCTGATGAACATCGCGGCTTTTCCCTGCGAGAAAAGCGAGACGCCATCAGGATAATCGAGACCTTCGGCACCTTTCGGCGCAAACGGGAGCACTTCCTTAATTCGCTCGATGGCCCTTGCACCCTGGCCTTCCGAATTGAACACCGGCCGGAGCGCGCTGTCCAGCACGCCATCGTCATCCGGGCCTAGCTTTGTCATGCTCATCAGTCGGGTCGCCCAGTCCCCCGACATGTGAGCGTCCTGGCCGCCGAGCAGCAAGATATTGCCAGCAACTTCATCGGTGTGAAGCGCCTCAGCGCATTTTCGATAATCGTCCCAGTTCGTGGGGACCGAAAGACCTTTGGCCTCGAACAAATCCTTTCTATAGACGAAGATCGGAGTCGAAAGCGTCATCGGTATGCCGAAACTTTTGCCGTCATACTGCAGATATTTCAAAGACGCCGGGGCGACGTTTTCGTACTTCAAGGCCGGAAGTGATGGATCATCAGCCTTGATGTCATCAACCGCTTTCACCCACTTGTTGACAAGAAACTGATGAGAAAACATATTGTCCAAGACTAAGAGATCGTAGGTCGAGGAACCTTGCGACATCTCAACCAGGAGCTTTTCATAGTGCTCGTTTTGAGGATTTTCTTCGGCTGTGATTTCCGCATCGGTATAAACCTTCGGGATCACCTTTGCCAGGACGTCGCAAAAAAGCAGATTTGTATTCAGAATGTTGAGGCTTTTGCCGCTAGCGGCACGCGCTCCAGACGAACTGAGATTATAGGCAGCGAACAGCGCAGCAGCAGCCTTCAAGGCCGTTCGGCGGCTCATTTCCCAATGATTGATACCGTTAGACATGTATGCCTCCACCATTGTTCCCGTATGGTTTATGACTGTCGTGACATTCCTGTGCGAGCCAGGTTGGCGCCGTCTTCTGCGGCTACCATCTGAAATGCAGCGCCGCTATCGCGGCTATTTCCGTTGCTCCATGTGTACTGGCCGTCCCGGAAGCTTGCGTCACCGCAGCCTGATCGACGTAACCATGCAGCCTGCTATCAGACAATGGTAAAATCCAACAAAACATTGGACTAAGTGCTTCTGCCGCGTCACCCACGGGTCGACGCCCGAATCCTTCTTACCCAGACGGCGGATCGTCTCGGAGGAAACCAACATGCCGGGTTCCTGCGGCATTCCGCCGGCTCAGCGGGAGCTGAAACTACAGCCAGATCGCGTCGGCAATGATCTCTGCAGGAAAGACGGTGGCGCTTGTAGCTGACAGCGGGCGTATGCATGCTGCGCGTCTGGTGGCGAAAATCCTGGAGCTTGGTTTGTGTCGCGAGCTGCCGCAGTGAGCTTCGTGAACCAGGCCTGCTTCCCCGGGCCTTTCGATTTTCAGAGAGGACGCGCTGCCATTCCTCGTCACTGCATTCGGCGACCGGCCAATATGTGACGATGCCAGTGCTGTTAACAAGAATGCCGGTCCGCCCGTAGTCACTGCTCAATTCAGCCGACACTGGCCAACGTGAGTTCAACGGCGGTGCTAAGGCTTCTCCTTGAGCGAAGACCAGGCGAGCTCCTACGATAGACCTAAGCGGTCTTGTGCCTGAAACCATGGGAAAATGTAACGCGCGGCGCGGGATTTGATGGGCCAGTAAGCAATATCTCGCCTACGCTCCACAAGTGCCACCGGTACGTCCTCCAACGCTGCTTTCCCAGCTGCGAACTCACCCAGAAGCCGACCGAGGTTTTGAGCTAGATTGAGACCGCGGGTCGAAAACCCGACGAGGGAGAAGACGGTGGCTCCAAGCCGTAAGACATGGGGGAGGTGTGATTCAGACATCGCGCAAAACCCCTCCCAGTAGGCCTCCAGGGCGACGTCTTGCTCCGATAACTGCGGGTAGAGGAGTTTCAGTCGGGTGCGGGCGTGACTTTCACCGTAGCGTCTGCTGTTGCCAAGTGCGAACACCGCCCCTCCCGTGATTAACCGGCCCTCGGCATCTAGCCTGCCGAAACCGCCAGACTTACGGCGATCTGAAAAGCACATCTGGGTCTTCAAGATAGATGCCCGAAGCTCTTTGCGCAGCGGCTTGGTTGCAACCTGATAAAGATTAACAGGGATTGCAGAGCGCTGTACTTCTTTAAAGACATCCCCAGTGTAGCCGCCGGTGGCGATAAGGATGATGCTCGCTTTCACCCGCAATTCGCCGCAAACCGCGACCGGCAGGGTGGTCGTTTGTTCGATGCTCTGGATTGAAGTATTCTCAAAAATACGAACACCCGCCTTCATCGCCACCCTTGCAAGGCCCAGCGCCAAGCCGTAGGGGTTGACCGAGCCGCCGGTCGGGTTCGACCAGCCACCGATATAGCCAACGGCGCCAAGGAGGTCGTGGGTGTCAGCGGCGGAGTGCCACTGGACCGGCGCTCCGAGAGCCTTCCATTCTTCATAGGCGCGCCGAACTTTTGGCAGTGAGTGTTGTGAGTGCGCCGGCTGCATCCAGCCATTTTGCGCAGACGAGCAGTTGATTTGAAATTCAGCTGCTTGCTGGAAAACCATGTCCGAGCCGGCTACGACCAGTTCGCAAAGAGCCTGCGCTTTCTTCGCACCAAGGATCGACGCAACGTCTGAAGGTGTCATCGTCCCCGGGAAATGTGGGATGCTATTGCCGCCATTTCTTCCGGATGCACCCGCGCCCACAGTTCGCGCATCGACAAGAACAACGCTGGCACCATGGCGGGCTGCATGGATTGCGGCGCTCAGACCACAAAACCCGCCTCCAATCACCAAAACGTCGGCAACTTGGTCTTCTTCCAATGTGGGGAAGCGGATGATCGGCTCGGCGAGGGTCTTGCTCCAAATAACCGATTGCATCGACGGATCGATTGGGCCCGCTATGGACATCATAAGATCCTCTGGCCATTCAAGATGGTGCAGCGCTCTTCAACAATGGCGTGATGAACTGGGGCTCTATGAGGCGCTCGATACCGCGCGGGCCCATATCCTACTTTTTCACCTCAATCGACGCGTACGAAGATTGGCCCCCGTTCGATCACTGGGTCTAGAATACCGGTTGAGAGTTCGTCTGCGGCATCGAAAAGACCAGGAGGGTTTCGGTGTGGTGCGGGGTATTGCAGTTCGGCTTTCATCTCATCGGAATATAAATATGCACCTGCGAGCAACGTAGAGAGGAGATAAAAGGTCTCGTTGTCCTGCGCCTCCAATTCACGAAGCCGGTCCCACATCTGTTCCGAAGGTATCGCCGACAGCTCGCCGAGGATTGCCGTCAGTGTTGCGAAGTGTTTGTCGAGGATTGCCGCCGCGCGGGTGACGAGACCTTCGAATTTTGCGAGGCCGCTACCGGACGGATTTCCGTTAGCGGCCGGTATCAAAGTGTCGGCAACAACCCGCAGCGTTTGCATTTCCAGGTCGGTGAAGTTGCGAGGAGGAGCCTGCCGGGGCATGGAAACGGAAAGGCGCTCATTTGTGTGGGCTTGCTGAACAGTAACCATTGTCAATTTGCCTCGTTTAAGGTCGCGATAAGCTGTTTTGCGTTGCGCAGCGCGAGCGCCGCAATCGTGCTGGTTGGGTTCGCGGCGCCGCCGGTCACGAATATGCTCCCATCGGAGATGACCAGATTGGGGACGTCATGAGCTCGGCCATATTCGTCAACCACGGAGGTCTTCGCATCCTGACCCATCCTGCCGGTTCCGAGCAGGTGCCCGGGCTCGCCTTTCAAGTCAGCGATCTCAACGAGCTTCTTTGCCCCTGCCACCTTATGAATTTCAACAAGCTTCCCCATGACGTAACTGCGCATCTTCAACGTATTTTCGCTGTACCGATAGCTGATTTTTGGTGCGGGAATACCATCACCATCGCAAAGATCGGGATCCAGGGTAACCCGATTGCTTTCTTCTGGCAGGTCGTCGATGTTTGCCCCCCAGAAGATCGCGTTGCGCGCATCCCGAATGACGTGATGGAAGTTCGCACCCCAAAGCGCATCGAATGGCAAAAGCCTGTGGGGGTCGATACCATTGAACAGCAGCCCAGGCGTTGGACAGGCATGCAATTTCGGACCACGCACGAAGCCGCGAGAACGATCGGTTTCAAAGAACTGCATTGAACTGATGACGGACCCGACAGGACCGCGCCAGGATTCCAGATCCTCTTCATAGTAGCCGATAACGGTACAGTTTGGGTGCAGCATCAGGTTCTTGCCCACCAGACCGGATGAATTGGCCAGCCCATGAGGATGCTGCTCACTTGCTGAAAGCAGAAGCAGCCTTGGCGTGCCTATGCCATTGGCGCAAACAACGACCTGTTTGGCCCGCGTGTGATACTGCGTTCCCTTGCTGATCCACGCAGCACCAGTCGCAGCACCGCTCCCATCTGTCGTAATTCTGGAAACACGAGCACCGGTGACCAACTTAGCGCCAGCTTTGATGGCCGCGGGCCAATACGCCATGTCGAACGACGCTTTGGCACCTTCGGGACACCCTTGTATGCAGGTGCCCCAACGCGCGCATGCTGCAAGCGAGCCAATCTTCTGGCTGGGGATCGCATTGGCGTGTGGCCACCAATGCCAGCCCAACTCGTTCATGGCCCCGGCGGCTTTCAAGCCAAGCTTGCCGAGGGGCATCGGGGGCAGCTTAGGCGAAAGTCCTTCAGGATAAGCCGTGTCGCCTTCCACGCCGGACACACCGATAAAATTGTCGACCTCGTCGTAGAATGGAGCAAGCTTGTCATAGCCAATCGGCCAATCGTCGGCGACGCCATCAAGAGTACGAACGCGAAAATCCGACGGTGCAAGCCGCGACCAGAGAGCGCTATAGTGGATGGTGGAGCCGCCAACCGCATTGTACATCGATGGCGCAAGATCGGTCTCGGAGACGTTCAAGGGATAATCAGCCGGATTTCCCCGGCGATTTGGTTCAGCCTGCCAATGACCCCGGGCAACAAGTTCCCACATGTCGTGGTTGGCGGCATAATCCGACGGAAGCGCGTAGTCTCCCTGCTCCAGACAAATGACCCTGAAACCTGCCACAGCGAGTGTATGTGCGGTTATCGCCCCCGACGGCCCAGAGCCGATAATTACCGCATCATAAACATCTTCTTCCAGAGCCGCGTCCATTGTCCTACCCATATGGTGTGCTCTTGCCACTCCCCGGTCCCCGCGACCATGGCATTGAGGCGAGCGAAACTGGACTGAGCGTCGTCGCTCAAACGTTTCGAAGTTCCAATGACGAGTGGACGGTAGCGACAGTCGATCATCGGAGACAATAGAAAAATCTAATTAATCCTTGGACATTTCTGCATCCGCCAGGACGGGGCTCCGCAGGCGGCTGACCGGCCCGATCACTTTCGATTAGGAGGCGACGTCGGCTAGACCAGCCTCAACCGATGCAGTGACTATTTCTCCCGTGTCAGCGATGGCCGATATCGATCACCGTGAGGCCGGTGGTCAATCGCGAGACGCAACTACGCATGTATTGGTTTTCGTGTTTTTCTCGATCGCTGAAGACAGTGGTCGACCGTTGTTCCCTCCTCTAGTTGAAGAATTTTGACGGCGCAAAGCCCGCATTCGCCACGTTGACAGTCGTAGATCATCTCGATCCCTGCGCTCATCAGCGCATCGAGCAACGACTGGTCCGGCCGAGCCTGTACGGTGACGCCCTTGTTGGCGACCCTGTCTTGAAACGGCATTTCGGCGTCGCCAAAAACCTCGCGGCGCAGTCGGCTGACGGGTCCCGGCGACTTTCAAACCGGTCCGAACAAGGCCGACGCGGGATCGGACGTGGGATCACGGTTCAGGAAGTGTCGTGCGACCTGACTTCGAAACCAGATGACCGCTAGATCGCCATTTACGCGTCGATGCCAAAATTGTTTGAGCCCGATAGGAGGTATGTAGAACGGTGGCTCCAGAGCTTTGACATTCGCCGTCTGTACAGCGAGCTGAGCAACCGCCCGCGGGACGACGGAAACCATATCAGAATGCGCGATCAGAACCGGCAGGCTCATGTAGTGCGGGGACCGCAGAAGCACGCGTCGCCTGAGCCCGAGATCGAGCATACGCTTTTCGAAGATTTCCTGGCTCCGGCCTTCCGCGGCGACGATGGCATGCTCCGCTTCAAGAAACTGTTCCGCGCTGATTGTTTCGCCAATCCTCGGATGATCGCGCCGCACGATGCAGGCGAAAGGATGGTCGAAAAGTTTCTGCTGGAAAAACGAAGCCTCCGAGAGATCGGGGAAATACCCGACAGCGAGGTCAAGCGATCCGTTCGCCATCGCTTCCTTGAGTTCGTTTGGCTTTAGGGAAAGGCAGCGGATGGACGCGTTCGGAGCCTGCTCACGCAGGACCCGCAGAAGCGCCGGCAACCAAACAAGCTCGCCGATGTCGGACATGCTCACCGAGAATACCCGGTCGGTCGTAGCCGGATCAAAACTCCTCTCTTGCAGGAGTTCACTCCTGATCGTCTGCAGAATCCGCCCGATGGGATCGGCGATCGAGTCCGCGAACGGAGTAGGCTGCATGGAGCCCGCCTGCCTCACGAACAATTCATCTTTGAAGAACATGCGCATCTTGTTCAGCGCAACACTGATCGTCGGCTGGCTCATGCCCAATACGCGAGCGGCGAGCGTTACGCTCCGCTGCGCGTACAGCACCTCAAACACCAGCATGAGGTTCAAGTCGAGCCGCCTAAAATCCATAATTCAAATTATGCCTATTACTAAAATTTGCTAGGCAAATTTTCCAATGGCGTCTAATTTGGCTTCGTCGGTCGAGGACCCGACACGCTGGGAGGCGCACACCAATATTATTCCGGGCAATACCGATCCGACGCGCAGTGTTTCGGGCCGGAATGCCAAGGACTGAGGAGGCCACAGCCACGCCCTGTGGGGGAGGTTATCTGGAATGTGCGTTTCGGGGCCGCGACGGCACCGATAGTCCGTTTCGCTCAGGAGAACGCCGAATATCGGCGGTTTTTGACAGGCCTGATCGACTTGTGCAAATCGGGCTAACCGAGGTCGGCTGGCGCCTATGTGGCGCGGAGATCGTCCACAGGATGATCGAAAGCGACCAACGAAAGCAGCCGGCCAAAGCGGCAAACCGGTTCTCGCGGTCGGGTCAAGACCGATGCCAGGCCCGCGCCCTCATGAGACGCGAGCCGACAAACGATAGACGACGGAACGTTCTCGATGCAGCCGGCTGGAGCAACGCCAGGCCCACGCAGCGAGGTCTTGCCGCACCTGCTGAGAGACGCGGTATCACGTTGAAGGAGCTCCCATGACAGTCCCACAGGAACAGCCCGCCACGGAAGTTCGCCGCGGTAACGGCGGAGCTTTGCCAATCTCCGACTTTGACCCCTTTTCCATCGAGTTTTTCAAGGACCCGTTCCCCATCCATGAGGAACTGCGGGAGTGCGGCCCGTTATTCTACCTCTCGAGATATGGCATCTATGGAGTTGCCCGGTACGAGCAGGTCCATCAGGTCCTTATGGATTGGCAAACGTTCTGTTCGAGCCGCGGCGTCGGCCTGGCGGACTTCGCCAAGGAGAAACCCTGGCGGCCGCCGAGCCTCGTTCTTGAGAAGGACCCGCCGGAGCACGACCGGGCGCGAAAAATACTTTCGAAGGTTCTTTCCCCGGTAACGGTGAAGAAGCTAAGGGAATCTTTCGAGGCCTCCGCGGAACGCACGGTCGACGCGCTGCTCGTCAGGGGTCGCTTCGACGGGGTTCGGGACCTGGCCGAAGCCTACCCAATGTCCGTATTTCCCGATGCCGTGGGGCTGGGCGCGGAAGGCCGGGAACACCTGCTGCCGTACGCGGGATTGGCGTTCAATGCGTTCGGGCCTCCCAATGAGCTGCGAGACCAGGCAATCGCCAAGGCCACTCCGCATGTCGCATACGTGACGGAACAATGCCGTCGGGAAAATCTGGCCGGCGCGGGGTTTGGCGCCGAGGTTCATGCGGCCGTCGATGCCGGCCAGATAACGTCCGAAGAGGCTGTGCTCCTCGTGCGGTCCCTGCTGACAGCAGGCATCGACACCACTGTAAACGGAATAGGAGCCGCGCTGTACTGTCTCGCGCGATTCGACGACCAGTGGGAAGCGTTGAGGTCCGAACCGCAACTCGCCAGGAATGCCTTCGAGGAAGGTATCCGGTTTGAGTCTCCCGTTCAGACTTTTTTCCGGACCACCACTCGTGCAGCGGAAGTCGGAGGCCATGTCATTCCCGAAGGCTCAAAGGTCCTTATGTTCCTTGGTGCCGCAAATCGGGATGGCCGAAAATGGGAGCGGCCCGAACTCTATGACATTCGCCGCGTCACGAGTGGGCACGTCGGATTCGGTGCGGGCATCCACATGTGCGTTGGACAACTCGTGGCACGGCTGGAAGGCGAATTGATCCTCAGCGCGTTGGCCCGGAAGGTCAAGCGCATCCGGATCACCGGGGAGCCGGTCCGAGCTTTTAACAACACCTTGCGCGGGCTGCGAAGCCTCCCGATGGAAATCGAATGATCCGGAGCATCCAATGCGGGTAATATTTGTGTCGCCTGACGGAAGCGAGCGCAGCATCAGCGTGCCGGAGGGTATGAGCATCATGGCGGTTGCTACGAGCAACGGCATTGACGGCATCGTTGGGGAGTGCGGAGGGAACGCGATGTGCGCAACCTGCCACGTATACATCTCTGACGAGCGCCTCAAATCACTCTCGGAAGAGGAAGACGAACTTCTGGAAGGCACCGCTGAAGAACGGACGTCGGAAAGCCGGCTTGGCTGCCAGATCAAGCTGACGGGCGACCTCGACGGGCTGCGGATCCGTCTCCCGGCGCGTCAGGTATGACCGAACGCATCGTCATCGTCGGAGCCGGACAGGCCGGATTCCAGCTTGTGCTTTCCTTGCGACTGGCCGGGTACGGAGGAGCGATCGTCCTGGTAGGCGACGAGCCTGGCCTTCCCTACCAGCGCCCGCCGCTGTCGAAGGCCTATTTGCTCGACAAGCTTCCGCTCTCCGAACTCGTCTTCCGCCCGGAAGACTTCTTCGTCGAGAACCGTATCCAGCGCATTGCCGCCAACGCCACGGCCATCGACCGCAAAAGCCGGCGCGTCCTCCTCGATCGCGGCGACGCGGTGGAGTACGACCGGCTCGTTCTCGCCATGGGGGCTTACCGCCGGGAACTGCGAGTGGAGGGCGCGGATCTCGAACAGGTCCATGGCCTCGCGACACTGGGCGACGCGGACAGGTTGAAGAGTGCGCTCCGGAATGGCTGCCGACAGACGGTCATCATCGGCGCGGGCTTTATCGGGCTCGAATTCGCGTCCGTCGCAAGACACTTGGGGCTGGACGTCACTGTTGTGGACGCCGCTTCCCGTGCCATGGTCCGAGCGGTCAGTCCGGCAGTGTCCGCTTATTTCGAAGCGTATCACTCACAGCAAGGCACTAGACTTCTTTTCGGAGAAGGTGTCGGCCGTATCACCGGATTGGGCGGAACGGTTACGGGTGTCGAAACATCATCCGGCCAGCTCCTGCCTGCGGACTGCGTCGTCACAGGCATCGGCGTCATACCCAACGACGTGCTCGCGCGCGATTGCGGGCTTGAAGTGGATAACGGCATCATCGTGGACGGGCAACTGGCCACGAGCGATCAGAATATCTTCGCGATCGGGGATTGCTGCAACTTCCTCTTCGGTCCTGCGGGTACGCGGTGTCGGCTGGAGTCGGTTCAGAATGCGACTGACCAGGCGCGGCTTCTCGCCGCGCGGCTGGCAAAAGGCGAACACGCGCAATACAGCGCCGTTCCCTGGTTCTGGTCGGATCAAGGTAACCTGAAGCTTCAGATTGCCGGGCTTGCCGCAGGATGCGACGAATTCGTCGAACTGCGGGAAGCCAACGGCCTCTCGGTTCTGTGCTTTCGAAAGGGCGTGCTCGCCGCAGTGGAATCGATTAACCGGCCGGCAGACCACATGGCCGCGCGCCGCCTCCTGGCTTCCGTCAGCCGGCGCCCGACACCTGCGGAAGCAGGGCGGGACGGCTTTGTGCTGAAGCGCTTCACTGCTGATGCAACCGCGCAGAACATGACGGAGTAGCGATGCTGCACATTCGGCTTGGGGGTAGTTGCCTCAGCTCTGGAATGGTGCTTCTCGCAATTTCGCTGGTCCTTCGGTGAGCAGGAGCTTGCGCGCCGCCATCTCCGCGATGGCATGCTTGTCGCAGCCGCGAACACGAACGTCAGCGCGATTCCCTCGAGCGGTTCCAAGTGTTGGTCAGACATATCTCACTTTCGATAAGCCGTGATCACCTTGCGGATCGCATCGGCTATCTGCCCGAGATGATGGTCCTCCATTCTGTCCGTCCACCACATGCAGATGGTTTCTCGGCAGGCACGCTCGGCCACCGGACAAAGTTCGGTGTCAAAGTCATCCTTGCGAACGCCATCGAGGGTGAACGGTAGGCCCGAACTGCCGAACGTTTTGTGTTCCCTGATCAAGGGATATCGATAGAGGGGGATCTGACCGGGATAGCCGATGAAACCGTCGATGCCCTCGGCCGTCAGGGCTTTCATGACTTCCGGGATCGGCCGCGACAATCTTTGGGGATCCAGGCGAAATGAGTAGAAGAAATAGACGCCGGTTGTCCGTGGCAACGGTAGGACCGGGATGACATCGGTATCGGAAAGCAGCGCGGTCAGCCTGTCGGCGGCGCTAACCCGCGCCTTGACAAACTGGTCCAGCTTTTTCAGCTGCGCCAGGCCCACCGCAGCTTGCAACTCCGTCATGTGGTAGTTCGGCGCGAGAAACAGATGGTCGCGGCCTCCCCTTTCGCGCGGCCATCCCTTGTCGCTGCAATGTCTGAGCCCGCGCCCGAAACGCTCGTCCTCATTGCTGATCACCATGCCGCCGTCGCCAGTGGTCATGTGTTTCGACTGCTGGAAACTGAAACAGCCGAGATTACCCAAGGTGCCGCACAGCTTTCCCTTGTACAAGGCGAGATGAGCTTGTGCGCAGTCCTCGATGACGAAGAGGTTGTGTTTCTTCGCGATCGCCATGATCGCATCCATGTCCGCCGGATGACCGTAGACATGCGTGACGATAATCGCACGGGTACGGGGGCCGATGTTCCTTTCGATCGAAGCTGGGTCAATGTTGTGGGTCTGCGGATCGACATCGGCAAAAACCGGAATAGCCAGTTGGGAAATGATGGGAATAACGGTGCCGACATCCGTTACCGGCGAGAGGATGATCTCGTCACCAGGTTCGGGATTGAGATAGATGACGGCAGTATGAAGTGCCGCCGTCCCGCTGCTGACGGCGACCGCGTGGCGGACACCATATCTCGCCGCAAATTGCCTTTCGAACTCGCCGGTTTTCGGACCGACGAGAAAGGAAAGGCTGCCCGACTTGAGCACGTCTGACAACTCTTTCATCTCTTCGTCGCCGAGCGTGCGCCCGGATGCATCGCGAAAGCTCGGAAGGGTTCCCTCGACGGCGCGAGGGCCGCCATTGATAGCCAGATCTTGCATTGCGATATCTCTTTTCGGGTTCTGGAACATTTGTTTGCCGGTCCACCGGGGGCTGATGAAATGCCTAGAGGCCGAGGAAGTTGGCCATGAGTTGAAGCTGATGCTCAAGCATGTGCCGGCCAAGATGGATCCTGCAGCCGATGCCGCGAGCAGCCTCGAGAAGCGGCGTTATCTCGGGCTCCATGATGACTTCGGCCACCACCATGTCTGGCGACAGCATGGCGGTGTCTAGCGGAAGCGGGTCGGATCCATTCATGCCCAGCGTCGTGCCATTCACGACGAGGTCGTGGCCGACCGGGTTTGCGGACCCCAGTCGCACATCGATGCTACCGTGCGCATCGATCAGCTTTTCGCGCAGC
Organism: Mesorhizobium sp. P2_C7; assembly: GCF_056404515.1. NCBI lineage: Bacteria > Pseudomonadati > Pseudomonadota > Alphaproteobacteria > Hyphomicrobiales > Phyllobacteriaceae > Mesorhizobium > Mesorhizobium sp. P2_C7. The sequence goes on along the minus strand of NZ_JBFUDW010000009.1, from coordinate 231,299 downwards.
GCCCCGATCTTGGCCTGTGTGCGGTTGGCAAGGGTCAGACGCCGCACGCCTGCTTCGACCAGTGCAAAGGCAATCGCATTCGCGGCCCCTCCTGCGCCGACGAGGTAGGCAGACTTGCCCTCCAATTCGACGCCAGCGTACCGCAGCCCTTCCACAAAACCGATGCCGTCGAGCTGATCGCCAATGATCCGCCCATCCGTATCGCGCCGCAGGACGTTGGCGGCGCCAACGGCGCGAGCCCGCGGGCTGACCTCATCGCAAAGCCGGATGATCGCTTGCTTGTGCGGCACCGTGACGATCGCTCCGTCGAAACTCTTGACCCCGCGTAGTCCACCAACAAGAGCCTCCAGATCCGCCGGCGCTACATTCAGCGGCACCATGACCGCATCCGCGCCCCTTAGCCTCGCGATGCGGTTTATCTCAGGGGGCGCTTTTACGTGTTCGGTTGGATGCGCGAGAATCCCAAGAAGACGCGTCTTCCCGGTGATCTCGATATTTTGGCGCTCAAGATTCGACAGCATCTAAGGCAAGTCCCTTCCGCAGTCCGCGCAGTTTCTGGATGCAGGTCCGTGCTGGGAGCGGCGCGCCGTTTCTGGTGCCGTCCGTGTCATCGGTGTGCACGGCACTGGCAACGTCACCTGCCCCAGTTCAGAGCTATGGCATCGACGCTGCGCGCGAGTTCGAGCAGGCCATCGCGCGTCGCCGGATGCAGGGGTTTCAGTGGATGCCTGACATGATCGGATTTGATGACCTTGCCTTCAGCCATGACGGTCTTTGCCGCCCGCAAGCCGCATTGTCGGTTTTCATAGTTGATCAGCGGCAGGATACGTTCGTAAGCCTTCATCGCATCCTGCCTGTTGCCGTCGCGATGATGCTGGATGACCGGGCCGATGAGGTCCGGAAGCAAGGCGCTTGACATGACGCCGGTGGCACCGGCGTCGAGATCGGCCATCAAGGTGATCGCTTCCTCGCCATCGAAGGGTCCCTCAATCGCGTCGCCACCCCTCTCGATCAGGTCACGGAGCTTGCCGGCCGTGCCCGGCACCTCGATCTTGAAATAGCGTACCAGAGGGAGGGACCGCGCCAGACTGACGAGGAATTCGACTGAGAGGGAAACGCCACTCAACGGCGCGTCCTGGATCATGATCGGCAAACGTGCCGCGTCCGCGACCCCAGCGAAATGCTCCAGGATCGAAGCTTCATCGAGCTTGATACCGGCGCCATGATAGGGTGGCATCAACATGATCAGGCTGGCGCCGCAATCCGCCGCATGGCGTGCGCGCTCGCTGGCGATCCCGGTGCTGAAATGGCTGCACGTGACCATAACGGGCACGCGGCCCGCCACATGCTCCAGGCATAGTTCCGTGAGTTGTTTCCGCTCGTCGTCGGACAGCAGGAACTGCTCTGAATAATTGGCCAGGACGCATATGCCGTCGACCTTCTGATCGATCATGCAATCCAGAACGCGGCGCTGACCGTCAGTATCGATTTCTCCGGTTTCCGTGAAGGGTGTCGGCGCGACTGGAAACAGGCCCGAATACGGTTGATCCTTAGCCATTTTCGAAAAATCCCCCAAGGCACCCTTTTGATTCAAAGTCTTCTCTTGACTTTCAGTCGTTTAACATAAATGATTTTTGCACGCAATACTCATTAATGGAGATGAAGGTGCCAATTTCTCAGTCCGCTCCGGCCATCATGCGACTGCATGACGCCGACAATGTCGCTGTCGCCACGAGGCGGATAGAAGCGGCCGAAGACCTCGGCGGGATTGTCGCGGAGGCAACAATCCCTAGCGGCCACAAGCTTGCGTTGCGCGCCATCCGCGAAGGCGAGCCGGTGACCAAATATGGACAGGTCATCGGCCGGGCGAGCACCGATATCCGACCCGGCAGCCATGTCCATCTGCACAATCTCGCAATGCTCGACAGCGCGGTTTCGCATGAATTCGCCGTCGATGGCGGGCAGACGCCTTTGCTGCCCGAAGACCAGCGCAGGACCTTCCGGGGATATCAGCGTACGTCGGGGCTGGTCGGCACCAGGAACTATATCGGCATCATCACCTCGGTGAACTGCTCGGCCACGGTGGCTCGCGCGGTCGCCGATCATTTCAAGACGAACGGCTTCGGCCAATTCACCAATGTCGACGGCGTTGTGGCTCTCACTCACGGTACGGGATGCGCGATCCCCACCAACACCGAGGGATACCAGTATCTGCGACGAACGCTGAGTGGCTACGCGAGGAACCCGAATTTCGCCGCCATCCTGATGATAGGGCTCGGCTGCGAGACCAACCAGATCAGCCACCTCGTCAAGGCCTTCGACCTGGAGGAAGGCCCAATGCTGCGGACCATGACGATCCAGCAGCTTGGCGGCACGCGCAAAACGATCGAAGAAGCGATTGGCATCATTCGCGAGATGCTGCCGGCCATCAACGACGAGCAACGGACGACCGTTTCGCTTTCCGGCATCAAGCTGGCGCTTCAGTGCGGCGGATCCGACGGCTATTCCGGCATCACCGCCAACCCGGCGCTCGGTTATGCCGCCGATCTTTTGGTCAGGCATGGCGGCACCGCTGTGCTCAGTGAAACGCCCGAAATCTACGGCGCCGAACATCTGCTGACGCGCCGCGCGGCGACACCGGAGATCGCCCGCAAGCTGATGGCGCGAATTGACTGGTGGCGCGACTACACCGCGAAGAACGGCGCTGAGCTCAACAACAATCCCTCGCATGGCAACAAGGAGGGCGGCCTGACCACGATCCTCGAGAAATCCCTGGGGGCGGTCGCCAAGGGCGGATCGATGCCGCTGCGAGAAGTCTATGAATACGCCGAACCGATCCGGGAACCCGGTTTCGTCTTCATGGACACGCCGGGCTACGACCCGGTCGCCGTCACCGGACAGGTCGCGGGCGGGTGCAACCTGATCGTATTCACGACGGGTCGCGGCTCCGTTTCCGGATTCAAGCCGGCGCCTTGCATCAAGGTTGCCACGAACAATGCGATGTTCGAGCATATGAGCGAGGACATGGACATCAATTGCGGCGGCATCATCGATGGAAGCGACAGCATCGCCAAGGCAGGCGAGCGCATTTTCGAAAAGATTGTCGCCGTCGCTTCGGGCGAACGCACGCTGAGCGAAGGTTACAATTATGGTGACTCCGAATTCGTCCCTTGGCAAATAGGGGCGGTAACCTGACGTCTCGGAAGGGGTCGCATGGGGCATCGCCCGCTCGCTTATGAATCCATCGCCGACACCCTCAGAAGGGCTGTCCTCGGCGGATCCGTTCCAGAAGGCACTGTCTTGCTCGAGGGACCGATTGCGGCCCTCTTTGGCTCCAGCCGGTCGCCGGTCAAGCAGGCGCTTGCCACGCTGGAGGCAGAAGGGCTGGTGCGGCGGTTTGAGGGCCGCGGCGTGCTGGCGGGAAACGGCGGGCCGCCGCTGCGGCTGAAGATAACGGGCGAAATGCTCGATCTTGAAGCGCCGAAGAACGCCAAGGCCTTCGCCTGGCAATCCTACTATTACGACTTCGAGGAAACGGTCGTCCTGCGCGCGGTGTTTGGAAGCTGCCGCATCAACGAGCTGGCTCTGGCGCGCCACTACAAGGTGGGTAGGACCGTTGCCGGAGACATTCTGAACCATGCGGCGAAGAACGGCATCGTGATAAGTGACGAGAAATCCCGGTGGTGGATAAATCCGCTCGACGAGCGCCGATTCCAGGATTTGTATGAAATACGGCTGTTGCTCGAGCCGGCTGCTTTGCGCACCGCGATGGCCCGCATTCCTTCCGACGCACTTTCCGAAATGCGCCGGCGCCTGACGCAGGCCTCGGTAAAATTTCCGCTGGTGGAGCCGGCCGAACTGGATCGGCTCGAGGAGGACCTGCATGTGAATCTGCTGCAGTACAGTTCTAATTCCGACATACTGGAAACCCTCGTCCGCACGCGCGGCATCCTCGTCGCGGGCAAGCACATCCAGAGGGCGGTGCGGGGCAGTTTGCCGATCGACGCCTTCATGGACGAGCATCTGGAAATCATGGACGCCATCGATGCCGGCAAGGTCGCTTCGGCGCAGAGCGCGCTGGGCGAACATCTGCAGCGGTCGAGCGACAAGGCCGTTGAGCGCTTGCGGGCGTTTCGCAAAATCAGCGTTGTCTCGCATATGTCCTATCTGATCGATTAGCGCCGGGACACACAGGCATCGCCGCTCAGTCGGCCTTCGGGCCGGAGTGGGATTCCTGAATGATCTGGTCCTTGATGATCTCCCGCAACGTCTGCGCCAGGTTCGGCGTGGCGCTGGAGCAGCAAACGAGAATGGAACTGGTTGGCTCCTGCAGCGACATGTAGCCGTGTTTCATGGTGCTATCGAGATAGACGCTATCTCCCTGCTCCAGATCCATTGGCTCATAATACTCGCTGTAGAGACGCACCTTGCCACTCAGGACGAGCATGAATTCCTCGCCCACATGCGCGGTCAGTGGCCCCATCTCCTCGGGGGTCATCGCCTGCACCTCGATATAGATCGGGATGATGCGCTTGTGCGCCACGTCGGCGGACAGATAGCTGTAGCTGTAATGCTGGCGATCGAGCCTCTGGCCTTCGAAATTGCGGCTGATGCTGCGCCGTGCAACCACAAGCGGTGGCGTGGGCTCGCTGGGCGGCGAATTCAGCAGATCGCCGATCTCGACACCAAGGCCGTGCGACAGCTTCAATATGGTGTCGAAATTCGGTGAGATGTGACCGTTCTCGATCTTCGACAATGTCGAAGTGGCAATGCCGGTCATGGAGCTGACTTCGGCCAGCGTCCATCCATGATAGGCGCGCCGTTCCTTCAGCAATTTTCCAAGGTCTTTGGTTTGTTTGTTCATATCTTGCCGTCGTTTCCAATTGCCTAGACCACAATCTTCGCCACGCTATGGCTTGCGTTCAATACTTTCGCGAAGCGACATTGCACCCAACGCCGCGAACAACAACGTTACGCACAGCACGATCGAAACGAGCGCATTTATCTCAGGGGTAAAGCCGGTTCGCATCATTGCCCAGAGCCGCATGGGCAGCGTCGTCTCCCCGCCGACGAGAAAGAACGTGACCAATGTTTCGTCGAACGACAGCGCAAAAGCAAGCAGCGAGCTGGTCAACAGTGCCGATCGCAACTGCGGGAGAACAACATAGAGGAAGGTTTCAAGACCGTTTGCGCCGAGATCGAGAGATGCCTCTATCTGGGAATTCTCAAGTGTGTCGAGCCTGATTGTGACCATGCGATAGACCACCGCCAGGATCAGCACGATGTGGCCGATCGTGACCGTGATCAGGCTTCGCTCCAGCCCGATTTCTCGGAATGCGACCAGCAGCGAGATTCCGGTGATGATAGCCGGCAGCACGAATGGCAGAAAGATGATGAACTCGACATAGGCGCGGCCACGCCGCACACCGGTTTTCATGTAGTAGGCCAACGCCAATGATATGATCGTCGCGCTGACCACAGCGCAGATCCCGACGACGATCGAGTTGTAAAGCGCCGCCAATAGCTGCGAATTGTCCGCCAGCCGCCCGTACCATTCCAGGCTGAAGTCCGACCAGTCGATCTGATGGTTCTTCATGGCGAAAAATGAAAACAGGATTACGATCAGTGCTGGTGCGTAGAGCACCATGAATGTAAAGCCGCCGACAACCCACAGAAGTGCGATGGTGAGGCGTTCCAACCTGGTCATCCCAACCTCGCTTTTCGCGCGATGAGGGAGGCCAGGCCTATCAGCGCTATGACGGTGACGAGCAACACCACGGCGAGTGCTGCCCCGAAAGGCCAGTTGAATGCCATGCCGAACTGGCTCCATATGGCGCGGCCGAAGGTGAAGCCCTCGCTTCCTCCCACCATCTGCGGCGTCAGATAGTCGCCGAGTGCGATGACCATGACAAACAGCGCGCCGGCAATCGAGCCCGGCAGGCTGAGCGGCAGGATGACAGTCAGGAATATCTGCCCCGGCTTGGCGCCGAGATCGGCCGCGGCACTCAGCAGGGATTGCGGTATGCGCTCCAGCGCCAGAAAGATCGGAAGGATTCCAAATGGCAGATAGATCACAGCCATCGCCAGCATGACAGCGGTCTGGTTGAAGATGAACAGTTTGCTCGGCGCATTGATGATGCCCGACGCCATCAGGAAGGAATTCAGGAAACCGTTAAAACCAAGAATGCTGCGCATCGCATAGATCTTGACCACATAGTTCATGACCAGCGGCAGCGCACTGAGCAGGAGCAGCAGGTAGCGCGTCGAGCCCTCCAGCCGCCAGATCAGGTAGGAGATGATGTAGCCCAGGAACAACGCCACCGTCGCCACGACGAAGGCAAGTTTTACGGTTCCTAAGAACACGTAGAGGTAGCTGCTGCTTTGGAAGAACGCCGCGTAGTTTGCCAGGGTCAGATGGCCGGTAGCGATGTTGTCCTTCTGTTCGAGAAAGCTGTAGGCCAGGAACGACATCAGCGGTGCCAGGATCATCACCGTGGGCACGCCATAGACGAGCAGCCTCACAACGATCTTGCCTGGCGAGGCAAGCCAGCGAGGCGGTCCAACACTGGTGTCAGCGAGCTCAGCGGGAACGACGGTCATCATGTCATCCTCGCGGCAGCACGTTGACGTCGGCCTCGGACCAACGCAGCGGCACGTCATCGCCAAAGGCCAGGTTATTGCCGGATTGTCCCGTCGGCACCCTGACCTTGATCGTCTGTTGCGCCTTGCCCACGTTTAGCGACAACTGGGTTGTGGCACCGAGAAACGTGACGTTTTCCAGACGCCCCACGCAAACTGATTGCCCCTGACGCAACTCGCTGCCGTCATGGATGGAAAAGCTCTCCGGTCTTATCGCCAGCAGAAAGTTGCCGCCACCCTTGGCCGATGCGGGCAGAGAATGTTTGCCAAGGGGACTTTCCAGGATGTTGGCGGCATTGTTGTCGGGCTGCGCCGGCAACAGGTTGTTCTCGCCAAAGAACTTCGCCACGAACTCGGTTCGCGGCTTGTAGTAGATTTCTTGAGGCGTGCCGACCTGAACCAGATTGCCGTGGTCCATGACGGCGATGCGATCCGACATGGAGATCGCCTCTTCCTGATCATGTGTGATGAACACGAATGTCGTGCGTATGCGCCGCTGCAGGTCCTTCAGAAATTCCTGCATCGAGCGCCGCAACTCGGCGTCCAGCGCGGCCAGCGGCTCGTCCAGGAGAATAACCTGCGGCTCGCAGACGATAGCCCTTGCCAAAGCCACCCGCTGGCGCTGGCCACCGCTCAATTCACTTGGGTAGCGCTCGGCCTTGTCAGTTAGGTTGACTGTGTCAAGCACGGCGGAGACCTTTGTCTTGATCTCCTCAGCCGGTCTGCGCCTGATGCGCAACCCGTACGCCACGTTTCTTGCCACCGTCATATGCGGGAAAAGCGCGTAGTCCTGGAACACCGTATTGAACGGCCGCCTGAAGATCGGCACCTGGGAGATATCGGCTCCGCGCAACAAGATGCGGCCGGATGTCGGCGGCGTGAAGCCGCCGATCATCCGCAAGATCGTCGTCTTTCCCGATCCGGATGGCCCAAGGATGGTGAGGAACTCACCATCCTTGATGTCGAGATCGACCGGTTTCAGAACGTTGAGGTTCCTATAGGACTTGGTTACGCCAACCAATTGGATGACGTTCGGTCTGACGACCTCGTCTTCGGAGAGTGCAGCAGTCATTGTTGAACCGGAGTTGCCTTGATCTCGTTCCACAATTCGATGCGACGGCCGAAATCTTCCGGCGCCTGGAGGAAGACAAGCCTGTCGGAATAGGTCAAGCCGATCTTTTCATTGGCGTCACCATTGGTGGTGTTGCCGTAACCGGTCTTTTCACTGATGTAGGTTCCGACCGCCTTTTCGAGCATGGCGTCGACCCAGGCGTGGGCGAGTTCGGTATCGCGGGCCTTGGCGCTTATCGCCCAGCAATCGATCCAGCCGATAGCACCTTCCTTCGGAATTGTAAGCCCGACATTGGCGCCACGGCTGCGCAACATCGGCGCCTGAGGCTCACCCATCGACATCATAAGATCGATGCCTCCTTGGGCGAAAATACTGACGCCGTCGTCGAAGCCGGCATAGTAGCTCGCGACATTGGCCTTTTGCTCCAGAAGCTTGGCCTTGACCTGCAAGAACTGGTCGGCCGAGAGGTTGAAAGGATCCTTGAGGCCGAGCAAGAGCGCCGTGGTGACGATTGCGTTGTTGGCATCATCCATCACGATGATGCGCCCCTTGTATTTCGGGTCCCAAAGAACGCTCCAGCTGTCAGGCGCGGTTTTGAACGTGTCGGTGCTGTAGATCAGCGGAATGGAACCCCAGGCGAAGGGAACCGCGTACGGCTTGCCATCGAAAATAATCGCCGACACGGAACGGAAAGCCGGCAAAAGATTGCTCGACTGCGGGACTTTGGCGAGATCGACAGGCTGAAGAAGCTTCTCCTGGGTCAGCCGCTTGTAGGATGAGGTCTCGATGGCGATGACGTCGAAATCAGCGCCACCCGACGCTGTCATCTTGGCGAAGATTTCATCGACGCTGCCGGTGTAGCTGATGCTTACGGTCGATCCGGTCTTTTGTTCGAAGGCTTTAACCCACTGGTCGTCGGCATATCCCTCCCAGGTCAGGATGCGCAGTTCCTTGCCGGCCGCTTTGGCTGGCTTGAACGCGGACGATGCCAATGCGCCAGCTGCCATGGTGGTGGTCAGAGACAGAAATTCACGTCTTTTCATTTTCATTCCCCTTCGTTGAGTTTTCTATGCGGCGTAGTTAACTGGTGTCTGGTACCAACCTGCCTTGTGCTGTTCCCAATAGAATGACTTGAGCCGCTCGCTTAATTTTCCTGGTTTGCCGCCGCTCATGACGTGATCGTCGATACGCGATACGGGCATGACGCCGCCCGCCGTCGTTGTGCAGAACATCTCGTCCGCCGACAGCAAATCCTGCTTCCGCAACGGCGCAATCCGTGCCGGAATGGCGAGCATTTCGCAAAGTTCGAGCACAGAGCGGCGCGTGATCCCCTCGAGCGCGCCGCGATCGGGGGTGAGCACTTCGCCGTGGCGCACGATGAAGACGTTGAACCCCGGCCCCTCGGTGACATAACCGTCGCAATCCAGCAGGACGGCGGTGTCGGCTCCGGCATCATGGGCCTCGAAGAGGCCGCGGGTCAGATCGCCCCAATGGTAGTTCTTGACGGTCGGGTCAATGGAGGCCGCGGGGATTCGGGGCACCGAAGCGATATGGAGATGGGCCCCGCGGGCCTGCACATCGAGCGGGATGACGTCGATCCATGGAATGGCATAAACGATAAGCTTGTTGTCGCAGTCCTGCGGCCGCCTGGAACCGAAAACGCGGGGGCGACCCCGGGTGCAGACCATAGCCACATAGGCATCCCGCAGCCCAGAAAGCGCAACGCATCGCACTGCTATCGAAGCAATCTCCGCCATCGAATGAGGTGGCGCCAACCTGACGCCCAGCATCGATCGCTCGAACCGGGCAAGGTGATCGTCCAAACGAAAGAAACTCCCGTCCCGCACATGCACGACGTCGTAGGTGACATCAGAACGGGAGAAACCCCAATCCAGAACGGATATCTTGGCTTCGCCGGCGGGGACGAACTTGCCATCGCAATAGGCGACGCCGTTTGCATGCTTAGCGTTCATGGATGCAATCTACACTTCCCGAAATGAGCATGAACAAGCTGACAAGAAAATTGCCCACATGCAAGACAATTTTCTTTGGAGAAATTTATTGACATAAGAGAAAGAGGGTGGGAATTAGCTTCCAAGCGGACTTTTGGGGCGCGTTTGGGACGAATCTTTTATGCAAGAAACATCTGGACAAAGGCCGCTGGGCCGCACCTCGCTCGAAGCCACAGCCCTGGGTCTGGGGACGACGGCGATCGGCGGGCTGTACTCCGCGACAAGCGATGCCGCCGCTTTTGAAACAATGGAAACTGCCTGGGATCTCGGCATACGATTTTTCGACACGGCCCCCCAATACGGCAACGGCATGGCCGAACAACGCCTCGGTTCCTTCCTGAAAACCAAACCGCGCGACAGCTATATTCTATGCACCAAGGTTGGCAGGCTGCTGCGGCTTCCCCAAGAGCCTGAGGGCGAGGATGCGTACTACAAGGGGACGCCTCCTGAGCGGCCGGTCTTCGATTTTAGCCATGACGGGGTGATGACATCGGTCGAAGAAAGCCTGCGGCGCCTCGACCTCGACCGCATAGATGTGCTGCACATCCACGATCCTGACGCGCATTATGCGCAGGCGATGGACGGGGCCTACAAGGCATTGGACAAACTGCGCTCGGAAGGCCAGATCGGCGCAGTCGGCGCCGGCATGAACCAGAGCGAAATGCTGGTGAAGTTCGCGCGCCACGGCGTCTTCGATTGCTTCCTTCTTGCCGGCCGCTACACGCTCCTCGAACAGGGTGCGCTTGACGAACTCCTGCCACTTTGCGTGGAAAAGGAGATCTCCATCATCATTGGCGGCGTGTACAACAGCGGCCTTCTCGCAAATCCCGGCGCTGGCGCGAAATTCAACTACCAGGAGGCCGACAAGGAGCTGATCGACCGCGCCCTGCAACTCGAAAGGGTCTGCTTGCGTCATGGTGTGCCGTTGAAGGCCGCCGCCATTCAGTTTCCGATGTTTCATCCAGCGGTCGCAAGCGTCCTGACCGGAGCCAGAAGCCGCGAGGAGATCATCGAAAACGACGCGCTTTTCCGGCACCCCATCCCGGCGGCCATGTGGGACGATCTGCGATCCTCGGGACTGATCTCACCCCAAGCTCCCACTGTCTGAACCGCATGCAAGCGCGCGTGATCGACGCTCATCACCATTTCTGGAACCTGGCGACAGGCAGCTACCCATGGATGGTCGGCGACGCCATGCGCCCACTACGGCGTGATTTCGGCCCCGGCGACCTGCTGCCCCTGATGGCGGAAGCCCACATCGATTCAACCGTCCTGGTGCAATGCCGTCATGATCGGGAGGAGACCCGCGACTTTCTTGCCATTGCCAAAGATCATGCCTTCGTTGCTGGCGTCGTCGGCTGGGTCGATCTTCAGGCGAACGACTGCTCGCGCCAGATCGCAAAGCTGCGCGCTCTCCCGGGCGGGGAACGACTTGTCGGCATCCGCCACAATGTTCACGACGAGCCCGATGCCGATTGGCTGCGACAGCCGGCGGTCCGTGCTGGCGTGTCGGCCGTTTTCGAGGCGGGGCTAACCTTCGACCTGCTTGTGCGCACCCGGGAGGTGCCTGCGGCAATCGACCTGGTGCGGGAATACCCAAGCGGCCGGTTCGTGCTGGATCATATGGCCAAGCCTCCGATCGCATCAGGGGTTATCACCTCCTGGCAATCCGGCCTCGAAAAGCTCGCAGCGCATGGAAATGTCTGGTGCAAGATTTCCGGCCTCGTGACCGAAGCGGAATGGGGATCCTGGCGGACCGAAGATTTCGATCATTGCATGCAGGTGGCATTGGATGCTTTCGGGCCCGAGCGCATAATGTTCGGCTCAGATTGGCCGGTTTGCACATTGGCTGCTGGCTACAAGGACGTGAGAGAAATCGCAGGCAGGTTGGCCGATGCCAATCCCGCATTGGCTGACCGATTTTTCCATCTCAACGCGATGGATGCCTATCGCCTGCGGTCGGTGGCGGGGTCACGACCATCATTCTCACCAGAGGAAACGAAATGAACATCAACTTTAAAGACGGCGCATGGCTCAACCAGCCGGCAAACTGGTTGGCGGAGGATGCTAGCCTCACTATGACGACGGATGCCAAGACCGATTTCTGGCGAGAAACCTACTACGACTTCACTCGGGACAGCGGCCATTTTCTCGGCGTTCCGGCAACCGATGGTTTCACCGCCGTGATTCGCATCCAGGGCGAGTTTCGGACCCTGTATGATCAGGCGGGGCTCATGGTTCGCATCGATGACAAGCGCTGGGTCAAGACCGGCGTGGAGTTCACCGATGGCGAACTCTTCCTCAGCACCGTCATAACGGACGGCAAGTCCGACTGGTCGGTCTCGCAGCCCTTCAAGGAACTGGAGGACTTCTACATCCGGGTGACGCTTGCCAAAGGCGCCCTTCGCATTCAAGCCTCGCGGGATGGTAAATTCTGGCCGCTGTTGCGCCTCGCGCCCTTCCCGTCCGCGGCCTCCTACGCGGTCGGTCCGACAGCCTGTACGCCGGAGCGCAGCGGGCTGAGTGTCCGCTTTTCAGAATTCTCGATCGGTCCGGCCATCACCACCGATCTCCACGATCTGACCTGAAGGATACTCCATCATGCTGATTGGGATCGACCCTATCCTGAATGCTGACATTCTCCACGCGTTGCGTGCCATGGGCCATGGCGACGAAATTGTTATCGCCGATGGGAGCTTCCCCGCACAAACGGTGTCGAAGCGTCTGGTCCGCATGGAAGCGAGCGATTTGCCGCGCATGTTGAAAGCAGTGCTATCGGTGATGCCGGTGGACGATTCCGAGCCGGATCCCGTGATGGGCATGGAAGTCATCGGCGATCCGGACAAAATCGTACCGGCCCATATCGCAATACAGGCGGTGCTCGATGCCTTGCCCGGTCAGCCAACAAAGCTTGCTCGGATTGAGCGTTTCGCATTTTACGAGCGCGCCAAGCAGGCATTCGCCGTCATAGCCACTGGCGAAACCTTGTTCTACGGCAACGTGATTATTCGCAAGGGCACCGTCGATTTGGGCGCGAACTGACCGACTTTGAAGGCCATTTCGCGCCATTAGTGCGCCGATCGAAGTGGCTTTCGTACTCGATTGACGTTCAGTAGGGCAGTGACTTCCCCCTGTAGTCGCAATAACGAAAGGCGCTCGCACCCGACCCGTCCTCGAGCAGCGCCACCAGGCCGCGAACAGAGGTCGATACATCGATGTCGGCTTCCGTGCCCCCCATGTCGGTGCGCACCCAGCCTGGATGGGCGACCGTGACGGCGAAAGTCCCTCGGCCGCATCGATCGTAGAAGCTCTTGGCGGCCGAATTCAGTGCCGCCTTGCTGGCGCGATAGATCCAGTCGTCCCCCTTTGTATTAAGTCGGACCGAGCCCATACGCGAACCAAGGAGCATGATGTGGCTCAGGGATGGACCGAGCCGCCGCGCCAACATGTCAGCCAGCACGGCGGGCGCCACGCTGTTAGTGTCAAAAATCGCGGCGACGACTGCCGGGTCGAGAGTCTCGTCGATATCCTTGGGCATGATCCCTGCCGCGATGACGATATGGGTCGTGCCTTCAAGAAGCGGCGCATCGACAAGGCGCTCGCGGGAAGCGCTGTCTGTGATGTCGAGCCCAAGCCAATGCGCCGCTGGCGCGTGGGCGCCACCATCCCTGCTCGTTGCCACCACAAGCCGACCCTGCGCCGTCAGCACTTTGACCAGCCCGAGACCGATTCCGCGGGAGGCGCCGACGACGAGATATTTTTGCCCCGCTGGCCGCGTCGCAACTGCTTGACCGTTCATGGATAGCGCCTGCCTTTGTCCGATCCTAGCGATAGGTGGCCGCGCCGGCCTCAGTGATCCAACCCGCGGCAAGGTCCTTTCGGATGGCCTCGGGATCGCGCTTGCGCGAGTCGCCATAACCTCCACCGCCTGGCGCCACGACGATTACCTGGTCGCCTTGATAGACCTTGGCGTTCGAGAATTTCGAGGCCGAGACCTTGCCGCTATCCTGATGGAAATCTTTCCAGTCCTGAGACCCGGACCGCTTGATATGTAGGCTGCCGCAGCCGCCGGCCTGACCCTTGAAAAGCCCCCACGGCGCCAGTTCCTGTCGATCCGACATGAAGGACAGCGTGAGTTCCTCGGCGAGGCAAGTCATCTTTTTACGCAATGCCAGGCCGCCGCGATACTCGCCAGGCCCCCCGGTATCGGAGACGAATTCATGAGCATCAATGCGCCATGGGAAACGCGTCTCGAACACTTCGACAGGGTTCAGCCGCGAATTGCCGTTAATCGCGTTGCAGGCGCTGTTGCCATCGGCATGGCTGCGCCCGCCCCAGCCGGGGGTGGAAAGATCGTAGCAGACGATGTACTCCTCGGTCCGCGCATTGTAGCCGCCGAACAGGAAGTTCGAGTGGGTGCCGCCATCGGTCGCGAAGGCTCGTTCCGGTACGGCCGCCGCCAATGCGCCGATGACCGTGTAGCAGATGCGGATATGGGTTTCGGTGTTGCCGCCGACTTCCGGCGCCGGATAGTTGGCGTTGACCACCAGACCGGGCGGAGCGACTACCCGAATCGGGCGGAAGCAGCCTGAATTCTTCGGGATACTCGGGTCGGTCAGGTGAAGTATAGCGTTATATGAGGCCGAGAGCGCAACGGAAAGAACGCCGTTGATGGGACCCTTAGCCTGCTTGTCCGAGCGGCGGAAGTCGACAACGATCTCGTCGTCTTGGACAAAGACGTCGACTGCGATCTTGTAGCGTCGCTTCTCGATGCCGTCGTCCTCCATATAGTCCTCGAAACTGTAGCAGCCGTTCGGAAATTCCTTGAGCTCGGCCCGCATGCGCGCCTCCGAATAGTCGAGCAGGCTATCGGTCAGTTGCATGAAGCGGTCGTGGCCGAATTCGGTGACCAGCGCCCGCATGCGCTGCTCGCCGAGCTGGACTGCGCTGATCATTGCGCGGAAATCGCCGAAGTTCTGCCTGGGCGTGCGGTAGTTGGCCAGCATAAGGCGCCAGATGTCTTCGACGTCTTTGCCGCGACGCCGTATCTTCACCGGAGGAACGCGCAGGCCTTCGTGGAAGATTTCGGTCGCTTCGCCGGCGAAGGCCCCCGGCACCATGCCGCCGACCTCCGCAACATGCCCGATCGCCACCGAGTAGCCGACGAATGTCTTGTCGACGAACACCGGCTGAATGAAAGTGTGTTCGGGCGTATGCATGCCACCGCGATACGGATCGTTGTGAACGATCACGTCGCCCTCCTCAAGAGTCTCGACAGGGATCTCCTGGGTGATCGTTTGGATAACCAGCGGCAAGCCACCGATCATTGACGGTTGAAAGTCACCGGTCCCGATCAGGTTGCCCTTGGCGTCGGCCAATCCGCAGGTGAAGTCCAGGCCCTCGTTGAAGATGGTCGAATAAGACGTCATCATCAAAGTGATGCCCATCTCCTTCGCGATCTGGACCAGGCGGCCGTCCAGAATGCTCATCTGGACCATATTCTTGGCGTGTCTGCCCTGCATCGTCATTTTCCCGTTGCCACGCGTTGCCGTTTCGGCTCGACGCCTTCTGCGCCACGCTTCTGGTTTGCGATCTCGGATTCGCGCTTCATGTCCCAATCAACGCACCAGTCGGAGCAGTAGCGCTTGTTGGCGCCGTCTGTGGTGATGCGGATCGGCGACCGGTAGAGCAGAATCCCGCAATTGTCGCACTTCGTGTACTCTTCGAGGTAATAGCCGTTGTCTGAGAACTTCATCGCGTTTGCCTTTCCGAAACGTGGAGGTTGCCGTAGTCGTCTACGAGCAGCTCCTGGTCGGGATGCAACACGACCAGGGACACAGCCTCTTCGATGACCGCCGGGCCTTGGATCGTGTCGCCGGCCATCAGTTCCTCGCGCCGATATATCGGCGTGTCGTGGCGTCCTTCGTCATAGCCAACGGACCGCATTGAAATCGGCTTCGGTGCAAAGCTTGTCCTGTCCAGCTTTGGCACCTGTGGTTTCGAAAGCCGTTTGACTGCCGTTACGTTGAAGTTCACGATCTCGATGAACTCACCAGGAATGTTGAAGCCGAAGCGCTCGTCGTGCGCCTTGTCGAAACCGGCCCACAGCTCCTTCGCAGTGGCGTCGTTGAACGTGGTGAACCGGAGGGGTAGAGAGAGCTCGTAATTCTGGCCGTGATATCGCAGTTCGACGCGGCGCTCGACGCTGATATCGCCCTCGAAACCCTGGGCGTGGAGTTGTGCCAGGCAGTCGGCCTCAAGTTCCTTGAGATGCTGCGTGGCGCGACCGTGGTCCATGCGATTCGAGGTCATCTGCACCGTCCGCTGGCGGTCGACACGAGCGTCCGTCGCGGTAAATCCGAACGCCGAGAACTGACCGGGATGGACCGGGATGATAGCCCGTGACATCGAAAGGTCTTTCAGCAGATCGCATGCATGCACCGGCCCGGCCCCGCCGAAGAACATCAGCGAGAACTTGTCGGGTGACTCACCCTTTTCAACCAGCACACTGCGGATTGCGCCAACCATATTGTTGTTGACGATCTTGATCACCGCCAGGGCGGCGTCATCGACACTGAGGCTGAGGCGCTCGGCCAAACGCTTGACACCGGCGCGCGCGCCATCGGCGTCGAGCGCCACCGTGCCACCAAGGAAATTGTCGGGGTTGATGCGGCCCAGCACCAAGTTTGCGTCCGTCACTGTCGGCTCGGTCCCTCCGCGACCGTAGCAAATGGGGCCGGGGCGCGACCGGGCGCTTTGCGGACCGACGCGGAGCAGCCCGCCCTTGTCGATCCAGGCGATCGAGCCTCCGCCGGCGCCAATTGTACGCACGTCCAGCATCGGCACCTGGATTGGAATGCCCCATTCCACTTCGAAATCGGTTGTGAGCGAGGCGGTGCCGTTCACAATCAGCGAGCAGTCGGTCGACGTGCCGCCCATGTCGATGGTGACGAAGTTCTTTTCGCCGGTCACGCTGCCTATGAACTGCGCCGCCACCACACCACCTGTCGGGCCCGACAAGGTCATCTGGACCGGCGCCTCGCAGGCTCCTGCGACGGTTGTCTGCCCGCCATTCGATTTGGTCACCACCACGCGGGCCGCCCCGACTGCCTCAGCGATCCGGCTCTCGAGCTCGCCGAGTTGATCGGTGACGATCGGCTTCACATAGGCGTCTGCTATTGTTGTCGAGGCCCGCTCATATTCCTTCCATTTTGGCAGAACATCGTAGGAGATCGAGATCGGCAGGTCCGGAAAGCGAGACGCGAGATAGTCGCGGACCGTGATCTCGTTCTGGGGATTGATATAGGAAAACAAGAGGCACACCGAGATCGCTTTGATATCGCCCTGTTCGGCGATGCGGTCGGCGACGCGACGCAGGCTATCCATGTCCAGGGGAAGGATGATGTTGCCCTCGCAGTCCACGCGTTCGATGACCTCGAAACTGTTGGCGCGCTGGAGCAATGGCTGCGGCTTCACCCAGCGTGAATTGAAATGGAAGCGGCGATTGCCGCGCTGAATGAAGGGGACGTCCCGAAAGCCCTGGGTGGTCACGAAGGCGACGTTGGCGCCATTGCGTTCCAGGATTGCGTTGGTTGCGATGGTGGTCCCCAAGCGGATGCCGGAGATCTCGTTGCGGCGCGGAAACTGCTTCAGGCCGTTAAGTATGCCGTCGGACGGATCGCCTGGCGTCGAAAAATCCTTCCAGACGGTCACTTCGCGGCTCTGCTCATTATAGGCGACGAAGTCGGTGAAGGTGCCGCCGACGTCGATACCCAGTATGTAAGACATGTCGTTCCTTTCCTGCCGGTGTGGGCAAACACGCCCGCACAGGTGGCATCAATCTTCGTTCGGCACGTTTATGCCGGCCATGAGGTGAAGCAGTTCGCCCTCGTCTATCTCCGATGCCCGGACCGCAGCGACGATCTTGCCGCGCCTTAGCACCAGGATACGATCGGCGGTGGTGAGCACGTCGCTGAGCCGGTGGCTGATCAAGAGGATAGCGACGTTGCGTTGCGGCAGGCGCCGAATCAGCTCGAGTACCGGCTGGCCGGCCGAGACCGACAACGCGGYGGTCGGTTCATCCATGATGACAAGCTTCGGCTCATAGGCGACCGAACGGGCGATGGCGACCATCTGGCGCTGACCACCGGACAGCGCCGTCACTGGCTCGCGCAGGTTCGGCAGCTTGACTTCAAGCATGGTGAGAAGCTGCTGCGCCTTCGCCATCATGACGTCGTGGCTCAGCCGGGCGTAACCCAGCACGCTACGACGGGTTATCTCGCGTCCGAGAAAGATGTTGGCGCAGATATCGAGATTGTCGCAGAGCGCCAGGTCCTGATAGACCATTTCCACGCCGTGGTCGCGCGCCCAGGTGGTGGAGGAACTCTGAACCGAAGCGCCGCCGATCCGGATCTCGCCAGAGGTCGGTGGTACATCGCCCGCGATCATCTTCGTCAGTGTCGACTTTCCTGCGCCATTGTCGCCGACAAGTCCAACGATCTCGCCGGGGAATATCTCGAAGCTGACGCCCCGCGTGGCCTCCACGGCGCCATAGTTCTTGCGCAGATCGCGCACTGAAACGGCCGACGCCGACGTTGCTGAAGTGCTCATCTATGCCTCCTCTGTGCCGCGTGATCGGCCGACACAGCAACGATGAGCAGACCGCCGGTGATGATCATCTGATAGAAGGTGTCGACCCCCGCGAGGCTGAGCCCATTGTTGATACTCGCCATGAGTAGCGCCCCGATCACGGTGCCAAGAACCCTGCCTTCCCCGCCAAAGAGGGAGGTGCCGCCGATAATTGCCGCGCTGAGAGCGCTCAAATTGACGAATAGCCCAACGTTCGGGGGTCCAGCGTCGAGCCTGGATGTCTGTATGATTGCTGCGACCGCGGTGAGCGCGCCCATCAGCCCGAACAGCGCCAGGACCATGCGGTTGACGTTGATGCCTGCGCGCTTCGCCGAGGTCGGGTTTCCACCGATGGCATAGACGTGTCGGCCAAAGCGCGTGTGGCGCGCGCTATACTCCATCACGAATACCAAAAGTGCCAGGAACGCCAACGGATAGGGAATGCCGTTGCGGGTGGCAAACACCCATGCCGACAACGCGGCGGCGCATAGCGACAGTGCCAAGATGACCAGATTGACGGCGCGCCGCTCATATTTCTGGGGGCCGAGCAGCGCCGTATATGCGCGCACCCACCCGTGGAGATAGATGGCCGCGAGTGCCAGGATGATGACCAGGCTTATGGTCGTTGGGATTTCGCCATTGGCGATTTCATAGAAGGTGTCGCCGGCGCCCGACAACGTTTCGGCGCCCGACAGGACGTAGGCAAGGCCGCGTAGCCAGGAAAAGCCGGCCAGGGTGATGATGAAGGAGGGAATGCCAAGCGTTACGCGCAATCCGCCCTGGAGAAGCCCGACACCGACACCAACCAGAAGCACGATGAGGATTGTAAGATAGGCATCAAGCCCGGCCTTCTGCAGCAGCAGCATGCAGAGCACGCCGCACATGGCAAGCAGCGACCCGACCGACAGATCGATTTCACGGGCCACTAGCAGCCAGCACAGGCCTGCAGCGATGATGGCGGTTATCGCCGCCTGGACCGCTAGATTGGACAAATTGCGCGGGCTGATGAAGACGCCGGTCCAGACATGAAAGCCTATCCAGATGGCAAGCGTCGCCAGGATCAGAATGATGATGCGCCAGTTGCTTCGTTCCGCTTCGAAAGACTGCCTCGAAGGGGCGGTTGCCGCGACATTTTCCGTCGACATAGCCGTTTCTGCTATTTTGGCGTTCATGGTCCAGTTCCTGTTCAGGCGGCGAACCATGGATTGTGTCCGCAAAAGACATCCGGCGCGCAAGCCCGTTGCTGAAGTGGCAGGTCGAGCGCTCGAGTGGGAGGCTTCTCGAGCGCTCGACCTCGGACCGGCGGCTGGGTCCGCCGGCTTGGATGGCCGTTAGAGTTGGTCCGCCCCGGCCGGCCATTTGTCCTTCGGAATGCTGTCGAGGATTGCCTTGCTATCGACGTAGATCGGGCTATACGCCTTCAGGTATTCGACCATGTTGTCCCGGGTGATATTGCGGTCCTCGACGGGAACGTAAGGCAGTGTCACACCATTTCCGGCATCGTAGGTTTCAGAAATACCGAGCGCCTCGCCCCTGGCCAGCTTCGCGCAAAGCTCGCCGGAGATCTTGCCCATCTGATCGAACAGGGTGAAGCTCGACAGTGCCATGTTGCCGAGCAGGATGTGTCGGCAGCCCTCGATAGTCGCATCCTGGCCGGTCACGAACGCCTTGCCGGCGAGCCCGACCTTTTCGAGCGCGCCGATGACGCCGCCCGCCATGCCGTCGTTGTTGCAGAGGAAGCCCGCGATGTCGTTGTGATTGGCCGTCAGCGAATCTTCCGCTTGGCGACGCGCCGCGTCCGGATCCCAGCCATCGTGAAACAGGTGGCTGACCACCTTCAACTCGCCCTTGTCGATCAGCGGCTGCATGATGTCGTAGTAGCCTTTGGTAATCTCTTCGGCCACGGTGTTGCCTGCCTGGCCCGAGGTCACCACCCAGTTGCCCTTAAGCACACCGGCGTCGAGCGCTGCCTGAGCCGCCTTGCGACCAACACCGCGGTTGTTGCGGGCCACGTAGACATCAACGTCCTTTGAGGGGATCGCGGTGTTGTAGGCCAACACGGGCACACCGGCACGCTTGGCTCGCTTTGCCATGTTGACGCCAGCTTCGGCGACCACCGCGACAATGGCGAGCGCATCTACGCCCACGGTAAGCAGGTTCTCGACATCAGCAAGCTGCTGCTCCACCTTGAAGTCCGCTTGATTGACGATCGGCTCGAAACCTGCAGCCTTGACGGCCTGCTCAAAGCTCGGCCTGTCCAAATTCTTCCATCTCGGGACCGTGAACGTCTCCATGGCGAACCCGATCTTGCCGGTGCCGGCTGCCGAGAGCTTTCCCGTGCCGCCAAACGTCGCGATGGTAGCGAGGCCTGCGCCGGCACCCAGAAATCCCCGTCTGGACAGGTTGAAATTTCCTTTCATGGTCATTCCCTTTCTTGCGGTTGAACGCTTATCTTTAACGTTAAAGGTATTGATTTTCGGCGACACCTGTCAAGGGCTTTGTTGCGGCTTCGCTCTTTCGGCCCTTTTTTTCAAAAAGATCGTTTAATTTAGGGTACTTAGCGTAAGTTCCGGACTTTGCGCCCACTGTAGAATTCGAATTTATCGTTAAATGCATTCACCATTCAGAGGAGGTCCATACCGCAAAAATCCTCCTGAGATTGCCTCGCAGCGCCGGGCAGTCTATTTAACGCTACAAGTACCCCGGGAAGGGATTTGATGGCTGGCCGGAAGATCAGAGATCAGGTGACGCTGAAAGATGTGGCGGCGGCGGCTGGCGTGTCCGTCATGAGCGTGTCCAACGTCGTCAATGAACGATGGGACCTGGTGAGCGAGCGGACACGCGCCATCATCGAGAACGAAATCAAGCGTCTTAAATACCAACCCCAGCTCGCCGGCCGCTCACTTAGGACTGGGCGGACCAACACGATCGGCCTAATCGCGCTGCAGGGCAGCGACGACAGCATCCGCTTCAACCGCAAGAATCAGGCCGCCATAGCTGGATTCCTCGAAGCGATCAGCGGCCAAGGCTACACGGTCTGTCACGTGGTTCGCAGCCACTGCCCCATCGAGACCGCCATCGGATCACTGGCGCAGCGTCTGGACGGCGCCGCCCTTTTGGTCGACGAGAGCCTGGAGATCCGCAAGAAGGATATTGCGGTTCTCGCTAGTCTCGGCATCCCGATTGTCGAGATCCAGGGCCTTCGCCTGCACGATTTGCAGGACTGCTGCTCAATACATGAAAAATCCGACGCTCAGATCAACGGTCTCGCGGCCTTCATGGCAAAAGGGCCGCCAGGTCCGGTTTTCTATATCCGCGTGGGCGACAGCGACCGCCGAGCTCTGCGCCGATACAAACTGCTGCGGGCCAATCCGATGCTTCGGCACTTCGAGTTCGCCGAGCCCCTTGGCATCATCGATTTCTTGTCGCAGAGCGCCACCGCGACGGTCTCCAACGTCTTTGTATCCAGCGAGATCGAACTTGCTGACGTGGCGCATGGCTGTGTGCTGGCGGGGCGACCAGACGTGCTTGGCCAACTTGTCTGCCTTGATGCAGAATCTCAGAACGAAAGGCCGGACGGGGCAGGCATTCCGGGATTGCAATCGGTCGCATTCAGGGTCGGCACGGTGGCTGGCACATCCCTCCTGGGACGGCTCAACACGAGCGCCTTCACCTACCGGGACATAGGCGTCGATTGCCGGCTGGTGCTGCCTGACCGCGCTCGATGGAGCAGCGGTCGAAGTTTGCGTGTTGTTTGATGCCCCGATTACCGTCGTTACTTTTTCTAACCAATGATACCCTGGAAATGAAGCTATAAATCAATATTAGCGGAAAAATTCAATGAGCAAACGGAATGGAATTGAGTTAATAATCTATTTTTCAATTGCAATCTCGCTTCTACTCTTAGCTGTTTACCTGGGGCACGAAAACGGCGCACGCAATACTGACTCCATATGGCCTCTTGGGTCGGGTCACTAGGTGCTAGTCCCTATGATTGCTGGGCCTGAGGGCGGCCCGTCATCCGATATGCAACTGTACGAGCGTTAAGCCGGCTGGCCGGCGCAGAGCGCCAAGACCGCCGCTTGCCAGCTGACTCATCGGCGTCATACGCGATCGCGTATATCTCCCTTGTATACGTGATCGCGTATATATCTCTTTTATACGCAATTCCGTATATTGACGATTAATACGCGATCGCGTATATTGCAGACGTGGAGACTCATCATGACAGACCAGATCGCTCGCAACGAAAAACAGCTCGGGGCCATTCTGCGCCGCGCCCGCAAGACCGCCGGGCTCACGCAAGGCTCGCTCAGCAACCAGATCCACCTGCGCCAGGGTACGGTCTCCCGCCTCGAGGCCGGCGAGCCCGCGATGCAACTCCGCACCCTGATGGCCGCCCTCGCCGCTCTCGACCTTGAACTCGTCGTGCGCGCGCGCAGCAAAGGCAGCTCTGCTGATATTGAGGATCTGTTCTGATGGCACGGCGCCGGGCTCACATCCCCTTGAATGTCTTCCTGAACGGGCGCCTGGTGGGCGTACTGCGCAGGGAATCGACGGGCGCCATCGACTTCCAATACGCCCGCGAATGGCTGGACTGGCGCGGCACCTTCCCGATCTCACTCTCGCTTCCCCTACGGGAAGACCGCTACATCGGCATGCCAGTGACCAACGTCTTCGACAACCTGCTTCCAGACGATGACGCCATACGCAGGCGTGTTGCCGAACGCGTCGGCGCCGACGGCACGGACGCCTACAGCATGCTGGCTGCGCTCGGCCGTGACTGCGTCGGCGCGTTGCAATTCCTGACCGATGGCATGGATCCAGGCCCTGCCGGCAGTGTCGAAGGCAAGCCGGTCAGCAACGAGGACGTCGCAGGGATAATCGAGAACCTTGCTGCCGCTCCGCTGGGCCTCGGCGAGGATGAGGACTTTCGCATCTCGATTGCCGGAGCGCAGGAAAAGACCGCGCTGCTGCGCAAGGACGGAGGCTGGTTCAAACCGATCGGCACGGCAGCGACCACCCATATCCTGAAGCCGCAGATCGGCCGGCTGCCGAACGGCATCGATCTCTCCAACAGCGTCGAGAACGAGTATCTGTGCCTTAAGCTGCTGCAAGCGTTTGGCGTTCCCGCGGCACAGGCAGAGATCGCTGACTTCGGCGAGCGCCGTACCCTGATCGTAGAACGCTTCGACCGGCTCTGGGCCCGCGACGGCCGCCTCCTGCGCCTGCCGCAGGAGGATATCTGTCAAGCGCTGTCGGTGCCACCGACGCGCAAGTACCAGTCGGATGGCGGTCCCGGCATGCGCGAGATTGTCGAGCTTCTGAGGGGTAGCGATACGCCTGATGAAGATATCGCCACCTTCTTGCGCACCTGCATCTTGTTCTGGATGATTGGCGCGACCGACGGCCACGCCAAGAATTTCAGTATTTTTCTCGGCCCTGGCGGACGATTCCGCATGACGCCGCTTTACGACGTGCTGACCGCGCAGCCCAGCCTTGATACCGGACAAATCCCGCGCAAAAAATTCAAACTGGCAATGTCGGTCGGCAAGAACAGGCACTATTCGGTACCTGACATCATGCCACGCCACTTCCTGCAGACCGCTGACATTGCCGGTGTGGGTACCCCTGTCATGCGCAGAATTTTCGATGACATTGCTGAAAACGTGGAGAAGCAGGTCGACGAGGTGATCATGTCGCTGCCCCGGGGCTTTCCTGAACAACTGGTCGACTCGGTCAAGTCGGCTATCGGCAAGCGGGCGGCCCTCCTCGCCGATAACAAGGCTGATGCCGGCGATTGATCACGGTGCGACGAACCGGCTGCCGGGACTTGCTCGCCAGCCGCGGCTGATCATCATCGCCGTCATCGGTGCAACAACATTGTCGCCCCGTGACCGCCAGAGGCGTCGCGCATACCCACCATCATGATGAACAGGGCATCGGCCTCCAAGCCAGCCGTTTATTGGCCTGCAATCCGTCAGGGCGGGTTTTCGCTGTTGTCCATCGGATTGATATCCTCGGAAATCTCCTGTCGCAGTTTCGGCCCCTTTGCCAGCCGCCTGCCCAGGGCCGTCACGAAGGCCTCATAGCGTTCGGCCGCCTTGGCGCGCGCGGCCTGGGCGGCGGGCTCGGGCAAGGCCGGCGTTGTCGCCAGCCAAAAGCGGACAAACACCGCCAGTGTCTCGACCGCAATGCCGATATCGCGCTCCTGCCTGGCCAGGCGTCGATCGACCTGATCGAGACGTTTGGCGATCGCGGCCTGTCGCGCATGATCGTTGCTGATGGAGAATGCCTTTGGGCGATCGTCATTCCGTCCTCGGCGTAGAAGTCGAGAAGTGCTGGCGAAACGGATGTCAGCTTGAGCCGCTGCTTGACGACGTTGACCGAGATGAAGAAAGCAGCTGCAATCTCCTCCTCTGTCATGCCCTGGTCGAGCAAATCCTTGAACGCCCGATATTGGTCCAGCGGGTGAAGTGGCGCGCGTTCGATGTTCTCAGCCAGTGACACTTCCGCCGCCAGAATTGCGCTGGAAGAACTGCCGACGACACATGGCACCGGCGCTGTTTTGGTAAGCTGCTTCTGCTTAACTAGCATCTCGAGGGCGCGATATCGGCGGCCGCCAGCTGGCACCTCGAACATCCCCGTCTCTTGGCCGTCGGCATCAACCACAGGACGAACGTGCAGGCTCTGGATCAACCCGCGGCGAACGATCGAAGCAGCGAGGTCGTCGATCGAGACGCCTGCCTTGATGCGACGCACATTGGACTGGCCGAGCACCAGCTTGTTGAAAGGGATATCGCGCGAAGACGATAGCGTGATCTTTTGAACAGCAATGGTCATTTAAGTTCTCCGCGACGGGCCGCCGAGAGCCTCTCTCTCAGCCTTGAACCCGTCACAAGACCCCTCCAACCCTCTCCCTCTCCTGCCTGCACAATCCGACACACCGGTGATTGACAGCCGAGCGCGCACGCCTGAAGGCATGTCGGCCTGAACGTTGTTTCCGCTTGAACCGATGGTTGAAGCGGATCGACGAAGTGCGGCTGGCACTTATGGCTATGCCGATCGGCGGGACGGCGCATGCGCTGGTCCGGTCAGCGAAGGTTATGCCGCCAATCTATCGTTGCCTGCGCCCGACTCGACGGATGCTTCGGCCTCCACCGGCAGGTGGCCAAGAAGCCAGTCGGCCGCCTTGCTGGCCTGGCTGGCGGCACGGACGATGGCGCGATTGTCCTCGCGCAAAACCTCCAGCCATGAGCCGATATAGTCGGCGTGCCGAACCGTTGGGACGATGCCCAGGGCTGCACAACAGAACGCCGCGTTGATTTCTGCCACGAGCTCTTCGAACGCATACTTCCTGGAGGCGGTAGAGCCGGATAATTTGCGGTCCAGGCGTGAACTGTGGCCGGTTGCATGACCGAGTTCATGCAAGGCTGTCCGATGCCAATTGATCGGCTCGAAGTAAGCTTGGGGCGGAGGCACCTGTATATAGTCGTGGGCCGGCGCGTAGAACGCCCTGTCGCCGCCAATATGAAAGTCGATACCGGTGGCCTTGATCAGCGCCTCGACGCGCGGTTCGATCGGGCTTGCCACCGGCAGCGGCGCCGAAGCTGCGACTTCGTCAGGTAGCCCTTCACATTGCTCGATGTTGAAAACGGTGAAGCGCTTGAGGAACGGGATGGCTTGAGCATGCTCGCCCGTCTCGCGAGCGCGCTTCTTCTCGTGATCGGGGACAAAACGATCGGCATAAACGACCGTTGTCCCGCGCTCGCCTCTACGAACATTCCCGCCGAGCGCGAAAGCCTGTCGATAGGTTATCCAACTCTGCATTGGGAACCCGCGTTCAACGACAGCGCCCCAGAGGATAAGCACGTTGATACCGCTATACGCGCGATGCGTGCTGGCATTCTTCGGCAGGGAAAGCGATGCGTTTGCCGCGGAAGTCCCCCATGGCTGAACCCAGGGAAAACGACCCGCTTCCAGCTCGGCAATTATCTTGCCGGTGATCTCGTCGTAGAGGTTCGAACGGTCGGCGGCGGCATGGGTTCGATTGATCGGGACAGACATCGCGGTTCTCCGCGACGGGCGCCGAAGGCCTCTCCTTCCGCTTTCAACCCGTCGCGAAAAACCCGCCCACTCCTCTAACTCTCCGTGGGGAGAGCCCCTGCTCTCCCGACCAAATGAAAAACGGCGTACAAAGCGGAAGCACCGAAATGTCCGTCATAGCGATCAAGTCAGTTCGGTGCTGGAGCACGTTCGTGGCCCTGAGACCGGTTCAACAGGGCGGCCGAAGGAGCATCAGCATAGCGCCGCCGTGAGGCGGGATGCGGGACCGACCGCCCCCGGCGAAGGGCGCCGGATCGAAAACGATCGGTGTCGGTGCCGACCGTCGCTGTGCTTCCGACGGTCAATTTCCAGTACGCCCACTCGCCGATCAATCAATAAACCATCCTATTTATACGCCCTGACCGCAATTCACCGCACCGTTTGGTCGGGTCCCTTCCGGCTGTGGCTGGTACGATCCAGATATTGATCTCTGAATGGAAGCCCGCGCACAAGGACGAGCGCATGCGGCAGCGAGATCATGAGAAGCGACACCCTTTCCTATCCTCCTCGGGGTCTCTCACGCGAAGAAGCCGCCCGATATGTTGGCGTGGGCATAACCAAATTCGACCAGATGGTTGCTGACCGTCGCATGCCGAAGCCGAAGAAAGTTGACGGCCGCGTGATTTGGGATCGCCTTAAACTCGAAGCGGCGTTTGCCGAACTACCTGGAGACGATGATGAGAATATCGTCGACTTCCTGTTGCAAGGGAATCACCGCAGGGAATAGATTCATTCTGCATGACCGACAAATATCCCGGCCTATCCTCCTACACCGATCGCCACGGAAAACTACGCTGGCGCTATCGGACGAAGGAGCGTTTGGTCAGTCTGTCTGCTCCCAATCAACTGGGATTCAAGGAAGCGTACCAGGCGGCGGTCGAAGGCCGGAAAGTCCCCAAGGCCCCTGTCGTCCAAATGCCTGGAGCCGACCAAATCGAGTGTCTGGATTCGTTACGAAACGGTCTGCAATTTCAGACTATCTTCTCAACCTTGCGATTTCGATATAGCGGCGGCGTAATTCCATAGCGACGGCCCCGGGCTTCCCACCGCCGATAACACGGCCATCGATTTCCACTACCGAGAGGATGAATGTCGAGGCGCTGGTCAGGAACGCCTCCCTTGCGGCGAACGCGTCCTCAAGGGTCACCCGCCGCTCAGCAAGTCGGTATTCGCCCTCGTTGGCTAGCGCCAACACTGCCTGTCGCGTGCAGCCCGGCAGGACGTGTTGCGAATTCGGCCGCGTTATGAGTTCGCCGTCTTCAGTAAGGATGAAGAAGGACGACGACGCGCCTTCGGTGACGAAGCCGTCCTCAACCAGCAGCGCTTCTTGGCAGCCTCCCGTTTTCGCCGCCTGCTTTGCAAGAGCCTGAGCGAGCAGACCGGTCGACTTGATGTCGCGCCGCTGCCAGCGGATGTCAGGCGCACTCTTCACCTTGATGCCGGTTTTGGCTGACGGAAGGTTCACGATGTCGCGTTCCTGACAGAACATTACCAGGCCCGGCTTCAGATCGGCGCTGAAAGTGAAGTCGCGTGGGGCACTTCCGCGCGTCACCTGAAGATAGATGGTGCCGTTCGCCAGATTGCAGCGCGCCACCAGTTCCTTCTGCAGGCGTTCGATTTCTTTGATTGGCCTCGGTAAAGGAATGTCTAGGGCTGCAAGGGAGCGCGCCAGCCGCGCGAGATGAGCGTCTGTATCCACGAGGCCGCCGTCGAGGACGGCGGTGACCTCGTAGACGCTGTCCGCGAAAAGATAGCCCCTGTCGTAAATAGACACAGTGGCCGACTCGGCCGGCACGAACCGGTCGTTAACAAATGCTACCGCCGTCATGAAATCAGCCCTTGTTCAGGATAAGGCTGGCGGCGCGCTCGCCCACCATGATCGTGCTGATGTTGGTGTTCGCCGAAACGATGGTAGGCATCACGGAGGCATCTACCACCCGCAGGCCTTCAACACCACGGACCCTGCATTCAGGATCAAGGACGGCGAGCCGGTCATTGTCACCACCGATCTTGCACGTGCCGCAAACATGCCAGTTGGGCCAAACCGTCCGTTGCGCCCACTCCCTGAGATAGGCTTCGTCCGCGGTCAGCCTCGATATGTCCATGCCCGGCGCAAACTTGTATTTGTAAAGCAGATCGCGCGGCAAGCCGGGCCGCTCCGACAACTGCGCCGCTATCCAAGTGCTGGCATAGTTCTTGAAGGTCTTTACCGCGAGCGCCCTCGTCCCGTCATTGTATGATGACGGGAACCAGAAATCGACGGTTTCCTTCAGCCTCGGAGAGTCCAGCAGCTTGAAGATGAGGTGCATGCCCTGGACAAGTCGCGCAAGGTCGCGAGGATCGGACGCCATATTCATCTCGACCTTCGGCTCGGTATCCACGCCTGGCCCCTGCAGGCAAACCTCCCCGGTGGAGAAGGACTTATTCACCGCAACCAGCATCGCCCCCATCCGCTTGCCGATAGGATGCCAGCCCGCCTTGTTAGTCGGCAGGATAAGCATGTCGCCGGCGGGACAGTTTTCGAGGCCTGAGGAGTAGCGCAGGCCAAGGAAAATCTGGCGGCGGATGTCATCGGGCAGCCGCGCCTGCTTTCTCAGATGCACCGCGATGCTGACGGAAGGATGCTCCAGCAGGTTCTGACCGACCCCGGGCAGATCCTTCACAGTGGCGATACCATGTTCAGTCAGATGTTGGGCGGGGCCAACACCGGAGCGCATCAGCAACGCCGGAGAGTGCAGTGCCCCGGTGGAGATGATGGTTTCGCCGCCCATGATCCGCCGCTCGGAGCCATCTGGGTTGCGCACGAGCACGCCGATGGCGCGCGACTGTTCAAACAAAATCTTTGTAACGGTCGAATTGGGGATGATGTGCAGGTTGGGACGCTCGCGGGTCAGGCTGTCGAGATAACCCACAGCAGTCGAGACGCGGCGGTTGTACTGGTTGGCGATCGTGATGGGAAAGATGCCATCCGTCGTTTCGCCGTTCAGGTCCTCGCGCATCGGATAGCCGAGATCCTGCATGGCTTCCGCCACGGAGCGGCTGAACCCTGGCCAGCCCTTCTGGAAGATACGCCGGATCGGGATGCGCCCATCCCGGCCATGGATCTCGCCGTCGAAATCGACGTCGCGCTCAAGCTTCTTGAAGAAGGGTAGCACGTCGGACCAGCCCCAGCCCTTGGCGCCCAGCGATTCCCACTCGTCGAAATCGTGCGGCAGTCCGCGAATAGCCATTTGGCCGTTGATGCTTGAGCCACCACCCATCACCTTGGCCTGCTCGAACTTCTGACCGGTGGGCGAGCCGTCGATGACCTGGGTCCTGGTGTGGATACGCAGATCGCGCCAGTGATAGTCCGGATGGAAATAGGCGAAGCCGGGATAGCTGTCGGCGATGATTTCGGGAACGCTTTCCGGTAGCACGTCCGGACCGGCTTCGATCAGGGCGACACTCGTTCGTTTATCCTCGGATAGACGGTGGGCCAAAACGCAACCAGCCGAACCACCACCAACCACTATGTAATCATATTGCATTCTTAAAACCTTATGCCGCGTAACGTGGTGAACCCTCAGCGGGCGACAGTGCCGTGGTCGATCCAGATGGCCTTGTGCCTGAGATATTCCTCAAGTCCGGGTCGCCCCCATTCCTTGCCGAAACCCGACCCCTTATAGCCACCGGCAGGTGAACTCAGATCGGCCGTCCTGCCATGACGGTTGATCCACACCACGCCCGACTCGATCGCCCGGGAAACCCGCAAGGCGGTATTCAAATTGTCGGTGAACACGCTGGCCGCGAGGCCATAAATTGTGTTGTTCGCCAGTTCGACGGCCTGCTGCATGTCAGAGAAGCGCTGAACGGAAAGGATCGGCCCGAAAAACTCCTCCTGCGCCGCTACGCTCTGCTTATGGACATCGTCGAGTATCGTTGGCTGGAAGAAAATTCCGCCGCCGGTGCTGGCGATGCGGCTGCCGCCTGCAACGACGCGCGCACCATCACGCAGAGCGCCGGAAAGAAGTTCCTCAACGCGGGCGCATTGCCTCTCATTGATGATCGGCGAGAGCGTGGTGTCCGTGCTCCATGTCGGACCGGGCTTCACGCTTTTGAACAGCGCGCCGATCTTTTCGATCAGCCTGTCGGCAATGGATTCATGGACGACGAGCCGGGTCCCGGCCGTGCAGCCCTGCCCAGCATTTCCGGTAAACGTCCGAAACGCCTGGTCCGCAACGTAGTCGAGGTCCGGCACGTCGTCGAACACGACGATGGGGCTCTTGCCACCCAGTTCCATGACAACCGGCTTCATGCCGTGGCGCGCCGCCTCGCACACGATGTCCGCCCCGGTGCGCGTGGACCCCGTGAAGCTCACCTTGGACACCAGCGGATGGCGCACGAGCGCCGAGCCAGTGCTCTGGCCAAAGCCCTGAACGATGTTGAGAATGCCGTCCGGCAAGCCGGCCCTGGTGGCGAGCTTGGCGATCTCGACAATAGAAAACGGCGTCAGTTCGGACGGTTTGAAGACAATGGAATTTCCGGCGGCTATCGCGGGCGCAATCTTCATCGTGGCGTTCAGCAGCGGGAAGTTCCAGGGCGAGATGCCAGCGATGACGCCGATCGGTTCGCTCAGGATCAGGCTGAGAGCGCCAGCATCGGTGGCGGTGACGACCCCCTCATGCTTGTCGATATATTCCGAATAGTAGCGGATGAGTTCGGCGCAGACCGGCACGTCGCGAGCCCGGGTCTGGGCGACGAGACGGGTCGAGCTGACCGCCTCGATCGCCGCGATCCGCTCGCGTTCGGCATCGACGAGGTCGGCCCAGGCCCGCATCACTGCGGCGCGTTCACGCGGCGCCTTTTCCTTCCAGCCGCTGGAGCGGAACGCGTTGGACGCAGCGTTTACGGCGCGTGCCACGGTATCGCTGGATGCATTGAACGTATTGCCTGCAACAACGCCGTCGGACGGGCGAATGACCGTAATGGTTTCGTCGCCATGGTCGCCCGCCGCACCGTCGATAAAGTGGCGCCCGTCGAATTCCAAGGCTGTCGGATCAATCTTGCTCTGCATTGCTTCAATTCCACACTTGTTCACTGCGGAGTCCGTAGTTCAATTCCGGATAATCTGGCTGGCGCCCTTGTGCCAGGAGAGCCAGACCCGCTCGCCCGGCCGTATTTCTTCCGAAGGTCCGACCTGCCTGACCTGCAAGATTTGGCCACTGCCGACATCGACCCGGTAGTGCACCGTACCGGAAGAATGCACGACATCCCGTACGGTGCCCACGGCCACATTGTCGGCGGCGGTTGCAGGAGACTTGGCTATGTAAATCGCCTCTGGCCTGACGCAGACCGAGCAGTTGGCCACCGACGATGTCTCGCCTTCGCAGCGAAGATCTATGTTCTGCTCGGTGGCGACAGCGCCGTTGGACGCCTGCCCGACAATCCGGAACAGGTTGGCCTGCCCCAGGAAGCCGGCCACGAAGGCATTTCGGGGCCGATCATAGAGTTCCCGCGGCTCGCCGATCTGTTCGATGCGGCCGTTGTTCATGATCGCGACGCGGTCGGACATGGTCGCGGCCTCGTGCTGGTCGTGCGTGACGTAAAGCACGGTGACGCCGAGCTTGCGCTGGAATTCCTTGATTTCGAACTGCATTTCCTCGCGCAGGTTCTTGTCGAGAGCGCTCAGCGGCTCGTCCATCAGGAGAAGCGTCGGCTCGTATACCGAGGCGCGCGCCAGCGCCACGCGCTGCTGCTGGCCGCCGGAAAGCTGCCCCGGATACCTGTCCGCCATGGGGGAAAGGCGCACGCTTGCCAGCGCCGCGCGTACCTTCTCTTGGATCACCGTCTTAGACATCTTGCGCACCTTGAGCGGATAAGCGACGTTCTGAGCCACCGTCATGTGCGGGAAGAGCGAATAGTGCTGAAAGACCATCCCGGCATTGCGCTTTGACGCCGGGACGCCGACGACGTTCACGCCGTCCACGCTGACCGTGCCGGCAGAAGGCTGCATGAAGCCAGCGGTCACGCCCAGGAGCGTTGACTTGCCCGAGCCACTCGGGCCGATCAGCGAGAAGAACTCGCCGCGACCAACGGTGAAGCTCGTCTTTTCCAGAGCCTGGAAATCGCCATAGTGCTTTTCGACGTTCTCGTACACCAGATGCGATCGAGTTTCGCTATTGATCATTTTAGGGATCTCCACGGCCCCGATGTCCTTGTTCCGCCAGTTAAACACGCTTCTTCTCCCGAGTGACCAGCGCCACCGTGGTGAGTAGAACTAGGGTGATGAGGACGATCACGCTGGAAGCAGCAGCGACGATCGGGGTCATATTGAAGCGCAACTCGCTGAATAGTTGTTTCGGCAAGGTCATCGTGGTCGAGCTAGTGAGGAAGAGAGATAGGATCACTTCATCGAAGGAAAACGCGAACACGAATATCGCCCCGACGACTACCGCAGCGCGGATGCCGGGGAAGGTAACGGTCCAGAACACCGTCCAAGGATCGGCGCCCATGGTTTCGGCGGCCTGCTCAAGCCGACCGGAGCGAAGGCGCAAACTTGCCGAGACCGGCACGAACACCAGCGGAACGCCCATGGCCGCATGGGCCATGATAACGCCGGTGTAGGACCCCAACAGGCCGAGCCGGGCAAGGGTGGCGTAGAGCCCGATTGCCAGAACCACCTGAGGAAACAGCATGGGAGCCATCACCAGCGCCGTGAACGCACGCGTTGATGGGCCTTCGCGCTGCGTCGAGCCCAATGCCGACAGCGTGCCCAGAACGGTGGCGATCAGCGAAGCCGGAATGCCGATCAGCACGCTATTCAAGAACGCGTCGCGATAGGCTTGCGATGCGAAGAGCTCGCGATACCATTCGAGAGACCAGCCAGGCGGGGGAAACGCCAGGTTTCTGCTAGAGCTCAGTGACAGCGGAAAGATCACCAGCGTAGGGACCACCAGATAGAACAGGGCCGCGAACGCTATGACTTTGATCAGGAAGGAGATATTCAAAAGGCGGCTTGCGCCTTCATATCCATGGTCGTGGTTGGAGCTATATTCGCTCATGGCTCAATTCCCTCCAAATCCGCCGCTCTTGCGAGCGACACGCTCGTAAGCCAGGTAGAGTATCGAGGTAATGACGAGCAGCACTGTACCAAGTGCCGAGGCTGCGGGCCAATTGGCGGTTCGGTTGATATATTGTTCGATCAGCACGGAAACCATGACCTGCTGGCGTCCTCCCAGAAGCGCCGGCGTGACATAGAAGCCCACTGAAGTGATGAAGGTCAGCAATCCGCCGGCCATTATCCCTGGTAAGGAAAGCGGAATCCACACGCTTACGAATGTTCGCACTTCGCTCGCGCCGAGCGTTTCGGAGGCACGGATCAAAGTTCTGTCGATACGGTCGAGCGAATTGAGGATCGGGAATATCGCAAAAGGCAGAACGGCATGCGCCATGCCTATGATCACTGCTGTCTCGGTCTGCAATATGCTCAAAGGATTGCCGATCAAGCCCAGATCCAACAGGGACTTGTTAATGAAACCGTAGCGCTGGAAGAGTGCTATCCATGCATAGGCCCGGATGACCACGCTGGTGCAGAAGGGTATAACGACCAGCGCCAGCGTGATCTGCCGCGTCAGACCCGAAGAATTCGATATGTAAAACGCGATTGGATAACCCAGCAACAGGCACACAACAGTTACGATAGCCGATATTCGCAACGTGTTCACGATGACGCGGATATGCGCCTCGCTTTCGACAATGCCCCGGAAAGGGCCGAGGGTCAGCCCGTGATCATAGATGGCGGTACTGACGACGTACAGAAGAGGCCAGACGAACAGCAGGGCAAGGAAAATGGTCGGAAGCCCGACCAGCGAGAAATGGGCCTGTCGACTGGTCACTATCATGCTGTGCTTCCTTTGAAGCCGGCATGCCTCCTAAGGTGGCATGCCGGCTCGGGCGACCTTAGCCCAGGAGGAACTTATTAAATGCGTCAAATGCTGCCTGACCGTTGTCAGCCCACCAGCCGGCATCTTGAAAGACGACGCTCGGAAAATTCCCTGGGCCGGTCGGAAGGGCAGCAAGCTCTTCTGCCGTAAGATATTTTGAAGCGTCGGTGTTTGTCGGCGCATAGGGCGCGACTTTGCTGAGCTCTGCCTGATCCTTTGCATCGGTCATGTGGTCGATGAACATTTGCGCCCACTTGCGATTGGGTGAGCCTAGTGGGATCACGGACGCGTCGCCATCCAGGACGGCCTGATGGAAGTGGTAGTCGACAGGCTCGCCATTCTTGCGAGGATTAAATAGACGCCCCGCCCAGCCAAATTCGAAATCTACTTCATTGTCGGAAAGCATCTGTGCACATTGCGCACCGTGCTCCCAGAACACGAGATCGTCCCCAAGGCCCTTCAAGGCATTTATAGCCGCATCGATGTTCAGAGGATAAAGCTTGTCAGCTGGGATACCAGACCCCAGCGCTGCGATGTCCATTGTCAGTGAAGCATTCTTCCACATGCCTCGGCGTCCTTTGAATTTCGAAGGATCGAAAACATCCTTCCAGTCCTTCGGCGCAGTATCTTTGTTGAACTTAGAGGTGTTCCAGGCCACGACGCTGGCCGAGAGGGAAGTGAGCATATAGTGGTCATTGACCGTCTGTGGGATGAGCTTGGTTTTGTCGATATTGCCGTAGTCCAGCCTTTCCACGAGGCCTTGGCGTGCCGCTATGGCAGCCTCACCAGAGGAGATCGAAAGCACGTCCGCCTGAGACCATGCTTTGTTCTCGACTAGCGCCTTGAGCTGCGAGATTCCCATATACTCGGCTGGGACGATTTTGATGCCGGTCTTGGCCTCGAAAGTATCATAGTGCGCCTTCTTGTACGCATCACGGATGATACCGCCACCGTCCGGAACGATCAGTCGGTCAGGCTTTGATTGCCCGATCGCCGGCATTGCAAGGCCCGCGCTTGCGACCGCGCCAGCTGCCACGCCTTTTAGAACTGTTCGCCTGCTAATCATGCTGCATTCTCCTCTGGGTTGGCCGATTCAGACTCGGCTTGTTTATTATCGAAACTCTGAGCACCATCACCGGACCAGTCGAATGGGCTCATCGGCCACGTGTCGTTGAGACGATATCCTACCGGTAGTGGGTCGGTTGGGCTCAAGACATGGGTGTGAAAGCCTGTGACCCATGCACGACCGGTGATCGTTGGAACGATCCCGCTTTTGTTTCCAATCGTGACCTCCCTCACGATTCTACCGGTGAAGGTGGTGCCGACGATTGAGTCGTGTAGAAAGGGTTCATCCAGACCGATCTCCCCCCGATCGTGCATCACCGCCAGTCGAGCCGAGGTGCCTGTTCCGCAAGGTGACCGGTCCAGCCTTCCCGGCGACACGACAACTGTGTTGCGCGATCTGATTTCACCGGTCCGCAGGCGCTCGATTGGACCGGCAAAAAGCGTCTGGTTGACGGTATGAATCTCGGGATTCTCAGGGTGGATCGCTTCGAACTGGGTAGCGGCGGCGTGCTTTATACGCTCTCCGAGGTTGACCAGTTGCTTTGCATTCTGCGGCGCAATATCGGCCCCGACTTTTGCGGCATCGACGACAACATAGATCATTGCCCCGTAAGCGATATCCACCGTGATCTCGCCCAGGCCCTCGACGCGGATAGGAATGTCCAAGCCGAAGACGAAACAGGGGACGTTTTCGATCGTGATGCCGGTGCACTGACCAGCGCTGCAATGGGCGCGAACCTTTATCAGGCCTCCAGGCGCCTCGAGCACAAGATCGGTAAATGGTTCCTTCATCGGTAGCAGCCCGCTTTCAAGAAGAGCCGTTACTGTCGACATCGTGTTGGTACCGGACATCGGTGGATAGGCTTCCGACTCCATGATTATGAACCCAGCGTCCACCCCTGGCTGAGCAGAAGGTAGCACCAGGTTGACACACTGAATGACTTTCCCGCGCGGTTCATGAAGCAGAAACTGACGTATATCGTCGCGATGCTCCCGCATATACCGAGCTTTCTCAAACATCGAGGTTCCGGGCATGTCGATAATACCACCGACTATCACTTCATTGTGCGCGCCTTCTGCATGCATGCTTATCGTATTAATTGTTCTTTTGAAGCTCATGGAATAAACCTCAAAGAGACGTTTTGATTGTTTTTCATTTCTTATTTCTACGATATTTTTGCAGTGATCGTTTTGGTTCTGGAGTAATTCAACATCGCTTCAAGGCCTTTCTCCCGACCAAATCCGCTGTTCTTGAACCCGCCGAAGGGAGTTTCGACGCCGCCAGCGAAGTATTGGTTGATGAATACCTGACCTGCCTCGACATCCTTGGCAAAACGCAACGCCCTCGAGACATTGGCGGTGTAGATCCCAGCTACCAGGCCGAAACGGGTGCCGTTGGCAAGCCGAATGGCATGCTCGGCATCGTCGGCTACCTGCACGGTCAAGACCGGTCCGAAAACCTCCTCCTGAACAATGTCCGCGCCGGGATCGTCACTGCGGATAATGGTCGGCTCGTAGTACCAGCCGCCTTCCAGGCCCTGCACGACGGCCTTGCTACCGCCGGTTAGAACCGATGCGCCGCTGGCTCTCGCCGCATCTACAAAGCCGGTTACGCGATCGCGTTGCTCGTTCGTTATCAGCGGTCCAAGCTGTGGGTCGTCGCTGCCCCGGCCAAGCTTGAGCGACTTCGCGCTGTTACATACTGACTCGATGAATTGGTCGGCTATTCCCCTCTCCACAATAAGACGGGATCCAGCGGAGCATACCTGGCCAGCATTGGTGAAGATCGCGCGCATCACCCCGTCCAGCGCGGAAGCGTGGTCGGCGTCGTCGAGGACGACGACCGGCGACTTGCCGCCGAGTTCCAGCGTAACCGAGGCCACGTGATCGGCGGCGGCATGCATGACGCGCTTACCGGTCGGAACCGACCCGGTGAACGTCACATGCGCAACACCAGGGTGGGAAACGAGTGCGGCTCCGGTTTCACCGCCCACTCCAGGAACGACGTTGTAGACCCCGTCCGGCAGCCCTGCCCGCTTTAGGATATCGGCTAGAAGGATCGCGCTGAGCGGTGTCTGTTCGGCCGGCTTTACGACAGCCGAGGCACCAGCGGCAAGTGCCGGAGCGACGCCGCGAGCCGTGGTGACAAGTGGAAAGTTCCAGGGAATGATATGTGCTGTAACGCCGACGGGCTCGCGAAGCGTGAACGATACGTGCGAATTGCCGAGCGGTATCGACACACCTTCGAACTTGTCGGCGATGCCGGCGTAATACTCGAAGTAGCGGGCGCTGGTTTCGATATCGCCCTTCGCTTCGCGTAGCGGCTTGCCGCTGTCGAGCGTTTCTATCAGCGCCAGCCGCTGGCTGTCTTCCCGTATCAGAGCTGCCGCGCGCATAAGGACACGCGCACGCTGCGCTGGAGTGGCGTTCCTCCAGTCACCGCGCCAGGCCGCCTCGGCCGCCGCAACGGCTTCGTCAACATCCGAGGCCGACGCAATGGCAACCTCGGCGATCAACTCGCCCGTAGACGGGTCGTGAGTGGGATGCGTCCTACCGTCCGCAGCCTGACGCCTGTTGGAGCCGACAACCATGTGAGTTGGCAGATCTAATTGATTGGAAGCTCTGACATTCATGGGAAAGCTCTTTCAGAAAAGCGCGGGTAACGATGGATTACCGAACGGCCGCGATCTCTTTGAGTGTAGCCGACAGCTTTTCGCGACCAAGCTCATCGAGCCCCAGAAGCGGCTCTCTGGGAAAGCCGCCCGGGCGTCCGAGCAGGCGCATGCCTTCTTTCAGCACGACATAGGGATTGAACCCGGCGCCATACATTGCGTCGTAGAGCAAATCGACCTGCTTCTGCCCACGGATTGCACTGGTGAAATCGCCTTTACGGATCGCGTCGAAGAATGCGAATGAATCCTTGCCCAATACGTTGGGCGACATCGCCACCACGCCGACGGCGCCTCGCTGCATCATAGGGATGAGGTAGTTTTCCAGACCGGTGAAAATCGCCAGTTCGGCGCCGACAGCGCGAACGGTGCTGCTGACCTGCTGCAGGTCCTTTACACTCTCTTTCAACGCCACAACATTGGTGAAGCGCATGAGCGCCCTTAGCGTCTTGGCGTCGAGGTTAACTCCCGTCCTGGCAGGATTGTTGTAGAGCATGAGCGGCAGGCCGACAGCGTCGACGGCGGCAAAGAAGGCCTCTGTCTCGCGCGCGGACGGCAAGACATAAGGCGGGGGCAGGATCAGCGCGCCATCGTACCCGAGCGCCTTGGCCGATTCCGTCAGATGCACTGCGGTAGGCGTGGCAATCGCGCACACACCGGCAATTAGCTTGACGCGGGATTTGGTTTGATCAGCGACGATCCGGAAGAGCTCGATACGCTCCTTGTCCGACATCGAGAACCATTCTCCAGTGCTTCCGGCCACCACGATGCCGTCGACACCTTCGGCTATGAACAAATCCACCATCTCACGCGTGGCTGCCTCGTCCAGACCCCCATCCTGGCGGAACGGGGTGACACAAACTACGAAGTAGCCATTCCAATCTATGCGCCTGCTCACGCTACCACTCCAAATTGAACAATTGCTGGACGCTAGTGGGGGAACCACGGCGTTCAAAACGAATAGATTTCATTCGGACAATGAATGCGCATTGTGGTTGCAGACGCTTGAGCTTGCCGAGCCCATTGCCATACTAGAAGGCGGAAACACGGATTGACGGTATGAGCAGAAAACTCCCTCCGCTAAACGCGCTGCGCTGTTTTGAGGTCGCAGCCCGCAGGGACAATTTCACGCTGGCGGCTGACGAGCTGTGCCTGTCGCCCTCCGCTGTCAGCCACCAAATCAGGCTCCTGGAAGACTATGTCGGCCAGGAACTGTTCGTACGCGACGGCCGGCGTATGGTGCTGACCGAAGCCGGAAAGCTGTATTT
Organism: Mesorhizobium sp. P2_C7; assembly: GCF_056404515.1. Lineage (NCBI taxonomy): Bacteria > Pseudomonadati > Pseudomonadota > Alphaproteobacteria > Hyphomicrobiales > Phyllobacteriaceae > Mesorhizobium > Mesorhizobium sp. P2_C7. The sequence continues at coordinate 191,918 of NZ_JBFUDW010000009.1, read as the reverse complement.
TCAACTGGTCAAGGACGCATTGGGCCGGATCGCCGACGCTCGGTCCATTCTTGTGCGGCGCGAGCAGAAGGAAAAGCTGTGCATCGGCGTGCCGCCGGATTTCACGACCGAATGGCTCATGCCCCAGCTTGCGGAATTCATGAGGGAACACCGGGATTTCCAACTAGAGCTCGTCACCTCGCCGAAGGAGAACAGCTTCGTTGACCATAAGCTCGATTGCGAGATCCGTTATGGCCATGGTAACTGGCCGACCGTCCAATCCGTCTTGATAATGAAAGACGAACTGGTCCCGGCATGGAACCCGCGGTTTTTTTCGCTGGATGAGAATCTATCGCACCCGAAAGAAATCCTCGGTCATCTGCTGGTGTTCACCGGCAACCGGTTGGTGAACTGGCTGGATTGGGCCGAACAACACGCCGTCGAGGGCATAGACGAGGCCCCTGTCATGCATATCGACCGCTCGGCGTTGGCCGTCGCAGCTGCGGTGCAGGGGCTTGGTATCTGCCTGGAAAGCAGGCTGTCCATGCATGCCGCCGTTGAGACTGGCGTCCTCAGGATTGCCGAAAATTTCGCATGCTACACGGAAGAGGCGTATTACTTCGTCTATACAAAAGGTGGCGAGCAAGCCGGCCGTGTGCGTGTATTCAAGGATTGGCTTGAGAGCAAGGCTCAGGAAACCTTAGAGTAAGCGATTTGTTGATCTCACCTAGTCTAGAAAACGACTCAACGCTTAGGCTGAACGAATCCGCCGGCTTGTTGGCCCGCTTCGCCCACTGGCCCCCTCCATATAACCGGTGAACAGAAGGCCGGAGTATTCGCTGGGCGCAGAACAGCCGATCCTGAAGCCCTGGTAAGACCGTATGTCCGCCTCTGCCGGTGATGTGGCTCGCCCTACACTGCGCCTCCGAGGGTTGCTCGAGTGGGCTGAGCCGATCCTAAACACAGGAGGACGGGCCGTGGCAGATTAAGTGATGGATCCCAACTCGATCGAAGCGAGCCTCACATCTTCAGCAACATACCCGAACAGTTTGGCCGGATTGTGAACTAGGATATTCTCCAATGTCGGCCGGTCCGGCGCATAACGATACATCAGTTCAAGTAAATCAGCATCATTGGGAGGCTGAACTACCGAGACCGGATGCGGCCAGTCGCTCGCCCAGATGCAGCGGTCGGGCGCAGCCTCGATATAGGCTCGCGCGATCGGGATCACATCATCCCAAGGGGGGCCTGCCTTCGAGATCTTCTCGCCGAGCGAGAGCATCACCCAGAAATTTTCCCGTTCCAGCAAATCGAGCATCTTGCACAGGTTGGGATCGTCCTTGCCGCGTGCAGGGTCGGGCCGTGCCATATGATCGATCAGCACAGGCACGTCGAGCGATTGATACTTCTCGACGCTTGACATGATGCCGTCCTTCTCTGGCTGGATTTTTACATACCAGCCAAGCTCGCGTATCCTCGCGATGGCGCGGGCATAATCTGTGTCCGACAGTACCGCGCCGAGCTCTTTGCGGAAGCTGAAGCGTGCGCCGCGGATGCCAGCATCATGGAGAGTGCTGAGATAGGCGTCGCTTGCTTCCGCGAACACCAGCGCATTGGCGCAGCCGCGATAGTTCGGGCCCATGGCGGCAAGGGCGTCCAGCACGACGGCATGATCGGCGCCGTAAGTAGTGGTCTGCACGATGATGCCGCGCTCGATGCCGAGCGCCTTGTGCATGCGCAGGGCCGCCTCCCACGTTGCAGTCGGCATTTGATAGGCCGCGCCAGGACGGATCGGGTATTTGTCCAGGGGGCCTAGCACGTGAAACTGGCTGTCGACGCACCTCGGAGGCGGCGCCTTGGCAGGACGGCGCGGACTGGGGTCGAACGGTAGATAGCTCGGCATCACAAATCCCTTCAATCGACCACGGCGGTGAAGTCGCACTGTACGAGCGCGCCGCCTTCTAGATCTAGCGGCAACGCATGGCGCGCGGGGCGCGAGTGTTCATCCGGAAACATCTTGAGCCACTCTTCATTGAGCGGGCCGCGCTGAGAACGGTCCTTTAGCCAGACCGTAATCTTGACGATATCGTCGGTGGTGCCACCGGCCGCTTCCACAATGGCCTTCATACATGCGAACATGTTTGAGCATTGCGCCTCAAGACTCTCCGGCATTTGCCCGCTTCCGGGATCGCGCCCCAGGATGACCCCTGACATCACGAGATTGCCCAAGCGGCAAGCGTTCGGAATGGGGTTGACGTGCTTGAAATTGGGGATGTGGATACTCTTGCGCCGCTTCGGAGCCGTCATGAACTCTGAGTCCTCGTTTGCTGGATCAGACGAATTGGCAAGAGACTGAACCGAAGCCGCCATAGTCGGCGTGAAACGTGTCGCCACGGCGAATGTCGACGGGCCGCGTGAACGATCCCGCCAGCACGACCTCGCCGGCCGCAAGATGCTCGTCATGCGGTGCTAGGCGATTGGCGAGCCAAGCGATGCCATTGGCGGGGTGATTAAGTACGCCTGCCGCAAGGCCTGTTTCCTCGATCTCGCCGTTGCGAAACAGCAGCGCGCCGATCCAACGCATGTCAGCGTCCAGTGGACGAAATGGACGGCCGCCGAGCACCAACGCAGCATTTGCAGCATTGTCCGAGATGGTGTCCATAATCTTGCGTCCCTCGCCCGTAGCAGGATCAAGGCGATGCATGCGCGTCTCTAGGATCTCCAACGCCGGCGTCACATAGTCGGTGGCGTTGAGCACGTCGAAGATCGTGCAATCGGGTCCGCAAAGCGGCGCCTTCAGGACAAAAGCCAGCTCGACCTCGATTCGCGGCGCGTGGAAGCGGTCAAAGGGAATCGGGCCGGCATCTGCGTAGAACATGTCAGCGAACAGCACGCCGTAGTCAGGCTCGGCGATGCCGACCGCGCTCTGCATGGCTTTCGAAGTCAGGCCGATCTTGTGGCCCTTGATGACACGGCCGCGATCGAGCTGCAGTAGCGTCCATGCGCGCTGGATGGCGTAAGCATCCTCGATGGTAATTTCGGGGTACGCGCGCGAAAACATCGGGATGAGTATCTTGGTGCGTTCGGCCTCGTCGAGTTGTGTCGCGAGGCGTCCGATCGTCATTACATCAAGCATATCTATAGCTCCGCAAATACGGTGTTACGCAGCACGCCGATGCGACTGGACTCCACTTCAACGAGGTCGCCTGCCTTGAGCCAGCGCGGCGGATCAAAACGCGCACCGGCACCGGCCGGGGTGCCCGTCACGATGATATCGCCGGGCTTCAGCGTGGCGAACGTTGAAAGGTAGGCGATCAAGACATCGAAAGTGAACATCAGGCGCTCGGTGCTGTCCTGCTGGCGTACCTCGCCATTCACGCGCGTGATGATATCGTGCACGCCGCGCGGATCCAGTTCATCCGCCGTTACGATCCATGGCCCGATGCTGCCGGAGCGGTCAAAGTTCTTGCCCTGCGTGACATTGAACTTGCCATGGCGCAGCCAGTCCCGCACCGTGCCCTCATTGCACAGCGTCATGCCGAAAATATGCGACCAAGCCTGTTCGCGCGAAATGTGGCGCCCCCCCTTGCCGATCACAATTGCCAGCTCGCCTTCATAATCGAGTTGCTCGGAGACGCTTGGCTTCTCGATCGGCTGACCAGAGCCGACCATGGAGGATGGGCTGCGTACGAACAGGCTCGGATATTTAGGCAGGTCGGAATCGTCTTTGTATTCGGCGTTGCGCTCGGCGTAGTTCACGCCGATGCACCACAGTTTCTCCGGCGCCGCGATCGGCGGCAACAGGATCACTTGCTCCAGCGCATAATCTGGCCTTTGGCCAGCCACCGCCTGCCGCGCGGTTTCCAAGGCATCGTTAGCAACAAGCGCCTTCAGATCGGGAAAATCCTCGCCGATTCGCCTAGTGAGATCGACGACCCCGCCTTCTATAGCAGCGCCATAGTTCGGCTTTCCGTCGAAGAGATAGCTCAGCAGTCGCAATGCTCGTCCTTCCCAGTTCTTGTGCCCTACGCGGCGGGCCGACTTCGTTCCGCATTCATTCGAGCAATTTGGCGTTTGAAAGGGCGCTGTGTAGCGTGACGATATCGCCAAGGGGCGACCACCATGCGCGATCGGATCGAGCAACGTTGCCATAGTTCACGAGACTCTCGCGGACGTGGATCACGACCTCTCCGAGCATCAGGCTCCTGGGCGCTCCTGGGCGCCTCTGCCGAATCCGAGACAACCCGAAACACGCGCTCCATTCGACCCTCGGAACCGCGAGCTGCGGCACTTTGCTGACTCAGCAACCTTGCGAGCCTGAACTGCTCGATCTTACTGACAATGCGCGGTCTCACTGAGCTTCCAGGCAACGCGTCCATAAGCGGCTTATCCGCGATGTGGATGATGTTGGTATTTGAGGATATTGTGCGCCAGCCATTGTAGTTATCTTTTACGTCTCACTGCGACCGCAGCCACTGCATCCTACCGCCTATTCTGTCGAACCTGGCTTCGGACACCTGTCAGTTGTCCGCCCAGTCTCTTTGTAATCGGCCCATATCATCGTCCGGCCAGATACGATCTTTCGATCCCGGGCTGTACAAGTCGAGCGAATTATGTCGCTATTGTCCATAATGTGGACGCCACAGATGGCTGAATCGAGGGGTAGGACGGAACCGAGGCAGGGCGCGCAGGCGATCCGGCGCGCCTTGACGGTTCTCCGTATTCTCGCCGCTGGGCGGGAGGTGGGTGTGCCACTTGCTGAAGTCGTGCGGGCTACCGGGTTCACCCGTCCGACCGTGCACCGGATCGTTCACGTGCTGGTCGAGGAGGGAATCGTCGAACGGCAAGGCAGCCGCTACGCAATTGGCAATCAGGTGCCCGAATTGGCACTGGCCCATCCGCGCCGCTCGACCTTGCTTCTGGCCGCGGACGCCGCCATGCAGTGCGCGTCAGCAGCGATCGGTGATACACTGTTCCTTACAGTGCGAACCGGCAACGATACCCTGTGCGTGAACCGTATAATCGGCTCCTACCCAATACAGGTGCTGTCGATCGAGGTTGGCTCGCGGCGGCCCCTCGGCGTAAGCAGTGCAGGCGTCGCAATCCTTGCAGCGATGCCGAGCCATGATGCACGGATGATCGTCACGGCCAATAAGACGCGGTTCGAGGCCTATGGAACCGCCCTTGAAACGGTTCTGACACAAATCAGCGCGGCCCGGCGACGCGGCTTCAATTTACGCGAACTTGGCCTCGTTAAGGGGACGAAATCGATTTCCACCTGGATTAAGACGCCTGACGGGCGGCCTGCAGCCGCGATAACCGTATCTGCAGTTCGCGCACGTCTTGGCCCGCGCAGGGAGCAGGAAGTGGCTGAAATCCTCTTGAAGGAGGCGCGTGCAGTCGAGCAAAAGATCCGTTCCACCCCGCCCTGGAATCGATTGGCACTGGAACGCTTACAGTCAACCGATGAATTGGCGGATTGATCTGCTGCACAAGTGTCGCGACAGATTTTCATCGCGTTCTAAAGCGTGTCGCGGTTTAAGGGATTCGGGATCTGGCTAATGCTCCTGCTCCGGGACAACAGGCCTTAGCGGCACCACGTCGGGCAAGAAAGTCCTGCAATAAGCAACCGATGCCGCTAGCGCCTCAAAACGGAAGCTGTCTGTTACATGCCCATGCCTTGCGTAGGAGAGCATCCAAATCCCGTCTTGGATGGCGATCACGGTGGCAAATTTGAGTTCATGTTGGGGCAGATATGGCATAACTAAATATTGATTGAGCCAATGATAAGGTAGTGACGAAACTTTCGCAGTAAACTCATTGTCCAGCTTTCGCACCTCTGAGATAACGCTTCCGGAAAGAAAGAGGACACCCACGACAGGATTAGAATTGTAATACTCTGTGAGACGGCTTAATCTGAGTGCGATAAAATCTGGCCAATTCTGCAATCGCTTTAGTTCAGCAGGCTCTATGAGTCGCTGGACCCGTTGGCTCAATGCTTCCAGATGTCTTCTTCCTAATTCGAGAAAGGCCACCTCCGGTTTCGGGAAGAAATGATATGCCGAAGCCGCAGGAACACTTGCTTGTCTCGCGATATCATAGATACCAATTTCCCTCATATCTCGCTCGGCAAGCAACTCTCCAGTCGCGGTCAATAGCGCTTCAAAACGCAAACGGCTCCGCTCCTGAGTAGGTAACCTTGCCGCCGGCGGCAAGCCTGCAGTGCGCGTCATTTCGCCAACATCCCATGCAAACACGATTTTAATCGAGATCCGACATCGATTAAGGTGCGCTTATACGCCAGGTCGGCTGATATCTACAGCTAGAATCGATGTTTTCTGCCAAAGATGGGTACATGTTCGCTGCGCGAAAGCCATCAGCTTAGACTCAATTGGAGCCGATCTCCTTAGAGAAGAAAAACGTTGCCCGCCCTTTTTGCGATTGACCCCAGGTGAAGATCATCCAGACGGTGCGCGAGAAGTTCTCGTGGCTGCAATGCGAGGCGCCCCCCAGCCGCCGGCGCCGTTCCATGTCACGCCGCGCGGCTTCGCCGGGCCGAACCTGCTGGCGATGGTACTGTTCGAGAAGTTTGGCCAGCATCGGCCACTCAATCCGCCCGAGCGAGTGCTATGCCCGCGAGGGCGTTGATCTCGGCCTTCGACCATGGCCGACCATCTCGGCGCATGCACTGTGGCGCTTCCGCCCCTCCATGCTCTAATCGAGAACCATGTTCTGGCAGCGGTACGCCTGTAGGTGGCGACACCACGGTACCGATACTGGCGAAGAAGACGCCCTTATTCGGATTGCTGCACAGCCCTACGCTTTCTCAAACTGGCGGTACGGCCCCGGATCGAACCAGTTCATCCCCGCTGACTCAAGAGCGTTTTCCGGATCAATAGATATGCCGTCACCTGCCTCGTTGGCAGAGTGGAAATTCAATTCGAACTGAACGCCATTCGGATCGTAGGTAAAGAGTTGCCAGAGCGCGGTACCAGGGATGGTGCGCTCGCGGTAGGGAATACCCAGCGTTCGAAGGCGTTGCCGCGTCTCGCCGAAACCGTGCGCGGACAAGGCAATGTGGTCAATGGCGCCGGTCCCCTGCGGCACTCGCCCATCATTATCAAGAGCCGAATCACCTGTATAGAGATGCAGGATCGAACCACCCTGTGGCGTGCTAAGTTGCATCCAATAGCCTGGAAAATTGAAAGCGGGCCTAGCTGCTTCAACCATGCCAAATATTTGCTCGTAGAATCGCTTTGTCGCTTCAGGCTTGCTGGTTTTGATAGCGATGTGAAAGAGATTGGTGATTGGCATATGATGGCTCCAGGCATTTATACCGGTCACATTCTTGTGGACAGCTTCCGCAGGCTTAAAGAAGTTGACTTGAAGTCAAGCGCCCGGACGGATCATGTGACCACGAAAGAGACTGCCTTGCTCCACCAAGTCACCGGCCACAGCCCGGTAACTTGCGACATGCTGCGACGCTATGTGTCGATCCCAAAGGGCGCGGCTCTCCCATAGTTCACTGAACATCCAGCTCTGACCATCCTCGGCCTCGCTCAACTCGTAGCGCAAGCATCCCTCCTCAGCCAATGTCGGAAGCACCATCTCCTTGAGAACATCCCTGAGGACGTCGGCCTTGCCAGGTTTTGCTTTGACGCTGCCAATAACTGTAAGTGTCGTCATGAATGAAAACTCCTTGAGGATTTTGCTTGGAAGGGCTTGGCGTTACGAGGGCAATGCCGCGCAGTTGATTGCGGTTAAGGCATCAGGCCGGGCGCCTTTGATTTTCGTGCTTTGATGATGCTTGAAAGCTGTACGGTCACCAATACAAAAATGCAGATTGTTACCAATATCGACGAGATGGCGGCAACAGTTGGATCAACCTGATCTCTCATGTTCTCGAACATTTTCTTAGAAAGGGTTGAAGCGGAACCGCTGGATATGAACAACGCAACTACGACATCGTCGAAGGAGGTTATGAAAGCGAATAGCATTCCAGAAAAGATAGACATTTTGATCTGGAGCAGTGTTACCGTAAAAAATGCACGCGAAGCAGAAGCGCCGAGACTGCGCGCCGCCTTTTCCAAGGCAAAATCAAACCCCTCCAAGCCGTTTCCAACCGCTATCATCACAAACGGTATAGCTAGCGTAGTATGCGCGAGCACCAGACCAACCAGTGTGTTATTCAGGCCCAGCTTGGCAAATAAAAAAAATGTCCCGATCGCAATGAATATCATTGGGATCGTCATCGGTAATACCAAAACGCTCCGTGTAAGGGAGTGCGCGCGGATTTTGGACTTATGCAAGCTATAGCTCGCGGCTGTCCCAGCGATCGTGGCAAGCAGCGTTGTCGAAATGCCAACCTTTACAGACATCCAGGTTGCCGTGCGCCACTCGGGGGACGACAAGAAAGTTTCATACCAGCGAAGGCTCCACGCTCTTGGAGGAAATTCAAACGACTGCGATGCTGAAAATGACATCGGAATTACAATCAGGCACGGAATTACTAGGAACAGGATCGTCAACAACGCCAAGGCATAGAGCCAGAGCCTCTGACGGTGGGTGATCTGGGTCGACGTGGCGGGCCTATCAAGTCTCATCTTGAGCCGCCCCTTCCATGAAGCATGCGGGAAAGAAGGCGCAATGAAAACAGAAAGAGCCCAGTCACCACAACCAACGTAACGCCAAGTGCGCTCGCCGCCCCCCAATTTGAATAGACCCTGATTGCGTCCGCCATCATCACCGACAAAGTGGCGACCCTGCCGCCGCCGAGAAGGGCCGGCGTCAGATAGAAACCCAAGCCCATCACGAATGTCAGCGTGACCCCGGCGAGCAAGCCTGGCAAAGTCAACGGCAGATAAATTTGCCAGAAGGCCTTCGTTGGTCCTGCGCCGCAGCTAGCCGCGGCCCTCATCAGCGATGAATCAATTACTTTCATCGAAGCGTAAAGGGGCAGGATCAGAAACGGAAGCATCACATGTACCATCCCGATGATTGTTCCCGTCCAATTGTTCACCAATGTCAGGGGCTCCGAAATAGCACCCGTCCAAATCAGAAGCTTATTGATGACTCCATGCCGTTGAAGCAGGACAAGCCACGCGTAAGTCCGCACGAGAACCGAGGTCCAGAACGGCAAGAGAACTAACACAAGCAGGATCTGAGCCGCCCGGGGCGGCAGTTGTGACAGCAGATAGGCTACGGGGTAGCCAAGAAGAACGCACAACAGAGAAACCACCGCAGAGAGCTCCAGTGTGCTGAGGAACGCTTGGACATAAGCAGGACGAAGCAATCTGAGATAATTTTCCGCAGACGGGGCACCCGAAGTGTCAAACATCGAAGTCCACGCCAAGAATCCAAAAGGCAGCAAAATTATAACGCCTACAAGGCATAGTGCCGGCAAAGTGAGGCCGGCGTAGACCCACTCTTGGTATTGGCCCTTGATGAGCTTACAGCGGGAGACGTACATGGTAGCTCCGGGCACTATTCGGCCAATAGACTTGTCGACTTGTGTCTCAACCACAAAACGACTCGGTCTCCCGGCCTTGGCAGGGATTCGCGAACCAAGGGGGTATGTTTTACGGCGATTTCATACTTGTCGAACAACATAAGGGATATGAGGGAGTGATCTCCGCGGTAGACCACGTCGACCACTTTCCCCTCGAGACGATTGTCACGATCAGGGTCCCCACTCCATTCAAGGCATTCCGGCCGAATCGTCAGCTCCACATTCTGGCCGGAGCTGCTGAAGTCGTCAGGAAGCGAAAGCTTCTGACTGCCATTTAAAAAGTACCCGCCTGTTCGCCTCTCGACGGGCAGGAAGCGGGTTTCACCCAAAAAACTCGCAACAAATTTTGAGTTTGGCCTCTCATACACTGCCTCCGGCGTATCAAATTGACAAACCATGCCTTCGGTCAGGATCGCTATGCGATCGGACATCGTCAAGGCCTCCTGCTGGTCATGAGTCACATAGATGGTGGTGGTGCCTAAGCGCTTATGCAGCCGCTTTAGTTCTATTTGCATGGACTCGCGAAGGTTCTTATCGAGAGCCGAGAGCGGTTCGTCCATGAGCAATATCTTGGGCTCGAAGACGATTGCCCGTGCAAAGGCCACGCGTTGCCGCTGCCCTCCAGATAGTTCGTCAATTCTGCGCTGGTGCAGATGCCCCATCTGCACTAGGTCCAGCGCTTCAAGGACCCGCTTTCGTATTGAGCCAGCAGGTATACTCCGCAGACGAAGCGGATAAGCTACGTTGCCGAACACGTCCATATGCGGGAAAAGAGCATAGTTCTGAAACACTATACCCAAGTTTCTCTTGTGGGGCGGTTTCGCAATGAACTCCTCCCCATCGACCATAAGGCTCCCCTTGCTGGGACGCTCGAACCCGGCAATAACATTGAGCAACGTCGTCTTTCCAGACCCGGAGGGGCCGAGGAGGGTAACGAACTCCCCAGCCCTAATGGTCATCGATACATCTTGAAGCGCCGTAAAGTTTCCATACGTCTTGGTGACGCCAACTATCGAGAGCGTGCCTGGCTCTAATGTCTCGACGTGATTCATGGTTTATTTGGTCGTTAGGAGGGTGTATTCCTCCATTACACTGTCGTTATTCTCGGACCACCAAACGGCATCCATCACAGCTTGCTTCTTCAAATTATCCGGGGAGGAGTTGGACTTGGCGACGACTTCAGGAGGCGCCTTGGTCAAGGCATAGGCGAGACTGTTCGGCGATCCGGCATATGGCATGAATTCGGGCAGTCGAGCCTGGATCTCGGGAGAAACCGCCGCCGCAATGAACTTTTGAGCGGCCTCGACATGAGCGGCACCCTTCGGAATTGCGAGGCACGCAACATCGATCATGCCGTCTTCAAAGGTGAAATCGACCGGCGCGCCGTCCTTAATCAGGGCCTTTGCTCGACTAACGAAGATCGGCTCCATGTCGACCTCGTTGTCCTTGAGCAGTTGTTGGGCCTGCGATCCCCCCTGGAACCACACCGAGATGGACGGCTGAATCTTCTCAAGAGATGCGAACGCCCTCTTTACGTCGATCGGGTAAAGCTTCTCCCGATCGACACCGTCTGCCATCAGAGCAATTTCCAGCATCTGGTTCGGCTTGTTATGGAAAGCCCTGCGTCCTGGGAACTTGGTCACGTCCCAGAAGTCCTTCCAGTTCTTCGGAGGATTGTCCTTGTATACGTCGGTACGCCAGGCCAGGACCCACGAATAAGTATTGATACCTATCCAGTCGATCCCGAATTGAGCCTTGCTGTATCCCTCACTGCTAATCTGCTTGTAATCCAGCGGCTCGAAAAGCCCCTCTTTGGTCCCGGCCGCACACTCGTCGGAACCGAGTTGCACGACGTCCCAGCCTGGCGAGCCTGATTGAACCTGAACGCGGACTGCCGCGATCCCATCGAGGGTCTGCTGCGTCAGTGTGAGGCCTGTCTTCTCCGCTGCAGGCCCAAGAACCGCCTTGACCAGGTCGTCTTGCTGTGCGCCGCCAAACCCAGCAAAGACCACGGATTTGGATTCGTCGGCCAATGCCGGCCAAGCGACTGCGGCAAATCCGAGCGCGACGTAAGTCATCCACGATTTTTTGATCATTTGTTTCCCTTTTTTTACTAGCTGATTTATATTCAGCCTTGGCATTCACCGGTCGACAACTCTTGGTGGTCACCTTACGATGCAAGCAAGGTCGATAGTAGGCCGACACAACGACTAGGGACCTGTGCCAGAATTCCGTTCATCGATTGGCATACGCAAATTCGAGCCGCATTGTCGCCAATGGCACCGCATCCACCCGCTCGCGTTGAGCGTGAATATCCGCGTCGCCCGCGCGATCGAGGCATGACTTGATCCGGGCAGGATCATCCGATGGAACTCGTACGATGGCTGCGATGTTACTGGCACGAGCCGCTAGCAGCACTAAGTCAATCGTTGTGTGATCGAATGGAGCGTGTTCCTCGTCCACCACGACGAAATCGTAGCCCAATGTCCCGAAGATCTCGGCGGCGTGGGCTGTGGGCGCGTTCATGAAAGAACCAACTACGGCTTGTCGCGACGCGAAGCGCCGATGGAAGGGCGAAGCTTGCTGTATATGGTACTCGGACATTGTTCCCCTGTCGCAGTCCGCCTCTTAAGGGTCTCGGGCCGACTTTTGTTGCAAAAACCGTTGCATGGGGGGTCCCCAACCGTCCATATTTATCTGTATGCGTTCCACCAGGCGGAATTTAGAACGCATCGCAAAACGGTATGTTCGTGAGATTGCATTCTACGAGGATCTGCTCTACCGGACGATAAAAGCGCCTTGTCGTGATCGGCTTCGGAGCCTTGGCACGCAGCGTTCAAGCGTCCTTTCAAGAGTCTGGCGGCGAGTTCCGACTTCAGCGACGCTGGTTCCTCCGGTGCTGACGCCAGGACCGCAGGAACCCGGTGACATTAAACCTTTGCGAATGTGGCGGACCTGATTGCCTGGCACCCGTCGCTCGTCACTGAATCCACAAGCCTCGAGGATGTTCATGACTTCGTTCCGACCCTGCTGCGAGCGGGCTCCAAACTACATCGTGGCGGCAGACAGGCGGGGCACCAGGCACTGTTCGTCAATCTCAAGCTGAAGCAGAAGTGGGGCATGGTCGGCCTGACGGCGGACTCTGCCTTCATCCCCTACAGGGAAGATCCGTAACTCGTCGAAGATGGTGGCTATCGATCCGGTGCGACATTCTGCGGCAAAGAGGGCAAGGTCGAGCCGGCGCCCTGGGGCGGGCAGAAACGCGATCACTCCTTCGCTCTCGGGCGATGGCCTCGACGGCTAACGCGCCGAGAGCAATGAAGACAAACGCAAATTTCTGACCATGGCGCTGATTCCCCTCAGCACACAGCGCAACCCCATAGCGAAAATCATCGAATGTGCGTCAGCGCAAACTTTTGCGCGAAAAACCAGGGTTGCGATTCAGCTGTCATTACACTCAGGACAAGTCAAACGTCGGAAACGCCAAACAGGCTCTTGACCAACGCTCCTTCGATATTTATCTGGTTTTCTGCAGCGCGACACTCCGCATCGCACCAGAGCGAGCCTTGCATGGGTTTGGATATAACAATAATTGGATAAATATCCGTTTTTGGCATGGGAGGAGTGGATGGGATTTCTTGACTACAAAGTTAGGCCACGCGTTCTGGTTGTCGGAAACGGACACCCGTACGACCGCACCGCGTTTATGGCGATGTTGGAAAGCGTTGGAGGAAAGGAATTCTTCTTGGTCGAACACCCTATTGCGGAAGCAGTGCTCAATCACGAGGCGACCCGAGAGGTGGATGCGATAGTGCTATATGACATGCCGGGCGGATGGCCCAGGCGAGGGCCGGATTACGCGCTCGAACCAAGCGATGCCTTCAAATACGGCTTCAACCGTTTGCTTATGGAAGGAACCCCAATCCTAGCACTGCATCACGCGATTGCTGGTTGGTCGAAATGGGAGGACTATAGCGAAGTGTTGGGTGGAAAACTCGCATTTTACCCAACCAGTATCCGCGGCAGAAATCCGGTAGGCGGCGGCATCCGCATGGGGGTTGATTACAAATTTGAAGTGACCGATCCCACTCATCCGATCTTCGCGGGCATCCCGAATTCGTTCGATCTCAACGACGAACTATTTTTATACGATGTCTTCGAAGATGATGTGAACGTCTTGGCTCGCTCCAATTACTCCGCAACGGTTGAGAATTTCCACTCACTGGAACTTACAGTTACCGGGGAGCCCCAGTCGAACAGGGGTTGGGTGCGACCTCCTGGCAGTACCGCTCTCGTTTGGACCAAACGGGCTTACAACAGTTCACTGGTCTATATACAGCCGGGTCACTACCCGCATACATATGCCAATGAGAACTACCGTAGACTTGTGCACAACGCCTTGGACTGGGTGATTGAACAAACGCGGATGTTAAAACTAAAAACAAGCTGATAATTTAATCAACATATGTCTGTAGTGGCGCTACATGTGACAGGAACGTCTTTCAACAAGCAACTGTTGCCGCAAACGCCCGTGGCAGAGTCCGTATGTTACATGCCCATTGCTCGCGTAGAGGTCCGTCCATCCAGCCTTGTATAGCGAAAAAACCGACGAATATTATTTTCGTCTGGCGGATACGGCATAACTGGCTTTGATTCATCAGCTTCTTTTTCGGCTAATATCTTATCAAATTACCATATTGGGATAGAATACCGACCTTTTTTTCACCATGTCGCAAATCTATGAACAGAATCTATGTTTTCCAAAGAGGTGACCTATGAAACTTTACAGTTCACCCGGCCCCAACCCGCGCATAGTCCACATGTTCGCCGCAGAGAAGGGCTTCAAGTTAGACGTTATTGAGATCAATCTCGTTGGAGGAGAAAACCGTCGGTCGCCGTTTTTGGCAATTAATCCCGCAGGCGAGCTTCCAGTGCTCCTGACTGATACGGGGGAAAACATCGCGGAGACGACGACCATTTGTGAATTCATCGAGGAGAAATATCCAATGCCATCGCTGATAGGAATTACATCCGAAATGCGGGCATTGACTAGGATGTGGACTCGCCGTATTGAGATCCACTACAATCAGCCGCTATCGGCTMCATTTCGCTTTGGGAAGGCGCTCAAGTTATTTTCTGCGCGAATTCACTGCATGCCTCACGCCGTTGACGACTTTGCGACGCTTGCTCGGCAAGGTGAAACTTGGCTTAATGGCCTAATAGGCGACAGAAAGAACGTTGTGGGTGACCATCTGTCCCTTGCCGATATCGTCCTGTTTTGTTTCGTCGATTTCGCGGTTAAGCGAGCCGATATGGCGCCTCTGCCGACAAGCAAGAACCTACGAAGATGGTATGATCGGATCCGAGATTGCGATTCTGCGATCGCGACAGAAGCTGCGGCATACGCATAATTGCAAAACTGGCTTGCGCCTTTCGTATTCTCGTGATTCGCCGCTGATGGGCTCATAGGGCTGAAGTAGATGCCTGCATCGACTATGAGGATTGCATGCTGCGGCATCGACGCGCCAGCCCTCGCCCGGTCGCAGGCGCTTTGTGAGTGGCTGCACGTTTCCGCGTCGAGTGCCGGTGAGGCTCTCAGACATATCGCCGAGTTGTACCGGATCCGAGGACGACATCCGTGGCCGATCTTCACAAGAGCGCTGCGCGCAGCGTCAGAAAAGAGCAGGCCGATCTCGTGGGCCGACTTGGAACCGAGCGCGAGCGAGAACTCCGACTGGTCAGCCGGAAGAGCAGATTCGTCAAGGCGATCTACTGCACGCTCTCAGGAAGTGAGGCCGTTCGCGTTCCTTGATTGTCAAACCGCTCAGCACGAGATCCGGCGGGATCGCCCCGCGACAAAGCAGTCGTAAGAGCGCTCAGCGAAGACTCGTCGACGGCACCGCGGCAGCGGTTACGGTGAAGTTCTACCTTCATCTGGTACTGGCAAGATCCGAAACTCGTCAAAGACAGTGGCTATGGATCTGCCGCAACACTCTGCGTCAACGAGGGTAAGGTCGCGCCAGCGCCCTGGAGTGGGCGGTAATAGCAATTACTCCTTCGCTCTCGGCGATGCCCTCGACGTCTAATCCGCGGCAGTCAAGGATGACAAACGCAAATTCTTGGTGCTGATTCCCCTCAGCAAACAGCACAACGCCCATAGAAAAATCAACAAATGTGAGTTAGAGCGCCTATCCCACGCTGTAACAGACTCGCCTGCATCGAGTGCTTGAACAACGCGCTTAAGAAGGTTGTTGTAGAGATGCGGATTCTTCAGACGCCTGGCCTCCAGGCCAACCATCCTGCATGACAGGACCGTCAGATCGGGCGCCCCCCGTCTATACAATCAAGCCCATCAACGAATCGTGTCGGGGTCGGATAATCACGAATACGCTGCTGGAGTATTGATCGTCCATCCTTCACAATTTCTTTCGCCTCAAGTCAATTCTCGTAAGACACGGTGAAGGTCAGTTTTGGGTCGTAGTGCGCTTCCCAGTAGCCCCTCCACAAGTCTTTGCTAATCACCCCCACCTCCCCGTTGCCAACGGGTTGGCCGTCGAGCACAGTAATTGGCATTACGCCTCCGGCAGTCGTGACGATAAGCAACTCATCGCATTCGTAGGCAGCGCTCACGGGGACGTCTTCAACGATAGCCTCGATATCCTTGCTCCTACAAATTTCCAAAATCGTTTTTCGGGTCACGCCCTCTAAAACGCCGCGATTGGGGGTGCGGACTGTGCCATTCTTAATAAGCATAACATTGAAGCCAGAACCTTCCGTGATATTGCCATCACCGTCCGAAAGGATCGGATACATCGCGCCCCGGTCTTGAGCTTCGAGAAGCCCCCGTGTGAAGTCACCCCACTGATGGTTCTTGACTGTGGGATCAATCGCGCCAGGAGGAATGCGACGCACAGTTCGGGTGATGATGGCCCGTCCTCCGACCTTTTGCACATCCTCTGACATCGCGAATATATATGGAATAACCATCAGATATAGACTGTTATCAATTTCCTCTGGTTTGTAGTGCCTAATGAACTTCAGACCTCGCGTCAGAAATACTCCGACATATGCATCACGTATGCCGCTTTTTGAAAGCATGTCCAAAAGCTTTTCCCGAATGCTGTTTTTATCTAGGGGGCTTCGCAAGCGCAGTCTCGATGCACTTTTCTCGAAGCGATCAAGGTGATCGTCCAGGCGGAAGAAGCGCCCATCCCAAACAGCAGGGACATCATAGGTCAAATCAGAATGTAAAAACCCTTGGTCGAGCAGCGGAATTCTTGCTTCGTCGATGGGGACGAACTTCCCATCAATGAACGCGATCCCTCGAGCGAATGGATTCCCGCTAGATTCCAACTGGGCCACGCGGCGTCGATATTCGATAAAAATAAAATCAGTATATGCCACACCGCTCTCCTTAAGTGACAAAGGCGCGAAATTCCGCCGAGAATTCGATAGATATCGAATTACGTTGTTAACCTCGGTGTATATGTCTGTCAAGATCAACGCATAATGGCATCATACGATCTGCCGGTTTCATCGCCGGTTAATGGACACTGGGATGACACGAACAGGATCGCTACAGAACCGGGCAATGAAGAAGTTTCGGGAGGTTTTGAACCATTGGAATGACACGATCGTGCCGTGCCGCCTGCAGTCGAAATCGCCGGATCTTCCGCCGCCCCGCCGCGGGCGAAGGGGCGATAGCGCTCCAGCATCGGCTGCAAGTTGTTGATGTCCCGGTCCAGCGCTTTCCTGTCTGGCCTCAGCTACGGGGCCGCTCGATACAAACGCCACGAACCTGCAGAGAGCTGCATCATCCGGCATAGCATGGTCGAACCTTCAGCCGCAGGCGCCCGCCTCCGGCAACGGACCCACGCGCCAGGCAATCCATGACGCCGACATGGGTCCGCACGGACCAGTCCCTGGCCGCAATACCGGCGAAGCAGCAACGAAGCGGCCTGCCGCACCCACCTCGGCGTTTCCCACCGTTGGTCGAGCCGTCGCCGACATCGGCCGCAGTCCGAAATCCCCATCGCCATCGATTCTAGCCTCCGGGTTCCTAGAATCAGAGCTTTCGGACGCCTGCCGGCACCCGAAACCCCTCGCCAAATCGGTCGTTCCGGTACTAAGCGCACAATCCACGAGCTGCCTTACCGTTGGGTTAGGCAACAGTCACTTCGCCCTATGGGCACTCATTTTGCCCGAAGCAGACCCGCATCTACACTTGCATCACGCCGAAGCTCGGCCCGTAAGATCAACATCGGCTCAATGAAGAGCGTGACTACCGCTCTGTACTAGCTCCGGTCGAGGGTACGCCAACATTCATTGCCGCGACCGTCACACCTCGCATGTGCTTTAGCCGCACCGCGATCGATCGAACGCCCAGTTCGACTTCCTGGTCCATCACAGCAAAGCAACGTCCAGAGGCCCTCCAGGATCGCCAGCAGGGCATTGTTGTGCTGGGCGAGCTCGGCATCCCGAGGATGCCCCAAGTGAACCGCAAATGGCGGCGCCGTCGCCTTGGCCATCCGCTCGACATCAGCGGCGCCCGCATCACCACCGAACTCGAACTGTCGGTGGCCGGCAGGAAACTGGCGCTGGCGACCATGTGGATGGTTGCCGCGCAAGCATCGCCATAGCCCCTGAGCGTGTCTAAGCATGTCGTCCGTCACAAATGAATCTCGGCGTTTCTGTCCGCGAAACGGCGAGACGCGGGGCGAGAACCTTGGCTGCGTATCGTGGACAACTGCCAGCCACAATGGCTGGAGTGTTCGAACATGTATGTAACGAGTGATCCCCGCACTTCCCTGGCGACAGCCAAGCGTGCAGCGCCATCGCGTTTTGCGGCTGCGGAATACGCGCTCTTCTACGCCAGGCGGCCACAGGTCGAAACCGCCGAGGCAAGAAGCTGGATTGGCCGCGGCCAGAACATGATCATCGCTTATACCGAGGGCGAGCAGGGCACTGCGCTGGTGCGCCAGGGCCAACCCGACGAATATGGCATCATCCTGCCCGACCGCGGCCAGGGGGTCGAAATCACCACGCCGCTTGGCATAACCCATGTCCCCGGTTACTCGATCGCCTTCATTCCAGCTGGTGATAGTACCGTCCGGCTCAAGGCGGCCGGTACTGTCGTTCGCGTCTTCTCGCCCAAAGCAGCCGACATGGCTGCGCTGGCCGCGAATCAAGAGGCTTTCACCGGGCCGCATCCGACCGTCCCCGATTTCGCGCCGTGGCCGGAACCGCCTGATGGGCCGAAAGTCAGATTCTACAGCCTAGATGTCCGCGCGCAGCCCGGGCGGTTCGGACGGATATTTCGCTGCTCAACCCTCATGATCAATTATCTCGAACCGCGCGACGGCCCGCGGCCGAAGACCCAGGTCTCTCCCCACCATCACGATGACTTCGAACAGTGCTCGCTGGCCTTAAGCGGAGAATTCACCCATCACCTGCGCTGGCCATGGACCACTGACATGACCGCGTGGCGCGACGATGAACACGTGGTCTGCGGCTCGCCATCCATCTGCGTCATCCCGCCGCCGGTTGTCCACACCACTACTGCGGAGGGCGCCGGCATCAATCAGCTGGTCGACATTTTCGCACCCCCGCGCTTGGATTTCTCGGCCAAACCCGGCTGGGTGCTCAACGAAGCGGACTATCCTGTACAGCCAGGAAGCACCCCATGACGGCCCGCACCCTCGGCAGCACGCGCTTTCGCGAACGCATATCGGCGCATGAGCCCATGCTCGGCACCTTCGTCAAATTTCCCAGCAGCCAGGCAATCGAAATCCTGGGGGCCGAAGGCTTCGACTTCGTGGTGATCGACGCCGAACACGCGCCACTTGACCGCACGCAGATCGACCTGATGATCCTGGCGGCCCGCGCCATCGGCGTTGCGCCGATCGTGCGCGTCGGCCATCCCGACCAGATCCTGGGCGCGCTCGATTGCGGCGCCGATGGCGTGATGGTGCCCCATGTCCGCTCGACCGCCGACGCAGAAGCGATAGCCGCAGCCTGCCGTTATGCAGGCGGTTCGCGCGGCTTTGCCTCTTTGACCCGCGCCGGTAGTTGGGGTGACCGAAAGAGCACTGATCACATGGACTATCAGGACGCCAACGTCGTCTGCATCGCCATGATCGAAGACCCTGAAGCCGTCGAGGTGCTCGATGACATTTTGGCGGTGGAGGGCATTCACGCCGTCTTCGTCGGCCGTGGCGACCTTACGGCGTCGTTCGGCCGCGATCCCGAAGCGGGCCCCAAGGTGTCGGCGATGAGCGAGCGCGTGGCGCGGGCCGCCACTGGTGCCGGCAAGCCACTACTCATGCTGGCCACAAGCACTAGCGACGCTGCCGACGTGCGCGCGCTGGGCGTCGCCGCACTACTGGTCTCCAGCGATCACGGTATGCTCAAAAGCGCCGCAGCAACCCTTCGCAAGGAATATGCCGGCGACCGCTGACTGCTTAGTGGTCGGGAATCTCAGCCGCCAGTTCTTCATCAACGGCCAGCACCACCTTGCCGAGTTTTCTCGTTTGCGTGGAGAACGGCGTGGACGCTGCGGACATCGTCGAGCGCAAACGCCGCGTGGATGCGCGTTGTCATCCGCCTGCTCGCCAGCAACGGCCAGACCGATGTTACCAGCGGCTCGGCAATCTTGCCCTCGTAGGCTGGCGAGCGAAGCCGCAGCCTCGAGCCGGTGGGGGCAGCCGCCGGCGCACCAGGTGCGAATGTTGACCTCGGCCATCGAGCCAAGTGGGCTTGCGACGAACACGAAATCGCCCATCAGGCGCCATGAGGTCAAGCTCTGCTGCACATACGGCCGGCCTGGGCGTCAAGCGTTACATCGAGGCAATGCTCGCCGGCGTGCCGGCGGATATCAACCGCCCATTCCTGCCGATAGTCGAACACAGCGGCCGCACCGACCGCGATACAAGCGGCGCGCATCGCGGCACTGCCGGCCGTCGCGCACACCCGGGCACAGCCCAGCAGCTTCGTCATCCGGATGACAGCCATGCCGAGGCCGCTCCAGCCGCCCTGCACCAGCAGTGTCTCTCCTTCTCCCAGCCGACCCACCAGATCATATTGCTCCAGGACGAGAAGAAGGTCTCTGGCAGCGACAGGGCCTCCGTGAAACTCAGCCTCGCCGCGCACGGACACGCATTGTACCGATGGCGCCAAGACATACGGCATAGGTGCCACCACTGGCAGCGCAACACCGCGTATCCGACCGCGAGCGTCTAGACACCCTCGCCCAGACCAGCAACCCGGCGAGCAGCATGGAGCGCTCGAATATCGGTCACGCCGGGCGGCTGCGGATAGAGCCCTCGCCGTTGCTGCACGTCCGGCGGTTGACGCTGGCGGCACGCACCGCGAGCAACACCTCGCCCGGCCCCTCGACGATCTGCTAGACCTCCCGCTGCCAGGTCGGGAGACCAACGACGCGCAAGATCTTTCAAGCCCCCGCCAAGTGATGAGCCGAACCTATCACGCCAGGCCTACAAGTTTGGCGGGATTATCGCGCACCATTGTAACGACGTCGGCCTCGCTGAAACCGAGTCCCAAGCATAGAGCCATGGCCTGGCGCAGGCCGTCCACCGGGCTGGGATTGTCAACCTGGCCAAGGTCTGAGCCGATGGATGAATTGGCGACACCGGCGGCTTCGATGTGAGCCTTCAGCTCGGCGGGAGAAAAGGTGTTGAACCGCGAGTCGACATAGAGACATGCCGATTGCTCGACAATGGCGCCCAAGGCGGCCAGTTCTACCGTGTCGGCATGGCTGAAGTGCAGCCCATACATCGGGTGGTTGATGACCAGCCGCTTAATGCCGCGCTGGCGGGCTTCTTCGAACAGTGGCCTGATCTCAGCAACGTGCAGATGACCCGATGACAGGATGGCGTCATGAGTCGCGATTAGGTCGAGGATTTCCTTGACGCTGTCGAGCAGGTTGCCATCGTCATCGAGCACGGTGAGCGGTTTGGGCTTGCGAAGCTGCACGTTGGACTTGAGCTTGGCGCCGCGATGGTTAGAGCGGATATGGTTGGCCGCATGCGCCGTAGGCATGAACACCATCCTGCTGCCGCTCTTGAGGTGGAAATCCACGACGGCCGGATTGAAGCCGCCCGTCGTGTTGTTGAGCACGAGAGAGCCATACATTGCGACACCGAGATGGCCGAACAGCCGCTCCATGATCGGAAGGAACGGCCCGACGGAATAGTGGTGATCCTTGAAGAGTATGCCTCTCATGCCGGCGGCAGCCGCCTGTTCGACGGCTTCGAAGTGATCTAGCTGCCGCGCCATGGTCGATGGACCAGAATGCACATGCAGGTCGATAGCGCCCTTGAGCAGGCGATCGATGACCGCCGGGTCGATCGTGGCGATGATCCGGCGTGCCTGGGCCCGGTTTTCGTCGTTGTCTGCCATGGTCTAGGGTCCCCGCATGATCAATCGCAGCGACCTAGCCACCCTTGCACAGGAGCGGCAAATCCAGTTTGAATGCGTTTCGACAGCCGAAACGGAGGCAAGGATGATTGATCGGGGCGAAGGCGAAGTGCGGGCGGCGAGCCGCGTACTAGTAGTGCTGCAGGCGATGAACCGCGAGCCGCATTCGACGATCCTATCGCTGCATCGCGCCACCGGCCTGCCCAAGCCAACGCTGGTCAGGCTACTCAAGACGCTCGTAGCCGATGGATATGTCAGCAACGACCTGCGTCAGGCCGGCTATCAGATCACGTCGCTGGTCACCTCGCTTAGCAGCGGCTTTCACGGCGATCCTCTGGTGGTCGAGGCCGGTCGTCCCTGGGCCATGGAGCTCAATGGACAGTTCAAATGGCCTGTTGCGATCGCTGTCTTCGACGGAGACGCGATGGTGGTGCGCTACTCGACCGTGCATGACAGCCCGGTTTCTCCTTTCCACGCCACCATCAACATGCGGCTCAGCCTTTTTACGCGGGCACTGGGCCGGGCCTATCTTGCCTCCTGCACTAACGAGCAGATCGAAGCCCTGCTAGAGGCGCCCGCCCCCAATTCGGGCCTCGAAAGCCTGGCCGACCGCGACCCCGATAAGGTTCGGCGCACGGTGCGCGCCATCAGGGATCGCGGCTATGCCTTGCGCGACCCAAATGTCGAGCCTCGAACCTCAGACACTATCGCGGTTCCGATCTTCGGGCGCGGCGGCGTGCAGGCCAGCATCGGCATCACCTATTTCCGCACCGCCACCAATGCTTTTGGCTCGCGCGATGATTTCGTAGCGGCGCTGAAGCGCGCCGCTGCCGGGATTAATGCCGAGGTGGAACGGCTGACCGCGCACCGCGGGTGACGTCGTTCCGCTTGACATTGTTCCAGCGCGCGAGTGCCGCGAGGGTCGGGCTGTTGACTCGGCCAGCGTTTCGCGTCCCGAATTCGAGTGATCGCCTCGGGCTGACGCAGGAGGCGTCTATCATCATGCTGGCCGGCATCTTCTATAGCGCTGCCTGTGGCGGATCGACCACCAACTGGAGCCGGAGATCACGTTATTACTGCGCTTCCTCTGCCTTCACGGGAGAAGTGGCTTTAAGATTGATAGCGGTGCGCCGTGCCAGATGCTTCCGGGAAAGGGGGCACTTCAAATTCGTCTGTATTAGAGCGAGATGACCGACGTCTGCCTTGATAGAGGGCGATTCAAAGATGAGTCCATCCAAGACAACGGAGCAGGAACTGCTGATCTCACCTGTGGGGGTGGAGAGGCGGTAGCGCTCTCCCGACTAGAACCCCTGAGCAAACAACGATCCTATTTATACGCCATAACCGCAATTTACCGCAGGCCTTGATCGGCGCCCTTCTGTCGGAGGCTGACACGATCTAGATCGTGCTCTCTGAACGGAAGTCCGTGCAGTTAGGACAACGGCGGCAGCGAGATCATGAAGGGCAACTTCCTTTCCTACCCTCCTCGGGGTCTCTCACGCGAAGAAGCCGCCCGATATGTTGGCGTGGGCATAACCAAATTCGACCAGATGGTTGCTGACCGTCGCATGCCGAAGCCGAAGAAAGTTGACGGCCGCGTGATTTGGGATCGCCTTAAACTCGAAGCGGCGTTTGCCGAACTACCTGGAGACGATGATGAGAATATCGTCGACTTCCTGTTGCAAGGGAATCACCGCAGGGAATAGATTCATTCCGCCATGACCGACAAATATCCCGGCCTGTCCTCCTACACCGATCGCCACGGAAAACTACGCTGGCGCTATCGGACGAAGGAGCGTTTGGTCACTCTGCCTGCTCCCAATCAGCCGGGATTCAAGGACGCGTACCAGGCGGCGGTCGAAGGCCGGAAAGTCCCCAAGGCTCCCGTCGTCCGCATGCCTGGGGCCGCCCTACCCGGCACATTTGGAGCGGCCTTTCAACGGTTGAAGATCTCGGTCAAGTGGCTGTCGCTTGACGAAGCCAGCAAACGCAAGAACAAGCGGCTGATTGAAGAATTTCTAGAACTGCGGGTGGTCCCAGATCACCCACTGATCTGGCGCGACGTACCAGTCAAAAACCTTAGACGTATTCATATTGAAGAGCTTCTTGGCCGCTTCATCGCCACACCCCATAAGGCCAAGCACCTGCTGGTGGGCATACGCAAGCTGGTCTATGTCGCACTGCGGCAAGATTGGATTGAAATCGACCCCACCGCGGCAGTCGAGTGGCGGCCCGCCTATGCCGGCTGGAAGGCATGGTCGCGCGAGGCGATGGCCCAATTTGAAAACGGTTGGCAGCTCGGCACTGCGGCACGCACTTGTTACGGATTGGCGCTTTGGCTGGGCAACCGCCGCGGCGACGTAGCAGGCCTGCGCTGGGATCAGAGGGTCACCCGCCGTGTCTTCATCGACGGCGTCGAGCGTCACTTCGACGGGTTTGATATCGTTCAGGGCAAGAACAAGGGACGAACGGGCGGCAAGCGGCTTTTCGTGCCGATCACGCCGATGCTGTCCGAGATCCTGGATGCGGCTGACAGGCGCGGCGAGACCGTTTTGGTCAACGCTTATGGTGAGCCCTTCTCCGCCAAGTCCTTGACTGGAATGATGGCGCATTGGTGCAAGCTTGCCGGTCTTCCGAAGGGCCTGACCCTGCATGGCTTGAGGAAATCGCTCGGTGTTTATCTGGCGGAGGCCGAGGCCTCCACCAGGCAGATGATGGACGTCCTCGGTCACGACGATATCGATCATGCGGAGCTCTATTCGCGCGAGGCATCGCAGGTACGGCTGGCGGTCCAGGGGATGGATCGAGTCGTGCGGCTGGTCACGCGCAAGCCGATGCTTGGCGAACCTGTTGGCGAACCTCGTGGCGAACCACCCTATAACTCATTGATAAATAACGATAATGGTGGGCCCGGAGGGACTCGAACCCCCAACCAAGCGGTTATGAGCCGCCGGCTCTAACCATTGAGCTACAGGCCCCACGCGGGCTGGATTAATGTTTTTCGCATCGCGGCACAAGGCTTTCCCGTCGGGCCTCCACGGATCGCCCAAATCAACCCATAATCGCGCTCTACGCGACCTCTACGACTTTGATCGCGGACCAAGGAGATTTTCATGACCAGACGCCTTTTGCCTCTCGCGCTCGCCGCTGCAATCGCTTTTCCGGCGATGGCTGGAGCCACCGATTTGCCGACGCCGCCCCGCATCATTGTGTCGGGCGAAGGCGAAGCAACCGTAGCCCCCGATCTGGCGATCCTGACGCTCAGCGTCATGCGCGAAGCCAAGACCGCGCGCGCGGCACTCGACGCCAACAACGACGCCATGGCCGCCGTGATCGCCGCCATGAAGTCGGCTGGCATCAAGGACCGCGACCTGCAGACCGCCGGCATCCAGATCAACCCGCGCTACAACTACACCAACAAGCCTGATGGCAGCCAGGAAGCCGAACTCGTCGCCTATCAAGTGACCAACACGCTGTCGGTGCGGGTGCGCGATGTCGACAAGACGGGCGAGATTCTGGACAAGGCGGTATCGCTCGGCGTCAACCAGGGTGGCGGCATAACCTTCACCAACGACAACCCGGCAGCGACCGTCACCGAGGCCCGCAAGAAGGCGGTGGCCAACGCCGTGGCCAAGGCCAAGACGCTCGCCGAGGCCGCCGGCGTCAGCCTCGGACGGGTGCTCGAGATCACCGACCAGAACATCGCGCCGACACCAATGCCGATCAACGCCAAGGCCTTCGATGCCGCGGCGGGCGCGGCTCCGGTGCAGGCCGGCGAGAATTCCTACAACGTCCAGGTCACCGTCACCTTCGAACTGAAGTAAGCGCCTGACGATCCATGGTGGGGCTTGCTCGGCCATGGATCGAGCCTTCAGCCAACGCCCTATATGAAAACCCCGCGGGATTGCTCCCGCGGGGTTTTTTCGAGCCACGCCCTTCCAGCAGGAAAGGGGCTCGGCTACTCCCAGCTGATCTTCCCTGAAGATCATGCTGCCCGGCTAACCCTCGAAGAGGGTCATGCCGCCAGTCTGATCTTTGAAGGAGATCATGCCCTTGTATTCAAGCCGGACCCGGCTTCAGCGATAGATAACTGGGCAGCCGCGGTCGTTGGCGAACACGACGACGACGCGGTCGCCGTACTGTCGGCCCATCACCTTCACCGTACGACGGCTGACGTCGAGGATGCGGACGCGGTGGAGACCCATGCGTTCGGCCTTGTCGAGCGCGCGGTCCGGCGAACAGCCACGACGCCATTCGCCGCGGCGTTCATCACCCCAGCCGCGACGTTCATCACGGCGGTGGCGATAGCCGTCGTCGCCGGCATAGACGCCGAAGCGCGTGTCGTTGTTGTTGCCGAAGCCGAGATAGAGGCTGTCGGCGTGGGCCGGAATGGCGGCCAACGTGCCGAGACCGACCAGAGCCGAGAGGGCTGCCGTCTTGATCGTGTTGAACATTGTCTTCTCTCCTTGTTGCGGGCTTTCGCCCGTCCTCGTGAACCGATGGGGGGAGAATGCACTTGGCTGTCTGAACTCATTGCGAACCGGCCGTTCATCTCCGGTTCATGTGGCGGAAAAGGATCTCGCCGGCCATCTACCATCGTCCACGGCAGGGGTGAATGCCCCAAAACGCCTCACTCAGTACCCGGGTCCCAATCCTGCTGATTGGCTGAAGACCAGCTCGTTCGTTCCAACGCGGAGCCCTACGGCTCGTCGTCTCCAATGCGAGCTCTATGGCTCGTCGTCCCGGCGCGAGCCCTACGGCTCGTCGTCCAGCAGGTAATCAAAATAGTCTTCCGGCTCGGCGAGATCGGTCTCGCTCGCCTTGACCCGCCCACGCATCGACATACCGGCTTCATGCACGGTCTCGGCGCTGCCCGACACCAGCCGGTGCCACCAGTAGAGGTCATGGCCCTCGGCTACCAGCCGGTAGGCGCAGGTGCTGGGCAGCCAGCTGATGGTGCGAACGTTCTGCGGCGTCAGCCCCACGCAGTCGGGAACGCGCGCCAGCCGGTTGGCGTAGTCCGAACAGCGGCAGCTCTGCGCGTCGAACAGCCGGCACCCGACACTGGTCCAGTAGATCTCGCCGGTGTCCTCGTCCTCGAGCTTTGACAGGCAGCATTTGCCGCAGCCGTCGCACAGCGACTCCCATTCGGCCGGGCTCATCGCCTCCAGCGCCTTGGTTTTCCAGAATGGCGTTTCCATTCCCGGCATGTGGCCCCAGCCGCCGGCAAGGTCAAGCGCGGCAACGGCCGGAATGCGGCGATCGCCAGGTGAATGACACGAAGTTGCCTTCAAAAGGCCGGCCAATCGCCCCGTACGGCGTCTATCGCGGCCAAACTGGAACCAATCGGCGCACGATCGGTTTCGGCAAGGATGGGACCCCATAAGGAGAGTTTTCGATGAAACGCCAACCACGGATTCTGGCAGGCACCGCACTTGGCCTGCTGATGGCATCCGCGCCGTTGGGCGCGTTCCCGCTTCAGGGAAGTGCCGCCTTCGGCCCCGCCCAGCACACGTCAGCCGCGTTCATTTTGGCGCAGGCAGCGTGCGCCGAGGGCGAATCGGCCGAAGCCTGTGCGCAGAAGCAGCCGAAACAAAGGGAGCGGAAGAAGGCAGAGCCAGAGCAACAGGCGGCGCCCGCCGCCCAGAGCGAGCAGGAGCAGCCGCGCAAGAAGCGCGAGAAGCAACAGCAGACGGAGTCCGCCCCTGCCGAGCAGCCCGCTCCGGCTGTCGAAGAGCAGCAACCTCGGAGGAAGAAGCGCGATCAGCAGCAGCAGCAGACTGAGCAGGCGCCGGCCGAGCAAGCCGCTCCAGCCGCCGAAGCGCAGCAGCCGCGCAAGAAGAAGCGCGATCAGCAGCAGACCGAGCAGGCGCCGGCCGAAGCGGCACCCGCAGAGCAGGCCGCTCCAGCCGCCGAAGCGCAGCAGCCGCGCAAGAAAAAGCGCGAGCAGCAGCAGACTGAGCAGGCGCCAGCCGAAGCGGCTCCTGCCGGCCAGGCCGAACCCGCCAACGACAACCAGCAGGGCGAGCAAGCCAAACCGCGCAAGAAGCACAAGCAGGATCAGCAGGCCGAGCCGACCACGATAGCGCCGGCCGTCGAGCCCGCGCAGAAGCCTGAGAAGCAGAAGAAGCCTGTCGAAACGGCCAAACCGGCCGTCGTGCCGGAAGCCGCCCCGGCACCGACCGAGAAGCAGGCTCCGGCCGAAATGGCGAAGCCCAAGGTCGAACCGGCTCCTGCCGGCGAACAGCCAGCGGCCCAGGGCGAGCAGCCACAGGACAAGACCAAGAAGCACGGTAAGAAACCGGTTGGTGAGCAGCCTGTCACCGGCGAGCAGCCTGCCACGGGCGAACAACCGGCCAATGGCGAAAAGCCTGCCATAGCCGAGCAACCGGCCAATGGCGGCAAGGCGGCGCCTGTCCAGGGCGAGGCACCTGCCGATCCGAACGCCGCTCCCATACTGGACAGCCAGAAGGATGCCGAGCGCAAGGGTGGCAAGGACCAGGGCCGCAGGAAGCCCGCCAACCAGAACGGCCAGCAGAATGGCGAGCAGCAGAATGGTGGGCAGAATGCCCAGCAAGGTGGCGATCAGGGCCGCAAGCCCGTGGTCGCGCCTGTCGATCAGGGTCCACCGCCCACCGACGACAAGGCCGCCCAGCAGGAGATCAAGCCCGAAAAAATGGTCCCTGTGACGGAGGAAAAAGGCAAGCGCGTCGATCGTGCACCTGACGAGAACATCCGCGACCGCCGCCGTCCCAAGGGCGTCGACGTGCTCAAGGAAATCGGCGACCGCGTCATCATCCAGCTCAACAACCAGACGATCGTCCAGAGCAATGACGGTCCGCGCATGAACCGTGGCGCCAAGGACGTCTACTACGAGGATCTGCCGCAAGGCCGCACACGCGAGACGGTCGAGCGCGGCAATGGCGTCCAGATCGTCACCATCCGCAACCGCTACGGCGATGTCATCCAGCGTTCGCGCATCACCCCCGACGGGCGCGAATACGTGCTGAGCTATGTCGACGAGCAGGACTATCAGGATGAGGGCGACTGGCGCGATCCCGGCGACGACCTGCCGCCGATGCGACTGACCATCCCGCGCCGGCAGTACATCCTCGATTCCGAGGACGTCGAGAGCCCGGACGACTACTACACCTTCCTCGAACAGCCGCCGGTGGAGAAGGTCCAGCGCCTCTATTCGATCGACGAGGTCAAGCGTTCGGCCCGCGTGCGCGACATTGCACGCCGTGTCGACCTCGACACGCTGAACTTCGAATTCGGTTCGGCCTCGATCTCCGACACCGAGGTGCAGAAGCTCGAGGGTGTCGCCAGCGCGATGGACAAGCTGCTGAAGAAGAACCCGGCCGAAACCTTCCTGATCGAAGGCCACACAGATGCCGTCGGCACGCCAGAGGCCAACCTCGCTTTGTCCGATCGTCGCGCCGAAGCGGTGGCGGAGGCCCTCACCAATGCCTTCGGCATTCCGCCGGAGAACCTGACGACGCAGGGCTATGGCGAGGAGTATCTGAAGGTCAACACGGCCGCGCCCAACCGCGAGAACCGACGCGTCGCCATTCGCCGCATCACCTCGCTGGTGGCGCCCGTCGCCAGCAACAATTAGGACATGATTTCAAAACCATGACCTGGTTTGCGGACTCTGCACGAGAAGCAGTCATCCCCGGTCCTGCCGGGGATGGTTCGACATGTCAGGTTCAACAAGAATTGTACCGGCATTAGCGCCGGCTCATTGAATCGTGGGTTCACCCACCCCAGATTCTGGACAGGGCGTTCCCTGCCCCGTCCCGACTCCAGCGGGACGTATTGAACCCCGCCGGTCCCTCGCCGGCGGGGTTTTTTTGTCTTGCAAACAGGGGCGACCTGACCGAAATACGGCCTATCGCCCGCGGCCCACTATTCCAAGAGAACCAATCGGAACCACTCTATGAAGCGTCTCGAACTGGCCATCGAATCGATCATCCTTGCCTCGCGCTGGCTGCTGGTCGTTTTCTATCTTGGGCTGGGCGTGGCGCTGGCAATCTATGCGCTGTCCTTCGGCAAGAAGCTCTACGAGTTCGTCACCGTGGCGTTGACGCTTGGCGACACCGACACGATCCTGAAGATGCTGGGGCTGATCGATGCCGCACTGGTCGCCTCGCTGGTCGTGATGGTCATCATCTCGGGCTACGAGAACTTCGTCAGCCGCTTCGACGATGAAGACGGTGGCGTGCATTGGCTGGGCACGATCGATGTCGGTTCGCTGAAGGTCAAGGTTGCCTCGACCATCGTTGCCATCTCTTCCATCCACCTCTTGCAGGTGTTCCTCAACTCGTCTTCCTATTCGACCGACCAGTTGATGTGGCTGACCATCATCCACCTCGCCTTCGTCGTCTCGGCCTTCATGCTCGCCTATATCGACCGGCTGATGGGCCTGAGCAAAGGCAAGAAGGACGAGGCGTGACGGCCACGCCCCTGTGCTTGTTGGCGTTGGGGAAAATTGATACCATCTATTGGTATTGGAGATTCATCATGCCCAAGAACACCTCCGTCACCCTAGGTGATCAGTACGATGCCTTTATCCAGCGGCAGATAGCGAACGGCCGTTTTGGGTCGGCAAGCGAAGCCGTTCGGGCCGGCCTTCGTCTTTTGGAAGAACAGGAACTCAAGCTTGAGCAACTCCGGTCTGCCATCGATGAGGGAGATATGTCAGGCGATCCAGAGCCATTCGACTTCGATGCCTTTCTGGAGTATGCCGTAGGCTCTCACGTGCTATTTCTGCGAATGGCCAATCGATCCATCTGTTGTACGCGTTTTGCATCAGCGAATGGACTACCCTAGGCATCTTTAAAACGTATTCCTGATCTTGGTATCAGAATTCGCAAACACCTCATCCGGGACGAAGAAGTCGCCAGCCAGCGGCCCGGTCGCGCCTGGCGCATAGATGGACAAATCGCTGACGCCCTCGGCGCGCAGCACCTCCTCGTCGATATAGAAATTGCCGGTTGCCTCGCCCGATGGCCGCATGAAGATCGCATGCGCGGCATCGGCCATGATGTCGGGCGAACGGCTCATCGCCGCCACAGTTGCGCCGCCGAGCAGATTGCGCACCGCCGCCGTGTCGATGGTCGAGAGCGGCCACAGCGAATTGACCGCGATGCCGTCCCTGGCGAACTCGGCGCTCATACCCAACGTGCACATCGACATGCCGAACTTTGCCATCGTGTAGGCGACGTGGTTCTTGAACCATTTGGCCTTCATGTCGAGCGGCGGCGCCAGATTCAAAATGTGAGGATTATTAGCCAACTTCAGGTGCGGAATGCACATTTTGGAGACGAGGAAGGTGCCGCGCGTGTTGATCTGGTGCATCAGATCGTAGCGCTTCATGTCGGTTTCCAGCGTGCCGGTGAGTTGGATGGCGCTGGCATTGTTGACGCAGATGTCGATGCCGCCGAACTTTTCGACGGTCCTTGAAACCGCCTCGGCAACCTGTGCTTCCTCGCGGATGTCGCACAGCACAGGTAGCGCCTTGCCGCCGGCCTGCTCGATCTCTTCAGCCGCGGTGTAGATCGTACCCGGCAGCTTCGGATGCGGCTCGGCGGTCTTGGCGGCGATCGTCACATTGGCGCCGTCACGCGCGGCGCGCAGCGCGATCGCCAGCCCGATACCGCGCGACCCGCCGGAAATGAACAGCGTCTTTCCCTTGAGCGACATTTCCTTGCGCCTCCCTTGCAACACAGCAGGCGCGAACCTTTGCGCGGCAGGCGACCACAGCGCAAGGTCCGACGCGCTGGACGCCGAGTTACGCTGCGTAGGGTTTGTGACTAAACCAGCACCAGCCCCTGGCGCATCGCGATGGCGATCGCGTCTGTGCGGTTGGCGGCACCCAGCTTGATCAGGATCGCGGCAACATGGAACTTCGCCGTGTGCACGGAAATGTTCAGCCGCCGCGCGATCACCTTGTTGGGTGCGCCCTCGGCCAGCAGCGCCAGCACTTCCGCCTCGCGCGGCGACAGCGAAGGCCGGGCGGCGTGCTCGTCGGAGGCTTCTTCGTCAAACGGCTCGCCATCGCCGGCCTCGCGATCGCTGGCATGGAAATCCTCATGGCGCCCGCGTCCGCCATCGCTCGTTACGCGATAGCCGGCCGCCGCCAGCCGTGCTGCCGCTGCAATCAACAAATCGTCCGTGCCCGCAGGCATCACGGCCAACACCTCGCCGGCAGGCCGCTCGGCGCTGCCCGACAGCAGCACCCGTGGCGTGGAGGCCGGCACGGCATCACCGCTGCTGTCGTCAACGATGGCGACATCGGCGGTACCGCCGCCGGCCGCGACCGGCAGCAGGTCTTCGCTCGCGGCAAACGACGCAGCCAGGCGCTCGGCGCGAGCCGCGTCGCCAAGCGCAATCAGCACCACCAGCCGCCGTGAGGCGGCACCGTCATGCATGATCCGGTCGCTGGTGAGCGTGTCCATCACTCCTCTCAGGAAAGCGGCTTTTCGCCGATCGTCAGCGCGACATCGCGCTGTTCGCCGCCGCGCACGACACCGAGTGTCACGGCAACGCCGGCGCTGTCAGGCCCGAGCCTGCGGATCAGGTCGCGCGGGCCATGCACGGCCTCGCCATTCCATGCCACGATGATGTCGCCGAGCGAAAGACCGGCGGCCTTGGCCGGGCCCTCGTCGTCGAGGCTCATCACCATCGCGCCATGCGCGTCGCGGTCGCGCACCGGGTGCAGCCCGGCGCCGAGATAGCCGCGCGCGACGTGACCCTTTTCGCGCAAGGTCGCAACCGCCCGCTCGATCGTCTCGTAAGGCATCACCAGTGCCCGGTGGCGCGGCCCGAACAACAGCATGCCGATCAGCGCGCCCTTGGCGTCGAGCACAGGACCGCCCTCGAAACGTCCGCCGGCGCCGATAGCAAGATTGATGCGCCGGTCGATGGTGCCGCCGCGCATCGAGCGCCAGGCCGGGCCGACCTCGCCGACAGAGCCCGACACGGCCAGTGCCGAACCCTGGCTGTTGCCGATGGCGATGGCGATGTTGCCGGGCCGTACCGCATCGGCCTTGGTAAGTGCAGGCGCTGTGCCCGCATCGGCCGGCTTCAGCAGGGCGACGCCGGTCGATGGATCGCGGCCGATGAGTTCGGCCTTCACCGTCTTGCCAGAGGCCAGCGTCAGCTCGATCTCCTCGCCAGCCTCGACGGCTTCCTCGGCGGTGACGAAATAGCCGTCGCTCCAATGGAAGGCGCTTGCCGTGCGATGATGATGCGTGGCGAAACTTGCAATTGCCGGCGCCGCCTTGGCGGCGAGATCGGCGATGGCCTGGGAAAACGCGCTCAGATTGAAATCGCTCATGTTGGTCTCCTGGGTTTCTTCATGCCCCAGATATCGCTCGGCAGCGCGCTTGGAGGTACTCGCCTGACGGCTAGTTGGCGGTTTGACTGGCCATCTGGTCAGGTCGCGACGGTTCCAGCCGCTTCGCACATATAGTGCGTGTTGCGCAAAAGTGCTCAGCGGTTTTGGGATAACGACACGCACAGGAAAAAGCCTGAAAACACGGAGCCCGCCAATGGCCCTCGCCGCCGCCAAACTCCAAACCGACGACACGCTGCTCGACGCCTATTCAACGACGGTTGCCGACGCCGTCGACCGCATCGGCCCCGCCGTCTGCCGCATCGAGCGTGTTGGCGGTCAGGGCGGCCATGGCTCCGGCTTCGTCATCGCGCCGGACGGACTGGTAGTCACCAATTTCCATGTCGTCGGCGACGCCAAGACGGTGCGTGTCTCGATGCCGGACGGCGCCTCCAGCGAGGGGCGCGTGCTTGGCCGCGATCCCGACACCGACATTGCGCTGGTGCGTGCCGACGGCAGCTTTGCCGATGTCGCCCCCCTTGGCGATTCCAAGCGGCTGCGGCGCGGCCAGATCGCCATTGCCATCGGCAATCCGCTCGGCTTCGAATGGACCGTCACCTCAGGCGTCGTCTCGGCGCTCGGCCGCTCGATGCGCGCCTCCACCGGGCGGCTGATCGACGATGTCATCCAGACCGACGCAGCGCTCAACCCCGGCAATTCCGGCGGGCCGCTGGTGTCTTCGGCTGGCGAGGTTATCGGCGTCAACACCGCCATGATCCATGGCGCGCAAGGCATTGCTTTCGCCGTCGCCTCGAACACCGCCAATTTCGTCATCTCTGAGATCATCCGCTTCGGCCGCGTGCGCCGCGCCTTCATCGGCGTCTCAGCCGACACGACGAACCTGCCGCGCCGCGCAGCCCTTTTGTCGCAAGTCTCGACCAGCACGGCGGTGCGGCTGCGCAGGGTCGAGAAGAATGGCCCGGCGGCGAAGGCCGGCCTGAAGGAAGGCGATATCATCGCCGCCATCGACGGCCGCCCGGTCACCGGCGTCGACGATTTGGTGCGCCTGCTCGATGCCGAGCGCATCGGCCGCGAGACGTTGTGCACCGTCGTGCGCCGCACCGGCGTCAGCCAGGTAAGTGTGACGCCGGTGGCGCGCAGCTGAGGTCTCGCTGCTCGAGCATCCGCCCAAGCAGCGACACCAGTAGCGCCGCCAGTTCGCCGGTCGGGTCGAGGTCGGGATCGAAGATCGTCATGTCCATGCCGATGCAGGCAGGACCGGCAACCAATGCGGACAGGATAGCGACGAGATCGTCGGGATCGATGCCGGGACTGCCGGGCGAATCCACCGCCGGCATCACCGTCTGGTCGAGCACGTCAATGTCGAGATGCAGCCAGTAGGGAGACCGCGCCAGCGTTGCCCGGGTCTTTTCCAGCACCCTCGCCACGCCAAGCTCGCGCGCGGCAAAGACGTCGATCAGCGTCATGGCGGTGGAGTTGATGTCCGCCCAGGCGAAGTCGGCATCACGGCTCTCCCGTTCGCCGATCTGGATCACCCGTTCGTCGGCCACCAACGGCCCGGCAATGCCTGGCCACTCGGTCAGGAGCGGTTCGCCGCGCCCGGTGGCGAGCGCGAGATCCATGCCGGCGGCCGAGCCGAGCGTGGCATCGGCATCGTAGTTGCCGGGATGACGGAAATCGCTGTGACCGTCGACATGCACCAGGGCCAGTGGACCGGACCGCCGTGCGGCCGCCAGCCCGCCAAGCAGGATCGAACAATCGCCGCCGACGATCAGTGGAAATTCGCCCTGCCCGATCGCGGCGGCGACAAACTCGGCAAGCTCCAGATTAAACCGGCGGATCGCAGGGCCATTGCGCAGTCGGGTGCCAGGCTGCGGTTCGGTGCCGTAGGCGGGCCGTTCGAGATCGACCACCTTGGCGGGAGCAACCACCTTGACCAGGCCGGCCTCGCTCAGCGCCTGCGGCGCCCGCCATGTCCCCGGCACATGGCCGGGCCGCAGCGGGCGAAGACCAAGGTTGGACGGGGCGCGGATAAGGCAGATTTCACGCATGGAAGAGCCTGGGGTTGCCAAGCCCACCATAGGCCGCGAATGCCCGCCAGGTCACGCCGCCGGAGCCGCCGTCCATCTCTGCCGACAGTTCCTGCCAGCGACCCCATTCAGGCACCCTCGGTAAACTGCACCTGAAACTCCGGGCTCGGCGGGATCGGCTTGATCACGTCGATCAACACGCCATTGGGGTCCTTGGTGATGAAATGCCGCTGGCCAAAGGGCTCGTCGCGCAGGCTGCACAAGATTGGCAGCCCGGCGGCGGTGATGCGTTCGTAGACAGCATCTGGGTTCCTGACCTCGAAATTGATCAGCAGGCCGGACGTGCGACCCCGCCCCTCTTCCGGGATCGTTTCATGATCGCCATGGACGATACCGAGATTGACGCGGCGATCCTCGGCAGATTGCAAATGCACGTACCAGTCGCTCTCGAACAGCGGCTTGAAGCCGAAATGCGCGATATAGAAGGCCTTTGTGCCGGCAACATCGCCTGTCATCAGCACCGGGTAGTAGCTCGTGGTCTTCATCTTTCCTTCTCCCGTCAAACAACATACAGTCTGCATGTAAATCGAATTAACATACAGGCTGCATGTATGCAACAGGAATCAGCGCGCCGTTCCAACCGTGACCGTACCCAGGCGACGCGCGCCGACTTGATCGCCGCGGCGCGCAAGTTGTTCACCGAAAAATCCTATGCCGAGACCGGCACGCCCGAGATCGTAGCCGCCGCAGGCGTCACGCGCGGCGCGCTCTATCACCATTTTGCCGACAAGCAGGCGCTGTTCGCCGCCGTGGTTGAGCAGGAAGCGGCAGTTGTGGCTGACGAAATCGAGCGCGCCTCGCCGCCGTCGTTGTTTGCCCGCGACGCCCTGATCGCCGGTTCGGACGCCTATCTCGTCGCCATGCGCGCGCCCGGCCGCACGCGGCTGTTGCTGCTTGACGGGCCGGCCGTGCTTGGCCGCGCCGCCATGGACGCGATCGACAATCGGCATGGCAACCGCTCGCTGCGCGAGGGGCTTGTCGCGGCGATGCGGGCGCAGACGATGACGAAATTGCCGGTCGAGGCGCTGACCGCGCTGCTGGCTTCCGCCTTCGACCGTGCGGCCCTGGCCATCGAGGCCGGTGAGTCGGCCGAAGACTACCGCACCGTGCTCATGGCGCTGATTGATGGGCTCTCTCCAGGTCCTCGTCGTCAGGTACCTGGCCCGGCTCGAACTCGTTGAAGCAGCCGAGCTGGCGCTTGAACTGCTCGATCAGCCAGGCCGCCGCCGGCTTCGGGCTGCTGTCGTTGCGATGCATGGCAAACAGTGGCGAGTTCGCCTCCCTGAAAGCCTCGAGGTCAAGTTCCACCAGCCGGCCGCTGGCCAGGTCGTCGGCGATCAGCCAGCGCGGCAGCCCGCCCCAGCCCAGCCCCTCGCGCATCAGCGTATGCTTGGTGCGCATGTCCGTCAGCCGCCAGGTGCGGTAGGCGAAAACACCGAAGTCGCGCCCCTTGGTGCGTTCGGACTGGTCGGTGACGACAAGCTGGATG
This sequence comes from Mesorhizobium sp. P2_C7, assembly GCF_056404515.1. Lineage (NCBI taxonomy): Bacteria > Pseudomonadati > Pseudomonadota > Alphaproteobacteria > Hyphomicrobiales > Phyllobacteriaceae > Mesorhizobium > Mesorhizobium sp. P2_C7. The sequence continues at coordinate 155,058 of NZ_JBFUDW010000009.1, read as the reverse complement.
TGTTCGCGCGCATCCTCGATCGCCACCGGCTTCGGCAACAGCGCCAGCGGGTGGCTGGGCGCAGCAGCCAGCACCATCGACATGAAGCCGATGCGCACAAGATGCACATCGACCTCGCCCAGCAGGCCGCCAATGCCGAGATCGGCCTGTCCATTGACGACGTGATCCGGGATCAGCCCCAGCGAGCCTATATGCAGGCGCAGCATCACGGTCGGAAACTGGACCTCGAATGCCTTCAGCACCCGAACCAGTACTGGCGATGGCAGCGTCGCATCGACCGACAGCGCGACTTCCGCCTCCAGTCCCTGATGGTAACCGTCGGCTCGCGAGCGGATCCGCTGCAGCACGCCGGCCATGCGTCGCGCATCCTCCAGCATCGCCCGGCCGATCTCGGTCAGTTGCGGCTCGCGCGTGCCCTCGCGCTCGAACAGTTTCAATCCGAGCTGCGCCTCGAGATTGGCGATGCCATAGCTGATGACGGATTGCGCGCGGTTGAGCTTGCGGCCGGCGGCCGAGAAACTGCCGGTCTCGGCGACTGTCAGAAAGACCTGAAGTTGATCGAGAGTCGGGTTGGGCTGCATGATCATATCCACTTCATGGATGGATAGTATAGAAAATATACCAGTTTTTCAAATGGGTCGATGGCCCCATATCCAGCGGGACAAATTAATCCAACCCCCTGGAGAGCCCCAAAATGTCTATCCTTCTCGTTACATCGAGCCCCCGCGGCACTGCCTCGCACTCGACCCGCATTGCTACTGAATTCGCTGAAAAGCTCCTCGCTTCCGATCCGTCGAACACGCTTGTCGTGCGCGACCTCGTCGCCAACCCATTGCCGCATATCGACGCCGACTATTCGACCGGCATCTACACCCCGGCTGAAGCGCGCACGCCGCGCCAGGCTGAAGTCGTCGGCGTCTCCGACGTTGTGCTCGACGAACTGTTCGCCGCCGACACGGTGATCCTCGCCACAGGCTTCATCAACTTCAGCATCTCCTCGACGCTGAAGTCCTGGGTCGATCACATCGCCCGCTCCGGCAAGAGCTTTGCCTATGGCGAGAACGGCCCCAAGGGCCTCGTCACCGGCAAGAAGGTCTATATCGTGCTGGCTTCGGGCGGCATCTATTCCGAAGGCGCGGCCGTCCAGTTCGATCACGCCATTCCCTATCTGCGCGGCGTGCTCGGCTTCCTCGGCATGACCGATGTCGACGTCATCCGCATCGAAGGCGTCGGCATGGGTCCTGACGCGGTGACCGCCGCGCTCGCCAAGGCCACCGCCAAGGTCGATGCCGTGGTGGCGGCCAGCCAGCAGATCTCTGCGGCCGCATAAGCCATCAATCGTCGAATTTGAAAGGCAGGCGCCTGGCGCCTGCCTTTTTTGTGGTCAAGCGTCCTTTGCTTCAGCGACCATATCCGTCGTGTCTTGCGCCATCTCGGGCAAAGGCGGCAAAACCACAGCCGGATGCCGGCCCTCGCGCAGCATCAGCCCGAGACTGTAGTCGACGGCCAGCTTCATCGCACCGAGCGCGGTGCCGCCGTCTCCCAGCGAACTGACGGCGATGCGTGTCGGCCACGCAAGTTCTGCCGCGACGCGCTCGACGTTTTCCGTCATCAGCGGGTTTCTGCCAACGCCGCCGCCAAGCACGATCAGGCCGGGGTCGAGCATACCGATGCAGCCGGCCGCCAGTCTGCCGATATCGGCGGCATGACGCTCGACAGCCGCCAGCGCAGACGCCGAACCCTCCCGGGCGCGCGCGAACAGATCCTTGGCCGAGTCGGGCGGCGCGCCTTCCTGCAAGGGCCAGCCGACACGGCATCGCTCGATCAGCGCCCGCGAGCCGAGATAATGTTCGAGCCCTTCACGATAGGGCGTCTCGCTGACGGACCACGGAAACGGCATGCGGCCGATTTCGCCGGCGGCGCCGCCGGCGCCGCGAAACAACCGTCCCTCGGTGATGAAGCCAAGGCCAACCCGCACGCCAACTTGCAGGAAGGCGAAGGTCTGGTGGCCCTGCGCGGCGCCGTAATGCATTTCGCCAATGGCGGCGCAGTTGACGTTGTTTTCCAGGATGATCGGCACTTCGACATCGCGCCGCAGCAGGCCAAGCACGGCCGACGGTCCGCCCGGCCGGTCGAAGCGGTCGTTGGAAACAATACGCGGCACCGCCACGGCAACGGCGCGCAGCGCACGAAAACTCTTACCCACCTTGCCCATGGTGGCATGAGTAACCGACAGCACGATCGCGCCGACGTCGTCGGGGTGGCTGGATTTGGCCTCCGGTATCGGCTCCTCCGCCGCCGACAACGGCTGCCCGTCCATCGAATAAGCGACAGCGCGCACCTGGGCTGCGCCGACATCGACGCCGATCGCATAGCCCGCGCCCGGACCGATGCCATAGATGGTTGCCGTGCGGCCAATGGCGCCGCGCTCCAGCCCGCGCGAGGCGACAAGCCCCAGTTCGCTCAATTCCGAAACCGCGGCCGACATGGTCGGCTTCGACAGGTCGAGCATCGCTCCGAGCTTCGGCCGCGTCACAGGCCCATGCGCGGCGAGCACACGCAGCACGGCGCGGGCACTGTCGGTCAGATTGGGGATTTCCGCAGCCGCCATCTCTGCCTTTCGAGCTTTGCCCTGCAAATCCTGTTGCCGTCCGCGAGAGCGAACACCGCCGCGACTCACACCTCTTCAATGCCTCATTGCCGGGCGGTTTGGCAATTTTCTCGATAATTGGCGGACACGTCAGACTTCGGTCGGCGACCAAGGCTTCAGCTTGATATCGGTCTGGCGGTAGCGGAAAACGATATCTGTGAGGCCAGCGGCATCCTGCATGTCGCCGACGATAAGCTGGATGGCGATGATCTCCAGGATGGCGTCGGCGATGGCGTTGCCAAGGGCGGGAATGGAGATCACCACCAGCCTGTCTGCAGAAGCGACATCCGTACGCCGCGTCACCAGCACCGAGGGGCAGCCGAACCCGGCGACATCGGTGGCGATCTTGACCTCGCGGCCGTCGCCGATGGCGATCAGTCCGGTCGCCGCATCCTGCGATTCCATCGGCCCATGCAGGTAGTTCAGCGTGTCCCATCCCGATGCCGGTACCCGAACCGCCTCACGGATCAGCATCGCCGCCTCGCCGGCATTGGCGAAACTGACACCTGCGCCGACGATATCGATGGATGTCCTGCCCTGCAGCAGCCGTGCCGCCTGGCCGGCCGCCTGCTCGGCACCGGAAAGAACAGTGGCGACCGCGATTGGCAAACGCGCCCAGTCGAAGCTGTTGCCGGCGAGCCTGTCGATCAGCATGCCAAGCGCCAGCAAGGTGCCGGTATAGCCAGTCGAACTCGCACCATTGTCGGCGCCCGAATCCGTGGCAAGCACGGCGCCGGTCAGATCAGCCAGCGGATTGTCGCTGCCACGGCATACAGCCAGCCGCGGTGCCTCCGACGCCTCTTGCATGACATCGGAAATTTCGCGGCTCTGCCCCGAGGCCGAAAGCGCGATGAAGGCATCCGCTGCGGCATCCGTGTGGCCATAGAGATCGGTCGGCGTGTAAGCGAAGGCCCGCATGCCGCACGCGCGCAGATAAAGCGCCCCGGCAAGGGCGGCCTGATAGCTGGCGCCAATGCCGGCAAGCCCGATCGCCTTACCGGCAAGGACGTCGACATCGAGACCATCGAGCGACCTGGCCACTGAACGCCTGCCGATCTCGAGACTTTCCGTCTGGCGCGCCACCGCCTGGCGGTAGCCGATACGCTTCATCATTCAAACGGCTCCGATTTGTGAGGACACACCTTGGCCGGCAAGTAGCCGCCTGGCCAGCGCGACCCCGCCGAGCACCGGCGGTTCGCGTAGTAACAGCACCTGGCTCGGCGGCGAGACTTTCGCCATGGCGTCGACGAATGCCGCCATCAACATCGGCTGCTCAGATATGACGCCACCGCCGGCCACGACAAGGGCCGGATTGGCGCCGCGCTCGATCAGCAGTTCGACCAACGCGGCAAGCCCTGCCCCGCCTTCCCTGATCACACGGACAGCCAGCGCCGAGCCGGCGATCGCCGCGTCGAACACGGCATTGGCATGGCGGCCCCAGACCGCCGCGCCGCGCGTTTCGTTGAGCAGGATGCCAAGCTTGGTCTGGTCGTCAGTGCCAAGTTCCCGCATCAGCGCTCCAATCAGCGGGTCGCTGGCATCCTCGCCACGGTCGAGCGCGCGGCGGATTGCCTTGGCCGCCTCACGCACAAGGGCAGGCGCGCTGCCTTCGTCACCGAGGATCCAGCCCCATCCGCCGGCAGCCAGCATCTTGCCTTCAGCCGTGCGTGCGACCGCAATCGAGCCGGTGCCCGAGACGACGCCGATGCCGTCGACATGGCCAGCGGCGGGCACCATCAGTTCGGCATCGTTGACGACCTGCACCGCGCCGCCGGTCCTGGCCGCCAGCAGCGCCTGGAAGCGAAGGCACTGTTCACCCGTGTCGCAGCCATGTGCGCCGACCGCCAGGGCAGCGGGCGCCATGCCGCCACACAGATTGACGACGATGCCGGCCAGCTTCGTGGCATCGGCCTCCATCTCACGGATGCGCCAGGTCTCGGTCACCAGCACCTCGTCGGCGATCGTACGTTCGCCCAGGCACACCATGATGCGCGTCTTGGTGCCGCCGATATCCACGCCTGCAATCATTTTCTGGGTCAACGACATCCACCGCACAAGCCGGACGAAGCGGGTTGCCGCGTCCATTCCATATTAGTTAGGAAACTTTACAAACTATCTTTCCAGACGGCAAGAACTATGATTTGATAATCGTCGTAAAAAGCGCATCAAGCGCATTGGGAGATTGCAACATGAGCAGGAGAAGGATTGGCCTGGCCCTCGCGGCCGCGTCTTTCGCATGGGGACTCGCAGCAAGCGTGGCGCATGCTACCGACATCTCGTTCTGGACGTGGCGCCAGGAAGACAAGGCCGCCTACAACGAACTTTTCGCCGATTTCACCAAGGCCAACCCGGACATCCATGTGAAGTTCGAGTCCTTCCCGGACGAGAACTATCCGACGATCGTCTCGACGGCGCTGGCCGCCGGCAAGGGCGGTGACGTCATCCACACCCACGCTTATGGCTGGCTGGAGCAGTTCGTGAAGGCTGGCTATTTCGAGCCGCAGGACATGACCACCGTGCCCTCGCTCGCCAACCAGCCCGCCGATGCGCTGGTGGCCGGCACCTACCGCGCCGACAAGAAGGTCTATTCACTGCCCTTCGCCTCGCAGACGCTCGGTCTGTTCATCAACAAGGATGTCTTCGCCAAGGCCGGGCTGACCCCGCCGACCACATGGGATGAGTTCATCACCGTCAGCAAGGCGCTCAAGGAAAAGGGCATCTATCCCCTGGCCAACGGCATGGGCACAAGCTGGTTCAACGAGATGTTCGTGGCCATCTTCACCAACCCCTTCCTCGGCCAGGACTTTGTCACCGACCTGGCTTCGGGCAAGACTACCTTCAAGGACCCGCGCTATGTCGCTGCACTCGGCAAGCTGCTCGAGCTGCGCGACTACATGCCTCCCGGTTTCGAAGGCATAGACTATGAAACCGCGGGCCAGCTGTTCATCAGCGGCAAGGCGGCGATGCTGGCCGGCGGCAGCTTTGATATCGCCACCTACAGGACCCAGAACCCGGCGATCAACATGGACTTCGTTGCGCCGCCAATGGCCAAGGCCGGCGACACGCCACAAGTGACCAAATTCTTCGACGGCGGTTATGCCGTCAACGCCAAGTCAGCCAACAAGGAGGCCGCGCTCAAGCTGGTCAACTGGATGGGCACCAAGGAGTTCGGCGACAAGTTCTCGGCCTTGCTCGGCAACATCTCGCCCATCAAGGGCGTCGTCATCAAGGACGAACTGCTCGCCCACGTCGCCAAGTTGAACGAGACGGCCATGCCGCATATCAATGTCGTCTACTTCCGTTTCGAGAAGCCGACGGGATCGGAGCTGCTGCAGGGCGACATCACCAAGATGATGTCGGGTTCGATCACCCCGGACCAGTTGGCCGCCGACCTGACCAACGGGCTCGCCAAGTGGTACAAGCCTTTCCAGGGCAAGTGAAATGAACAACGGCCGGCGCCACACTGCAAAAGCCTTCCCGTGGCGCCGGTCACTCTGGATCGCATCGCTGCTGACGCCGGCCCTGGTGGTCATGGTGCTGTTCGTACTCTGGCCCCTGCTGTCGGCCTTCCGCCTTGCCTTCTATGAGTTCAACGGCTTGCAGCCCACCGGCTTCGTCGGCTTCGAGAACTTCCGCAAGGTGTTGTTCGAGACGCCGTACAGCGACTGGACCTACAATGCGCTGAAGCACAACATCATCGCCTTCGTGGCACTGATGGTATTCGAGAATGGCACCGCGTTCCTGCTCGCCTACGCATTGTTGAAGGCGTTGCCCGGCCATCGCATCCATCAGGTTATCGTCTTTCTTCCTGTCGTGCTGTCGGCGGTCATCGTCGGCTTCCTGTGGAAACTGTTCCTGCATCCGCTGTTCGGGCTGGTGAACCAGACGCTGGCGCTTGTCGGCATCGGCGCCATCCCGTGGCTTGGCAATGAATCGACCGCCTTGGGCAGCATCCTGTTCACCAACATCTGGCACTGGCTCGGCTTCCCGACATTGGTCCTGCTGGCCGGCATGCAGCGCGTCGGCAAGGAAGTGATCGAGGCCGCTCGTCTCGACGGCGCCGGCGACTATGTGCTGATGACCCGGATCATCTGGCCGCTGATTGCGCCGAGCGTCACCATCGTCACCATCCTGACCTTCATCGGCAGCTTCAACTGGTTCGAAATTCCCTATGTCATGGCTGGCCTTACCGGCTCACCCGGCGGCGCCACCGATGTGCTCGGCCTCTATTTCTACCGCACCGCCTTCGGCAGTACGACGACGGGCATCCAGGATTTCGGCCAGGGCAGCGCACTGGCCGTGATGATGTTCATCATCGTTGCCGGCGTCACCGCAATCGCGCTTCGCTACCTGCGCCGTCGCGAGATCGAACTGTGAGCGCAGCAGCCGGCAGCCGGGACCGCGGCGAATTGTTGAAGAACGGCGCCATCCAGCTGATGCTGGCGCTCAATGCCGTCATCATGATCTATCCGCTGTTCGTCATGGTGATCTCGTCCTTCAAGACCAATGCGGAGATATTCAGTTCGCCCTTCGCCATGCCGTCGAGCTTTTCGCTGACCAATGCCGAACGTGTGTGGACCGAGACCAACTTCGTCCGCTACCTCGCCAATTCGGTCGGCATCACCACGGCAGCGGTAGCTCTGATCCTCTTGTTCAGCACCATGGCCGCCTACGCGATCGCCCGCTACCAGTTCAGGCTGAGCGCGCTGGTGCTGATGTTTTTCCTGAGCGGCATGACCGTGCCGTTGAAACTGGCGATCATCCCGCTGTTCATCCAGCTTGATACGCTGGGACTGGTCGACAGCTATGCCGGCCTGGTGCTGGTCTATGTCGCCATGGGCATTCCTTCTGCGGTGTTCATCATGACCGGCTTCCTCAGAACCTTGCCGCGCGAACTGGAAGAATCGGCGCGCATGGACGGCGCCAGCGAATTTCGCATCATGCGCTCGATCATGCTGCCGCTGGCGCGCCCGGCTCTGGTCATCGTCGCGATCCAGAATGCGGTTCCGATCTGGAACGATTTCTTCTTCCCGCTGGTGTTGATCACTTCGGACGATCTCAAGACGCTGCCGCAGGGCCTCACCGTCTTCGTCGGCGAGTTCACCACCGACTGGGGCGTCCTGTTCACCGGACTGACGCTGGCGGCACTGCCCATCACCTTGCTCTACATCGTGCTCTCGAAGCAGTTCATCTCGGGCATCACCCAAGGCGCGGTCAAATAGGGCGCGGTCAAATAGACGAGGATCCTTTCAAGTGGCCAACCAGAACAAGATCATCATCACCTGCGCCGTTACCGGCTCGATCCACACGCCATCGATGTCGCCGCACCTGCCGGTAAGCGCCGAGCAGATCGCACAGGCCGCGATCGAAGCCGCCGAGGCAGGTGCAGCCATCGTCCATCTGCACGCGCGCAATCCCGCCGATGGCCGTCCCGACCAGTCGACCGAGGCCTTTGCACCCTTCTTGCAGGTGATCAAGCAGCGCTCGGACTGCGTGATCAACATCACCACCGGCGGTGCCGCGACGATGAGCGTCGAGGAACGGGTCAAGCCGGCGGCGACCTTTGCGCCGGAAGTCGCCTCGCTCAACATGGGCTCGATGAATTTCGGCCTCTATCCCATGCTGGAGCGCTTCAAGACCTTCGAGCACGAATGGGAGCGGCCATATCTCGAAGGGTCGCGCGATCGCATCTTCCGCAACACCTTTGGCGACATCGAGTACATCCTGCGCACCTGCGCGGAAAACGGCACGCGTTTTGAAATCGAGTGCTACGACATCGGCCATCTCTACACGCTCGCCCATTTCGTCGAGCGCGGCCTGGTCAAGGCGCCGTTCTTCGTTCAGAGCGTGTTCGGCATCCTCGGCGGCATCGGCACCCATCCGGAGGATGTCGCACATATGAAACGCACCGCCGACCGCCTGTTCGGCAACGACTACCATTGGTCGGTGCTGGGCGCCGGGCGCAGCCAGCTGCCCATCGCCACCCAGGCGATCGCGCTGGGCGGCAATGTGCGGGTTGGGCTGGAGGATTCCATGTGGATCGGCAAGGGCCAGCTGGCGAAATCCAGCGCCGAGCAGGTGCGCAAGGTGCGCCAGATCATCGAGGGGCTCGGCGCCTCTGTGGCCACCCCCGACGAGGCGCGGCGGATCCTGCAACTCAAGGGCGGCGACAAGGTCTCTTTCTGAGACGATTTTCTTTTCCCGAGGCCAGATCTTTCCCAAGGATGACACGATGAGCGCGCTTTCCATCACCGATGTCGAGAAGGCCTATGGCAAGGCGAAGGTCATCCACGGCGTGTCGGTGGACATTGCTTCGGGCGAATTCGTCACCCTCGTCGGCCCATCCGGTTGCGGCAAGTCGACCTTGCTGAGGATGATCGCCGGGCTGGAAGACATCAGCACCGGCGAGATCGCGCTCGAAGGCAAGGTCATCAACGACATCGCGCCGAAATCGCGCGACATCGCCATGGTGTTCCAGAACTATGCGCTCTACCCACATATGACCGTGCGCGAGAACATGGCTTTCGCGTTGACGCTGAAGAAGGAAAACAAGCGCGAGATCGACGACAAGATTGCGTGCGCCGCGACAATCCTGGGACTGCAGGACCTGCTTGAGCGCTATCCGCGCCAGCTTTCCGGTGGCCAGCGCCAGCGTGTCGCCATGGGCCGCGCCATCGTGCGCGAGCCGAAGGTCTTCCTGTTCGACGAGCCGCTCTCCAACCTCGACGCCAAGCTGCGTGTGCAGATGCGCACCGAAATCAAGGCGCTGCACCAGCGCCTGGGAACCACCATCGTCTATGTCACTCACGACCAGGTCGAAGCCATGACCATGGCCGACAAGATCGTCGTCATGAATGGCGGTATCGTCGAACAGGTCGGCGCCCCGCTCGACCTCTACGACCGGCCGGCCAACCTGTTCGTAGCCCAGTTCATCGGCTCGCCGGCGATGAACATCCTGCAAGGGCGCAGCACCGCCGACGGCTTCACCACCGGAGACGGCATCGTCTTCCCGCTGCCTGTGCCGGAACAGACCGAAAGCGCCGTCGCCTGGGGCATCCGGCCCGAACATCTCAGGCTTTCCGACAGCGGCGTGCCGGCAGTTGTCGAAGTGGTCGAGCCGACCGGCTCGGAAACCCTTGTCATTGCCAAAGCCGGCAACAACACGCTGAGCGCGCTGCTGCGCGAGCGGATCCGCGTGATGCCGGGTCAGCACGTTTTCCTGGCCCCGGACCTGACGCAGCTCCATCTGTTCAACGCCGAGGGTCGGCGCATCACGTCCGCGATCCAATAGATCGCGGCGGCAAGATAGCCACCGATGAGAAAAGGCAGACGCCGGCGCCTGCCCTTTTTGTCCTAGCCGATCAGATGCCTCAGAATGCCCGCCGAGGCGACCCCGATCAGCACGGTCGGCAGCATGGAGAACCGTGTTGCGGCGACAAAAGTGATGGCCAGCGCCAGAAGGTCAGCCGGGTTCCTCGACACGAAGGCCGGTGCGATCACCGAGATCAGCACGCAGCCGGGCGCCGCCTCCATCACCGCCGTGGCACGGACGCTGAGCGTGCGGTTGCGCAGCACGAGATAGCCGCCGATCCGGGTCAGATAGGTGACGCCGGCCATCAGCACGATCGTGAAAAGGGTCGTCGCGTCGATCATGCTTCCCTCCAGAAGAACCAGGCCGAGACCAGCCCCGACACCGCACCCGCCGCGACATACCAGGCGCCGGGAACCATGAGATAGGTCAGCGCGGCGACGACCAGGCTGACCAGCCAGGGCCGCGCGGCGGCTACGCCCTTCCACATGCCGCGCATCAACACCAGGAAGACGGCCGGGAACGCCATGTCGAAACCATAGGTCTCGACATGGCCCAGCATCGGGCCGAGCAAGGCACCCAGCGTGGTGAAGGCCACCCAGGTGAGATACATCGCCAGCGCCGCACCCATATAGTAGCGCGGGCTGAAGGCTGGCGTGATACCAGCCGCGGCGCGCTGCCTGGCGTCGGCAAGCCCGAGCGCCCAGCTCTCGTCGCATAGGAAGAACAGCGCCGGAAACATCTTGCGCCGCGGCAGGTGACGCAGGAACGGCGCCAATGCCGCCCCCATCAGCAGGTGCCGGCTGTTGACCAGGAAGGTGATGGCGACGATGAGCACGATGTGCGGCGGCGACGTCCACAGCTGGATCGCCGCGAATTCCGAGCCGCCGGCGAAATTCAGCCCTGTCATTGCCGAGAGTTCGACGACGCTCAAGCCTTTTTGGGTGGCCTGGGCGCCGAGCACCAGCGCATAGGGGATGGTGCCGAACAGCACCGGCGCGCATGACGCCACGCCACGGCGGAACTCGGACGTCGAACCATCGCCTGCCGCCTCGACTGCCTGTGAAATGCTCATGATTTGCCATCGGTCGGCCTCGCGGCCGCCGCTTCCAATTGCGTTTGAAATCAGTGATGTCGGCGGCAAACATACCAACACCGTCCAGCAATTTGGTTGCGAAGATTGTTGTATTTCATTTGATGTTGGCATTGAGTGTCACAAGTCGCCAAGAAAATGGAATCTGTAGCCATGAAGCTGGATGAGATCGACAAGCGCATCCTGCGGGCACTGCAACGCGACGGCCGCATGGCCAACAATGATCTGGCCAACGAGGTCGGGCTGTCGCCATCGCCTTGCCTGCGGCGCGTGAAGCTGCTGGAGGAGGCCGGCGTCATCGACCGCTACGTCGCCGTGCTCAACCCAGCCAGCATCGGCAAGGGGCTGACCTTCTTCACCCGCATCTGGCTGAAGCAGCAGGACGAGGACACGATCGAGCATTTCGCCACCGAAGTGGCCAAGCTGCCGCAGGTGATGGAATGCTATCTGATGCTCGGCGATTGCGATGCCCTGGTGCGCGTGGTGGCGGCCGGCATCGACGATTACCGCCGCTTCCAGTCGGAGCATCTGAGCCGCATCAAGGGTGTGCAGAACGTCAAGACCGACGTCCCCAGCCAGACGATCAAATACACATCCGAACTGCCGCTATGACGCATGTCACCCGAAAGTGTGAAGCGGTTTTGGGACCACGACATGCGTCCAAAAACCATGTCGCCCAAAAGTGCGAGGCGGTTCTGGGAGCGTGACACGCCGCCTGTAGAACGCGGCAGGGACGACCGGAAAAGGCGCCAGTTAGACTGGATAAAAAATGCAACCGGAATTGTAGGATCGGCCTCAGAGCCAGCGTCCTTCGGACGCAAGCAGCGCGTTGCGCTGCCCTCTGGCATGGGAGAAAAACATGAGCCTTTCCTATCGTTGGGTCATCGTCGCGGCTGGCGCGCTGATGTCCTGTGTCGCCATCGGCACGATGTTTTCGCTGGCGATATTCCTCGAGCCGATGGCGATCGACACCGGCTGGTCGCGCGCCGGCATTTCGAGCGCCATGACCCTCAACTTCCTGGTGATGGGCCTTGGCGGCTTCGCCTGGGGCGCCCTGTCCGACCGTTTTGGCGCCCGCATCGTCGTGACGATCGGCGCGGTGCTGCTCGGGCTGGCGCTGGTGCTGGCCAGCCGCGCCGGCTCGCTGCTGACCTTCCAGATCACCTACGGCGTGCTGGTCGGCCTCGCGGCCAGTGCCTTCTTCGCGCCGATGATCGCGCTGACATCAGGCTGGTTCGACACCAACCGCAGCCTTGCCGTCTCGCTGGTCTCGGCCGGGATGGGCGTAGCACCCATGACGATCTCGCCCTTCGCCCGCTGGCTGATCTCGGCCTATGAATGGCGCACGGCCATGTTCGACATCGGCATCACCGCATGGGTGCTGCTGTTGCCGGCCGTGCTGCTGGTCCGCCAGCCGCCGAAGCCAGCCGTGGCCGAAATCGGTTCCGCACCGGTTGCCGAAGGCGCCGGCCTGACGGCCGGCCAGGCGCTGCGCTCACCGCAATTCATCGTGCTCGGGCTGACCTTCTTTGCCTGCTGTGCTGCCCATTCCGGGCCGATCTTCCATATGGTCAGCTATGCCATGCTGTGCGGCGTGGCGCCCATGGCGGCGGTCTCGATCTACAGCGTCGAGGGCCTGGCTGGGCTTGGCGGGCGGCTTCTCTACGGCGTGCTTGCCGATCGGCTCGGCGTCAAGCCGGTGCTGATCGCGGGCCTGGCGATCCAGGCGATCGTCATTGCCGCCTATCTCAGCATCAGCCAGCTCGAGCAGTTCTACATGCTGGCCGTTATCTTCGGCGCCACCTATGGCGGCGTGATGCCGCTCTATGCGGTGCTGGCGCGTGAATATTTCGGCCAGCGCATCCTCGGCACCGTGTTCGGCGCCGCGACCATGCTGTCCAGCCTCGGCATGGCGCTCGGTCCGCTGGCCGGCGGCATGGTGTTCGATGCCTACGCCAACTATTCCTGGCTGTTCATCGGCTCGGCCATCATCGGCCTTGGCGCGGTCGGCATCGCGATCGCCTTCCCGCCGCTGCCGCGCCGGGAGTTGCAGACGGCGTGATCTTTGGAGTCTAGCCGAAATGGGCTTGCAGCACGGCTCGAAATTTTTGCATCGTCCTTTCGGTTGTCTGCGCATCGGCAGCCGCAAAGCCCATGACAAGCCCGTTTTGTTCCGAGCCGTGACGGTACTGGATCGATAGAGCCGAGACGTTGATCCCCTGTTGGAGCAACGCCTCGGCAATCGCCGCGTCGTTACATCTATCGCGGAAAATGCCGACAACCTGGATGCCGGATTCGGTTGAATGGAAAACCAGCCATTCTCCGAGATGCCTTTGAGCGCTCTCCAGGAAGAACTGCCGCCTGTCCGCATAGAGGCGTCGCATGCGCCTGAGATGGCGGGTAAAGTGCCCCTCGTTCATGAAGTCCGCCAGTGCTGCCTGGGCAAGCAATGGGGCGAACTGGCCGGTCACGCTCAGCGCCGAGACGATTGTGTGGTCTATCGCCTTGGGCGCCACCAGAAAGCCGAGGCGCATGGCCGGAAACAGGATTTTCGCGAAGGTACCGACATAGACCACGCGGTTCGACGCGCCGATGCCCTGCAGCGCCGGTATAGGTTGCCCCTGAAAACGGTATTCGCCATCGTAGTCGTCCTCGATGATCCATGACCGCCAAGTCTCGGCCATGTGCAGGAGATTGAGCCGCTGTTCCATCGGCATGGTTATGCCGAGCGGATGATGGCAGGAGGGCGTTACGAAAATCATGCGCGGAATGACAGGAGGTGGATCGAGGTTCCAGCCTGCATTGCCCACGCGCAGCGGCGCCAGTTTCGCCCCAGCCGAGACGAAAGCCGAACCCGCCCCGTAGTATCCCGGCTCCTCCATCCACACCGTGTCGCCTTCATCGATCAGCAGCCGGGCCAGAAGATCGAACGCCGACTGCGCGCCATTGGTCACGACGATCTGCTCGGCGGTGCACTGAACGCCCCGCGACGCGGTGAGATAGCGAGCGATAGCCTCGCAAAGAGGTGGATAGCCTTTGACGTGATAGGTCCCGAAAAGGTCGATATGCGCAAATTTTGCGCGGCGGCTGAGCAGTTTCGACCAGGTGTTGAACGGAAAATTATCCGGGTCCGGCATGCCAGGATGAAATGCGAGCATGCCGGGTCGGCCGTGATGATAGGGTTGGGCGAGCATGGCCTGCCCGCGCAATGATATCGGATTCTCACCCTCGACCGATACATGCTCCGCCGCGGTCGAACGGGTCGGCAGATCCATTACCACCGAGGGCCGGCGTGGCCTTATCGCCAGATAACCCTCCAGCGCCAGCTGGTCGCAAGCGGCAATCACCGTGTTGCGGCCCACCTGCAGATCCCGCGCCATGACCCGTGTCGAGGGCAGCGCATGGCCGCTCGGCAGCACGCGCCGTTCGATCAGACCGCGCAACTGGACGTAGAGCTGCCTGTGCAGGTTGGCGGAACTGCCGCGATCCAGCGCAATGCCGTCGATTGGAAAACTCGTCTTCATCGTGGTTCCGAAAAATCAATGCAAACTGGTTCTAACAATGGAACCAAAGCAGTCCTACGCTCAAGAAAAATGCGTTCAGGTTCAGGTGGGGCTGACCAATGCAGTGCATAAGGGTGGGAGTGATCGGTGCGGGTGGCGTCGCCCAGGTCGAGCACATCCCGAATCTGCTCAAATTGCACCGGCAGTTCAAGATTCTCGGTGTCTACGATCCTTCGCGCAAAACCCGCGCCTTTGTCGGCGAGGAATTCGGCCTTGCTACATTCGCCGATTTCGACGGACTTCTAGCGATGCCCCTTGACGCCGTGGTCATAGCCTCCCCCGATGCCTTGCACTGGGAACAGGCTCTCGCCGCCTTCGCCCGGGGGCTGCACGTCTTCTGCGAAAAGCCGCTTTGCTACAGCGCCGGGGACATCGACGACCTGATCGCCGCCAGGGATCGCGCCGGCAAGGTGCTTCAGGTTGGCTACATGAAGCGTTTCGATCCGAGCTACGAGGCGGCGCTGAAGATGCTGCCGGGCACGGCGCGGACGCTTCGCTACATTTCGGTCGAGGTCAACGATCCCGACGCCTGGCCGTTCGTGCGGCACCATTCCACATGCAGGGGTGACGACGTCGCGGTGGATCTGGTTGCCGCGACCGAAGCCAGGCAGCGCGAGCAGGTGGATCGAGCGGTGCCTGGACTGGATGATCCCGACGCCTTTCGTGGTTTTGTCGGCGCCTATTGTTCAGCGATCGTGCACGACGTGAACGCCGTCCACGGGCTGCTCGATGCGCTCGGCGTCACAGATGGCGACATTGTCGGCGCCTCGCTTTTTGCCAGGGGTGAAGGCGGCCAGGGTGCCGTGCGGCTGCTCGGTGGCCAGGCGCTGTGGAACATGGTGCATCTGGCCGTACCTGGGCTCGCCGACTACCGAGAGCGCATAACGCTCTACTTCGACAAAGCCTCGCTCGAACTGGAATTCCCCTCGCCCTATCTCAACCACCAACCGACACGGCTGACCCTGCGCACCAGCGACGGCCACACGCTTTCCAGCCGCGACATCCGCAGCGGATACGAAGAGGCGTTTGTCGAGGAGTTGAAGGGTTTCTGGTCGGCGATCGTCGAAGGCACGCCGGTGCGTAACACCGCCGAGCAGGCGCGTCGCGACATGAAGCTGCTGGCCGGGCTCACCCGGCGCCACCTTGCCCAGCTCAAGCAATCAGGAGCTCGCCCGTGACGGTTCGCATAGGCATAAACCCGATCACCTGGAGCAATGATGACGTGCCGGAACTCGGCGGCGATACGCCACTTGAGGTCTGTCTCGGCGAGACCAAACAGGCCGGCTATTCCGGCACTGAACTTGGCGGCAAGTTCCCGCGCCGGTCGACCGAGCTGAAGCCGATCATGGAGCGCTATGGCCTAGCCGTGATTTCCGGCTGGTATGATGGCCGCTGCGACGAGAAGGAAGTCAGCGCGGAAATGGATGCGATCATGCCGCATCTCCAGCTGTTGAAGGATATGGGCGCGGCGCATGTCGTTTATGCCGACACCTCGCGCGGACGCCATGACGCCATCTGGGGACCGATCTCGCAACGCCCGGCACTGAGCCCGCAGGAATGGCCGGCCTACGGCCGCAAACTGACCGCGCTGGCCGAGCGGATGGCGGATTTCGGCGTGCGCATGGCCTTTCACCACCATATGGGGACCATCGTCGAGACCGATGCCGAGGTGGCCCTACTGATGCGCCACACCGGCGAGGCGGTCGGCTTGCTCTACGACACCGGCCATTCGATATTCTCGGGCGGCGATCCGCTGGCTTTGATCAGGGCGCACGTAAAGCGCGTCGTGCACGTGCATTGCAAGGACGCGCGCAAGGCCGTGCTTGATCGGGCCCGCGCGCAAGACATGAGTTTCATGGGAGCGGTCATGGACGGGATATTCACCGTTCCCGGCGACGGGTTCATCGATTATCCCTCGATTTTGCGCGTGCTTGCCGACAACGGCTACGGCGGCTGGCTGGTCGTCGAGGCCGAGCAGGATCCCAGCAAGGCCAACCCGCTGACCTATGCGACAATGGGATTCCGGAATTTGTCGCGCATGGCTGGGGAAGCCGGATTTACTGTCAGGGAATGATCGAGGCCACTATTCGGCCTCCAGGGAACCAGTGCTGATGAATGAAACTGGACAGAGGTGTGCGAAGATTCAGGTCATGGAATAACAACACACCTTGAAGGGGCAACTGGACTGCCGACCGTAACTGCGGCGGCGGAAAACAAACAGGAGGTTGTTATGTTTTCGCTTGCGAAATTAATAAAGCCTGCGCTCGGCCTGCTGGCCGGCGTTACGATGATGGCGGCGGCCACCAGTCTTGCGGCCGCCGATGATACGCACGTGGTGTTTGTAACCCATGGCCAGAGCGGCGACCCCTACTGGTCGGTCGTGAAGAACGGCATGGACGATGCGGCCAAGACCCTGGGCGTCAAGGCCGAATATCTGGCGCCCGAAACATTCGACATGGCCAAGATGGCGCAAATGATCGATGCCATTACAGCCTCGAAGCCCGATGGGATGGTTGTTTCGATCCCCGACGCCGCGGCCCTTTCAGGTCCGGTCAAGAATGCCGTTGCCGCCGGCATCCCGGTCATCGTCATCGACTCTGGCGGTTCGAAGCTGACCCATGATCTTGGCGGCCTGCTGTTCATGGGACAGGACGAATTTCAGGCGGGCGTCATGGCCGGCGAGCGCATCAAGGCGCTCGGCCTCACCAAGGCGGTCTGCGCCAATCACGAGGTGGGCAATTCCAGCCTTGACGATCGCTGCGCGGGCTTTGCCAAGGGTCTGGGCGTCGATGTTCCGGTGATGAACGGCGTCATCGACCCGACTGAAATGAAGAACCGCATGATCGCCTATATGACCGCCCATGCCGATACGCAGTTCATTCTCGCTGTCGGCGCCAGCGGTGCCGAACCAACGCTGGCCGCGCTCGATGAAATGGGCCTCGCGGGCAAGGTGAAAACCGGCACGTTCGATCTGTCTCCCACTATCCTGCAGGCCGTTGTTGCCGGCAAGATGGAGTGGGGCATTGACGCCCAGCAATATGCCATGGGCTATATCCCGGTCGCGATGTTCGACCTTTGGAAGAAGTATAAGATCATGCCGATCGCCGACTATCCGACAGGCCCCGGTTTCGTCACCAAGGATACTGCCGCCTCGGTCATCGATCTGGCAAAACAGGGCAAGCGTTAACCGCTGGCGGCCGGGCCCCGGCCCGGCCGCTTTCACCGACGAAGGTAACGCATCCATGGCTGCAGAGGTTCGCGACGAGCGGATCCGGTCCGTCTCCCGGCTGAGCCGCCTGTTGAGCAGGCCGGAACTTGGCGCGGCGGCCGGGACCGTTCTGGTCTTTGTGTTCTTCGCCATCACGGCGGGAAATACGGGACTTTTCAGTGCCAAGGGGATCATCAATTTCCTCGAGGTCTCGGCCCAGCTTGGCATTCTCGCCGCACCCGTGGCCCTGTTGATGATCGCGGGCGAGTTCGACCTGTCGGTAGGCTCGATGATTGGCTTTGCCGGGATCCTGATCGCGATCCCTTCCGTATTCTGGGGCTGGCCCATCTGGCTTTCGCTGCTGTTTTCCTTCGCTGTTTGCGGCGGTATCGGTGCGCTCAACGGGCTCGCCGTCGTCAAGACCGGGCTGCCCTCCTTCATCGTGACGCTCGGAAGCCTGTTCATGCTGCGCGGCCTGACGCTCGGTCTCACGCGCGGCATATCCGGGCGGACCCAGGTTTCGGGCGTGCATGAACTGGCGTTGAACGATCCTCTCAACAGCCTGTTTTCAGGCCAGGTGTTTTCCGGCCTGATCGCCTGGCTTTCGGACATCGGCCTGGTCGGCAAGCGGGCGGACGGACTGCCGTCGATTTCCGGCATTCCGGTGTCGATCGTCTGGTGGATCGCATTGACCTTGATCTGCACCTGGTTGCTGACGCGCAGCCGCTTCGGCAACTGGATCTTCGCCGCCGGCGGTGAAGCCAACGCCGCGCGCAACCTCGGTGTACCGGTGGCGCGCACCAAGATCACGCTGTTCGTCATGACGGCCATGGCGGCCGCGCTCTTTGCTGCGATCCAGGTCCTGGTCACCGGCTCGGCCGACACGCTGCGCGGCACCCAGAAGGAATTCGAGGCCATCATAGCCGTCGTCATCGGCGGCACGCTGCTCACCGGCGGCTACGGATCGGCCGTCGGCGCCATGTTCGGCGCATTGATCTTCGGCGTGGTGCAGATGGGCATCTTCTACACCGGCATAGACACGGACTGGTTCAAGCTGTTCATGGGCGCCATGATGGTCATCGCCGTGCTGTTCAACAGCTATGTGCGCAACCGCGCCATGAGGAGCCGGTGATGGCCGAGCCCTATGTCGAACTGAAGTCGGTCAGCAAGTATTTCGGATCGGTCGTTGCGCTGAAGGATGTGTCGTTCGACGTATGTCCGGGCGAAGTCCATTGCCTGCTCGGCGACAACGGCGCGGGCAAGTCGACGCTGATCAAGACGCTGTCCGGCGTCTACGCGCCAGACGAGGGTGAAATCCGCGTCCAGGGCAAGCCGACGAGGTTTGCGTCACCGGCCGATACGCGCAACAGCGGCATCGCAACGGTCTATCAGGACTTGGCTTTGGTGCCGCTCATGAGCGTGGCGCGAAACTTTTTTCTCGGGCGCGAGCCAATGCGCAAGTTCGGCCCGATCAGCCAGTTTGACGCCGAGTTCGCCAACCGCACCGCGTATGACGAATTGTCGGCGATGGGCATCCAGCTGCGCGATCCGGAACAGCCTGTCGGCACGCTTTCGGGCGGGGAACGGCAGTGCCTAGCCATCGCCCGCGCCGTTTATTTCGGCGCCAAGGTGCTGATCCTGGATGAGCCGACATCGGCGCTGGGGGTCCATCAGGCATCCGTCGTCCTGAAGCTCATCGTCCAGTCCAAGGCGCGCGGCATCGGCGTCATCTTCATTTCCCACAACGTTCATCACGCCTATGTGGTCGGCGACCGCTTTACCTTGTTGAAGCGCGGCAGATGCACCGGCACCTACGCGAAAAGCGAAATTGATCGCGATCAGTTGCTCAATCTGATGGCCGGCGGCAAGGAACTGGTCGACCTGGAACAAGAACTCAATAGAGCGGTCAAAGGCAGCCCCGCGTAGGGGAAGTAAAGGTCAACCAGCTGGCGCAAAGCCGACGATTGTCGCCTCGACCGGTCCTGCCCTATCCGAAGATCCGCTCGCCCTGCTCGTCCACCAGTTGGATGCCCTTCTTGATCGAGATGTCGACGGCGTCGTCGAGCCCGGCGAAGCGGTCGGCACGGATGAATTTGTGCTCCTTGACGACGCCATCGACCTCCTTGGAGACGACGCCGCAGGTCTGGTACTGGCCCTCGGCCTTGTAGGGCGTGGCGCTGATCAGGAACCCCTTGTGCTCGACCTGCTTGGCCGGCGCTGCACTTTTTGGTTCACCCGCCTCGGCTTCGCCACCGCCACCGAAAAGACGTTTTAGAAAAGACATCGCTCAAATCTCCCTGTTCGCCCTGCAATCGCGGCCTGCCCTGTTCGCGATTCACGACGCTGTCGTTCCAGAATGCGCGAATGTGCCGCCGCATTCCAGCCCCCTGATGAAGACGTCGGCTGGCAGATCGATCTCGTCAGCCTGCCGCGGCCGGTCAATCGAAATGACAAAAAGCCCGGGGGTTCCCGAGCTTTTGCCTGTTCTGGCTTTTGGCGGTACTGGACGGGCGGCCTCAGCCGCGCGACAGCGCTTCCAGCGCCTCGGCGGCACCTTCGAGAATGGCGATCGCCTCGGCCTGCTTGTCGGCCGGGGCATCGACGAAATCGCCGAGAGCCGCACGCAGCCGGTGACGCACGGCGCGGAATTCGTCGCGCGCTTCCGAGCGGCCACCACGACCGCCGCGACGCCCGCCCTCTTCGCGCTCGTCGTTCCAGCCGAACCAGTCGCGCGCCTTGGCCATCTTGCGGCCGAAGCGCTCGAGGTGGTCGAGCACGCCGTCGATCATCTCGCGGTTGTCGTTGAGATGCGCCTGCCCGGCTTCGGTGATCGAAAACACCTTCTTGTTGCCGTCGGCCGCGGAAGCGGCATAGCCGGCTTCTTCCAGGAAGGTCAGCGTTGGGTAGACCACGCCCGGGCTCGGGCTGTAGATGCCGCTGGTGCGCTCTTCAAGCGCCTTGATGATGTCGTAGCCGTGGCGCGGTGCCTCGGCCAGCAGCGACAGCGTGATCAGCTTGAGATCGCCGTCGGCCAGCATGCGCCCGGCGCGGAACATGTCGCCCGGCCCGCCGCGTCCGCCGCCACGACCGCCATGGCCGAACGGGCCAAAGCCGCCGCCACGGCCGCCGAATTTGCCGGCCATGTGCATGAACATGCGCTCGCCGAAATGATTGTGCCCGAATTGCTTGTGCATTGATTGCTCCTTGAGTTCTATCTTACGATATATCTTAATTAGGCACACCAATCGCTGGAGTCAAGATATATCTTACGATGTATCTGAATGCGACTCCAGAGGCTTGCTTTTGCCGGAACGCGCCGCTAGAAGGCCCGCGAGCGCCACGGCTGCTCCGTAAGCGTCTGACGTCAAGCAACGCATCCAACCCCGGTCTTTCCGGGCAATTGCGCCGAAAACCGGCGAATGGATGCCAAATGCGACGGACCGGACACTTCAGGGAAACTCCCAAAATGACTGAAAGAAATCGGCGCAGGAAGCTGCCTGCGCGCTATGCTGCCATCGTCAGCCCGCTGGTGCTGTCACTGTTGATGACCTTCATTGTCTCATTCATCTCGACACTGAAAAGCCTCGGTTTCCACCCCAGCCTGCCGTCCATCTGGATGACCGCCTGGGGTCTGTCCTGGCTGGTGGCGTTTCCAACGCTGCTGCTGGTGCTGCCGATGGTGCGCCGCATCGTCGGCGCGCTCTGCGAGCCGGCCGGCCGATAGGTCCGCCAAAGGGAGGTCCGCAAATGGTTCCGGACCTCCTTTCGCCCGGTCGCCGACGAGGAACCGCTACCAGCGGCCGTTGCGCCGGTTCCAGGCGTAGAGCAGGTCGGCGAACCGATCATAGGCAAAACGCGTCAGCGGCAAGGCAACCGGATTGCCGAACACCGTCGCCAGCCAGCCCTCGCCCGGCGTTGCCTGCCACACGGCAATGGCGACATCGGCGCCGACCAGCAGTCGGCCGTCAGCGTCGGTCGCGTGCAGCCGGCGACGGATATCCTCAAGCGAAGCGCCAAATCCGGCAAGTGCCGCCGGTTCAAGGTTGATGTCGCGAAACACGATCCGTCCGGCCTTGACCGCTTCGATCAGCCGCCGCTTTTGCCGGCTGATGCCGGCATCGCAAACCGGGCAGCGTGTGTTGTACCAGACGGTCAGCAAAGGCTTGGTCCGTTGCTCGGGCATGATCCTTCCAAAACCCGGCACCTGCTTTCTGGGGTCATGCTCAGCCGTGGCCATGCCTGTGGTGCAGGTCGGGATAATGCGGATGCCGGTGGCGCATGGGCGCATGCCGGTGCCAGTGCGAATGCGGCTCGCTCACCGGTCCGTCATGATGGTGCTGGTGGTGCTCGTCATGCACATGGCTGTGCTCGTGTTCGAGTTCCTCGTGGTCGTGCTCGTGCTCATGGCGTTCCGACAGATGCAGCCAGAGGCCGAAGGCCATCAGAAGCCCGGCGACCGCCAGCTTGAGCGTGACGGCGTCACCCAGGATGGCGATTGCCAGCAGCGCGCCGATAAAGGGGGCGAGCGAGTAATACGCCCCTGTCCGTGCCGTGCCGAGATGACGCAGCGCCACGATGAACATCACCAGGCTGACCCCGATGGCAAAGAAGCCGACAGCCGCGGTGACCGCGACGATCGACGCTGGCGGAAACGAAGCCCCGCCGGCGAGCGCCAACCCGACATTGACGACACCAGCCACCAGCCCTTTGAGCATGGCGATCACCACAGGGTCAGTGGCCGAGATCTTGCGTGTGAAATTGTTGTCCAGCCCCCACGCCAGGCAGGCCGCGGCGACGAGCACGGCACCAAGGTTGAAGGCAACGCCCTCACCTTGCCACGACAGCAGAACGGCGCCGGCCACGATGGCGAAGGCGCCCAGGAGCAGCCGGCGGTCGACATTCTCGCGGTAGACGAGCCAGGCGATCGCCATCGTCGCCAACCCTTCGAGATTAAGCAGCAGCGCAGAACTGGATGCGGTATTGAGGCCGAGGCCGAACATCAGCAGCACCGGCGCGACGATGCCGCCGGCGCCGATCGCCAGCAGCAGCCATGGTATGTCCCTGGCGGTCAGCTGCGCCTCGCCGCCGCCGCCGCCGCGAGCCGAGCGATAGAGGGCCAGCCCGGCGCCGGCGCCGAGATAGAGCAGACCGGCCAGCATGAAGGGATTGACGCTGTCGAGCAGCAGCTTGCACAGCGGCGGCGCAGCGCCGAACAGGATGGCGGAGCCAAGAGCTAGCGGCACGCCGGGCCACAGATGCGCATGTGAATTCGGTTCGGACATGGCCGCATCCTAGTGCATGTCGCCCAAAACTGCGCAGCGGATTTGGGCGACATGCATTACACAAGGACCTGAAGCGCTTCAGCCTCCGCGCTGTTCTGAGAGCACTACCCGAGCGAGGTGATGATCTCGCGGTAGGCAAATTCGGGGAAGGCTTTCAGCGTCCGCGTCCTGATGTTGCCGGCCGCCGCCAGCATCAGCGAGAAGCGAGCCAGGACCGCGTCGTCGGGCGCTTCGACCACGGCCACCATGTCGTATTCACCCATGGTCAGGTAGAACGCCTTGAACGATCCGCCCATGTCTCCCAGCTGCTTCCTGGCGGCGTCGAGTCGCTTCGGTGAATCGCGCACATTTCTGGCGCCCTGTTCCGTCCAGTTCATCAGCACGATATAGCTTGTCATGCACACCTCCCTCCGGGCCACGGAGCACGGCGGCTTCGCCGGGGCGGGCATCCGGGTTTGTCGCCCAGAAAATGCATCCGACGTCGAAATTATCCTCCCGCAGCGAACATCCTGCAAGGACTACCGCGCCGACGCCCGTCGCTGGCTAAAGGCGAGCCTCGCGAGGCGGCGGCAAAGCGACGGCCGTAAGACGGTCGGCGCCGACCAGAGAAAGCCGGTTTTAAAACCCGCCTGATTGCGGCAATCTCGGTCGTGGCCGTCGATCTGGCGGAAATCCCCGGCCGGCAACCGAGACCGATCCAGCTGCCGGAGAGCTTCATGCGCGAAACCATCGACCTGCCGCCGGAATCGATCGAGAGTCCTGCCGCATGGACCGGCGATGACATGGCGAAACATCCTGAGCGTTGGCTGGTCGAACTGGACGCGGGCGACGTCGCGGAACTGGAGTTGGCGGCAACCGGCTTTCTCGCCCGCTCGCAGGACATCGGCAACCTGACCAAGGCTGACTTCCCCTTGCCCCGGCTTGTCGGCCATCTTGCCGCCCTTCGCGAAAAACTGATCGCCGGCATTGGCTTCGAGGTGCTTCGCGGTCTCCCGGTTGAGAGATATTCGGCGGAAATGGCGGCAACGATTTTCTGCGGGATTGGCGCGCATCTGGGAAGCGCACGATCCCAGAATGCCCAGGGCCATATCCTCGGCCACGTCCGCGACATAGGCGCCGACGCCAGGGACGCCACAACGCGCATCTACCAGACCTCTGAGCGCCAGACGTTTCACACCGACTCCGCCGATGTTGTTGGTTTGCTCTGCCTGCGCGATGCCATGCAAGGCGGCGAGTCCCTGCTGGTGAGCACAGTGACGATCTACAAGGAGATGCGCAAGAAACGGCCCGACCTCACCCGCCTGCTGTTTGATCCGATCGCCACCGACCGGCGCGGCGAGATACCGGAAGGGGAAAAAACCTACTTCGAAATCCCGGTCCTCAACTGGCATGCGGGATTGCTGACCGGCATCTATCAGCGCCAGTACATCGACAGCGCGCAACGCTTCCCGGATGCCATGCGGCTCAGCGCCGCGCATATCGAAGCGCTGGATCTCTTCGACAGCCTTGCCAATGATCCCAGACTAAACCTGTCGATGCGGCTTCGTCCCGGCGACATGCAGTTCGTCTACAATCATTCGCTGCTTCACGATCGCATGGGCTTTCGGGATTGGCCGGACCCGGACAAGCGCCGCCACATGCTGCGGCTGTGGTTGTCAGTGCCGGGCGACCGACCGCTGCCCGAGTGCTTCAGGCAGCGTTACGGCTCAATAGAGATCGGCAAGCGGGGCGGCATCATCGTCAAGGGGACGCGCCTGAACGTGCCGTTGTGGTAGATCGACAGCGGGCGGACGCCCCAGGCCTTCGCGGCGTTGATGCCCTTCGAAGAGCACACCGCAGCAGGCATCGGTATCGGCGTCAATTGAGCTGGCCGGCGACGACGCCGTCCCTGCTCAGCTGTCCAAGAAGCTCCTGAGCTTCCGGCTACGGCTTGGATGCTTCAGTTTCCTGAGCGCCTTAGCTTCGATCTGGCGGATGCGCTCGCGGGTGACCGAGAACTGCTGGCCGACCTCTTCCAGCGTATGGTCGGTGTTCATGCCAATGCCGAAGCGCATGCGCAGCACGCGCTCCTCGCGCGGCGTCAGCGAGGCCAGCACGCGCGTGGTGGTCTCGCGCAGATTGGCCTGGATCGCCGCGTCGATCGGCAGGATCGCCATCTTGTCCTCGATGAAATCGCCTAGATGCGAATCCTCCTCGTCGCCGACCGGCGTTTCGAGCGAGATCGGCTCCTTGGCGATCTTCAGCACCTTGCGCACTTTTTCGAGCGGCATGGCGAGTTTTTCGGCCAGCTCTTCCGGCGTCGGCTCACGGCCGATCTCGTGCAGCATCTGGCGCGAGGTGCGCACGATCTTGTTGATCGTCTCGATCATGTGCACCGGAATACGGATGGTGCGCGCCTGGTCGGCGATCGAACGCGTGATCGCCTGCCGGATCCACCATGTCGCGTAGGTCGAGAACTTGTAGCCGCGGCGGTATTCGAATTTGTCGACCGCCTTCATCAGGCCGATATTGCCTTCCTGGATCAGGTCGAGGAACTGCAGGCCGCGATTGGTGTATTTCTTGGCGATGGAGATGACGAGACGCAGATTGGCCTCGACCATTTCCTTCTTGGCGATCGCGGCTTCGCGCTCGCCCTTCTGCACCTGGTTGACGATCTTGCGGAATTCCAGGATCGAGATCGCCGTTTCGGTGGCCAGATGCTGGATTTCGGCGCGCAGGTCGCGGATGGCGTCCTTCTCGTTCTTGGTGAATTCCTTCCAGCCGCGCGAGGTCAGGTTGCCGATCGCGCGCGTCCAGTTCGGGTCGAGCTCGGAGCCCTGATATTCCTTCA
The DNA here is from genome assembly GCF_056404515.1 of Mesorhizobium sp. P2_C7. Lineage (NCBI taxonomy): Bacteria > Pseudomonadati > Pseudomonadota > Alphaproteobacteria > Hyphomicrobiales > Phyllobacteriaceae > Mesorhizobium > Mesorhizobium sp. P2_C7. Next base: position 129,123 of record NZ_JBFUDW010000009.1, on the reverse strand, counting down.
GGAATTCCTCGCGGCGCACGCCGTAGCTTTCGGCGAGCCGCAGGAGCTTGCCTTCGTTCTGCACCAGGCGCTTGTTGATGTCGTAGAGCTGCTCGACCAGCGCCTCGATGCGCGCGGTGTTGAGCGAAAGCGACTTCACCGCCTTGATCAGCTGGTCCTTCAGCTCCTTCAGCCGGCGGTCCTGGCTGGGCGACAGCGTGCCGGCCGCGGCCAGCCGGTTCTCGACCTGCTGGTCCTGCAGCTTGCGCAGCTTCTTGTAGGTATCGGCGATGACGTCGAGCGTCTCCATCACCTGGGGGCGGAGTTCCGCTTCCATCGCCGCCAGCGACAGGCTGGCCTCGTCTTCGTCTTCCTCGTCGTCATCGACCAGCCCGCGCGTGTCGGCGCCGACATTGGTGACGTCGTCTTCCTCGTCGCGCGAACGGCGCGGCTTGTCCTCGACCTTGGCTTCCTCGATGCGCTCCACCACCGGCGCCTGCTTGGCCTCGGGTCCGGCATAGGTGGCTTCGAGATCGATGATCTCGCGCAGCAGGATCTTGGATTCGTTGAGCTCATCGCGCCAGATGATGATGGCCTGGAAGGTCAACGGGCTTTCGCACAGGCCCGCGATCATCGTCTCGCGGCCGGCCTCGATGCGCTTGGCGATGGCGATTTCGCCCTCGCGCGACAGAAGCTCGACCGAGCCCATCTCGCGCAGATACATGCGCACCGGATCGTCGGTGCGGTCGGTCGGCTCTTTCTTGGTGGTGGTGGCAGCAACGGCGGTGCCGGTCTGCTCGGCCAGCTCGTTCGCGTCTTCCTCGGCATCAGCCGCAGTGTCTGCGGCCTCGGGCTCTTCGCCCTGCTCGTCGTCCTCGACCACGTTGATGCCCATGTCGGACAGCATCGCCATGGTGTCCTCGATCTGCTCTGAGGTCACTTCCTCGGAGGGCAGCACCGAATTCAGCTCGTCCATGGTGACATAGCCGCGCTTCTTGGCGGCCTTGATCATCTTCTTGACAGCATCATCGGAAAGGTCGAGCAGAGGGCCATCGGTGGCGCCTTCGCGTTCGGTTTCGACCTCTTCCTTTTCCTTTGTCGCCATAGTCTTTATCTTCTCCTAGCGGCCGAACATCAAAGCCGCGTAAGCTGTCGGACCAGTCAAATCGGATGCACTCGCTTATGAGTCGCGCTTCACCGGGCCAGTAACTGCATCTCTCGTTAAGTCCAGATTAACCCTGATATCTGTGGCAGGCAGCTTGCCTGTCCAGTGACCAGTACCTCACATCGTTTATTTCCCGTCGACGCGGGTGCGGGTTAACGTTTCGAATCGTCCTGATTCCGCCATTCTGCCGGAAGGTCAAGCGCCTCTCGCATGATTCGCATGAAAAAAGCGAATCAATTACCCGACTTAGCCCCGCCACGCGCCATTTGGACGCGCAACAGCGCTTTCACATTTCACTCTCTTGCCGAGCCCGTCCCTGCCCTATCGGCCGGCAAAGGCTCTGTCTTTCTTTTGGTGGAAGCACGAAAAACCGTTCCCACTTTTCGGGATCATGCTTTAAGCCCGCCCGGCCCTGCCCGAGGATACGCCGAATCCTTCGATCAGCGCTTCCGTCGCTTGTACATCCTGAAATTGCGCCTGAATTTCGATCAGGTGCCGATAGTTCTCGTCTGTGGGATCGGTGGCGAGCGCCGCTTCCGCCTGTTTCAGCTCCTTATGTAAGGTGCGCGCGCTGCGCTGCAAGTGCAGGGCCTGGCTGAAAGCGTCGCGGGCATCCTCGAGGGCTGCTGTTTCCAGCGCCGGCCAATGCCGCATTCGCCGGATCAGCCCGACCGCCCGCTCCCAGATCTCGGCGCAGCCGGCGCGCTCGATCATTGCCACCACGGCCTGACGGTCATTGGCCATGTCATGCGCCATCGCGTCGAGGATGGCGGCGTGCAGCCGCCTGAGATCGGAGTTGGCGAGATCGAGAAACTCGATATGTGCGAAATTCTCGTCGATCAGCACCGGATGGTTGACCAGCGCGACGATGATCGTCGCCTCGCGCATCGACATCCCCTCGCTGCCGCGCTTGACCAGCGCCGAGCGGCCGAGGCTCTCGGTGATCGGCGTACGTCCGCCGCCGGCCTTGGCGAATTGTCCGCCCGGCGGCGGCGCCTTGCCTTGGCCCGGGCGCCCATCCTGGCGGCCTTGCCTTGTACCGCGCTGCGCGCCGAAGAAGCTCAGCACGCGCTCGCGCATCTCCTGTTGATAGTGATAGCGAAGGCTTTCGTCGCGGATGCGACTGGTCAGTTCGCGCAACGTCTTTTCGAGCTCGGCCCGCCGCTCCGGCGTGTCGAAGACGCCGCCGGCCGTTTCGCGCATCCACAGAAGGTCGGCCAGCGGCCGCGCATCGGCCAGCACGGAACGGAAAGCGTCCGGCCCATCGGCCTTGACCAGGTCGTCGGGATCCTTGCCTTCCGGCAGCAACGCGAAGCGCGCAGAGCGCCCCGCCTGCACCGCCGGCAGGGCCATGTCGGCGGCCCGCCAGGCAGCCTTTAGGCCGGCCTTGTCACCGTCGAAGCACAACACGGGCTCGCCGGCCATGCGCCACAACAGCTCGAGCTGGTTTTCGGTGAGCGCCGTGCCGAGCGGCGCCACGACATTCTCGAAGCCGGCCTGCGCCAGCGCGATCACGTCCATATAGCCTTCGACGGCAATGACCGTGCCGCCCTTGGCAAGCGCCTTGCGGGCACGGGCGAAATTGTAGAGCACGTTGCCCTTGTGGAAGAGTTCGGTGTCGGGCGAGTTCATGTATTTGGCCAACGCATCCGGCGCCAGAGCGCGGCCCCCGAAAGCAATGATCTTGCCACGCGTATCCGGGATCGGGAACATGATGCGGTCGCGGAACCAGTCATAGGAGACCGGAATGTCGTCGCCATACCGCACCAGCCCGCAGGCCTCGATATCGGCTTTGGGAACACCCCTGGCAGCGAGATGCTCCTTCAGGGCATTGCGGCTGTCGGGCGCGAAGCCGAGCCGGAACGATTGCTGCGTGGCCGGTGTCAGCCCACGATCGCGCAGATAAGCGCGGGCTTTCGCACCCTCCGGCCCCTGCAGGCGCTCCTGGAAGAAGGCGCTCGCCATCTCCATGACGTCCGTCAGGCTGGCGCGCTCCTTTTCGCGCCGCTCCTCCTGGGCATCGCGGACAGGCATCGGCACGCCGGCCATGTCTGCGATCTTCTCGACCGCTTCGGGAAAGCTCATGCCGTCGAGTTCGGTGAGGAATTTGAAATGATCGCCCGACACCGAGCAGCCGAAACAATGGTAGCGGCCCTTCTTGTCCTCGCAGTGGAAGGACGGGCTCTTCTCGCCATGGAACGGGCAGCAGGCCCAATAATCGCCGCGCGGCGCGTTGGTCTTCTTCCTGTCCCACGCGACGCGCTGGCCGATCACCGATGAAATCGGAACGCGGTCGCGTATCTCGTCGAGGAAGGCGGGCGGAAAGCGCATCGGGAAACTCGTTTCCCCACCATATAATCATGCCCGCGGAATCCGACGACCCCTAATGCGGACGATGCCCGGTTTCCACAGGGCAAAAAGGCGGCCGTAGCGGGCCGCCCTTCATTCACCTCCAGCAGGGTGCTGGCCCAGACGGGACTTACTGCCCGGCAAGCGCGCCGAAAATGACGCCGGAGAGGAGGCCGACAAGCACATAGTCGTTGCCGACGCGGATCCATTCCTGGCCGCGGCCGGGACGATGCAGGCCATAGCGGCCATAGTCGCGGATCGGCCGGTGCTGCCTCCAACCGGAATACTTCTGGCCATTGCGCCAATGGCTGCGCTTCACGACGTTCTTCTTCTTCACGACACGCTTCCTGACGTCGACGTGCTTGCCGGGCTTTTGCCAGTCGACCTGGCTGTAGGTCGACCGCGGAGCGATCGGCGCATTCATCGGCGCGGCCTGGCCGGCGAGCGACGTGGCGGCCAGCATCGAGAAAGCGAGAGCGGAAAGGACAATGCGTTTCATTGGAAGTCTCCTTGGTTGTCGATGCCCAAGGGATAGTGACCCACCGATGAACCGAAACTGAACACCTGCATTACAATTGTGTAATGAATTCCTTAGCTTATTTAGGAGAGTTGAACATCCTCGCAAAGATCGCGACCAAACACGCGCGATCCGCCGCGCCACAGCAGCCTCGCAATGCAACCATTTGCGCGTCCGTCCATTTTCCGACACCGCCTGTCGCGGCGCAACGGCCTTTGAAATCGACAAGATTTTATTACCCGGCTAATGTAATATCGTCATTCTGGTCACTGCTATGAACATGATTCGCACCCTCGTTTCCCCCACTGATCGCCGCGCTGATCGCATCGCGCACCCCGTTGTCCGCATGCGGAAGGCGACATGAGCGGTTCCGTCGTCCTACTGCATCTGGCCGGCGCCGTGGCGCTGATGCTGTTTGCCACCCGCATGGTGAAAACCGGCGTAGAGCGCGCCTATGGCGACGTGCTGCGCCATCGTCTGCGCGCCACCATGCGCAATCCGATCATGGCGGTGCTGGCCGGCACCGGCCTCGCCATCGCCTTGCAGAGCTCCACCGCCGTCACGCTGCTGGTCGGCTCCTTCGCCGGCTCCGGCATCGTCTCGGGCGCCGCCGGGCAGCTTGCCGTGCGCGGCGCCGAAATCGGCTCGGCGCTGGTGGTCAAGCTGCTGACCTTCGATCTCACCCTGCTGGTGCCGCTCTGCCTGATCACCGGCACGGTGATGTTCATGGCCACCGAGCGGCGCGACTGGCGCCAGTCCGGCCGCATCCTGGTCGGTATCGGCCTTTTGATCCTGTCGCTGGAAATGATCGGCCAGGCATCGGAGCCGCTGCGCAACAGCCAGCTCATGCCGGTCATCATCAATTACTTCTCCAGCGATTCCATCACCGCCTATCTGTTGGCGGCGCTGATCACCTGGCTGTTCCAGTCGAGTATCGCGGCGGTTCTGTTGATGGCGACGCTGGCCGGCCGTGGCCTGATCACGCCGGAACTCGGCGTCGTCCTCATCCTCGGCGTCAACCTCGGATCCTCGATCATCGCGCCGATGCTGACCCGTTCGGCCGGGCCTGCCGTGCGCGTCGTGCCGATCGGCAATCTCCTGATGCGCGGGCTTGGCTCGCTGGTCGTGCTGATCCTGTTCATGACCTTCAGGCCGCATGTCGCCTTCCTCGGCGCAACGGCGGCGGACCAGATTGTCAACGCTCACATCCTGTTCAATGTGCTGATCCTGCTCGCCGGCCTGCCGCTGGCCGGGTTCGTCTACCGCGCCTCGGAGAAGATCGTGGCACTCGGCACCAAGCCGGCGCCGGCCGCCACACTCGATGTCGTCGAGCTTTCCGCGCTCAACGAGAGCGCGCTGGACGTTCCAAGCCAGGCATTGGCCAATGCCACGCGCGAGGTGGTGCGGGTCTGCGAGACCGTCGAGATCATGCTCAAGCGCATCATCGAGCTGTACGAGAGCGCCGATGCCGACAAGATCAAGGCGCTGGCGGCACTCGACGACCGCGTCGACCGCAAGCACGCGGCGATCAAGCTCTATCTGGCCAAGCTTACCAGGAACCCGCTGACCGAGGACGAGGCGCTGCGCTGCCAGGAGTTGATCGGCGCCTGCGTCAAGCTGGAGCAGGTCGGCGACATCATCGTGCGCAACATGCTGGTGCATGTGAAGAAGAAGCTCGAGCGCGGGCTGGAGTTCACGCCCGAGGGCTGGCGCGAACTGTGCGCTTTCCACGCTTCGGTGCTGGCCAATGCGCGGCTCGCCTTCAACGTGCTGGTATCACGCGATCCCGAGACCGCCCGCCAGCTGGTATTGGAAAAGGACCAGCTGCGCGACCGCGAGAAGGAAACCAGCGCCAGCCATTTCGTGCGGCTGCGCGACGGCACCGCCAAGAGCGTCGAGACCAGCTCGATCCATCTCGACACCATCCGCGACCTGAAGCAGATCAATTCGCTTTTGGCGTCGATGGCCTATCCGGTGCTGGAAGAGCGCGGCCTGCTCACTGGATCGCGGCTTAAGGCGAGCGGAGGTTGACCCTGCCGGTCTCCCCGTGAGGGAGATCGGCGTTCCACGCCCGCACGTTCCACTCAAGAAAACCTAAAGTCGCGACCAAAATTTCTGGATTGCCCGCGACGCCCATCCGTGGTTTGAGGCCGTTCCAGCTAGGGCCTTCCCATGTCGCTTCCGCTCATCGCCCTGTTCATTGCCGCCTTCGCTTTCGGCACCACCGAATTCGTCATCGCCGGCGTGCTGCCGCAGGTGGCGGAGGGGCTCGGCGTCTCGGTTCCATCGGCCGGCTATCTCGTATCGGGCTATGCCTGTGGCATCGCCATCGGCGGCCCGCTGCTGGCGCTCGCCACCAAGTCGCTGCCGCGCAAGAGCTTGCTGCTCGGCCTTGCCGTCGCCTTCACCATCGGCCAGGCGGCCTGCGCTCTGGCGCCCGATTTCACCTCGATGCTGTTGCTGCGCATTGCCGTGGCGATAGCGCATGGCGCCTATTTCGGCGTCGCCATGGTGGTGGCGGTCGGTCTCGTGCGCGAAGACCAGCGCGGCATGGCGGTCGCCGTCATCCTGTCCGGGCTCACCGTCTCCAATGTCATCGGCGTGCCGGCCGGCACCGCGATCGGCAACATCTGGGGCTGGCGCGCGACTTTCTGGGTGATGGGTGCGCTGGGTGTCGCGGCAACGCTTGCCATGGCAGCGCTTTTGCCGCGCACCGCTGGATATCAGGCCAAGTCCGCCGGCCTGGCGCGCGAGGTTCGCGTGCTGGCGCGCCAGCAGGTCTGGACTTCGCTGATCCTGATGCTGATGCTGATGATCGGCCAGTTCGGCCTGTTCACCTACATCACGCCGACACTGCTCGAAATCACCGGCCTAGATGAAAGCCAGGTGCCGTGGGTACTGCTGCTCAACGGCGTCGGCGCCACGCTCGGCGTCTTCCTCGGCGGCAAGCTCTCCGACTGGAAGCTGATGCCGTCGCTGATCACCATGCTGGCCCTGCAGGCGGTGACGCTGGCGGTGATCTATGCCGTCAGCCCCTACCCCTTGCCGATGGTTGTGGCGATTGTCGTCTGGGGCGGTCTCAACTTCGCCATCGGCACGCCGATCCAGACCCGTATCCTGGCCTGGACCGCCGATGCGTCCAATCTCGCTTCGTCGCTCATTCCATCCGGCTTCAATGTCGGCATCGCGCTTGCCGCATCGCTGGGCTCGGCGATGCTGAATGCCGGCTACGGCTACCGCAGCCTGCCGCTGCTTGGCGCCATCGCCATGCTGGTCGCCATCGCGGTGGCGCTCGCGTCTTATGTCTGGGAAGGACGCAGCAACGCCACGCCGCCGCTCACGGCCCCAGCCGAGTAGAGCACAAGACAAAAGCGCGTCACCCGCGCCAGCGCAGCAGGCGCATGGCGTTGGCGGTGACCAACACGGTGGCGCCGGTGTCGGCCAGGATCGCCGGCCACAGGCCGGTGATGCCGGCAATGGTGGTGACCAGGAACACCGCCTTCAGCCCGAGCGCCACGGTGATGTTCTGGCCGATGTTGGCCATCACCGCCCGCGACAGCCGCACCATCCGCACGACATCCGTGATCCGGCCATGCAGGATCGCCGCATCGGCCGTTTCCAACGCCACATCGGTGCCGCCGCCCATGGCAATGCCGATGTCGGCGGCGGCGAGTGCCGGTGCGTCGTTGATGCCGTCGCCAACCTTGGCCACCCTCAGCCCCCCGCGCTGCAATTCGCCTACGATGCGCAGCTTGTCCTGAGGCAAGAGCTCAGCCCGCGCCTCGATGCCGAGCGAAGCGGCGATGGCTTCGGCCGTGCGTCGGTTGTCGCCGGTCAGCATCACAGCGCGGATGCCTTCGGCCTTCAGCGCCGCAATGCCGGCCGCCGCATCCGGCCGCGGCTCGTCGCGCATGGCGATCAGCCCGGCCACCACGCCATCGGCCACCAACGCCGAGACGGTCTTGCCCTGGCCGTTGAGGCTGTCGATGGCAAGGCGCTGCGCCTCAGTGATCGCAGCACGTTCGCCCGCCGCCTGGCCGGAGCCGAGGAAGACCGCGACGCCGCCGACGCTGCCCTCGACGCCTTTGCCTGGAATCGCCTTCGCGGCCAAGGCAGGCGGCACCGGCGCCTTGGCGGCCTTGGCCTTGTCCAGTATCGCCACCGCCAGGGGATGGCTGGAGCCCTGCTCAAGTGCTGCCGCCAGCGCCAGCACGGTGCGTTGGTCGCGCCCATAGGCCACGATGTCGGTAACCACCGGTTTGCCCGCGGTCAGCGTACCGGTCTTGTCGAAGGCGACGGCTGTGATCCGGCGAAAGCCTTCCAGCACGGCACCGCCCTTCATCAACAGGCCATGCCGCGCGCCGGTCGCCAGGCCTGCGGCGATCGCCGCCGGCGTCGAGATGACCAGTGCGCAGGGGCAGCCGATCAACAGGATCGCCAGGCCTTTGTAGATCCATTCGTTCCAGTCGCCGCCGGCAACCAGCGGCGGCAGCAGCGCCACCAGCGCCCCAACCACCAGCACAGCAGGCGTATAGTACCGTGAGAAGCGATCGATGAAGCGCTCGGTCGGCGCCTTGGCCTCCTGCGCTTCCTCCACCAGCCGCACCACCCGAGCGATGGTGTTGTCCGACGCTGCTGCCGTCACCCGAACCTTGAGCACGCCGTCGGTGCTGATCGTGCCGGCGAAGACACCGTCCGAGACACCCTTGCGCTTCGGCGTGCTCTCGCCGGTCACAGGTGCTTCGTCGATAGCGCTCGCTCCCTCGACGATCTCGCCATCGGCCGGGATACGATCACCTGGCCGCACCACGATCACGTCGCCGACGACAAGGTCTTCAGCTGGGACTTCGACCGTGCCGCCTGCCCGCTCGACAAGTGCTGTCTTCGGCACCAGGTCGGCAAGGCCTTGGATGCTGGCCCGTGCCCGACCGGCAGCGACGCCTTCCAGCATTTCGCCGATCAGGAACAGCACAACCACTGCGGCGGCTGCTCGGTGGCGCCGATCATCACCGCACCCCCAGCGGCGATGGTCATCAGCATCTCGATCGAGAACGGCGTGCCGGCCAGTGCCGCCATCAGCGCGCGCCGGGCGATCGGCACCAGGCCAACCAGCAGTGCGGCCAGGAAGACCCCGCGCTCGGCCGCCGGAAACAGATGACCGATGCCGTAGGCGGCAAGAAGCGCTGCAGCACAGGCCAGCGTCAGCGCCGCGCGGCGGCCGCGCCACCACGCCTGCCTCGACTCGGCATCGCCGTGGAGATGGGCGGAACCGATGGTCCGCTCGCCGACCGGCTCGCCGCCATGGTCGTGGCCTTCATGATCGTGATCAGCATGATCATGTGCCTTGGCCACTGAAGCACGCCCGTCGATCTTGGCTTCCGCCCTGGCGATGCCATAGCCAAGCCGCGCCACCTGCTGCAGCACCTTGTCGTCGGGCAGTGCATCGCCGTGGCTGACCGTCATGCTGGCGCCGGTCACCGAAACCGAGACGTCGGCGACGCCATCGAGACGGCGCACCGCCGTCTCGATCTTGGCCGCGCAGGAGGCGCAGTCCATGCCGCCGATCTTGAACCGTGTCTGCCTGATACTTGGCTGCCTGAGGGGAGCCGTCATCGCATCACCTGCCTGTCTTGCCCGCGCGGCGTGCCGCCGCGTGAGTCTTGAACCATGATGTCGGACACTGTAATTGCTCTAGTCACTAGAGCTTCAAGAGGCAAAATCATGTTTTCGATCGGCGATCTCTCCCGCCGCACCGGGGTCAAGGTGCCGACGATCCGCTACTACGAGCAGATGGGCCTGGTTGCCGCACCCGAGCGTTCGGAAGGCAACCAGCGCCGCTATGGCCGGCAAGAGCTCGAGCGGCTGGCCTTCATCCGTCACGCCCGCGACCTCGGCTTCGCCGTCGAGGATATCCGCTCGCTCATCGAATTGAGCGGCCACCCCGAGCAGCCATGCGGCCATGCCGACCGGATCGCCGGGGAGCAACTGATCTCGGTGCGGGAAAAGATTGCCCAGCTGCAGCGGCTGGAGGCCGAACTCGAACGCATCGCGTCTTGCTGCGACGGCAATACGGTCGGCGACTGCTACGTCATCCGCGCCTTGTCCGACCACGCGCTGTGCGCCGACGAGCACGGGTGAGGAGGGCTCGCGCGCCCGCTACAGCTCGATCCGGAACCGCAGGCTTTCCGCTCCGCCATAGGCGGCATCCTCGAAGAAACGCTCGACCAGCTTGCCGCCATTGGTCAGGATCACCTTGTGCGACGTCGGATTGCCCGGCTTGGCGGTGATCTCGACATAAGGCAAGCCGACGGCCCTCGCCTCGTCCAGCATCAGCCGCAGCGCCTCGGTGGCGTAGCCACGCCGTCGCTTCCACGGCACCACCGCATAGCCGATATGGCCGAGCACATGCGGCGGCAGCGCAGCCGTACCTGGCTGCCAGCGAAAGCCGATCGAACCTGAAGCTTCGCCGTCCCAGATCCAGCGCCGAAAGCCCGGCAGGCGCGGCACCTTTCTGCCGTCGGGCAAGGTTATAGGGCCGCCCTTGGCCAGAGGGTCATCGAGGTCGGCGAGAAAGGCCACCGGATCCTTTTCGATGGCCGCAAGTTGCTCGCGCGTCGCTTGCTCGAGCCGCACATTGTCCGGCGACCAGCCGCGCTCGAGCGCCGCCTTGTAGGACGGTAAATGTTCAAGCGCGGGTTTGACGAGTTCGACCATTTTGCACCGGCGGAGTAGCTGCGCCGATAAAGTAGCAGCATTATCCGCGAAGGCACGGTCCACCGGGTGTGGCCTCTTGCGACAAGGCCGCATTCCCATCGCTGGAAACGCGGCCTTGTTCTTATCCCTTGGGAGGAACCGACGCTCTGGCGCAACCATTCCCAGGCCGCGCCAGTGCCTTTTGCCGAGCTCAGGCGATATCAAAACGGTCGGCGTTCATCACCTTGGTCCATGCCACCACGAAATCCCTGGCGAATTTCGCCTTGGCGTCTGCGGTCGCATAAACTTCGGCCAGCGCGCGCAGCTGCGAATGCGAGCCGAAGATGAGGTCGGCACGGGTGCCGGTCCACTTGACTTCACCGGTCTTGCTGTCGCGGCCTTCGAACACGTCCTTGGCGTCCGAGGTCGCCTTCCACTCCGTGCCCATGTCGAGCAGGTTGACGAAGAAGTCGTTGCTCAGTGTTTCCGGCAGCTTGGTGAAGACACCGTGCTTCGACTGCCCGGCATTGGCGCCGAGAACGCGCAGGCCGCCGACGAGAACCGTCATCTCCGGCGCCGTCAGCGTCAGCAGTTGCGCGCGGTCGACCAGCGCCTCCTCGACGGTCAGCCGCTGCTTGCCGCTGACATAGTTGCGGAAACCGTCGACGGTCGGCTCCAGCGGTGCGAAGGAGTGAATGTCCGTCTGCTCCTGCGAGGCATCCATGCGGCCCGGCCAGAAGGGAACGTCGACGCTGTGGCCAGCGTCCTTCGCGGCCTTCTCGACGGCGGCGCCGCCGCCGAGAACGATCAGGTCGGCAAGCGAGACCTTCTTGTTGCCGGTCTGCGAAGCGTTGAACGCCTTGCGGATCGCTTCGAGCTTGTCGAGCACCTTGGCGAGTTCCGCCGGCTGGTTGACGGCCCAGTCCTTCTGCGGCGCAAGGCGGATGCGCGCGCCATTGGCGCCGCCGCGCTTGTCGGAGCCACGGAAGGTCGAGGCCGACGCCCACGCCGCCGACACCAGCTGCGACACCGACAGGCCGGACGCCAGGATCTCGGCTTTCAGTGCTGCAGCGTCCTCTTCGTCGATCAGCACATGATCGACCGCCGGAATGACGTCCTGCCAGGGCAGTTGCTCGTTCGGAACCAACGGACCGAGATAGCGCACGAGCGGGCCCATGTCGCGGTGGGTCAGCTTGTACCAGGCGCGCGCGAACGCGTCGGCGAACTGAGCCGGGTTTTCATGGAAGCGCCGCGAGATCGTCTCGTAGGAAGGATCGAACCGCAAAGCGAGGTCGGTGGTCAGCATGGAGGGAGCGTGGCGCTTGGCCGAATTGTGCGCATCCGGCACGCTGCCAGCACCCGCGCCGCCCTTCGGCGTCCACTGGTGCGCCCCGGCGGGGCTCTTGGTCAACTCCCATTCGAAGCCGAACAGATTGTCGAAGAAGTTGTTGCTCCACTTCGTCGGCGTCGTCGTCCAAGTCACTTCCAGGCCGCTGCCGATGGCGTCGCCGCCCTTGCCGGTGCCGAACGTGCTCGCCCAGCCAAGGCCCTGCTGCTCGATGTCGGCGCCTTCCGGCTCCACGCCGACCAGCGTCGCATCGCCGGCACCATGGGTCTTGCCGAAGGTGTGGCCGCCGGCGATCAGCGCGACGGTCTCCTCGTCATTCATCGCCATCCGCGCGAAGGTATCTCTGATATCGCGCGCGGAGGCCAGCGGATCAGGCTTGCCGTTCGGTCCTTCCGGGTTGACGTAGATCAGGCCCATCTGCACGGCACCGAGCGGATCCTGGAGATCGCGGTCGCCGCTGTAGCGCTCGTCGGCCAGCCACTTGCCTTCCGGACCCCAGTAGATGTCCTCCTCGGGCTCCCAGACGTCGGCGCGGCCGCCGGCGAAACCGAAGGTCTTGAAGCCCATCGATTCCAGCGCGACGTTGCCGGTCAGGATCAAAAGGTCGGCCCAGGAGATCTTGCGGCCGTACTTCTGCTTGATCGGCCACAACAGCCGGCGGGCCTTGTCGAGGTTGACGTTGTCCGGCCAGCTGTTCAGCGGCGCGAAGCGCTGCTGGCCTGCCCCGGCGCCGCCACGGCCGTCGGCGATGCGGTAGGTGCCGGCGCTGTGCCACGCCATGCGGATGAACAGCGGCCCGTAATGGCCGAAATCGGCGGGCCACCACTCCTGCGAGTCCGTCATCAGCGCATGCAGGTCCTTGATCACGGCGTCGAGGTCGAGGCTCTTGAATTCCTCGGCATAGTCGAACGCCTCACCCATCGGATCGGACAGCGGCGACTGCTGATGGAGAATCTGGACATTGAGCTGATTCGGCCACCAGTCGCGGTTGACCCTGCCGACGGCTGTGTGCACGACCGGGCATTTGCCCGTGCTGGGGTCGTCAGTTTGTGCGTCCATGTTTTTCTCCGATCGTGGCTGTGTTGAGCTGTTTCAACTGCTGCGTGAACAAGGACAAAGGATGTCCCTGGAAGCGGTCCGTTTCGTGGCTGGCGCATGACCGTATGCCAGATACGCGACCGAATATCTTGGATGTTCCTGTCACTGCGGGCACGCCCCGGACGAAGCCGTCCCTGCTGCTCCTCATCTCCCTTGCAGCTCCTATAGCAAAGCTGCGCGATTAATTTAAGTTGGATTTCCTGATTACAGCGATAAGGTGACATTATGACAAACCTGACGCTGAAGCAGCTGCGCTATTTCGAGGCGTTGGCGCGGCACAACCACTTCGGGCGCGCGGCCGACGCCTGCGCGATCTCCCAGCCTGCCATTTCGGTGCAGATCAGGGAACTGGAGGAAACGCTGGGCACGGAGCTTTTCGAAAGAGGCGCTAGACAGGTCCGGCTGACCAATTTCGGCGAAGAATTCGCCTTGCGCGTCCGCGACATCCTGCGTTCGGTGGACGAGCTCGCCGATCTCGCGCGTTCCTCGCGCGACAGGCTGGTCGGCCGGCTGCGCATCGGCGTCATCCCCACGATCGCGCCCTACCTCCTGCCGACGATCATTGGCAACCTCTCGAGCATGCATGATGGCCTCGATATCCATGTGCGCGAGACGCAGACGCAGAAGCTGATCCAGGAACTGGCGGACGGTCGGCTCGATGCGGCCATCGTTGCCTTGCCGGTGTCCGAACCATCGCTGACGGAAATCGTGCTGTTCGCCGAGGCCTTCGTCCTGGTCCGGCCCGGCGAAGACGAGGGAAAGCCGGTGCCCAATCGCGAAATGCTGCGTGAAATGCGGCTGCTTCTGCTGGAAGAAGGCCATTGTTTCCGCGACCAGGCACTGTCCTTCTGCAACATGCATTCGGCACGGCCACGCGAGTTGCTGGACGGCAGCTCGCTGTCAACCCTGGTCCAGATGGTCAGCGCCGGCATCGGCGTCACCTTGATCCCGGAAATGGCCGTGCCGGTGGAGACGCGCTCGGCGTCGGTCTCCATCGCCCGCTTCAGGAGCCCTCAGCCGTCACGGACGATCGGCATGGTCTGGCGCAAGACCAGCCCGATCGCCAAACAGCTGCTGCGGATTTCGGAAGTCGTTCGGCAGTCGGCCGACGCACTGCGCGCACAGCACAATCCGACACCGATTGCGCACCTGCTGAACCTGACGGCAACCGCCTGACAAACACGCCTTGGTTTCCGGCTTCGCGTGGTTAGCTTGCGGATTGCCTGACCATTTTGAAAACACCGCTTGGGCGGCCTGCTAAACAAGATGTGTTTCGCCGATTGGCGCGAGGCGATTTATGATCGATTCGCGGCGGCAACACCGCAAGGAATTGCGAACGGGCGGGAGAATTGATCAGGTGCGGTTGAGATCTGTCCCTCTGGGTGTCGTCGCCAGCCTCCTCCTCGCCGTCATCGCTTTGACGGTGTCGGCGCGGTCGTTTGCCGCGCTTCCCGATGTTCCCGCCTGGTTGCAGGCCCATGTCGGCGACAGCGATGGTCAGATCTCGCAAGTGGTCCTGGAGCGGGCCCGCGCGCTTTACCTGAAAAAGGTGGCGCAAGGTGCGATCAGGAACCCCTGCTACTTTGCCATGGATGCCACGCGTCCCGGCGATCTGGGCAATGGCGTGCTCGGGCGCCGGTACTATGTCATCTGCGAAGCCAGCCAGTCGTTTCGCGCGATCTCATCGGGTCATGGCGCCGGCCGGAATCTGAAAGGCACTGTCGATTTTTCAAATGGCAGACGGTGCGCGAAGAACTTCGGCAACGCCATGGATTCTGAACTGACCGCCGGCGGGGCCTATATCACCCGCGAGGCGAAAACATCGTTCAAAGGCTTTTATCGCACCGGTGCGAAACAGGACGCGGCTTTCCTGCGCACCTTCATACAGTTCGACGGCGAAGGCGAAGCCGCCAATGCCAGGCAGCGGGTGATCGGCGGCCATGCGGCGCAGGTGCTGCGCGCCCAGTGCATGCGCAAAAATCCGAACAGCTCATATGCCGACCATGACGGTTTGGTGCCGTTCGGCAAGCTGGTGGACTATCCTGGCGGCCGCAGCAACGGATGCACCAGCTGGTCGCCGGTGGATGCGCGGCAGATCATCTCGATGGTGAAGGACAACCCGACGACGCTCTACATCTATCCGGAATCACGCGACATTGCCGCGGTAGTGGCACACCGTTCGCAGTCGGGCGGTGTGCCCTACTGGAACGCATCCTGCCTGAAGGAAATCGGCGCGCCGAAATTCTGGCCGAGAAAAACCCTCGAGCCGATCATCGCCCAATACAAGACGGATCATCCGGCACCACCGCCCCAGCCACTGCCGATCTGCAAGGGGTCTTGAAGTCCGCACCCGGATAGGCTGCCGCCCAGCCAGGCGATGCTTTCGGCGCTCTCGGGAGAGCCTTTCAGGCAAGACGAGATCAGGCACCTGATCCGCATCGTTGTCGAAGACATTGGTGAACGGTCAGGCCGAATTGGCAACCGCTGACGGTCGCAAGCCCCGGTCAGCGATGGGCGGCAAGCCTACTGCAGCAGGCCCTTGACGATGCCGCTTGCCTTGCCGAAATCCATCTGGCCGGCATATTTTTGCTTCAGCGCGGCGATCACCTTGCCCATGTCCTTCTGGCTGGCCGCACCTGTCGCCGCGATCGCCTCGCGCGCGGCCACGGCCACCGCGGCCTCGTCCAGCTGCGTCGGCAGGAAGGCGCGGATGATCTCCATCTCGCCACGCTCCTGCGCCGCCAGTTCCGGTCGCTTGCCGTCGTCGAAGGCCTTGGCCGATTCCTCGCGCTGCTTCACCATCTTGGCCAGGATCTGCAGGATTTCCTCATCGCTGGCAGGGTCCTTGGCCGAACCACGATTGGCGATGTCGCGGTCGTGGATGGCCGCCTGGATCAGCCGCAATGTCGGCAGCCGGTGCTTGTCCTGCGCCTTCATCGCGCTCTTCAGGGATTCGGCGATTTTGCCACGCATGGTGCTTTCTCCTTCGATGGGCGCGGACAATAGCGCCGGGGACAGGCCAACGCAAACCCTGATATTGCCAGGCAAGCCACTGATATTGCTTGACGAAATAAATCGGAGCCCGATTGCTCATGATCATTGACCGCTTTGCGCCCTTCCCCTATGTACTGGGCCTTGCATGAACTGAAGCTTGACTGCGTGGAAGCCGCGAAATCGCCGCTTCGCGCTATTTGCCGCGCAGATGGTCCGCCAGGCCGATTGCAGCGTGCAGACTGATAGGAGCGCCGCCATGGCCGAGATGACCCCCGCTTGGGCAACCGAAAGGCCGACCGCCCTTCTGGTGCTGGCCGACGGCACCGTCATCGAGGGTCGCGGCCTGGGCGCCACCGGCTCCGCCGTCGCCGAAGTCTGCTTCAACACGGCGCTGACCGGCTACCAGGAAATCCTCACCGACCCATCCTATGCCGGCCAGATCGTCACTTTCACCTTCCCGCATATCGGCAACATCGGCACCAATGAAGAGGACATCGAGGATCTCAATCCGGTTGCACGCGCCGGCGCTGTCGGTGCCGTGTTCAAGGCCGATGTCACCAACCCGTCCAACTACCGCGCCGGTACCGGTCTCGACCAGTGGCTGAAGAAGCGCGGCATCGTCGCCCTTTCGGGCATCGACACCCGCGCGCTCACCGCGCTGATCCGTGAAAAGGGGATGCCCAACGCAGTCATTGCGCATGCGCCCGACGGCGTCTTCGACCTCGACGACCTGAAGC
Organism: Mesorhizobium sp. P2_C7; assembly: GCF_056404515.1. Taxonomy (NCBI): domain Bacteria; kingdom Pseudomonadati; phylum Pseudomonadota; class Alphaproteobacteria; order Hyphomicrobiales; family Phyllobacteriaceae; genus Mesorhizobium; species Mesorhizobium sp. P2_C7. The sequence goes on along the minus strand of NZ_JBFUDW010000009.1, from coordinate 112,243 downwards.
AGCGCGCCGCCGCATGGTCGGGCCTGATCGGGCTCGATCTCGCCAAGGAAGTCACGTCAGGTCAGTCCTCGGTCTGGCGCGAGACGCCATGGGTCTGGAACGAAGGCTTTGGCGAACAGGCCGATCCTTCGATGCATGTCGTTGCCATCGACTACGGCGTCAAGCGCAACATCTTGCGCCTGCTCGCCGGCCTCGGCGCCAAGGTCACCGTGGTGCCGGCCAAGACCGGCGCTGAAGAAATCCTTGCCATGCAGCCGGACGGCATCTTCCTCTCCAACGGCCCCGGCGATCCCGAAGCCACCGGCGACTATGCCGTGCCGGTCATCCAGGACCTGCTGAAGACCGACATCCCGGTGTTCGGCATCTGCCTTGGCCACCAGATGCTGGCGCTGGCGCTCGGCGGCAAGACCGCAAAGATGCATCAGGGCCACCACGGCGCCAACCATCCGGTAAAGGACCACACCACCGGCAAGGTCGAGATCGTCTCCATGAACCACGGCTTTGCCGTCGATGCGGACTCGCTGCCATCAGGCGTCGAGGAAACCCATGTCTCGCTGTTCGACGGCTCGAATTGCGGCATCACGCTGACCGGCCGTCCGGTGTTCTCGGTCCAGCATCATCCCGAGGCCTCGCCCGGCCCGCAGGATTCGCACTATCTGTTCCGCCGCTTCGTCAATCTGATCCGCGAAAAGCGCGGCGAAGAATTGCTGGCGGAGCGGGCTTAACCGGAAGCGGCGCGCGCCTCACGCGCCCGTCATCGCTCATATCTGCGCTCCATCTTCCGCCACGCTGGTGGTGACGTTTCTGACCGCCACCGGCTTTGCCACCTTGGTGACGAAGACGATCAGCGCCAGCGTCAGGAAAAACGCGCCAACCAGATAGGGCGCGCCACCGAAGGTCACGGGCGCTCTCGGCCCGGTGAACCAGGAAAAGATCGCCGTATAGAGCAGCGGAGTGATGATCGAGGTGATCGAAAAGATCGAGGTCATCGCGCCTTGCAGTTCGCCTTGCGCTGAAGGCGGCACCTTGGCGGCGGCGAGGCTCCTCAGCGGCGGATCGGCCAGCGCTTCCAGGCAGCCGACGACGATCACCGCATAGATCATCCAGCCTTGCGACGCGAAGGCGTAACCGAAGGCGCTGAGCGCCGTGAAGGCAAGGCCGATGGCTGCCGTCTTCCACTCGCCAAGCCTGGGGATCACGCGCGGCAGCACCGTCGCCATGACGATCGCCCCGCACAGGCCGAAGGCGCCGAGCGAAAAGCCGATCTGCTGCTCGCTCCAGCCGTAGCGGTAATTGGAGACGAACGACCACACCGCCGGGTACATCATGTGCCCGAGCGTCATCATGAAGAAGACAAGCCCGATCCAGCCGATGCCTTTGTACTGGCGCATCTGCAGGAGCGTCCCAACCGGGTTCGCGCGTTTCCACTCGAAGCGGCGGCGATGCTTGTCGTCGAGCGTTTCCGGCAACAGGAACAGCGCAATCAGGAAGTTCACGAAAGCCAGCCCGGCGGYGAAATAGAACGGTACGCGTGGCCCGAACGTACCGAGCAGCCCGCCCAGAACCGGCCCGATGACGAAGCCGACGCCAAAAGCGATGCCGAGCAGGCCGAAATTCTTCGCCCGGTTCTCATCGTTGGAGATGTCAGCGATGAAGGCGGATGTCGTCGAATAGCTGGCGCCGGAAATGCCGGCCAGCACGCGCCCGATGAACAGCATGGGGAAGGACCAGGCGACGGCGCAGATCAGGTTGTCGATGGAAAAGGTCAGCACGGAGGCGAGCAGGATCGGCCGCCGTCCGAAGCGATCGCTCAAGCCGCCCATGATGGGCCCAAAGAAGAACTGCATCGCCGCATAGACGAAGAACAGCCAACCGCCCTCGATCGCCGCTCCGCTGATGCTGACGCCAGTCAACTCCCTGAGATAGGCCGGCAACACCGGCATGATCATGCCGAAGCCGATGATATCGAGCAGCAGCGTCGTGAAGACGAGCGCAAGGCCCCGTCTGGCGGTTTTGGGGTCGATCATAAAGGGTCAAGCTCCTCTGCTCGCCCTGGGGCGCAGGCGGACGCACCTTATAAGCGAGCTTGTCGCCCGGAACAATAAGGGAACAGGCTTGATACTTTCATCCTGACATCCCCTGACGGAGGCTTCGCCGTCAGGTCGATCTCGGAAAACGGTCCCTCAGATCGGGCCGCTCAGCGTGTTGCAATCCGAAAGCTTGCCGCTCTTGTAGCCGCGCGCCAGCCAGGTTTGCCGCTGCTGCGAGGTGCCGTGGTTGAAGCTTTCCGGCACGACATAGCCTTGCGTCTTCTTCTGCAGCGTGTCGTCGCCGATCTGTTTGGCGGCGTTCAGCGCGCTCTCTATGTCGCCCTGCTCCAATATGCCTTTCTGCGCGGTGTAATGTGCCCACACACCGGCGAAGCAATCGGCCTGAAGCTCGATGCGCACCGACAGCTGGTTGGCATCGGCTTCGCTCATGCCTTGCCGCATCTGGTTGAACTTAGACATGATGCCGGTCAGGTTCTGCACATGGTGGCCGACCTCATGCGCGACCACATAAGCCCGGGCGAACTCGCCCGAGGCGCCGAACTGCTGGTCGAGCTGCTGGAAGAAGGTCATGTCGAGATAGACCTTGTGGTCGCCGGGGCAATAGAACGGTCCGGCTGCCGCGGAGGCAAAGCCGCAGGCCGAGCGGACCTGGCCGCTGAACAGCACCAGCTTCGGGTCTTCGTAGGTCAACCCTTGAGATTTGAAGATGCCGGTCCAGGTGTCTTCGGTCTCGGCCAGCACGGTGGCGACGAACTGCTTCATCTCGTCGTTGGCGGGCGCACCCGCGCCGCTGTCCTGGCCGCCGCTGTCGTCGGTGATCTGCCCGCCGCCGCCCGGCAGCAGGCCGCCGTCGCCGCCGCCCAGGATCGTCGACGGATCAAAGCCGAAATACCATCCGGCCAGCACCACCAGGATGACGAGGAAGATGCTGCCGCCGCCGCCGGCGCGACCACCGATGGGGATGCGGAACTGACCGGGGCTGCCGCCGCCGAGCCCGCCGCCGCTGTCGCTGCGGTCGTCCTCGATATTGTCACTCTGACGACGGCCTCTCCAGAGCATGGCAACTCCTCGCGCTGCGAACTTCCCCGTTGTTCCGGCAAGGCCGGCTCAACCCAACAAACAATTATCCCAATGGTTGCACCAAGTCACAGCATTTTTCGAGACTGCGCCCCTGCCGAATGGCTGCCTCGCCACTCTGGCAGAGACCACGGAAGGCCTGTAGCATCGCCGCAAACGGAGGGGTACGCGAGGCTTGAAGACGTTCGGTGAATTCGTGTCGCTGCTCGCGGCCCTGCTCTGCCTTGGTCTCGCAAGTGCCGGCGCGGTGACGCTTGATTCCAGTGTCGCCGTCACCGATCCCGCCACTTTGCAGGCACTGGAGCGCGGCGGCCTGTCGATCAGCCGCCTGCTCGGTCCGGCACTCGGCCTCACCCGCGAGGTCGACAATCGCGGCCTATTTTCGGTGCCGGCGCTGGCCACCGTCCGCGACACCGTCAAGCTTGAGATCGCCGACGAACCGAAGACCAGTCCCGACCCCTATGTCGCGGCCATGGCTAGGTCGACCGACACCAGCCAGAAATTCAATCCGAAATACATCGACGACGACGGCTCGACGCTCGACCTGACCGGCGTCGTCAACCGCATGGATCGCGGCTATCTCGGTCATACCGAATGCGGCGAGATCCGGCTGATCTATCGCTTCCACTATTCGGTCGCGGAAAAGCCGGTGAAGGGAAAGGCGGGCCAGCGCATTTCCTCGCGCCTGCCGCTGACCATGAGCCTGGTGTTCAACGCCAAGCCCACGCGGGCCCAGGCCCGTGCTTCAAGGGATTTGCCGAGCGCAATCGATGTATCCTGCGCCGAAATCGCCAAGCGCTGGCTTGCCGCCGGGCAGATGGATCTGCCGCCAGACCAGTTGGCGGCGTGGCTGCGCTCTGACGAAGGGCCGCTCTCCGGCGCCATGCTGAATTCGTCGCAGATCATGCGCCTTGAACTCAACATGCAGGTGCTCAGGCTATCGGCCTCGACGCGCCGCGATTTCGGCGGCCACGCCGAATATCTGCTGAAGATCTTCAAATGGGATCCGGCCACATCGAGCTTCTACGAATCGAAGATGGAGAACCAGATCGACCGGGCGATCGTGCTGGCCGACAAGCCGTCCTTCGCCAAGTGGCTGCTCACCGACCGCAACATCTACGACCTCGATCATGGCCGGCTGGTCATCGACGAAAAGTTCCTGGCCAAGAGCGCCGTCTCCGTAGCACCCGGCGGCCTGAGCCGGTCGCAGAACAACATCGCCTATGGGCTGGTCGACGACGCCGATATCGACAAGGCGCTGAAGGACTACGTTGCCAGGGGCAACACGCTCTCCTCCGTCAAGTCGGTGGCAGGCTTCGAACTGCGGCTCAATGAGATGACCTGCACCGGCTGCCACCAGACGCATGGCATTGCCGGCTTCCACTATACCGGCGCCGACCCGGCCAGCGAGCCGCGCCGCAACGCCGTCTTCGTGCCGGGCTCGGCCGTGTTCTTTGCCGACCTGCCGCGTCGACGCGCCATCGTCGAGCAGTTCGCCGCCGGCGGCCATCCGGATTTCACGCGTGGCTTTGCCGCCCGTCCGGACCAGAAATACGCCGAGGCGCTGAAGGGCAGCGACCTCTACAATGGCTGGGGCTCGATCTGCTATCGGGGCGAGGATTTAAGCTTCAAGGACTGGAGCTGCGGCGAAGGCTTGCGCTGCGCCGGCGTCCACGAGAGCGCAATCCATCCGGGCTTCGGCACCTGCGTCAGCGAGGCCGGCACAGCGGTCGGTGACCCCGTCGAGTTCGGCGAGATAAAAATGTCGACATGGGGCAACGACCAGTATTGCCGGCTGTCACCGGCCACCGCCAAGGCATGCGCCATCGATCCGGCGCGGGACAAGAAGCCGCCGGTCAAGCTCGCCGGCTATGGCGCCGCACGCCAGCGTTATGACAATCCGCAGCAGAAGACCGGCGGCTTTCCCGGCGGCATGCTGCGCAAGGCAAGCTGTGAAAAGCTTCCCGACGAGGCGACCTGCGGCCGGTTGGCCAAGACCGGTTTCAACGACTGCATTGCGTCGGGCAAGGACCACAAATTCTGCACCAAGGAATTCACCAAGACCGCCGGCCTGCGCGCCTGCGACAAGGCGCATCCCTGCCGCGAGGACTATATCTGCACCGCCGGCTATGACGACCTGCCCCAGGCCAAGCCTGGTGAAGGCACCTGCATCCCGCCCTATTTCATCTTCCAGTTCCGCGTCGACGGCCACCCCAGAAGCTGGGTGCAAGATGTCAGGGAGTGAGAGCCCGGTTTTGCCGCAGGCAAAATGATAGGCCCAGTGGTCAACGAAGGCGCCGTTGCTACATCTCAGCAAACGGCTTTCGCCGACAATTGCCGATGTCTGCCCGAAAGGCGCCTAATCCCTTTGCTTGGCGCCGGCGCTCTTGCCGTCGGAACTTTTAGAGCGCTCCTCGAAACGCGCGGCGCCCTTCTTCAGCGGGTGACCGGTCTCGGCTTCGGTCTTGCGCTCGTCCTTGGCCGCTGCCTGTTTCAATCCCTTGGCCGCCTGTTTGCCCTTAGCGGTCGGTGCCTGTTCAACGCCCATCACTTCCTCCCTTGGCGCGCGCCAATCGCGCGGTGTCAGGAGCAACGTGCGTAACATCAGGCGGTTCCCGCGCGGCTTCGTCGTTCGGGAAACGCGGCGCTGACGCAGCTCAGCGTGCCGCCGTCATCGCCTTGCGGAATGCCTCGAGCGTCTCGGCGCTGACATGGTGCTCAATGCCCTCGGCATCGATGCGCGCAGTCTCGGCGCTGACGCCGAGCGAACGCAGGAAGGCTTCCACCGTCTGGTGGCGGATGCGGCTCTCCACCGCGACCTTGCGGCCGGCATCGGTCAGGAACACGCCGCGATAGGGTTTTCTGGACACCAGGCCGTCGGCGCACAGCCTGGTCAGCATCTTGGCCACCGTCGGCTGGGCCACGCCGAGCCGTGCGGCGATATCGACCTGACGCGCTTCGTTGCCGTCTTCGATCAGGTCGGCGATCAGCTCGACATAATCCTCGACCAACGCGCTGCGGCGCGCTTCGCGCGTGTGCCTGAACCCCTCCGAATGGACGTCGGCGTCAGGCAGCGGCTTTTCGCGCGGGACCGGTCTGTTCTTCAGCGCCAATGCGCGCCCCTCCTGGGAGTTTAGCCGTCCATGCATTCATAGCACGGGCTCTGATTCTTCAGGCCGTTTATTTGCATTCCGCCACAGGCGCAACCGGCGTTGTCGGCGACCGTTCCCGCGCCAGGTCGCCGCTCGAACAAAAAGCACCGACAATGAAATATAGCATATTGCATAATGTTGAGCCATGGCATAGCTTAGGGGAACATCGACACGTCTCGCGGAAAGCCCCTCATGTCTGAAGTCGAAGCCACAGCCTCCCAATCCACTTGGCGGTTCGCCAGGCCCGAGGAGGACGACCAGCCCAGCCTGCGCGAGGTCAATTCTTCCATCGCCGTGCCGAACTCGGGCGTTTGGTTCCGCCGGCTGTTCGCCTTCATGGGCCCCGGCTACATGGTCTCGGTCGGCTATATGGATCCGGGCAACTGGGCGACCGACCTCGCCGGTGGCGCGCAGTTCGGCTACACGCTGCTGTTCATCATTATGCTCTCCAACCTGATGGCGATCCTGCTGCAGGCGCTGGCTGCCCGCCTCGGCATCGCCACCGGCCGCGACCTCGCCCAGGCCTGCCGCGCCTACTATCCACGCCCCGTCAATTTCATGCTGTGGATCGCGTGCGAACTGGCCATCATTGCTTGCGACCTGGCCGAAGTCATCGGCACCGCGATCGCGCTGCAGCTTCTGTTCGGCATTCCACTGATCGGCGGCGCCGTGCTCACGGCGCTCGATGCCTTTCTCGTGCTGTTGTTGATGAACAAGGGTTTTCGCTATCTCGAAGCCTTCGTCATCGCGCTCCTGATCATCATCTTCAGCTGCTTTGCCATCCAGATCTTTGTCGCCGCCCCGCCGGCCGGCTCGATCCTGCATGCAATGTTCATTCCGTCGTCCGAGATCGTCACCAATCCGGCAATGCTCTACATCGCCATCGGCATCATCGGCGCCACCGTCATGCCGCACAATCTCTATCTGCACTCCTCGATCGTGCAGACCCGCGCCTATGAGCGCACCGACAAAGGCAAGCGCGACGCCATCAAATGGGCAACGACGGACTCGACCATCGCCCTGATGCTCGCCTTGTTCGTCAATGCCTCGATCCTGATCGTGTCGGCGGTCGCCTTCCACGACACCGGCCACCAGGATGTCGCCGAGATCGGCCAGGCCTTCGAGCTGCTGTCGCCGCTGCTGGGCCTCGGCATCGCCTCGATCCTGTTCGCCGTCGCGCTGCTGGCTTCCGGCCTGAACTCGACTGTGACGGCGACGCTGGCCGGCCAGATCGTCATGGAAGGTTTCCTGCGCCTGCGCATCCCCAACTGGGCACGCCGCCTGCTGACGCGCGGGCTCGCCATCATCCCGGTGGTGATCGTCACCGCGCTCTATGGCGAAAAAGGCACCGGCCAGTTGCTGGTGTTCAGCCAGGTGATCCTGTCGATGCAGCTGCCCTTCGCGGTTGTCCCGCTGGTGCAGTTCGTCTCCGACAGGAAGAAGATGGGCAACCTCGCCATTCCGCGCGGCGTCGCCGCACTGGCCTGGGTGGTCGCCGCGATCATCCTGGTGCTCAACTTCAAGCTGCTCTACGACACCATGTTCGGGGTCGGCTGAGACGCAAAATCGACTGCTCTGCTGAGAGATAGTCCGGCGACAAATCGGCAATCCGCGCTATCTTCTCCCGCGTCATGACCGGGATAGAAGACGTCAGGAAGTTCTACGCGAGGCTGATGGCCGCCAATGCCGGCTCGCCCGATCCGCGCCTGGAGGCGGTCTTCGCCGAGGTGCCGCGCGAAGCCTTCCTCGGTCCTGGGCCGTGGACGATCATCGCCGGCAACGGCAAGATCACGACGCCGAGCGCGGATCCGGCTCACATCTACCAGAACGTGCTGGTGGCGCTCGACAACGACAAGGGCATCAACAACGGCGAGCCGTTCCTGCACGCCATGTGGATCGGCAAGCTTGCGCCGAAACCCGGCGAAGCCGTTTGCCATATCGGCGCCGGCACCGGCTACTATACCGCGGCACTGGCCAAACTGGTTTCGCCCGGCGGCACCGTCACCGCTTTCGAACTCGACAACAACCTGGCCGAACTCGCACGACAAAATCTCGAAACCTATGGCAATGTGACCGTCGTCCATGGCGATGCCGTGACGTCGCCCTTGCCGCCATCCGACATCATCTACGTCAATGCCGGGGTCGCCGCGCCACCGGTGGGATGGCTGAAGGCGCTGCGGCCGGGCGGTCGCATGATCTTTCCCTGGCGCCCGGCCGAGCGCGTCCCGCTGTCAGTGATGGTGACCCGCACCGAAAAGGGCTTCGCCTGCAACCCCTTCATGCGCTCATGGTTCATTCCATGTGTCGGCGCCTCGGTTGCAGACCCCGCGGCGAAGATCCCGACGCGCGACCAGGCCGCGCGCAGCCGCTCGATCTGGCTGACGTCGGACAAGCTGCCGGACCGCACCGCCACGGCGATCTTCGGTGAGGTCTGGTTCTCCTCGCGCGTCCTCGATGCCAGGCCTCGCAGGTGACGCACCGACGGCGGGCCTGTCAAAATCTTGCCAGCGGTGTCGGACGGGCGGCGATCCGCGCGTCCTTGGGCTGAAGTCCAGCCGCGACGGCGTGGATTGAAGAAACCGGAGCATTGGAATGAGAAAGATCATCGCCGCGACATTCGTCAGCCTCGATGGCGTCATGCAAGCCCCAGGCGGTCCGGAAGAGGATCCGGTCGGCGGCTTCAAGTTCGGCGGCTGGACGTTCCACTACTGGGATGACGCCATGGGCGCGTTCATGGGCGAGACCTTCACCAAGCCCTTCGACCTGCTGCTCGGCCGCAAGACCTACGACATCTTCGCCGCCCACTGGCCGTACCAGGACAACGATCCGATCGCCGAAAGCTTCAACGCCGTCACTAAATATGTGGCGACGCACCGGCACGACACGCTGACCTGGAACAACAGCCAGTCGCTGGGCGACGATGTCGTGGCAACGCTGCGCAAGCTGAAGGAGCAAGACGGCCCGGACCTGCTCATCCAGGGTTCGAGCGACCTGATCCAGACCTTGCTCGCCAATGACCTGATCGACGAGATCAGCCTGCTGATCTTCCCGCTGGTGCTGGGCAAGGGCAAGCGGCTGTTCGGCAACGGCACCATGCCTTCCGCCTTGAAGCTGACCCGCCCGCAGGCCTCCAGCACCGGCGTCATCATGGCGACGTATGAGCGTGGCGGCGAGATCAAGACCGGATCGTTCGCGCCGGAGAAGCCGTCCGAGGCAGAGATCGAGCGGCGCAAGAACTGGAAGTAGCTGGACCTGGTTTCAAGCCGCCACCAGCCGCCGCGCCAGCCCTTCGCGGATATGCCGCGCGAACTCTTGCGCTGCAGGCCCGACACCATGCCTCGGCAAATGCAGGTTGATGGCAAAATTCGGCAGCGGCGGCAGGCCTGAATCGAACGGCAGTATGTCGAGATCGGCCGGCACGGTGGAGGCCAGCCATGTGGTGACCGCGAGGTCCGAGCGCACCGTCGCCGTCGTCGCGTCGATGTTACCGTTCTCGAATACGGTACGCCATTCCAGCCCGTGCTCACCAAGCGCCGACAGCACCGCCGGCCGGAAGGCGCAGGTGTCGGCAACGATCGAAACCGGCAGCGGCCGCTTGGCGCGGGCAACGCCGCCCTTGGCGCCGACCCAGACCAGCCGGTCTATGGCCAGGCACTCGCCGGCCGACGGGCCGACCCGTTCCTCGATCACCGCAAGGTCGATGGTGCCGGCCGCAAGGGCAGCAGTCAGCTCCGGTGACGACGCGCAGACCAGCGATATCTCGACCTGCGGATAGGTCTCGGCATAGCGCTTCAGCACCGGCGCCAGCAAGGTGCCGACGAGATCGTAGGGCACGCCGAGCCGCACCTGGCCGGCCACCGGGGTGCCCGCCATGTCGGTCCAGATCTCGTCATTCAAGGCCAGCAGGCGCTTACCCTTGCCGAACAGCCGCTCACCGGCGCGCGTCAATCTGAGGCCGCGCCGGTCGCGCTCGAACAGGCTGGCGCCGAGCGCCTCCTCCAGCCGCTTGACCTGCTGGCTGACGGCGCCTTGCGTCAGGTGCAGCGCATTGGCAGCCGCCGTCATGCTGGCCTTGTCGGCGACGGTGACGAAGGTGCGGATCAGCGCCATGTCGAGATTTCGGATCATAGCTGCATTATGTCTTCTAATGCCAAGCATAGCAAACATTGTATTTACTGAAGTTCATGCGCGGCTAGGATGGCGGTGTCCGTCGATGCATGTCGCCCAAAAATGCGCAGCGGTTTTGGGAGAACGAGATGCAGAAACAAAACTTGAAGCGTGTCGACACGCTTAAAGGAAGCCGCATGCTCGAGCCGATCAACCCCCTCGTCCTGTTTGCGATCATTGCCACCACCACGCCCGGCATCGCCACGACCCTGTCGACGGCGTCCGGCGCGCAGTTCGGCTTTCGCCGTTCCGTTCCCTTGCTCGTTGGAAGTGCCGCCGGCCTCGCCACGGTGACGGCCGCCGCGGCCGCCGGGCTCGCCGGCCTGCTGCTTGCGGTGCCCTCGCTGCAACTGGCGATGAAGGTCGTCGGCTCGCTCTATCTCGTCTGGCTGGCGATCAAGATCGGTCGCAGCGGACCGCCCGACCTGGACGTCACCATGGCCAGTCCGAACAGCTTTCTCGGCGGCGCCGGCATTCAATGGATGAACCCCAAGGGCTGGGCGATGGGGCTCGGTGCGGCAGCCTCGTTCGCGGCTTTGACCAGCGGCCCGCTGCAGCTTGCGCTGCTGCTAGGCGCCACCTTCGGCTTGGCAGCAGCTGCCTCGCTGTCGCTGTGGTGCGTGGCCGGGATGCTGCTTGCCCGGCTGCTCAAGACAGAATGGCAATGGCGCGCGCTCAACATCGTGCTGGCGCTGGTGCTTGCCGCCTCGATCATTCCAATGTGGCGGTCGGCCTGAACGCCAACCGCCACACGCGGGCTCAAGCCGCGTAGCGTGCCGCCGGCTTGTTGGCATGCAGGCTGCCGTAGAAGGCTTGGCGCGCGCCGAGGAAAGTGTCCAGCTTGGTGGCGTCGGCAAGCCCCGGCACGGTAACCGTTTCGCCCTTGGCCAGGCCGACAAGTGCGGCATCGACCAGATCGTCCGCCGTCATGACGATCTCCTGCGGAAGGCTATCGATATCGCTGCCGGCGATCTCCCAGAAATCGGTCCGGGTCGCGCCTGGCAGCACCACCTGCGCCTTCACCTGCGTACCCGCAACTTCGCGCTGCAGGGCTTCGGTGAAGTTGACGACATAGGCCTTGGTGCCGCTGTAGATGCCGCCGAACGAGGTGTCGAAGGCAAGCACCGAGGCGATGTTGACGATGGCGCCACGGTTGCGCGCCACCAGACCTGGCAGCACCGCACGGGTCAGCCGCGTCAAGGCGATGACATTGACCTTGATCATGCGCTCGATGGCGTCGGCATCGGCTGTCGCCACCACCTGCTGGCCGCCAATGCCGGCATTGTTGACCAGCACCGTCACGCTGTCGTCGGCGGCGATCGCCTGCTCGACGCGGCGGACATCATTGTCGTCGGCGAGATCGGCGCTGATCACGCCGACCTTACGGCCGTAGGCGTAGCGCAGCTTCTCCGCCAGTTCCTCGAGCCGGTCGGCACGCCGCGCCACCAGCACCAGGTCATAGCCCTGCCCTGCCAGCCTGTCCGCATAGACCGCACCGATGCCCGCCGAAGCTCCGGTGACCACCGCCGTGCCCTTGTTGCTCTGTCCACTCATTGTCCTGTTCCTTCTTCGACTGATTGCTTCGCTTCGACTTTTGCCGCCGGCACCGTGGGCAACCGCCCTTGCCCTGCCGCCAAAGCCATCTGATCTTATTTAGTGGCATATACCACTATGTATGAAATAGGCATATGCCACTATCTTGTCAATGATCGGGACTGAGATTATTTAAGGGTAAGCGGTCGGGCGTGATGCAGCCGTCGCCGAGAGAAAAAATGTCAAAAGATGCCCTACCCGGCCTGACGCTGTGCAACAACGCCATGCTGCGTCGCGCGGCACGCAAGCTCGGCCAGTATTATGATGATGTGCTTGCGCCTTCGGGCCTCAAGGCCACGCAGCAGGGCCTGCTTTACCAGATCCATATCGGCAACGAGCCGGCGATGGGCGCCATTGCCGCGTCCATGATCATGGACCTGTCTGCGCTTGGCCACACGCTGAAGCCACTGATCCGCGACGGCTATGTCGAGACTTTCGCCGATCCGGACGACCGCCGCATCAAGCGCGTGCGGCTGACGCCGCAAGGTCTGGTCAAGCTCGATGAGGCGATGAAGCTGTGGCAGGTCGCCCAGCAGCGTTTCGAGGACGTGGTCGGCAAGGATCAGGCGGCAAAACTGCGCGCGGCGCTAGATGACATCGCCGCGCTGGATTTCGAGCTGCCGCCGGCCAGCTAAGGCAGCCGACGGGCCTCCGAGAAGACTATTCAGCCGGCATGGCAACCGGCCGCGCCGCCCAGCGACCGGCCAGCACGATGCCGAGCCCGATGATCGGGAAGGCCGCGGCGACCAGCCCGAGATCGGCCGGCGCGCCATAGCGCAGCACGGCGCCACCGACCACCGCTCCTAGCGCCACGCCGAGATAGAGTGCCGAACCGTTGAGCGACAGCACGATCGGCGCGGCGTCGGGCGCCAGCTTGATGATGCGGCTGGCCTGCGCCGGCGGGAACGCCCAGCCGACAATGCCCCACGGCACCATCATCGCCATCAGCGCCGGTCCGGCAATATGGGACGGCAGGAAGGTCGGGATGACCGACAGCATGACCAGCATGGCCGCACTCAGCGTCAGCGACCAGCCGACGGTGCGCGTGGCGCCAAAACGGTCGGCTGCCTGGCCGCCGGCGATGTTGCCGATGACGGCGCCGACACCGAAGGCGAGCAGCATGCCGGGCAGCGCGATCTGGCTGAGCCCGCCGCCCTCGATGGCGAGCGGCGCGACATAGGCAAAGACGGTGAAGGCGCCGGTCAGCGCCAGAAGCGTCGTCAGGAGGATCGGCATCACGCCGGGCCGCAGCGCCGCTGCCAGCCGGCGCTTCAGGGGCAGCCTGGTGCCGACGATGCCGCGTGGCAGCCGGTACCACAGGATCGCGCCGGCAAGCGCGCCAAGGCCGGCAATGGCGTAGAACGTGCCGCGCCAGCCGGCGAATGCAGCGACCAGAGCGCCAAGCGGCGCGCCGACCGCGACAGCCACCGTGGTGCCACCGACGACGACGGCAATGGCGCGGGCCCGGTGATGGTCATCAACCAGCGCCACCGCCGTGCCTTGCGCGGTCGCAGCGAACAGGCCCGACGACAGCGCCATGACGATGCGTGCGATCAGCAGCAGTTCGAAGGAGGAGCTCAGCGCGGCGGCAATGTTGCCGATGACGAAGAACACCAGCGTCCACAGGATGACACGGCGCCGGTCCCATTCGCCGGTCAGCGTCGCCAGGATCGGCGTACCGACCGCATAGGCGAGCGCGAAGGCGGTGATCAGCGTGCCGGCCAGCGGAATGGAGATGCCGGCGTCCGCCGCGATGTCGGGCAGAAGGCTGGAGATGACGAAGCCTTCGGTCGAGATCGTGAACGATCCGAGCGCAAGCCAGAAGAGGCGCTTGTCCATGGGGCGTGTCCTTAGTTCAAAAGTTATTGAACAATTGGACATGACAGGGCATGATGTCAATGAAGCCAGGGAAAAATAGCAGCACCCTCCTGACAGCCCTGTGTCAGCACAGTCGGTCAGCACGGATCGCAACGGAAGAACGGCGCGTATGCGCAGAGCAGGATGGATGCGTTGAAATCGGCCCGAACTGTGCTTAGTTTCCAGCCATGACCTTGCCACACCCCAATACCGACCAGATCAGCCTGCCGATCGTGCTCGGCGTGCTCGGTGACCCGACGCGGCTCGCCATCGTGCGCTATCTCGCCAGCAAGGAAGGCGTGGCGCTGAACTGCAGCCAGTTCCTCGACCTCGGCTCCAAGACCAATCTGAGCTATCATCTGGCCAAACTGCGCGAGGCCGGGGTCACCCGCGCCGAAGTCGTTGGCACCAACCGCATGATCACGCTGCGTCGCGCCGACCTCGACGCCCGCTTCCCCGGCCTGCTCGACAGCGTCATCGCCGCCGCCGGAGACGATCCCGCGCTGCCCGCGGTCGGTGGCCACGATCTTGAAGTTTCCGCCTGACCCTTGCAGGAATTGGGTTCCTCGCCCCGCATAGCGGGGGAAAGAGAAAACGCTGCCCCACGTTCGGAGCCACCCAAGATGCGCATCGCCGTCCTCGCAGATATCCATGGCAATGTGCTGGCGCTGGACGCCGTGCTTGACGATCTGAAGCAGCGCGGCGGCGCCGACCTGACCGTCAATCTCGGCGACAGCGTTTCCGGCCCGCTATGGCCGCGCGAGACGTTTGCGCGGCTGGAAGCGCTCAACCTGCCGACGGTGCGCGGCAACCACGACCGTCGCGTCGCCGCCGATCCGGCCAGTGACGAGATGTGGCCTTCCGACGCCTATGCGCAGGAGCGGCTGACGCAGGCGCAGCGCGAGGCGCTGTTCGCGCAGCCGCTGACGCTCGAGATCGCGCCCGGCATCATCGCCTTCCACGCCCGGCCCGACCATGACGAGAAATATCTGCTCGATGCGATCACCGATGGCCAGCTGGTGCGCGCGCCATTGGCGGCGATTCGGCGCCGGCTGAAGGCGCTTGACCCGGCCTGCCGCATCGCGCTGTGCGGCCACAGCCACCGGGCCGAGCTGATCCGCATCCCCGGTGGTCCGGTCGTCTTCAATCCCGGCAGCATCGGCTGCCCCGCCTATGACGATTCGACGCCGCCGGCGCATGTCTCGGAGCAGGGATCACCACATGCGCGCTACGGCATTGTCACCTTGGGCAGCGCCGGCCAGCCCGACCGCTTCGAGGCCATCGCCGTCGACTACGACCACGAAGCCGCGGCCAGACAGGCCGGAGATGCGGGACGCCCGGAATGGGCCCACGCGCTCAGGACCGGCTTCATGCCGGGCTGAGTGTAGCTCATGCCGGGCTGAACTCGTTGATGCCGCCAGCCTCCCTGACCCGTAAACTTGCAACGCCAGGCCGCCGCGGCTAGACACGAAATGCCCTCAGCCAGGCCGGGAGGATTGACCTGGCGAGGGGATCAGCTGGGGCTTCGCAAGGAGCAGCAGGGTTTCTCCCGTCCGCCCAGCACCATGGTTCGTTCGAATTTTCGGGCTTACATGGCGGCGCGTCGTCGCTTATAAAACCGGCCGGGCATGCGACGGGCTCGATCCGTCGCGTGCACGGTGTCTTTGAGTATCAGCGCACGGCCAAATGATGAGGCGCACCGTTACGCTCCGAACAACCCTGCATGCGCTGATTGCGGCTCCGCTTCTGATGGCGGCCTGGCCGGCTGTTGGCCCCGCCATGGCCGAAGAATCGCCGGATCTCGTCATCTCCATCGTCACCGGCCTGGCGCCGGATGACCTTCTCAATATCCGCACAGCAGCATCGCCGGTCGCCACGGTCGAAGCGCGTCTGGCTGGAGGCGCAAGCGTCACCAATCTCGGCTGCAACGACGTCAACGGCAACAAATGGTGCAAGGTCGAGAGCATGGGCAAGGACAAGCTGAGCGGATGGGCGCCGGCGCGCTACCTCATCCCCCTCAATCCGGCTCCCTATGTCGAAGGCCAGGCAAGACCGGCCGACGCACCGATGGTCGCCTCCACTGGCAATGAGGCCGATCAGGCATCGGCGCTGGACAAACCACAAACCGGCGACCCCGCCAAGCCCCAGCCGCCGATCGCACCGCCGCCCGACCTGGCGGCGCGTCTGGGTGGCGCGGGTCCGGAGGCTGGCGCCGAAAGCACGCAGAAATCAGCCGTCGAAATCGGCCAAACGGCCATGCGGGATGCCTACGGCCTGGCCTTCGCGGTGCAGGAAAACCCGACGACCGGCGAGATCGAAAAGCCGCCGGCCGCGGCATCCATTGCCCCGCCGCCTGACTCACAAGCCGTCGCGCGGATGGAACCGCCAGCGGGCCATGCCACCAATGAAATTCCCTGCGCCCGCTATGTCGGCGAGCCGATGACCCGCTGCCCGGTCAGCGTCGTGCGCGCCGGCACGGACAAGGCCGACGTCACCGTCACTTGGCCCGATGGCGGCACCCGCGTCATCTCCTTCGTCGCCGGCAAGCCGGCCGGGTCCGACGGGCAGAGCGACTTCCGCTTCACCCGTGAAGGCAGCCTGAACATGATCCGCATCGGCGTCTCCGAACGCTTCGAGATCACGGATCAGATGGCGCTGGGGGATTAGTCTTAGGGGAGTAAGGGAGTAGGGCAGTAAGGCAGTATGTTTGCAGCGCGCTCCAAACTCTACCTACTCCCCTACTCCCCTCATTTTCGGGGTTACATCGGGCAAAACTCTTCCCTATAAGGCCCTCCTAGCCTGATACCAGAATCGCGAGCACAACCGGCCGGGTCTTCCCGTCCCGGTTTTTTGTGCAAGCCGCCCGCCGAACGGAACTTATCGCCCATGCCAAGACGCACTGACATCAAGTCGATCCTGATCATCGGGGCCGGCCCCATCGTCATCGGCCAGGCCTGCGAGTTCGATTATTCCGGCACCCAGGCCTGCAAGGCGCTGAAGGAAGAGGGTTTTCGCGTCATCCTGGTCAATTCAAATCCGGCCACAATCATGACCGACCCGGAACTGGCCGACGCCACCTATATCGAGCCGATCACCCCGGAAGTCGTGGCCAAGATCATCGCCAAGGAGCGGCCCGATGCGCTGCTGCCGACCATGGGCGGCCAGACCGCGCTCAACACCGCTCTGTCGCTGCGCCGCATGGGCGTGCTCGACCGCTACAATGTCGAGATGATCGGCGCCGACGCCACGGCGATCGACAAGGCCGAGGACCGCGCGCTGTTTCGCGAGGCGATGAAGAAGATCGGGCTGGAAACGCCGAAGTCGATGCTGGCCAACGCCACCGACGTCAAGAACACCGACCGCAAGACGCACGAGGCCGAGCGCGCCGCCGTCAAGGCCGAGGCCCCGGCCGATCTCGACGCTGCGCTCGACGCGCTGGAAACCCGCTGGAACCTCGGCGAAGGCGACCGCAAGCAGCGCTACATCAGCCATGGCATGGCGATCGCCGCCCAGGCGCTCGACCATGTCGGCCTGCCTGCCATCATCCGCCCGTCCTTCACCATGGGCGGCACCGGCGGCGGCATCGCCTACAACCGCGCCGAATTCTACGAGATCGTCCAGTCCGGTCTCGATGCCTCGCCGACCACCGAAGTGCTGATCGAGGAGAGCGTGCTCGGCTGGAAGGAGTACGAGATGGAGGTCGTCCGCGACAAGGCGGACAATTGCATCATCGTCTGCTCGATCGAGAACATCGACCCGATGGGCGTGCACACCGGCGATTCGATCACCGTCGCGCCAGCGCTCACGCTCACCGACAAAGAATACCAGATGATGCGCAACGCCTCGATCGCGGTGCTGCGCGAGATCGGCGTCGAGACCGGCGGTTCCAACGTGCAGTTCGCCGTCAACCCGGCCGATGGCCGTCTGGTCGTGATCGAGATGAACCCGCGCGTCTCGCGCTCGTCCGCCTTGGCTTCCAAGGCGACCGGTTTCCCGATCGCGAAGATCGCGGCCAAGCTCGCCGTTGGCTACACGCTGGACGAGCTGGAGAACGACATCACCGGCGGCGCGACGCCGGCCTCGTTCGAGCCGTCGATCGATTACGTCGTCACCAAGATCCCGCGTTTCGCCTTCGAGAAATTCCCCGGCGCCGAGCCGGTGCTGACCACCGCCATGAAGTCGGTCGGCGAAGTCATGGCCATCGGCCGCACGTTCCAGGAATCGCTGCAGAAGGCGCTGCGTGGTCTCGAAACCGGCCTCACCGGCCTCGACGAGATCGAGATCCCCGGCCTCGGCCACGGGACCGCGATCGCCAACCATGCCGACGACCGCAACGCCATCCGCGCAGCACTGGGCACGCCGACGCCCGACCGGCTGCGCATGGTGGCGCAGGCGATCCGCATGGGCACCTCGCTGGAAGACGTGCACGCCATGTGCAAGATCGACCCGTGGTTCCTCGAGCAGATCGCCGGCATCGTCGCCATGGAAGCCCGCATCCGCGAGCACGGCATCCCCGGGGATGCCGTCAATCTGCGCATGCTGAAGGCGATGGGTTTTTCCGACGCCCGCCTGGCATCGCTGACCAGGACCGACATCGAAGTGATCGCGAAGGTCCGCGAAAAGCTCGACGTTCACCCGGTCTACAAGCGCATCGACACCTGCGCCGCCGAGTTCGCCTCGCCCACCGCCTACATGTACTCGACCTACGAAGTGCCGTTCGCCGGCCACCTCGCCAACGAGGCGCAGGTCTCGTCGCGCAAAAAGGTCGTCATCCTCGGCGGCGGGCCGAACCGCATCGGCCAGGGCATCGAGTTCGACTATTGCTGCTGCCACGCCGCCTTTGCGCTGCGCGACGCCGGCTATGAGGCGATCATGATCAACTGCAACCCCGAGACCGTGTCGACCGACTACGACACCTCGGACCGGCTCTATTTCGAGCCGCTGACGGCGGAAGACGTGCTGGAGATCCTGCGCGCCGAACAAGCCTCGGGCGAACTGGTCGGCGTCATCGTCCAGTTCGGCGGCCAGACGCCGCTGAAGCTGGCGGATGCGCTGGAGAAGGCCGGCATCCCAATCCTCGGCACCTCGCCCGACATGATCGACCTCGCCGAAGACCGCGACCGCTTCCAGAAGCTGCTGCACAAGCTCGGCCTCAGCCAGCCGAAGAACGGCATCGCCTATTCGGTCGAGCAGGCCCGCCTCGTCGCAGGCGAGCTCGGCTTCCCGCTGGTCGTGCGCCCGTCCTATGTGCTCGGCGGCCGCGCCATGCAGATCATCCATGACGAGGGCATGCTGCAATCCTACCTGCTCGACACCGTGCCCGGCCTGGTGCCGGAGGACATCAAGCAGAAATACCCCAACGACAAGACCGGCCAGATCAACACGCTCCTGGGCAAGAACCCGCTGCTGTTCGATACCTATCTCTCGGGCGCCATCGAGGTCGATGTCGATTGCCTCTGCGACGGCAAGGCAACCTTCGTCTCCGGCATATTGGAGCACATCGAGGAGGCCGGCATCCATTCGGGCGACAGTGCCTGCTCGCTGCCGGTGCACTCGCTGCCTTCGGAGCTGGTGGATGAGCTGGAGCGCCAGACGGCGGCACTCGCCCGCGCGCTCAATGTCGGCGGCCTGATGAACGTGCAATATGCGATCAAGGACGGCACGGTCTATGTGCTGGAGGTCAACCCGCGCGCATCACGCACCGTGCCCTTCGTCGCCAAGACCATCGGGCGGCCGATTGCCAAGATCGCCGCCCGCATCATGGCCGGCGAGACGCTGGAAGACGCCTTCGCCCATTACGGCGCCATGCCCGACCCCAGGAATCCCGGCCACATCGCGGTCAAGGAAGCCGTGTTCCCCTTCGCCCGCTTCCCCGGCGTCGACATCTTGCTCGGCCCGGAAATGCGCTCGACCGGCGAGGTCATGGGCCTCGACCGCGATTTCGCGCTGGCCTTCGCCAAGAGCCAGCTGGGCGCCGGCGTCGACCTGCCACGCTCCGGCACGCTGTTCGTCTCGGTGCGCGACGAGGACAAGAAGGGCATATTGCCGGCGGTGAAGCGCCTCGCAGGTCTCGGCTTCAAGGTGATGGCAACCTCAGGCACGGCCCGCTTCCTCGCCGAAAACGGCGTCGTCGCCGAGAAGATCAACAAGGTGCTGGAAGGCCGCCCCCACATCGAGGACGCCATCCGCAACCGCCAGGTCCAGATCGTCTTCAACACGACTGATGGCCAGAAGGCGGTGTCGGACTCAAAATCGCTCCGCCGCGCGACGCTGATGCAGAAGGTGCCGTATTACACGACGCTGTCGGGCGCTGCCGCGGTAGCGGAGGCGATTGCCGCGCTGAAGGCGGGGAGCCTCGAGGTCAGGCCGCTGCAGGAGTACTTTGC
Source organism: Mesorhizobium sp. P2_C7 (assembly GCF_056404515.1). Taxonomy (NCBI): domain Bacteria; kingdom Pseudomonadati; phylum Pseudomonadota; class Alphaproteobacteria; order Hyphomicrobiales; family Phyllobacteriaceae; genus Mesorhizobium; species Mesorhizobium sp. P2_C7. The sequence goes on along the minus strand of NZ_JBFUDW010000009.1, from coordinate 91,960 downwards.
CTAGAGCGAAGCCGCGGCTGCCATGGCTTCGGCATCGGCGTCGTAATTCCAGACCCAGGCGCGTTCCTGCGGCTGAGCGTCAAGCTTGCGGTCGCGGGCATGCAAGTCGCCGCTGGATGCGTCATAGCGAGCACCGTTCATGCGCGCCATGCGCTGGACGCCGGCAGTCCGCTCGCGCCGCAGCTGCTCGTAAATCAGCAGCGCCCGTGGGGCTGACTTGCGGTCTGCGTGGCTCAGCACCGTCGCCAAGGCAACCGCGTCTTCGATGGCCTGATTGGCTCCTTGTCCCAAATGCGGCAGCATTGGGTGGGCGGCGTCGCCCAGCAGGGTCAGGCGTCCGCGAGTCCAGGTTGCGAGCGGCTCACGATCGAACAGGCCCCACCTAAACGTCGTTTTCAGTTGGGCAATGACCGTCTCGACCATGGGGTCCCAACCGGCGAACTCCCGGGCAAGGGCGGCGGGATCGCCCCGTGCCGACCATGACTCCTTCATCGGCTCGTCAGTCGTCACAAAGCCGACGTAGTTGATGAGCAGGCCGGCGCGCACCGGATAGACGAGAAAATGCTTGCCTGCACCAAGCCAGTTGCGCATCGCTCCCGGCGGCCACGAGACACCAGCCGCCGGGATCACCCCTCGATAGGCGACCGATCCCGAATAGAGCGGGGCGGACGGGGCAACTACGAACTGCTGAAGGGTAGAATGGATACCGTCAGCCGCGATCACGACGTCGGCCGTGGTGGGCAAACCATTGGCGAAAGTGATGACGGCCTGCTCATCGTCCTGTTCGAAGCCGATACATCTGTGGCCGGTCTTCACACTATCGGCAGGTAGCCGATCGACGAACATTGCCAGCAAATCGGCGCGGTGCATGCCGTAGAACTCGATTTGGCTGGCAAGCTCGGGGGGCCACATCGCAGCCGCATAGGATCCATCGGCGCGACGAAACTGTGGGTCGATCCATCTGGCGCCCGAGCGGATCAGCTCGTCACCGAGGCCGAGCCGCCGAAGCATCCGGACACCGTTCGGTTGGATCACGACGCCGACGCCGACCTCGGCCAGGGCCGTAGCCTGCTCGTAGAGACGGACGTCCATGCCACGTTGAAGCAGGGCGGCAGCAGCGGCGGCGCCGCCGATGCCGCCGCCAATGACTGCCACACGTAGCGGGCTCGTGCTCATTGCTCCGGCTCGTCAAGCATGGTCAGCCCTTGGCGCGTGCCGCCACCCGCGGCCGCCCGTGAATATTGGCAGCCTAGCGCCGGCGCACAGCGCAGGCAAACGGCGATCATGTTGTAAGGGGTGCGTCGTCGCCGAGAACAAGGTGCTGGAAAGCCGCCCCAACATCGAAGACGCCATCCGCAACCGTCAGGTGCTGATCGTCTTCAACACCATGGGCGGACAGAAGGCGGTGTCGGACTCCAAATCGCTGCGCCGCTCACGCCACCGCCACGCACTCGATCTCGATATCAAACTCCATCGGCCATGACGCCACCGGCACGAAGCTGCGCGCCGGCGGGTTGATCGAAAAATACTTCGCATAGACCCGATTGATGGCGTTGTAGAAGCCGGAATTGACGGCGTAGATGCGCACCATCACCACATTGTCGAGCGAGGTGCCGGCCGCTTCCAGGCAATGTTTCAGCGCCTTCAGCGACGCCTCGGTCTGCGTTTCGATGTCGCCGCGCACCATCTCGCCGGTCACCATGTCCACCGGCGGCGTCGCCGAGATGAACACGAAGCCGTTGGCCTTCACCGCTGTCGAACAGGGAAGGCCGAGCGCCCGCACCTTGGCCGACATGACAGGCACTTCGATGACTTCCTTCTTCACGGCAAATCTCCCTGGGTTTTCAGGGACCTTATCGCGCCACCAGCCGAACGCCAGCGCGGAGCGATGATCCAGGACTGACGCCGCTCACCCCTGCCCAGATGCGGCGCCGGGAACGCCCTTACCTTCTCCCCCTGGGGGAGAAGGTGGATCGGCGCGATAGCGCCGAGACGGATGAAGGGTGCTCCAGCGGAGTGAGACGTTGGCGTTCCCTGGAACACCCCTCATCCGTCGCCTTCGGCGACACCGCCCGGGGCGAGTCACGGGCCTCGCCCGCCCTTCGGGCCCCACAAGGGGAGAAGGGGAGCTCGGCTCAGCCCACCGCCACACATTCGATCTCGATATCGAACTCCATCGGCCATGACGCCACCGGCACGAAGGTCCGCGATGGTGGGTTCTCGGGAAAATGCCTGGCATAGACGCGGTTGATGGCGTTGTAGAAGCCGGAATTGACGGCGTAGATGCGCACCATCACCACGTTGTCCAGCGAGGTGCCGGCCGCTTCCAGGCAATGCTTCAGCGCCTTCAGCGATGCCTCGGTCTGCGTTTCGATGTCGCCCTTGACCAGCCTGCCGGTCGAGATATCGAGCGGCGGCGTGCCGGACACGAAGACCAGCCCGGCGGCTTTGGTCACCAGCGACAGCGGCACGCCCAAGGCACGCACGGCTGCCGACAGCACCGGCACTTCGATGATTTCTTTCTTCACGGCAATCCTCCCTGGGTTTGCAGGGAGCTTACCGCGCCGCCCGGTGAACGCCAGCGCGGATGCATGGGCCAGAGCTACCCCTGCCCCGGATACGGTGTGCCGTCCTTGTGCAAGAAACGTCCGTCGGAGCTCGGGCTCATCATGTCGATGTCGGAGCATGTGATGACGTCGTCCGGGTCGCGCGAGCCGACCTCCAGATAGAGCGCCGTCGTGGACGACCGGTTGATCAGGTGATGGCCGTTGCCGCTGTTCTTGGCGAAGGTCGCGCAGTCGCCTGCCTTGAGCAGCGTCTCGCCGCCGTCCTCGACCAGCATCAGTTCGCCTTCCAGCACGGTGACGAACTCGTCCTCATGGCTGTGCCAGTGGCGCTGGCTGGACCAGCCGCCGGGCGGCAAGGTCATCAGATTGACGCCGAAATCGGTGAGCCCGCCCGCGTCGCCCAGCCGCCGCCGCGTGCGGTCGGCACAGGGTTGATCGAAAGGCGCGGGGTAGCCGGAGCCCTTGCGGACGGGCACGGCTGACAGGTCGATCTTGGGCATGGAATGCTCTCCCGTTTTGTGCCGACATTGTAGACAAGAACCGCTTGGCACAGACAGCCTTGTCGACGTCGGCGCTGCCCCTCATTGCCCTGCCGGGCATTTCTCCCCGTGCCACGGGGAGAAAGGGGCCTGCCGCGACGTCGGCTCTCTTCCTGCAGCGCTGGCGATTGGCGAAAGCGTCGATCACAGCGCCCCTCTCCCCGTTCTACGGGGAGAGGATGCCGGCAGGCAGGTGAGGGGCGGCGCCAGCGTCCGGAAGGTGCGAACCAACCTGAAGCGATCGCCCGCCGTACAGAACGAGCCCCTGCCCTCCTAGTGACAGCACGCCTCGCCATATTGCAGTTGCTCGTTCCAGTTCGGCCGGCCCTCGGGCGTGAAATCCATCAGGTTCCACAGCGGCTCGCAGGTGCCGACGCCACGCGGATCCTGGCCTGGGTCCGTTGGCGCGAGATCCAGTTCGGAACTCCAGAAATGGCGGATGCCGTCGGCGTCGCGATGGAACACCGACAGCAGCGGCGACTGTGCGCCGTCGGCCGCCTCCGCATTGTAGTCGCGCTTGAAGCCGTTGTTGGCCGAAGACACCAGCCGCATGTTGCGCCAGCCTCGGTCGCGACCGAGCGTGACCAGGTTTTCGAGCGCGGTTTTCGCCACCACGGCGAAGTTGAAGCCGGCGGCTTCGAGATGGCCGACCGCGCCGTCGAACTGGTCGAGCAGCGCCGTGCAGGACGGGCATGGCTGGTCCAGCCGTGCGAGCTTCGCCGTGCCGCCGCTGGTCGCCACGTCGCGCGTCTCGCGTGGGTGGCGGGGAAACATCATGTTGTAGAGGATGAGCGAATCCTTGCCGGGCGCAAACAGCTCCGACAGTTTTACCTTCCCGGGCTTGCCGTCCGATCCCAGCGCGTCGAACACATAATCTTGCGGCACTAGCCCACCGGGCGGCAGCGCGCGCCGCGCGACCGCAACCTCTTCCATGGCGCGGCGCAGCCCGATTTCCTTCTGCAGCAGTTTTTCGCGGGCGGTGCGGTATTTGGCGGATTCGTTGGGAAAGGTGATCATGATCGGCTCCTTCGGTCGCGGCGCCGGCGTCCCGGCGCGGTTGCTCTGCGACCCAAGGACGTTTGGCGGCGATCGGTGCCGACATTTTTTTGCGCAGCGCTCGGGCGATTCCTCGTGGCGGAACCTCGCTCTCTTCCCAGCATTCTCCCCACAGGATAAGCCAGCAGTCCGGGAACAAAATGCACAACGACGATGACGACGAGATCGACCTGCGCTGCCCGCAAGTGGTGGCCGACAATGCCGCCAAGGGGCTGCGCCTGCGCGGCGAATTCGGCCGTGGCGGCACCGAGATCGGCGTGGCCCGCGCCACCGAACTGAAGAACCGGGAAAAGCTCGCGCCCTCCACCATCCGCCGCATGGTCAGCTATTTCGCCCGCCACGAGGTCGACAAGCGCGGCAGGAACTACGGGAATGAGCAAAACCCGTCGGCCGGCTACATCGCCTGGCTGCTGTGGGGCGGCGACGAGGGCCGCGCCTGGGCGCTGGACCTCAAGCGGAAGATCGGCAACGCGCCGGACATTTGAGCGCCCCGCTCAGCTGTACCAATCGACCTCGAACATGCCGAGCCGATCGTAGAGCCGCACTGCGGCGGCGTTTTCTTCGGTGTTGGTCTTCAGGTCGACATAGTCAGCGCCGCGTGCGCGAAAGGTGGCGAAGGCGTGCCACATCAGCGCTTCGGCAATGCCCTTGCCGCGCGCCTCGGGATGGACGGCGAGGTCCTTGACGAAGGCGCGCGTCCAACACAGCGCGGCCGCCGCCAGCCGGCCCTTGGCGTCGATGACGAGGAAACACAGCGCCGGGTCGAATTCGGGATCGCCTGATATGCGCGGCCACCACTCGTCAAACGGGCCGTCGGCACCGTCGTCGAACACTTCGGTCAGGAGCGCATGCAGGGCCGGCGCATCACCGGGCTCGAAGCAGCGCATCACAAAGCCTTCCGGCCAGTGCGCGGGAACCAGCGTCTCGTCGAGGATCTTGCGCAGCCGGATATCGTTCAGAGCCGGCGGCCGCGGTTCAGGCATCGCGCTCAGGCGTCGGGCTGCAGGCGGCTGCGCTGGCGGTCGCGGCCAAGCCCGGTCGCCTCGAGCAGGCCCTTGCGCTTGGCGTCGAAATAGTAGCCGGTCTGGTAGAGCCAGTCGGCCCGCTTGGCGTTGCCGCCGGACACCAGCCAGGCGCCACGCAGATATTTGACCGCGTATTTCAAATTGGTGTCGGCGTCGAACAGACCCTTGGCCGGTCCGTCATAGCCCATGCCGCGCGCCGTCGCGTGCTTGATCTGCATCAGCCCCCAATGGCCATTGTTGTAGGCTTTCGGGTTGAAGGTGCTCTCGCGGTTGACGACATGGCGAACCAGATCGACCGGCACCTGGTAGAGGGCGGCGTATTTCTCGATCAGCCGCTCGACGTCGCCACGCACGCCCGGCGCGTGCTCTTCTTCCGCGGGTGCCATCGGGAACTGGACGAGGGCAGCCGGGTTCTGCGGCACCATATAGGCGACCTGCTGGACGCCTGGCACGACCTTCCGGTCGCCCTTGGCGGTCGCGGGCATGACGAGCCCGGCGGTCGTATAGGTCTCGGCCGTCTTGACGGTCTCGCCTGCGGTCGCCGGCGGCGGCGCTTGCCAGGCATTGGCGGTCATGATGGCGGGTACCGCCGGCGCTGCCGGGGTCGATCCGGCGAAGGCGGCGGTCGCAGCAGCCGGCTGGGCGGCCGCATCGGGTGCCGACGTGGCCGGGGCGGGCGTCAATGCAGCCGTCTGAACGGGCGCGATTCCCGATGATTCCGGCAGCACCGAAACCGTCTCCGGCAGCGGTATCGTGAAACCGGCGTCAGCGCCGGCGGCAGTCGCGGTTTCGGTCAGGGCAGGCGCGGATTTCATCTGCGAGGTCGACGTGCAACCGCTGATGCCGGCGGCAGCCAGGATCACGCCGATCGCGATAAGAGTGTGTTTTGCTGGCAAGCCGCGCTCGGGTCCGATTTGTCGGGTTATTAAGAAATTCCTTACACCAGCGATTCACGACCGGCAATCGGGGCCCTCAGGTGGTTTTCGGGTGGCGAGACTTGAGGCCAGATGCCATATTGTTCTGGATATGTACCGGGACGAATGCCGGATTTCGCCACTTTGCGGAAAGGAACGCATCATGGAAACGACATCTTCGATCACAGCCGGCCACGCAGTGTTAGAAACAGTGATCGGCTTCATGGGCATCGCCTGGAGCGAAAAAGGCCTGATCAGGCTCTGCCTGCCTGAACGCAGCCGCGAGGCGGTGGAGCGGCGGCTGATGCGCCATGCCGGCGTTTCCGCATCCACCGCCCAGCCTCCATGGGTCGTCGACCTGATCGCCTCGATCAAGGCCTATGCGGCCGGCGAGGATGTCGACTTCACCGGCGTACCCGTCGATCTCGACGGCATCGACGACTTCCGCCTCGCCATCTACGGCGCGGCGCGGAAGCTCGGCTATGGCGAAACCACCACCTATGGCGAACTGGCCAAACGCGCCGGCCATGGCGGTCTGCCGCGCGAAACCGGTGCTGCCCTTGGCGCCAATCCGGTGCCGCTGGTCATTCCCTGTCATCGCATCCTTGCCGTCGGCGGCAAGATAGGCGGCTTCTCGGCGCCCGGCGGCTCGAACACCAAGGAGAAGATGCTGGCCATGGAAGGCGTGCGCGTCGGCCCGCCGCCACCAGCGCAGGTTTCCTTCGGCTTTTGAACCATCTCTCTGTCGCAATTCCCTGGGGGAAGGCGCTTCACACTTTTCCTGGAATTGCTCTAGTCGTTGTGGAAGAAGCGCCGATGGAAATGCCGATCATAGTCCGGCCGCTTGCAGGTATAGACCGGACAGGATTTGGTGTCGGCGCTCGGTACGTAGGCGCGTGCCCTCACCTCGCCCATGGTGCAGAACTGCTCGCTCTGCACATAGCGGTCATAGAGCGGCAGGCCGGGCACCCGCGTCGACTGGTAACGCAGGATGACGGCGCCCTGCCGCGCGATCGTCGACTGGACACGCCCGCAGCTCATACGCGTCGGGTCGTAGCGCGAGATCGCCTGCGCCTCGGCGGCCACCAGCGTCAGGCAGGCGGCAAGCAGAATGGTTTTCATGATCCTCTCCCCAAGCTCCTCCCGGATTGAACACCGCCGGGGCCCGATCCTGTTGCGACGCTCTCACGCGATTGGGGCGGCCATTGGGCGGCATCCTGATCACGGCCTTCTCACGCAGTCTTGTTTTTCGTGCGAAAGCAGCCTATATGCGTTCCATTGATATTTCGGCCGATCGATCCGGGCCTCGCGATAATCGCGTTTGCTGACGTCTATCTCCAAAATCTCGATGCACACCGGCTGGACTTCGGTCCGGTCAATCTAAAGCAAATGTGAAGGACTATCTAAATGGCAACTGGAACGGTCAAGTGGTTCAACGCCACCAAGGGCTTCGGCTTCATCCAGCCTGACGCGGGCGGCGCGGACGTATTCGTCCACATCTCCGCTGTCGAGCGTGCTGGACTGTCGACCCTGGTCGAAGGCCAGAAGATCAACTTCGAGATCGAGCAGGACCGCCGCACTGGCAAGTCGTCCGCTGGATCTCTGAGCAAGGCAGCCTGATTTTGCGAATGGCGCGCGCCGGGCGAGAGCTCGGGGCGCGCGGCAAGTCACGGATGTACTGACAGTCGCGCGAGAAGCGCGCCGGAGCGGAAAGAACCGAAAAGCTGGATCAGCAGATAGCTGCCAGCCCGGACCGGACGCTCCCGATCAGGCTACCGAAAATGGGAAGGCGGGATTTATCCCGCCTTTTTGTTTGTCTGGGGTTCAGGCATCGACAATTGGCGACGTTGCTCACCCCACCCAGTCCATCGGCACATGCCCTGGATCCGCTTCCACCCGGCCAAGCCAGTCTGTCACCGCTGGATAGGCATCGAGCTGGAAGCCGCCCTGCTCTGCCGTATGCGTATAAGCATAGAGCGCGATGTCGGCGACGCTGTAGGCACCGCCAGCGAAGAACGCATTGGTTTCCAGATGTTTGTTCATCACGCCGAGCGCCTTGTTGCCGCGTTCCAGCGTCACCGCCAGCCGCTCCGGCGTCGCATCCCGGGCGCGTTCGGGAAAGGTCAGCAGCGCCTTGCGCACCGCGATATAGGGCTCGTGGCTGTATTGCTCGAAGAACAGCCATTGATAGGCCAGTCCCCGTTCGTACCTGTCCGCCGGCAGGAAGCGCGTGCCTTCTGCGAGATAGAGCAGGATGGCGTTGGATTCAGCCAGCCGCCGGCCGTCATCGAGCTCGAGCAGCGGCACCATGGCGTTCGGGTTCTTGGCGACATAGTCCGCTTTTCGCGTCTCACCCGTATGCGAACTCACCTCGACATTGGTGAAGGCGAGGCCAAGCTTGGCCATCAGCAGCCGCGGCTTGTAGCAATTGCCGCTGTCGATCATGCCGTAGAGTATCATTGCAGTTCCCCGGTGCGCTGCCTCTGCCGGCGTGATTATCGCAGCGGCGACGTCCTCAACCAATGATTTGTTTTGGCACGACCATCAGCGCTGCTGATGTGTGAACGCATGAGGGCGTTCAAGGGCGTGACGAGATTCAGGTCAGGCCGAGTCGAAAACGGTGGATTCCGAGAACCGGAACGGAGCGTACATTTGGGTACGTGAGTACCGGAAGCGCAGGAAGCTGCCGTTTGCAGGCCGGCCTCACCTGAATATCGAGGCGCCCTAGCCGAACAGCGGCACAACCTTGCTATCCCTGCCAAGCAGCGTGTCGACGGAGAGCGGCTCTTCGTTGAAGATCGTGCCGGCCAGCGCCGGGCGGGCGAGAAGAAACCCCTGCAGCAGGTCGACGCCGCCTTCGAGCGCGACGCGCAGGTGTGTGGGCTGCTCGATGCCTTCGACCAGCACCTTGGCGCCACGGTCGTGCAAGGTCGAAACCAGCGGGCGGAAGAACCGTTCGGCGGCGGCATGGCGGCAGAACTCGGCGAACCAGGTGCCGTCGATCTTGACGATGTCGGGATGGAGCAGGCTGACCCGCTCCTCCGTCGAGTGGCCGGTGCCGAAATCGTCGATGGCGATGCGGATCCCGTCGCGCCGCATTTCGCGCACCAGTCGGATGAGAAGCGCGTCGTCGGCCGCCTGTTCGGTGATTTCGCAGACCAGCATGGCCGGCGCGAGGCCGAAATCGCCGAGATACCTGGTCATCAGCCGGATCTCGGCCAGCGCTCGCCCGGGATGGTCGTTGATCAACGGATTGTAGTTGAAAAACAGATCGAGTCCGTCGACGCCGATGTTGTGAAAATTCCTGAGGTGAAGCACCCGGCACATGGTCTCGACAAACAAGCGGTCGGAAGCGGCGATGCTTTCGAAAAACACCTTCGGCGCACCGGGGCGGCCGGCACGGTGCGGCTCGATCAGGGCTTCGACCGCGACGGCGTGAAGGAAGCGGCCGCGCGGAGCGAAAATCGGCTGATAGGCGCTGCGCAGCCGGAACTCGCCATGGATGCCGTATTCGATACCGACTTCGTCGACCTGGATCGCGTTGCCGACATCGCGCCGCCGCTCGCGCCTCATGGCGCCACCTTGCGCCCGAAGGCTTTTGCTGGCCGTGTCGCGTGCGGTGGTGCCGGTTGGACAGGCGCGGCTTCAACGGCCGTGGAGGCGGCCTGCTGCGCGGATTTGCCGAAGACGCGAAAGCTTGTCGGCGCTAGCTCGGGCCGCGCCAGCACAAAACCCTGCACCATCGACGCTCCCGACTTCTCGGCGAGTTCCAGTTGCCAGCCCTCCTCGATGCCCTCGAACACCGTGCGGATGCCTTGCTGCTCGAAACTTTTCACCATGGTGGTCAGCAGCGCGAAGCCGGCCCCGGACTCCATCAACTGCGTGATCCAGAAGGCGTCGAATTTGACGATGTCGGGCTTCAGCTCCTTGATGCGGTTGATGTCGGAATCATCGGCGCCATAGTCGTCGACGGCGATGCGAAAGCCGTTGGCCCGAAGTGCTGCGACGAAACTGTGCAGGGTCTCCTGCGACGCCGAGCGCTGCTCGGTCACTTCGCAGACCACACGGCGCGGATCGATGCCAGCCTCGTGCAGCACCAGCCGCATTTCGCGCAAGGCATTGTCGGCAACGGTGCGCTCGGTGAACACCGACGGGTCGAAATTGACGAAGATCGATGCTTCTTCAGGCAGGCAGGCGCCGGCGTTCAGAAGATGCAGCGTCCTGGTCAACGCCTCGACATGGAGGCGGTCGGCGGCCGGGCAGGTGCTGAAAAAGCTCATCGGCGATTGCGGCTCGCCGTCGCGGAACGGCCGGATCAGCCCTTCGAACGCCGCCACCGACAGCTTGCCCTCGTTGAAGGCGAAGATCGGCTGGAAGGCGCTTTGCAGCGTGTAGATGCCCCAGACACCGGTGGAGGTGCCGTCGTCGTGACGGATGATGTGGGCAAGCCCGATGCTGCGCGACACGGTTCCTCGCTCCGCAAACTGGCGGTCAAACTGTGATCCTGTCACGCAAGCCTCTACCGCCCGTTAATGAATTTATCGTTGCCGATCACGGGTCCTTGAGGCCTGGATCAGCCGACAATGCTTGCACTGCGCGAAATCATGCGACATGAGAAGCGCCGCGGCCGCTCCCGGCCCGCGCCGACCTTGTTTGGAGATATCCGGTCATGGCCTTTCTCGCCGACGCCCTTTCCCGCGTAAAGCCTTCCGCGACCATTGCGGTGACGCAGAAAGCGCGTGAGCTGAAAAATGCCGGCCGTGACATTATCGGCCTCGGCGCCGGCGAGCCGGATTTCGATACGCCCGACAACATCAAGAATGCGGCGATCGAGGCGATCCGCCGCGGCGAAACCAAATATCCGCCGGTGTCGGGCATCGTGCCGCTGCGCGAGGCGATCGCGAAGAAGTTCAAGCGCGAGAACAATCTCGATTACAAGCCCGAGCAGACCATTGTCGGCACCGGCGGCAAGCAGATCCTATTCAACGCCTTCATGGCGACACTGAACCCCGGCGACGAGGTCATCATACCGCGCCCCTACTGGGTCAGTTATCCTGAGATGGTGGCGATCTGCGGCGGCACCTCCGTGTTTGCTGACACCTCGATCGACAACGGCTTCAAGCTGACCGCCGCGGTGCTGGAAAAGGCAATCACGCCCCGCACCAAATGGCTGCTGATGAACTCGCCGTCGAACCCGTCGGGTGCAGCCTATACCGAGGTTGAATTGCGCGCGCTGGCCGACGTGCTGTTGAAGCATCCGCATGTCTGGACGCTGACCGATGACATGTACGAGCACCTGACCTATGGCGACTTCGTCTTCAAGACCATCGCCGAAGTCGAGCCGAAACTCTACGAGCGCACGCTGACCATGAACGGCGTGTCGAAAGCCTATGCCATGACCGGCTGGCGCATCGGCTATGCCGCCGGCCCGGTGGCGCTGATCAAGGCGATGGACATGATCCAGGGCCAGCAGACCTCGGGCGCCTGCACCATCGCGCAATGGGCATCGGTCGAGGCGCTCAACGGCCCGCAGGACTTCATCGCCAGGAACAAGGCGATCTTCCAGGGCCGGCGCGATCTCGTCGTGTCGATGCTCAACCAGGCGCGCGGTATAAGCTGCCCGTCGCCGGAAGGCGCCTTCTACGTCTATCCGTCCTGCGCCCAGCTGATCGGCAAGAAGACCAAAGCCGGCAAGCTGATCGACACCGACGAAACCTTCTGCTCGGAACTGCTCGAGGCCGAGGGGGTCGCAGTGGTGTTCGGCTCAGCCTTCGGCCTCGGCCCCAATTTCCGCATCTCCTACGCCACTTCGGAGACGCTGCTTGAGGAAGCCTGCACGCGCATCCAGCGCTTCACGGCATCGCTGACCTGATCAGGCCAGTCTTGAAATTGAAAACCCGGCTTCACCGCCGGGTTTTTTGTTGGCAACGACGCCGCCTCACAGGCTCGGCACTCAGCCGCCATATTGGACTGACGTCACCTCTTCCAGCCAGTCGGCGTGGACACCGTCCAGCGCCTCCTGCATTGCGATATGCGTCATCGCCGACTTCGGCGCCGCACCGTGCCAGTGCTTTTCGCCAGGCGCGAACGAGATGACGTCGCCGGCCCTGATCTCCTGGACCGGCTCGCCCCATGTCTGGGCAAGGCCTGCGCCTAAGGTGACGTAGAGTGTCTGGCCGAGCGGATGCGTGTGCCAGTGGGTGCGCGCGCCCGGCTCGAAGCTGACCAGCGTGGCCCGCAGCCGCGCCGGCGCCTCCTTCTCGATGATCGGCGTCTGCAACACGCGGCCGGTGAAGTACTTCTCCGGCGCTACGATGGTCGGCACGCTGCCGCAAGCAATGATCTTCATCGGGGTGATCCTGGAACTGGTGAAGCGATCGGCGACAGACGCCGCCCGACATGTGACGAAAAATGCATTCTCGGCCGATATCATCCGAGGCGCAACCGGCCGTTTCGCCCACCGCCGCAAGACCGATTTTTCTCCTTAACCATGAACGCTCCCCGCACCGTGTCGCGGCACGGAAAGATGGCGAATTCAATGTCTTCTTAACAGCTGCGCTCTAGCCCTGAGCCTGCATTTCAAGGGGCGATGAGATGAGCATACTGGCGACGATCAAGGATCACAGCGGCCGGATCTACCGCGGCATCCAGTTGCTGCTTCTGATCAGCATCGGCGCCGCGGTGCTTGGCGCGGTCGACCTGTCGCGAAACCTGCCCTCCAGCAACGCCTTCGCGGTCTCGATCCTCGCCACCAGCTTGGCCCTGATGGCCCTGATGTATATGCGCAGCAGCGTCGTCAATCGCTTGCGGTCGGCCGCCGCCGCAGAGGCGGAAAAGCATCATTTCCTGACCAGGGACGCGATGACCGGGGCGATGACGCGCCGCTATTTCCTCGAAGCGCTGCACGGCAGTCTCGGCAGCATGCGCGACCGGCACGATGCGACCTTGCTGTTGATCGACGTCGATCACTTCAAGCAGCTCAACGACACGTTCGGACATCAGTTCGGCGACCTCGCTCTGGCGCATCTGGTCAAGACGGCCGAGCGCATCTTTGCCGGAGGCATGGTCGGACGGCTCGGCGGCGACGAATTCGGCGTCATCGTCCCGCACAACGATCTCGCCATCATCAGCAAGAAAGTCAGGCGCTTGCTGGACGCCATGCGGGCCGGGAAATCGCATGAGGGCAAGACCATCCCACTGTCCATTTCCGTCGGCGTGGCGCTGGCGCCGGCACATGCCTCGAACACGACGGAACTGATGCTGGTCGCCGACCTGGCGCTCTATGAAAGCAAGGCGGCGGGCCGTGGCCGCGTCACCGTGTTCGACGAGGAGATGCTGTCCGACAAGCGCTATCGTCGCCTGGTCGAGCGGGAGTTGCGCGCGGCGGTCTATCTCGGCGAACTGGAGCTGCACTACCAGCCGATCGTCAATCCGGACAGTTCCACCTGTGGCTTCGAAGGGCTGATCCGCTGGCGCCACCCGGTTCGTGGTCTGATCTCGCCGGCCGAGTTCATTCCGATCGCCGAACGCTCGACCCTGATCGACATGCTCGGCGAGTGGGTGTTCAAGCGGGCCTGCGCCGATATCAGCCATTTCCCGGGACGCCGCATTTCGATCAACGTATCCGGCGAACAGCTGAAGCGTGACGAGATCGTCACCATGTGCGATCGCGTGCTGAAGGAAACCGGCCGTTCCGCCGCGCAATTCGTCATCGAGATCACCGAGACGGTGGCGACCGCCGCCACGCCCGAAATCCTGCGGCGCCTCGAAGCGTTGCGCGGCCTCGGCTTCCACATCGCGCTCGACGACTTCGGCACCGGCCATTGCGGCTTCAACTATCTGAAGACCTTGCCCGTCGACAGCATCAAGATCGACCGCTCCTACATCCGCAGCCTCGCCCATGACCAGGTGGCGCAGATTTTCGTTTCGGCGCTCGCCCAGATCGCACGCATCCAGGACGTCACCATCGTCGCCGAGGGCGTCGAGACGCAGGAGGAATTCGCCCTGGCCAAGGCTGCCGGCTGCAATCGTTTCCAGGGCTATTTCTTCGGCCGGCCGGCGCCGCGCGACAAGCTTGGTTCGTTGCATGCCGTCCATGCCGAGCCGCTGGCGCTGAGCGCCTGAGGCGACGGCCGAAGAGTTTCTATTTTTCTTGCCCTGCCGGCAAACAAGTGGGACGATGGTTTCGGGCAGGTGGCCAAACCAAAAGAACCCCGCCCGCGACGGTCGAACAGGCCGGCCGCCGCTCAGGACCGATTGACCAAGCCTGAACCATGCATGCCAGTCGGTCCTACGGGAAACGCCTGAGTGGAGGTCAGTCATGGGTACTCGCGCCGGAGGACGACGCACGGGACCGAAATGCATTGCCATAATCGGTCCCTTCGCCAGCGGTAAGACGACACTTCTCGAAGCCATATTGGCCCGCACGGGCTCAATTCCCCGACAAAACCCCGTCTCATCGGGCAACACCGTTTCAGATCATTCGCCAGAGGCGCGGGCCCACGCGATGAGCGTCGAGGCGACCTTCGCCACCACCGAATTCATGGGCGAGCAGCTTACTTTCGTCGATTGTCCCGGCTCCATCGAATTCTCTTTCGAGGCCGAGCCGGTGCTGGCCGCCTGCGACCTCGCCGTGGTCGTTGCCGAGGCCGACGAAAAGAAGATCCCTGCCCTGCAGCTGATCATGCGCAGGCTCGACGATCTCGGCGTGCCGCGCATCCTGTTCCTCAACAAGGTCGACAAGGCAATCGCCGGCGTGCGCGACACGCTGAAGATGCTGCAGCCGGCCAGCGCCGTGCCGCTGCTGCTGCGCCAGATTCCGCTGCGCAAGGATGGCGTCGTCATCGGCTCCATCGATCTGGCGCTGGAGCGCGCCTACATCTATCGCGAATATGCCGAAAGCGAAGTGGCCGAAATACCTGGCGATGACAAGGCGCGCGAACTGGAGGCGCGCTTCTCCATGCTGGAGACGCTGGCCGATCATGACGACCAACTTATGGAACAACTGCTCGAGGAGATCGAGCCGCCCAAGGACGCCATCTTCGACGACCTCGCCGCCGATCTGCGCGATGGCGCGGTGACGCCGGTGCTGATCGGCACCGCCGAGAAAGGCAACGGCGTGCTGCGCCTCTTGAAGGCGATCCGCCACGACGCGCCCGACATCGAGGCGACCCGCAGGCGGCTGGGCGCGCCCGACGGCGCGGCCACCGTGGCTCAGGTGATGAAGACCATCCACACGCCGCATGGCGGCAAGCTGTCGGTGTCGCGCATCCTGTCCGGCCAGGTCGTCGACGGCTCCGAACTCTGGCTGCCCGGCGGCAACACGGCGAAGGTTTCCGGCATCTACCGAATGCTCGGCAAGGATCAGTTCAAGCTCACCATCGCCAAGGCCGGCGACACTGTGGCGCTGGGCAAGCTGGATGAGGTCAAGACCGGCCAGACGCTGAGTTCGGCCAAGGGCGGCATCAAGCCGCTGCTTGAGTTCGAGCCGCCGCAGCCGGTCTTCGCTTTCGCGCTGCGCCCCAAGGAGCGCAAGGACGAAGTGAAGATGTCGGCCGCCATCCAGCGGCTGGCGGAGGAAGACCCCTCGCTCAGCCTGCGCCACAACCAGGACTCGGCCGAGACCGTGCTGTCGGGCCATGGCGAGATGCATCTGCGTGTCGTGCGCGAGCGGCTGGAAGGCAAGAACCAGATCCCGGTCGAAGGTCATGCGCCGGCGGTGCCCTATCGCGAGACGATCCGCAAATCGGCGCAGCAGCGCGGCCGGCACAAGAAACAGTCTGGCGGCCATGGCCAGTTCGGCGACGTGGTGATCGAGATCAAGCCGCTGCCGCGCGGCTCCGGCTTCCAGTTCACCGACACCATCACCGGCGGCGTCGTGCCGAAGACCTATATCCAGTCGGTCGAGACTGGCGTGCGCGACTATCTGAAGTCGGGCCCGCTCGGCTTTCCCGTCGTCGATGTCGCCGTCAACCTCTCGGACGGCTCCTACCACGCGGTTGATTCCTCCGACATGGCCTTCCAGATGGCGGCCAGACTGGCGATGAAGGAAGGCATGGCCGCCTGCTCGCCGGTGCTTCTGGAACCGGTGATGAAGGTCGAGATCGTCACGCCCTCCGACGCGACCTCGAAGATCATCGCGCTCATCCCGCAGCGGCGCGGCCAGATCCTCGGCTATGATGCGCGGCCTGACTGGCCGGGATGGGATGTTGTCGAGGCGACCATGCCGCAGGCCGAGATCGGCGACCTGATCATCGAGTTGCGCTCGGCGACCGCTGGCGTCGCCAGCTACCGCGCCGTCTTCGACCACATGGCCGAACTCACCGGGCGTCTCGCCGACGAAGCGATGAATGCCAACGGCAAGGCTGCCTGATTCGGTCTTCCCCTCGAACCCCGGTTCGAGGGGGGCCAAATGAAAACGACGCCCGGCGGGGACCGGACGTCGTTTTATTCGCGGACCGTTTCCCAGGAGGCAAAACGGAAGGTCCGCCGCATCTGGCGCCGCCGAACTTCGGCAGCGAAAATGGTTCGGACGCGGTAGCCGCCTGAGCCCGGGCCGTTCGAGTGATGCCCCCATCTCCCGCACGACCACACCGCGTCCTATGGTGTGGATAGCACGTGTCGGGCGTCCATGTCATGTTACCTGAGGTTACATGTCACTGTTACGTGGCAATTCTGATGAATTTTCGAGTTGCTCCGGCAGGGCTCGGGCAACAAAAAAGCCGGATCAACGAAGATCCGGCTGAGTTTGATTGGAAGTGCCTGTTAAGGCTAACCTCCAGAGGGGAACACTCTAGGGCGCTAATGGGAGGAGAACGCGCCCAGGAGATGATCTATATATGTGCTCATCATGCCCAAGAAACAAGCATCTATTTTGCAACACACGCATGCAAAAAGACGCAGGCTGTGGTCTAACCCATATCCGAGACCTATAGGACCAGCAAAATCAGCAAAACGGAGTGTACGGAGGCGCGATTCTCACTACAGAATCGCCAATCGCGATCGATTTCTGTGCCCAAATGCCAAAACCGCGCAATGATGTGGAAGCAGGCAGCAGCCGTTCATTTATCAGGCAGTCAGGGAGGAAGCACCCAATGCGGACGTTTTCGGCGATCGCCGGCAGCGCGGCGTTCTTCATCGCCGCACCCGGCGTGGTTGCCGGGCTGGTGCCCTGGCTGTTGACCGATCGCTGGGGCTTGCCATGGTCGAGCCTGCCGGGCTTTGTGCCTGTTGGCGGGCTCCTGATCGTCACCGCGATCGCTGCACTGCTGCATGCCTTCGGCCGCTTTGCGCTCGAGGGGCTGGGCACGCCCGCTCCGGTTGCACCGACCGAGAGACTGGTGATCGGCGGCATCTACCGCCATGTCCGCAACCCGATGTATGTCGCGGTGCTGTCGATCATCCTCGGCCAGGCGCTGCTGTTCTCGAGTTTGACGCTTGCCGCCTACGCGACCATCGGCGCGATCGCCATGGTGTCGTTCGTCCGGCTCTACGAGGAGCCGACACTGGCCCGCCGCTACGGCGCGCAATACGAAATCTATCGCCGCGCCGTGCCCGCCTGGCTGCCGCGCCTGACGCCCTGGCGGGGGTGATTCTAGAACTGGATGAAGACCAGAAAGTCGGACGCCAGGGGTGGATCAGAAAGACCAGCTACGCGCCTTGGCGATGATGAAATCGCGAAAGACATGCAGCTTGGCCTGGTTCTTCATCGCGTCCGGATAAGCGAAATAGGTGTCGAATGACGGCACCTCGGTCTCCGGCAGCAATTGCACCAGGTCGGAATCCTTGTTGATCACATAGTCGGGCAGCATGGCGATGCCGGCGCCGCCCTGCACCGCGCGCTTGATCGACAATATGTCATTGATCTGCAACGTCGGCACCCTTTGTCCGCCTTCGAAATCGCCAATCGTTTCCAGCCAGTTCAGTTCCGACAGATGCGACGGCACCGGCACGCCGAAGGTGACGATGCGATGGCTCTTCAGCTCGGCCACCGAAGCCGGCTTGCCGTGCTTGGCGACATAGGTGGGCGAGGCATAGAGGTGGAAGTGTACGGTGAACAGGCGGCGCTGGATCAAGTCCGGCTGCTGCGGCTGGCGCAGCCGGATGGCGCAATCTGCCTGGCGCATGGTGAGGTCGAGTTCCTCGTTGGCGAGGATCAGCTGCAGGCTGATTTCGGGATAGAGCTCTATGAACTCCTGCACCCGCTCGGTCAGCCAACCGGCGCCCAGCCCGACGGTGGTCGTCACCCTGAGCACGCCGGAGGGGCGATCCTTGGTCTCGGTCAGCCGCGACTTGATGGTTTCGAGCTTCATCAGCACGTCATGCGCCGTGCGGAACAGCATTTCGCCCTGCTCGGTCAGCACCAGCCCGCGGGCATGGCGGTTGAACAGCGGCACGCCGACATCATGTTCGAGCGCGCTGACCTGCCGCGAGATCGCCGATTGCGACAGATGCAATGTCTCGGCCGCATGGGTAAACGACCCTGCCTCCGCCGCAGCGTGAAACACGCGTAGCTTGTCCCAGTCCAACGCCATGCTACCCCTCGTTCTGTTTTGGCGTCTGAATGAAAAATCAGGCTTTTACACGGCGTTTCTAAGTCGCCTTCTGAACTCTTTATTCCGCCGCTTCACGGTGCACTTCGATGCCGGCCAGATACTTCTCCGCCTCGAGTGCAGCCATGCAGCCGAGCCCCGCTGCGGTCACCGCCTGGCGGTAGATGTCGTCGGTCACGTCACCCGCCGCAAACACGCCGGGAACGTCGGTGCGGGTCGAATCCGGCGCCGTCCACAGATAGCCGTTCGGCTTCTGCTTCAGCTTGCCGGCAAACAATTCGACCGCCGGCGCGTGGCCGATGGCCACGAACACACCGTCGACCTTGAGATGTGTTTCCTGGCCGGTCACCGCATGCTTGAGCTTCAGCCCTTCGACCGAAGGCGGCAGCGGCGCCTTGCCGGGACGGCCGGTGATCTCGTCGACGATCGTGTCCCAGATGATATGGACATTGTCCTTCTTCAGGAGCCGCTCGCGCAGGATGCGCTCGGCGCGGAAATCGCTGCGCCTATGGATGACCGTCACACTCTTGGCGAGGTTCGACAGGTAGAGTGCCTCTTCCACCGCCGAATTGCCGCCGCCGACAACAGCGACATCCTTGCCGCGGTAGAAGAAGCCGTCGCAGGTGGCGCAGGCCGACACGCCGAAGCCCATGAAGGTTTGTTCGGTCGGAATGCCCAGCCATTTGGCCTGCGCGCCAGTGGCGATGATCAGCGCGTCGGCGGTGTAGCTGGTGCCGGAATCGCCCTTGGCGCGGAACGGCCGCACATTGAGGTCGACCTCGGTGATGATATCGTTGATGATGTCGGTGCCGACATGTTCGGCCTGCTTCAGCATCTGCTCCATCAGCCACGGCCCCTGGATGGGGTCGGCAAAGCCGGGATAGTTCTCGACATCGGTGGTGATCATCAGCTGCCCGCCCTGCTGCAGGCCGGCGACCAGCATCGGCTTCAGCATGGCGCGGGCGGCGTAGACCGCCGCCGTATAACCGGCTGGGCCGGAGCCGATAATGAGAACGGGCGCGTGCTTGGTGGTCATCTAGAAGCCTCTGCGGAGGGCTGCCGGCAATTGCGGCATGGAAAACTCGTCGATATCGCGCGTAATGTAAGTGTTGCCCACGGCGCCAGCAAGGCAGGTTGGCATTCGTCCCCGGAAAGCTTTGTCGCACCCCTGTCGCCGCTTTGATCGGCCGAAATATTCCGAGCGAGGGATGGAATGGACAGCGAAGTCGTTTAATTACAAGATCACGCAAGATTCTTGCGTATTGCCCTGACTTATCGAGAGCCCTCATGCCGCTCAAGGCCGATCTCGACGCCATCGACTGGAAGATCCTGCGCGAGCTTCAGGCCGATGGCCGCATGACCAATGTCGAACTATCGAACCGCGTTGGCATTTCGGCGCCGCCGTGCCTGCGCCGCGTCAAGCGGCTGGAGGAAGCCGGCATCATCCGCGGCTACCGCGCCTTGCTCAACGCGCCGGCGCTCGGCCTCGATGTCGTTGCCTTCTGCCTGATCGGCCTGCATCACCAGGCCGACGCCGAACTGCGCACCTTTGCAGAGCGCACCCGCGGCTGGCCGATCGTGCGCGACGCCTGGATGGTATCGGGGGAATCCGATTTCCTGCTGCACTGCGTGGCGAGCGACCTGGGGGCCTTCCAGACCTTCGTCATCGAGGAGCTGACTTCGACCCCGAATGTCGACACGGTGCGCACCGCGCTCACCATCCGCCGGGTCAAGGACGAGGGGCTGGTCTCGTTTGCACAGCCTTGAGGCTGGTCGACGGCAGCACCACATCGTCCCCGCTCGATGCGAATTCCCGGCTTCGCCATACCAGGGCCGCTTTCGGATTCGACAGGCTCTGGTGTAGAAAGCCGGAGCGTTCTGACGGACGTGGCTGCTTTGTTGGTTTCCTAAGGCAATTTCAGGAAAGTGTGACGGGTTTTTCGACAGGGCTTGCGTAACAACAGATGGCGCAAGCAGCGTAATTTCACAGAACAGTGTGCTGTAGAGTGGGATCATGACTCGATTTTCTAGTCCGGTTTCGGCGCTCATCATCTGCATGAACGAAGCCGACATGATCGGCCCGTGCCTGGAGAGCGTCGACTTCTGCGCCGACATCGTCGTCGTCGATTCAGGTTCGACGGATAACACCCTGGACGTCATTCAGGAGTTCATCGCCAAGGGCTACCCGATAAGGCTGTTTCACAACGATTGGCCGGGTTTCCCACGTCAGCGGCAATTCGCGCTTGATCAAGCCACGCAGCCATGGTGCCTTTCGATTGAAGCCGATGAGGCCGTCGACGACCTGCTCAGGCGGTCGATAGTGACCGTGACGCAGCCTCACAACGAGGCCATCGACGGATGGTTCGTAAGACGCCGCGACAAGCTGAAAGGCTATGGCTATGCGCACCGCTGGGTGCTGCACAACAGGCTGCTGCGTCTGTTCCGCCGCGACAAGGCCACCATGGACATTGACCTGCGGGTCCATGAATCGTTCGAGGTGCCGGGCGAAACCGGTACGATTGAAAATGGCGTGTTGCTGCATCGCCGCGAAATGACTGTCGCGGAGGATCTGGCAAGGGCCAACACCTACTCCAGCCTCAAGGTTGCCACGCTGGTCGAGAGAGGCAAGAAGCCAGGCTTGATAAGGCTGGTCCTGTCGCCGCTCGGCAACTTCCTGAAATTCTACCTGGCCAAGCGCTACTTCCTGTGCGGCCGGCATGGCTTCGTCTATTCGATGATGGTGATGGTGTATTCGTTCGCCACCGAGGCCAAGCTTTATGAAGCTTCGCGAGACAACGATCGGACTTGAGGCCAAATTCCACTTTCGGAATTATGCCCCCCTTGCTTTGATACAATTCCGGACGGAAAGCCGTTTCACACTTTTCCCGGAGTTGCTCTAGCCCGACATAGCGCCGAGTGCCGCTATTGCGGCGAGCAGGCCACCCAGATCCTCGTGGTCGCGCCAGGGCTGGACTGTAAAGCCCGATTGAACGGCCGCTTCGCCGTCGACCAGCCAGCCCTGCAAAAGTCCGGCGCGCTGTCCCGCCTCCATGTCCGCCTGCTTGTCGCCGACGATCAGCGATCGCTGCAGATCGAGCCCGAGACATTTGGCCGCCTCCAGCAGCATGCCGGGATTGGGCTTGCGCATCGGATGATTGGCGATCGCAAGCGGCCCCTCGCCCGCCTCGTGATAGGCGCAGGCAAGGACCATATCCACGAACGCGTCGTCGGCGCGCAGCAGGTCGAGCACGCGGCCATTGACGGCGGCGAAATCGCTCCAGCCGTAGTAGCCGCGCGCGATGCCCGACTGGTTGGTGACGATGATGACGGGAATGCCGGTCTGATTGGCGGCACCGATCGCAGCGGCGATATCCTCGCGCAGCACCATTTCGGCCGGGTCATCGGGATAGCCGGTGTCGAGATTGATGGTGCCGTCGCGGTCGAGAAACAGTGCAGGCGTACCGGTCGGAAAAATCCTGCTATCGATCCGCTCTACCCACAGTCCGGGCTCCTTGAGCGGATAGGGTTCGAGCTTCACGACCAGGTCCCGTCAGCCATTGCTGAGACGCGCTTCGACCACTTCGCACAGATGATGATAGAGGCACAGATGCCCCTGCTGGATGATCGGGGTCGAGGTCGAGGGCACGTTGAGCAGGATGTCCGATAGCGGCTTGAGCTTGCCGCCGGTGTCGCCCGTCAGGCCGATCACCGTCATGTCCATCATCCGCGCGTGCTCGGCAGCGGCGAGAATGCTCGGCGAATTGCCGCTGGTCGAGATTGCCAACAGCACGCCGCCCGCCGAGCCATGCGCCTCGACCTGGCGCGAAAACACCGTGTCGAAGCCATAGTCATTGCCCCAGGCGGTCAGCACCGCGGCATTGGCCGGGAGTGCGATGACATTGTAGGCCTTGCGCTCCTTGAGGAAGCGGCCGACCAGTTCGCCGGCGATGTGGATCGCATCGCTGGCCGAGCCGCCATTGCCGCAGATCAGCAAGGCTTTGCCCTGCGAAAGAGCCGTCACGATGGCGCTCACCGCCCGCTCCATCTCGCTCGTCAGGTCGCGCTCGACCATGGCGGAAATCGCGGCCGCCGAGCGGACCAGGTAGTCGTTCAGGTCAGACATGAATTCCTCAGCTTGTGGTGCCGCCGGCGCGCAATTTGCCGATGGTGTTGGTGGTGCTTTTGCCGGCGACGAGATCGATCAGCACGACGCGGCCGCCCGCCTTCCGCACCACATCGGCACCGACCACGGTGTCGATCGTGTAGTCGGCGCCCTTGACTAGTATATCGGGCAGCAGCGCTTCGATCAGCGCCAGGGGCGTGTCCTCCTCGAACACCACGACCGCATCGACCGAGGCAAGGGCGGCGAGCACACAGGCGCGGTCATGCTGGTCGTTGACCGGCCGCCCGACGCCCTTTAGCCGTCGCACCGAAGCATCGCTGTTGAGGCCAAGCACCAGCCGGTCGCACTGGCTGCGCGCCGCGTGCAAGAGACTGACGTGGCCGGCATGCAGGATGTCGAAGCAGCCATTGGTGAAGCCGACGCTCAAGCCCTCCTCCTTCCACGCCGCGACCATGCGCGCGGCCGACGTAGCGTCGAGGATGGCATCCTTGTGGGCGGTCGGCCCGTGCGAACGGAACAGCGCACCGGTGAGTTCCTCGACCGTCAGCCGCGCGGTGCCGCGCTTGCCCACCACGACGCCGCCGGCAGCATTGGCGATCGATGCCGCCGAGACAGGGTCGGCACCGGCCGCCAGCGCCAATGCAAAGCTCGCGATCACCGTGTCGCCGGCGCCCGAAACGTCGAACACTTCGCGCGCCTGGGTGGCGATATGGCGCGCCTCGGTCGGGTCGACCACGCTCATGCCCTTTTCGCTGCGCGTCGCCACGACGAAATCGAAGCCATGCGCTGAAATCAGCTGGCGTGCCGCCGCCACGATCTCGTCATCGGCGAACACCGCATGGCCGACAGCTTCCCCAAGCTCCTTGCGGTTGGGGGTGATGGCGGTCGCTCCGGCATAGCGCGCATAGTCGCGGCCCTTCGGATCGACAAGCACCGGCTTTCCCGCCTCACGGCAGATGGCGATCAAGTCGCCGGCGACGCCGTCGAGCAATATGCCCTTGCCATAGTCGGACAGGACGACGATGTCGGCGCGCGTCAGCGCCGCGCGGAAATGCCGGATCAGACCGTCGCGCTCCGCAACATCGAGCGGCTTGATCTCCTCTTCGTCGAAGCGCAGCACCTGCTGGTTGAGCGCGCTGAAGCGGCTCTTCGACGAGGTCATGCGGCCACGCGCCTGCGCGAGGCCCGCTGTGTCAGCGCCGAGTTCGCGCAGCATGCGCACGAGATTGTCACCGGCAGCATCAGTGCCGATCACCGACACGGGAACAGCGGATGCGCCGAGCGAGACGATGTTGGCGACGACATTGCCGGCGCCGCCCATAGTCGAGGTTTCGCCGCGCCGGTGCAGCACCGGGATCGGCGCTTCCGGCGAGATCCGCTCGATGACGCCGTTGACGAACCGGTCGAGGATGAAGTCGCCGACCACCAGCACGGTGGCCTGGCCAAACCGTGCGATGGCGCGGTGCAGGGGTTCGGGAGAAGGCGGATTGTGCTTGATCATGTCACTGGCAACGCGTGGAAATGGCCGATTTCAACCTTGCGGGTAATCATCAATTGAAGGGCCGGTTCGTTCATGGCGAAGCCGATATACCGCAAATCCACGCAGCGCAACGGCTGGCCATGACCACGATGGCCGGGCGGTCAGGTCTTCTGCAGGGCGACATGGACACCCAGCCCGACCAGCACCGCCCCGCCGGCCCGCTGCATCAGGCGCTGTGCACGGCTCGAACGCCGCAAGCAGCCGATCACGGCACCGGCCAAGAACACGCAGACGATATCGGCCGAAGAGAACATCAGATTGACGATGGTGCCCAACACGACGAACTGCAGCCAGACCGGTAGCGCCGCCGAGGTATCGATGAACTGCGGCAGGAAGGCCATGAAGAAGATCGCCGTCTTGGGATTGAGCACCTCGACGGTGACGCTCTCGAAAAAGGCGCGCCGCGCCGATTTCCGCTCGATCGCGGGCAGCGCCATGTCGCCCTCGACGCGCTTGCGGAACAGCGAAACGCCGAGCCAGATCAGGTAGAGCGCGCCGACCAGCTTGACCGCCAGATAGAGCGGCGGCACGGCGTGAAACAGCACCGACAGGCCCGCGGCAGCGGCAAAGACATGCACATAGCCGCCCAGATGAATGCCAAGTGCTGCCGTCAGGCCGGACCAGCGGCCGCGCGCCATCGTCTGCGCGGCGGCGTAGAGCATGGCCGGGCCGGGAATGTAGGCGAAGATCGCCGTGGTGGCGAAAAACGCGATGAGCAGTTCGGTCGACGGCATTCTTCTGTCCCTCACGATCGTCCCGGGTGGCACAAACCGACTGAAGCGGAAGCTTTGCGGCGCCACTGTGACATCCGCTTCGCTGCCTGCTTTATCGACAGCCCACCCTGCCTCCCTTATAAGGGCCGGGATCGGCAAGTGAAACGCGTATCAGGGCCAACAACATGATCATCGTCACGGGCGGCGCCGGCATGATCGGCTCCAACATCGTCGCGGCGCTGAATGCCGAAGGCCATGACGACATCCTCGTCGTCGACGACCTCACCGATGGCCACAAGATCGCCAATCTCGCCGATCTGCGCATCGCCGACTATCTCGACAAGGACGATTTCCTGGGCCGTATGGAGGCTGGCTCGTTCGGCCGCATCGAGGCCGTGTTCCACCAGGGCGCCTGCTCGACCACCACCGAGTGGAACGGCAAGTTCATGATGGAGGTGAACTACGCCTTCTCGAAACGGTTGCTGCATGCCTGCCAGGCGCTGCGCGTGCCCTTCCTCTACGCCTCCTCGGCTTCCGTCTATGGCGGCGGCGCCGAATTTCGCGAAGACCCGGCGCTCGAGCGACCGCTCAATGTGTATGCCTATTCCAAGAAGCTGTTCGACGACTATGTCAGGCGCACCGTCTTCGACACCGATCATGCGCAGGTTGTGGGCTTGCGCTACTTCAACGTCTACGGTCCGCGCGAGGCGCACAAGGGCGCCATGGCCTCGGTCGCCTTCCACCTATTCAACCAGGTCGAGCGGGGCGAGAACCCGAAACTGTTCGGCGCCTATGATGGCTTCGGACCGGGCGAGCAAAGCCGCGATTTCATCCATGTCGGCGACGTCGCCGACGTCAATCTGTGGCTGTGGAAGCGCGGATCGAGCGGCATCTTCAACTGCGGCACCGGTCGCGCCCAGCCCTTCCGTGCCATTGCCGAAACCGTCATCGACACGCTGGGCAAGGGCGAGATCGAATTCATCGAATTCCCCGACCATCTCAAGGGCAGCTACCAGAGCTTTACGCAAGCTGATATGTCCCGTTTGCGCGCGGTCGGTTACAATGGCCAATTCCGGACAGTGGAAACCGGTGTCAGAGACTATGTCGAATGGCTGAAAGCCCAACGATCCTCGTGATCGGCCCACGCTGGGTGGGCGACATGGTGATGGCGCAGTGCCTGTTTTCGGCGCTGAAAGAGCTTCATCCCAACGCCGCGATCGATGTGCTGGCGCCGGCCTGGGCCGCGCCGCTGGTCAAGCGCATGCCCGAAATCCGCCAGCAGATCGACTTTCCGCTCAAGCCCGGCGCGCTGGAATTCACCATTCGCCGGCGTTTTGGCCGACTGCTGCGCGGCCGCTACGACATGGCCTATGTCCTGCCGGGCAGCTGGAAATCGGCGCTGATCCCGTTCTTTGCCCGCATTCCGCGCCGTTTCGGCTATTTGCGCGAAATGCGCTACGGCCTGCTGACCGACATCGTGCCGCTGCCCGACAGCGTCAAACGACGCACGGCGCAGGCTTATTTCGGCCTCGCCCAGGGCGGCCATTTCCGGCCGCCACGCCTGACCGTGGACGCGAAGAACCAGGCCGCCCTGCTCGACCGCTTCGGGCTCGCGCCCCAGAAATTCGCAGCGCTGATGCCCGGCGCCGAGTTCGGCCCGGCCAAGCGCTGGCCGAGCGAAAGCTATGCCGGGCTTGCCCGTGATCTCATGGCGAAGGGTTTGAAGGTCGCGCTGTTCGGCTCGAAGAACGACCGCGACGTGGCGGCGGAGATCGCAGCCCTTGCCCCCGGCGTTGTCGACCTCGCCGGCCAGACCCGGCTGGGGGACGCCATCGACCTGATCTCGGCGGCAAGGCTGGCGGTGTCCAACGACAGCGGGTTGATGCATGTCGCAGCGGGAGTCGGCACGCCGATCGTTGCCGTCTACGGCTCGACCTCGCCACAGAATACGCCGCCGCTGGCGGAACGGTGCGAGTTGGTCTGGCTCGGCCTGTCCTGTTCGCCTTGCCACCAGAAGGTCTGTCCGCTCGGCCACCTCAACTGCCTGAAGACGCTTGAAGTGGAGCAGGTCGTGGCAGCAGCGAAACGCCTGCTGGAAATCCCGGCAGCCGCATGAAGGTCCTCATCGTCAAGACGTCGTCGATGGGCGACGTCATCCACACCTTTCCGGCCGTCGAGGATGCCCGCCTTGTCAGGCCCGACATATCCTTCGACTGGTGCGTGGAAGAGGCATTCGCCGGCATCGTGGCGTTGCATCCGGCGATCGACAGGATCCACACGGTGGCGATCCGGCGCTGGCGCAAGACATTGCTCGACGGCGGCACCTGGCGCGAAGCGGCCGCCTTGCGCCGCACCCTGCGCGACTGCCGCTACGACCTCGTCATCGATGCGCAGGGCCTGCTGAAATCAGCCCTGGTGGCCAGGCAGGCCGGTGCGCCGATCGCCGGCTTCGATCGGTCGAGCGCGCGCGAACCTTCTGCGTCGCTGGTCTACGACGTCACCTACGCCGTGCCGCGCGACCTGCACGCCATCGAACGCACGCGGCGGCTGTTCGGGCTGGCGCTCGGCTACCAGCCCGATCTTTCGAGGCTGGACTCCGGCATCGTCCCGCCGCCCGGCAATCTGGCCGGCATCAGTGGCAGAATCGCCTTCCTGCTGCACGGCACCAGCCGCGAAGACAAGAAGTGGCCGGTCCAAGACTGGATCGAAACCGCCCGCCTGCTGGTTGAAAGGGAGACGACGCCGGTCACCACATGGTCGAACGAGCGCGAAAAGGCTGTCGCCGAAGCGATCGCCGGGGCTGTTCCGTCAACGGTCGTGGTGCCCAAATCGCCGCTCTCCGACATCGCCGCGATCATCGGCCGCTCGACGCTGGTCATTGGCGCCGACACCGGGCTGACCCATCTCGCCAGCGCCTTCGGCCTGCCGACGGTTGCGGTTTTTCTTGCCACCGAGCCGGGTTTGACCGGGCCGCGCGGGCCATACGCGTCAACGCTTTTGGCCGCACCCGGGGACCATGTAACGCCGGGGCAAGCGGTAGCGGAGGCAGAGAGGCTGCTGGAGCGTAGCCAGGCGGATTGATTTATTCAATCAATTCAATTGGAAAGGTTAGTGCTGCCCTCATCCGCCTGCCGGCACCTTCTCCCCGTATAGTGACGGGGAGAAGGGAGCAGAGCGCAAAGTTGGCGGATGTTTGCAAACGCTGAAAATTAGCGAAATCATCGGTGAAGGCGTCCTTCTCCCCGTCGCTATACGGGGAGAAGTGCCCGGCAGGGCGATGAGGGGCGGCGCCAGCCTTGGCTTGAAAAGCAAGTCGGCGCTTCTCAAATCGCCTAGATAAACTGCACCTGGACGATCTCGTAACCCCTTGCGCCGCCTGGCGCGTTGACCTCGATGGCGTCGCCGACTTCCTTGCCGATGAGCGCGCGCGCGATCGGCGAGGAGATCGAGATGCGGCCGGACTTCACGTCGGCTTCCTGGTCGCCGACGATCCGGTAGGTCTTCTTTTCCTCGGTGTCCTCGTCGACCAGCACCACGGTGGCGCCGAACTTGACCTTGTCGCCGCTGAGCTTGCTGACATCGATCACTTCGGCGCGCGCGATATAATCTTCAAGCTCGTTGACCCGGCCCTCATTGAGGCTCTGCGCCTCTTTTGCGGCATGGTATTCGGCATTTTCGGAAAGGTCGCCATGCGAGCGCGCCTCGGAGATCGCCTCGATGATGCGCGGCCGCTCTTCCTGCTGGCGCCAGCGCAGCTCTTCCTTCAATGACGCGAACCCCTCGCCTGTCATCGGGACCTTGTTCATGATGCCTGACCTTTCCTGCTGCCACCCCCGCGTTTCGGGGAAAGCCTTGTCAATGGGTACAAAAAGAAAACGGTCCGAGAGCCTCGGGCTAACGGAACCGTTTCACCGCAATTTCCCTGAATATAGCAATCTTCGCAGGTTTTTCACGCCCAAAAATCGGTTTTGCGAAAATGTTCTCCGGCTTTCACAAATGCCGGTCGCTGCTTTCGCAAATACTGTCGCGGCCGATGCGAACCGGCGATGGCCGGCAACAAAAAATCCGGCCGCGATCGCTCGCGGCCGGATTGAGAAATATTGGGCGCCGAAATCAGCTCCGCATGAAATGGTCGATCTGCTCCGACAGCATACCGTATTCGCGCGAACCCTTGCCGGTCCGCTTTTCGATTTCCATCAACTGCTGCTGGGCACCGGCCAGATCGCCGATCTGCAGATGCGCTTCGCCGAGATATTCGCGCACCAGCGTGTAGTTGGGGTCGATGCGCAGCGCTTCCTCATAATAGCCGAGGCCGACGGTGACGCGGCCGGAATGGCGGTGCGAATAGCCGAGATAGTTGAGGATGCGCGGATCCTGCTTGTTGGCAGCGAGGCTGAGCACGGCGATCGCCTCGTCATAGCGCCCGGCCAGCGCCAGCGAATGCCCGGCATCATAGATGCTGTCATCATCCAGCATGCCTTCCTGGGGTGCGACGCACTTTTTCTTCTTCTTGTCCCAGACCTGGCCCTTCTTGCACTGGGTCACGGTCTGGTCGCTTCCGCCGCTACTGCCGGCGGCGTACACCGGAACGGCAAGGAACTGCAGTGCGACAAGGGCAGTCGCCGCCTGGATCAGCATTCTTTTATGCATCGAAGCCTCCTTGAGGGGTGAGAATGCAACACTAACGCCGGACGCCCTCGGTTTCATCCCGGAAAAAAAGCATATCGGAGAACATCAGGTGACGGATGCTGCAAATCCGCTATCATTCAAGCAAACGACCTGACGGAGACGGAATGTGCAGCGGCGCCTTGAAAAGGATTGGGAGCTTTCGATCGGCCCCGACACCGTGCGCCTGTTCATCCTCAAGGCCAAGGCATTGAGTGCCGCCGTCAATGAAGACTATGCCGGTGGCGCCGAGCATGAGGTCGAACTCGACGGTGAGGCCCATGCCAACCACCATCATGACGGCCTCGCCGAGGAAAGTTCCGAAAACCTCACCGAGGAAGAACTGCGTGAGTTGATCAACGACCTCAATGTCGATGAGGCAGCCGAACTCATTGCCCTCGCCTGGATCGGTCGCGGCGACTACGATGGCACCGAATGGGCGGATGCGCTTGCCGCGGCGCGCGAACGCGCCAACAAGCGCACGGCAAAGTACCTGCTCGGCATGCCGCTGCTTGCCGACTGGCTGGAGGAAGGGCTGGAAGCGATCGGCGCGTAACATCGTGGTTACCGTTCGTGATGGGGCCAAGGCAACCTCCTTGCGTCCGCGCCGTTGACGGCCATGGGGTCGATTGTCTTTTCCCAAACCTGCAGGATTGCACTGGTCGTAGCCATCGCGGCTGTGCTGGTTGCGCCCGCCGACGCCAGACATCGCCATTGGCACCACAAGCCCCAGGTGGAGCAGCCGATGTCGCTGCGGGCCGACCAACCGCTGGAACCGCGGGGCAAGCATCGGCTGAAACGGCGGGGCTCTCAGCACGTCACGCCGGGCCCGACACAGATACAGCAGAAAACGCAGGATCCGCTGGCATCACCAGCCGAGGTTCCGGTGCCGGAGCCACGTCCCCCAGACGCGCAGAAGGCCGACGTTTCAAAGAAGGACGAGCTGAAGACGCAAGCTCCAAAGACCGGCGGAGCGGTTGACCGGCTCAATGAAGAAAAGTCGCATCAAAAAAAGCCGCCCCGCCCCGAACCATCGGCCGATACGGAAAACGAACCGGAGCCGCCTTCCGTGGCGCCGACGCCACCACCAAAGCCTGGGACCGTGGAGCCCGAGGTTGAGCCGCCGGCTGTCGCCCCGCAGCCGCCGCAAAAGCCGGCGGATGCGGGCGACGAGAAAATGCTGCCCGACCCGCGCTCGGCCGATCTCCCCGACGACAAGATGCCCGACGAGGAAGTCTCTTGCCGCGAGCGGCTGAAGACGCTCGGTGTCGAGTTCGAGGAACACAAGGCAGAACGCAATCCCGACATCGGCTGCTCGATCCCCTACCCGATCGTGCTGAAGACAATCGGCAAGTCGATCGCCATCGGCCCCGGCACCGAGCTCAATTGCCCGATGGCCGAAGCTGCGGCACGTTTCGCCGCTGACGTCATCCAGCCGGCGGCGAAAGCCGAATTCGGCGCGGATCTGCAATCGATCGGCCAGGCATC
The DNA here is from genome assembly GCF_056404515.1 of Mesorhizobium sp. P2_C7. Classification (NCBI taxonomy): domain Bacteria; kingdom Pseudomonadati; phylum Pseudomonadota; class Alphaproteobacteria; order Hyphomicrobiales; family Phyllobacteriaceae; genus Mesorhizobium; species Mesorhizobium sp. P2_C7. Next base: position 60,779 of record NZ_JBFUDW010000009.1, on the reverse strand, counting down.
GGCCTTTGTCTGCCGGCCGCGCCACGGCACGAGAAAACTGTCGGAACACGCCTTCGGCAACGCGCTCGACATCGCCAGCTTCACGCTGTCGGACGGCAAGAAGATCGAAGTCGGCCCGGCGCCGCCGGAAAAGGACGCGAAATTCCTCAACGCCGTGCGCAAGGCCGCCTGCGGACCGTTCAAGACCGTGCTCGGACCAGGCGCCGACCCCGACCATGCCTTGCATTTCCATCTTGATCTCGAACCGCGCCGGCATGGTGGCACCTTCTGCCAGTGAGCTTGGTGGGCCGACACTGCATGCCGCAATTCGGCCGCAGGCATGAACACGGGCGCTGAGTTTTCCTTTACCCTTGATCGTTAAAATGCCGGATATCCGTGAATGGGATTTCCGCCAATGGCCGGCAAATTTCGCGTCGTGTTTTCCACCGCCGCGCGCCAATCGAAACGTGCTGCGATGGTCGCCGCCGGCCTTGYCCTCGCGGCGGTTTCGGCCTGCAACACCGGCAGCGTGCTGTCACTTGAACCGGCCGTCGATGTCGGCTCGCAGACCGCTGCCGTGCCGCAATACACGGGCATGCAGAAGCTTGTTCCGTCCAATCCCTATATGACGAGCGCCGCCTATCCGCGCATGGATGAGCCTATGTCGCCGGTCGAGCAGATGCCGGCCAGCGAAACCGACTGCCGCCAGCAGTTGAAGCGCCTCGATGTCGCCTACACCGACCTGGCGCCGATCCATGAAGGTCAGTGCGGCATCGATTATCCGGTCAAGGTCTCGGCCATCGGCAGCATCCAGATGAAGCCTGCCGCCACGCTGACCTGCGACATGGCCGCGACCTTCGCGGGCTGGACGAAGAACGAACTCGTTCCCTCCGCCCGCTGGCGCTATTTCTCCGGCGTCAAGACCATCCACCAGGGTTCCAGTTATTCCTGCCGCAACATTGCCGGCGAAGGTGTGCTGTCGGAGCACGGTAAGGGCAACGCGCTCGACGTGATGAGCATCGAGCTCAACAATGGCGACGACATCGACGTGCGCAAGCCCGGCCTGTTCGCCTTCCGCACCCGCGGTTTCCTCAACAATGTGCGCGCCGACGGCTGCCAGTATTTCACCACCGTGCTTGGCCCCGGCTACAATTACGACCACCGCAACCACTTCCACTTCGACATCAAGAACCGCAGGAACGGTTATCGCGCCTGCCGCTAGAGTGTCGGACAACAGCATGTCGACACCCTTTGCCGGCGAAACACGACATCGCATAGAGTGATGCCGGAACGTTCGGGCGACGGTGATGAGCCAGCGAAGTTTTCAGCGACGCATTGCAATCTGGATGACGGCCTTCCTGGCCGCCTATCTGGCGCTCGCCTATTTCGCCGCGCCGGAATTCTGGACATTCCGGGATCGCGGCTTTCGCACCCAGCGTTTCGAGATGGTGACGCACACGCCGCAAGGCATTCCGGGTGATCCAATCAATGTCGGCCTTGTCGGCACCAAGAAGGAAGTGGTCCATGCCTTCGCCGTCACCGGCTGGGACACTGCCGATGCCGTGACCTTGACGACCGCGATCGAGATCGGTGAAAGCGTGCTCTTCGACCATCCCTATCCCGATGCGCCGGTCAGCCGGCTGTTGTTCGACGGCCGCGCCCAGGATCTTGCGTTCGAAAAGCCGGTGGGCGCAAGCGCCGACAGGCGCCATCATGTCCGCCTCTGGCAGACAGGCGCGAGCGGCGATGACGGCCGGCCGCTGTGGCTTGGCTCGGCCAGCTTCGATCGCGGCGTGGGGCTGAGCCACGATACCGGCGCCATCACCCATCACATCGGCCCCGACATCGATGCCGAACGCAATTTCCTGATGCGCGATCTGGCCACCGCCGGCACGCTGATCTCGACCAGAGACATGGCGGGCATCGGCGCCACCAGCAGCGGGCGCAATGGCGGCGGCGATCCCTATTTTACCGACGGCGAGGCCGTTGTCGGCGTGTTGAAGCAACTGCCGTGAGATCATGTGTTCTGAGACCAGATGGTCCGGGATCGACCTGAAAATTGGCCGTGACCCCGATGCCGCGGACGACATCGGTTGAGAGCTGCCACTGTCATTTTCTAAAAATCTTGGCGGACTATTTTCGAAAGCCGCGCCGCAATGCTATTGACCGCTCATGCTATACGTCGAAATCGCTATCGTGGTCGTCCTCATCTGTGTGAACGGCCTTTTGTCTATGTCCGAGCTCGCCATCGTCTCGTCGCGTCCGGCCAGGCTCAAGGCGATGATCGACCGCGGCGTCAACGGCGCCGGCCGGGCTCTTGAGCTTGGCTCCAATCCCGGCAAGTTCCTGTCCTCGGTGCAGATCGGCATCACTTTGGTCGGCGTTCTCTCTGGCGCGTTTTCCGGCGCCACGCTGGGCGACCGGCTGGCCACCTTCCTGGCCTCGACCGGCATGCGCGAAAACGTCGCCGATCCGGTCGGCGTCGGCATCGTCGTCGCCATTATCACCTATTTCTCGCTCATCGTTGGCGAGCTGGTGCCCAAGCAGATCGCCTTGCGCGATCCCGAGCGCGTGGCCGCGCGGGCGGCCCCGGCAATGACCATCCTCGCCACCGTCTCGGCTCCTCTGGTCTTCCTGCTCGACATTTCCGGCCGCGCCATATTGTGGTTGCTCGGCCAGCGCGGCGAAAGTGAGGAGAAGGTCACCGACGAGGAGATCAAGATGCTGGTCGCCGAGGCCGAGCATCACGGCACCATCGAATCCGACGAGCGGCGCATGATTGCAGGTGTCATGCGGCTTGGCGACCGCGCAGTTCGCGCCGTGATGACGCCGCGCACCGAGGTCGACTGGATCAATCTGCAGTCCGACGAGAGCACCATCCGCAAGCTTTTGATGGAGACCCAGCATTCGCGCCTGCCGGCGGGCGACGGTGGCGTCGACGTCATGGTCGGCGTGGTCCAGACGCGTGACGTGCTTGCCGCGCTGCTTGCCGGCCATGTGCTCGACCCGCGCAGGCATGTGCGCGCCGCTCCCATCGTCTATGACCAGGCCGACGCGTTGGACGTGTTGCAGAAGCTCAAGGAATCCGACGTGCCGATGGCGCTGGTGCATGACGAATACGGCCACTTCGAAGGCATCGTCACCCCGGCCGACATTCTCGAAGCCATCACCGGCGTCTTCCGGGCGGATATCGATGCCGGCGACGAGGAAAACGCGGTCAAGCGCGAGGACGGCTCATGGCTGCTCGCCGGCTACATGCAGGCCGACGAAATGGCCGAGATTCTGGGCTTCGACCTGCCGGAAAACCGCGACTACGAGACCGTCGCCGGCTACGTGCTGGCGCACATGCACCATCTGCCGGCGACCGGCGAATGCGTCGACGCGCAGGGCTGGCGCTTCGAGGTGGTCGATCTCGACGGCCGCCGCATCGACAAGCTGATCGCCACCCGCCTGCCCGGCTCGCACCGAGAAGCCGTGCGCTAACGAATGGCCTTCCGGCTCCCTGTCTGATTCGTTCGATCGTCGCTTTGATCCCGCCTCAATGTGCGTCCGGAGGCGGCGCCTTAGGTGTGACGTTGCGCAGGAACGGTACGAGAGCCGTCGCGATGACGAACGCGATCATGATCACCAGGAACGCATCCGCGTAAGCCATCGTGGATGCCTCGCGATAAGCCAGCTGCCACAGCTGTTTCAGCGAAGCAGTGTGACCGTCGGCCACTGCGCCCGGGATCTGGCCATAGCGCTGCGCGACGCCGTCGACCAGGCGCATGGCCGCCTCATTCTGCGGCGTCAGGTGCGATGCGATCATCAGGAAATGGAAGTTGGTGCGGTCGTTCAGGATGGCGCCGCAAACGGCGATGCCGACCGCGCCGCCGAGATTGCGCATCGTGTTGAACAGGCCACTGGCATATTTCAGCCGTTCGGGCGGCAGGCTGCCGAGGCCGAGATTGACGCTCGGCGCGACCGCGAAGACCTGCGGGAAGCCACGAAAGATTTGCGGCAGAAGCAGCTGCGCGGCGCCCCATTCGCTGGTGATCGCGCTGAAGCTCCACATCGACGCGCCGAAGGAGGCAAGCCCGAACATCATCAGCCAGCGCGTGTCGAAGCGCTTGGCGAGAAAGATGTAGACGGGGACGCCGACCATCGAAGCGACACCGGTGGAAAAGACCGCCAGCCCGGTCTGCAGGGCGTCGTAGCCGCGCACGTAACCGAGAAACAGCGGCGTCAGGAAGATCGTGGCGAAGATGCCGACGCCGGTGATGAACGAGAGAAAACAGCCAATCGCGAAATTGCGGTTGCCGAAGGCGCGGAAATCGACCACCGGCTGCGAATAGGTGAGGCTACGGACGACGAACAGTACTCCGGTGACCCCGGCGAGGATGGCGCCATTGCGGATTGTCGCATCATCGAACCAGTTCCAGCGCGAACCCTCCTCAAGAACATATTCAAGTGTGCCCAGGCTGACCGCCATCAGGACGATGCCGATGTAGTCGGCGCCCTTCAAAAGGGACGGATCGGGTTCGTCGATCTTGACCAGGACGGCGACGAGGATCGTGATGATGGTGCCGGGAATGACGTTGACATAGAAAAGCCAATGCCAGCTCAGCGTATCGGTGATCCAGCCGCCGATGACGGGGCCGAGCGTCGGCGCGATCGAAGCGATGCTGCCAACAACCGCGGCCGCATAGACCCGCCTCGGACCCTGGAAATAGTGGAACGACGAGGTGAAGACCGTCGGGATCATCGACGCGCCGAGCAGCCCCTGCAGCGCGCGGAAAGCGATCATGCTTTCGATGTTCCAGGCCAATCCGCAAAGCATGCTTGCCAGGGTAAAGCCAGCGGCCGAGATGGTGAAAAGCCACCGGGTCGAGAACACGCGCGTGAGCCAGCCCGACAGCGGGATCACGATGATTTCCGCCACCAGGTAGGATGTCTGCACCCAGCCGATCTGATCCTGGGCAGCCGACAGGCCGCCGCCGATATCCTGGAGCGAGGACGCGACGATCTGGATGTCGAGAAGTGCTATGAACATCCCCACGCACATCACCATGAACGGCAGGATGCTCGCGAAGAAGGACTGCGGGACGGCACGCTCTGACATGGCGTTCTCAGTGCGACGCGGTGTCGACCGTCACGGCGGTCGACAGACCCGGCCTGAGCGCAACTTTCTGCGCCTGGTCCTGGTCGATCGTGATCCTGACGGGAACACGCTGGACGATCTTGGTGAAATTGCCGGTCGCGTTCTGCGGCGGGATCACGCTGAAGATGGCCCCGGTTGCGGGCCCCAGGCTGGTGACATGTCCTTTGAGCGGCTCGTCGGGTGCAATGTCGGTATAGACCGTCGCCGGCTGCCCGTCGGCCATGTGGCGCAGCTGATCTTCCTTGAAATTGGCGTCGACCCACAGCCCCGATGCCGGAACGATCGTCAGGAGATAGCTGCCGGGTGAAACATAGGTGCCGACCTGCGCCAGCCTGTTGCCGATGATCCCATCGATGGGCGAGCGGATTTCGGTGAAGCCGAGATCGAGCTGCGCGGTGTCGACATCGGCCTTGGCTGCCGCGACCGCGGCGGTTGCTTCCGAGATCTGGGTGTTGAGGACGTCGAGCTGTTGCTTCGCCGCCGCAAGTCCCGCACGGGAGGCGGCGACCGAGGCCTTGGCTTGGCCATCGGCGGCAAAGCTTCTCTCGGCGTCCTGCTGGGAACCGGCCCTGGTGCTGGCCAGCACCTCATAGCGCTTCGCGTCCTGAGCGGTGAAAACGGCGGCCGCGCTCTTGGCCTCGAGATCGGCCTCGGCCTGCTCGATCACCGAATTCTGCAGCGAGATTTGGGCATGAAGGTTGTCGAGAGCCGACTGCTGCTGCTGGACCGATGCCTGCGCATGCTCCAGCGCCGCCTTGAAGGACCGGTCGTCGATGCGGATCACGAGCTGACCCGCCTCGACATGCTGGTTGTCCTCGACAAGGATCTGGTCGATATGACCGGCGACCCGTGGCGCCAGCGGCGTGACGTTGCCGCCGACATAGGCGTCATCGGTCGAGACGAGAAAGCGGCCGGCCTGCCACCACTGGACGCCGTACCAGCCGGCGACGCCGATCACGACAAGGCCTGCCAACATCAGCAGCGGCCTGCGACGCTTCCTGGCGGGCATGGGAGTGGCGGCAACGGAAATGGCAGGCGTGAGATTTTGGGCGACCGATGGCTGCAATTCGGCCGGCGAAAGAACCTTGTTCATCTGCCGCGCCCCTCGTCCTGGCTGTGCTGAAGCAACGCGTTGTCGACCAGCGGAAGGCCTGAGCCTTCGCTGCTGAAGCGATATCGCCGCCGCATGCGATCGGTGGCCTTGGGTGCCGTTGCCATGGCGAAGTCCTCGCTGTCGAGTTCCTTGCCGGTCTGGCGATCGACCAGCACCGGCTCGGCCCAGCGCCCGTCAGCCTTGTCCACAACGACGAGGCTGGGGCCCTCGGGCGCCAGATGCTTGTTGCCCCAAGCGAGCAAGGAAAGCAGGACCGGGCGGAAATCGCGCGCCTTGGAGGTCAGCACATATTCATGGCGAAGCGGCCGTTCGCAGTAGACGCGCTTCTCGAACAGGCCGCGCTCGACCAGGCTGTTCAGCCGCCGCGTCAGAATGTTGGGCGCAATCTCCAGGCTCTTCTGAAACTGGTCGAAGCGCGTCAGGCCCTGGAACGCATCCCGCAGCAGCAGAATGCTCCACCACTCGCCCACATCGTCGAGGCTGCGCGCGATGGGGCATGGGCGGGTTTCGAAGCTTGTTTTGGCAACCATTGTCGCTGGTCTCTTTCAAAATGAAAGTGACTCATAGCCTAGTGGATTGCATTATGCAAGTGACTTGTGAGGATCGAGGGCTGGAACCCGGTTTTCAACGGAGATCGGCTAAAACACCAAGACGTCGATTCCGCCCATCGGATGGACGGCAGCGCCGTGCACTACGCTGTGGATACGGATCGCGACGACGTCACGTCAAAATGATAGGGTCATGTGCTCGACCAAAGGCCTTGGCCTCGGCATGCTCACCGGCCCGCGTCACATCCCGGCGGTAGCCTGAATGGCCGCGGCGGGCCGGCCCCAWGCCGGCCCGCGTGCGTTTCATCGACAAGCTCCTCGCCACCCGCCTGCCAAGCCGCGCTGATAATTGTCGAGAAGCGCTGACATCCATGAAACCTTTTGATTTTTAAGCCGTTGTCGGCCTATGTCCGGGGTCAAATCCAAGCCGAAATCTGTCAACGGTGCCAAACCACGCGGAGCTGAAAAGTCGCGCCAGGAAAAGGCATCGACTGTCGAAGCCGCGCCCGAGGCCGACGGGCATGCGGCGCCCGAGGTCGACGGGCATGCCGCGCCCGAGGTCAACGGCCAGGCCGCGCCGCCGCCCGATGTCATCGAACCCGATCCGGAACTGACGCCAGAAAAGGCCGAGCAGGCGCGCAAGAGATATCTGTTGAAGCGCTTCTGGATCAGTGCGCGCGGTTACTGGGGCCGCGGCGGCGACAGGCTCGCCTGGCCGTTCACGATCGGGCTGTTGATCCTGATATGCGTGAACGTCGGCTTCCAGTATGGGATCAATCGCTGGAACCGGGCGATTTTCGACGCCCTTGAGCAACGCGACGCCCACACCGTGTACTTCCTGAGCGTCGTTTTCGTGCCGCTGGTGCTCGGAAGCGGAAGCCTTGTCGTTACGCAAGTCTTCCTTCGCATGACGATTCAGCGCCGCTGGCGTTCCTGGCTCACCACCGCGGTCATCGCGCGCTGGCTCGCGAACGGCCGCTACTATCAGTTGAACCTCGTCGGCGGCGACCACCAGAACCCCGAAGCCCGCGTTTCGGAGGATTTGCGGATTGCCACCGAATCCCCGGTCGACTTCACCGCCGGTGTCATCAACGCGTTTCTGTCGGCCTCGACCTTCATCGTGGTGCTGTGGACGATCGGCGGAGCCCTGAGCTTCACAGTCTCGGGTTCGACCATCACGGTTCCCGGCTTCCTCGTCATCACGGCGATCATCTATGCCGCGATCACGTCCACTTCGATGGCGGTGATTGGCCGCCATTTCGTCCACCTCTCCGAGGAAAAGAACCAGGCGGAAGCCGAATTCCGCTACACGCTGACGCGCGTGCGCGAGAACGGCGAGAGTATCGCGTTGCTCGGCGGCGAGGAGGAGGAGCGCAGCGGCATCGACAAGAGGTTCGCGCATGTGCTCAGGCAATGGGCGCTCCTCACAGGCCAGCACATGCGCACCGCACTGGTGTCGCAGGGGTCGAGCCTGTTTGCGCCGGTCGTGCCGATTCTGCTTTGTGCTCCAAAGTTTCTCGAAGGCAACATGACACTTGGACAGGTCATGCAGGCTGCCTCCGCCTTTGCCATCGTGCAGGGCGCATTCGGATGGCTGGTCGACAACTACCCGCGTCTCGCCGACTGGAACGCCTCGGCAAGGCGCATCGCCTCGCTGATGATGTCGCTCGATGGGCTCGAGCGAGCCGAGCAGAGCGACGCCCTGGGACGCATCCAGCGTGGCGAAACCGAAGACGGCGCGATGCTCAGCATCGACAATCTCTCCGTGACGCTCGACGACGGCACGTCCGTGGTCAAGGAAACCAAGGTCGTGATCGAACCGGGCGAGCGGGTGCTGGTCGCCGGCGAATCTGGCTCAGGCAAGAGCACGCTGGTGCGGGCCGTCGCGGGTCTCTGGCCATGGGGTGGCGGCAGCGTCAATTTCCACGCCGACAGGCGGCTGTTCATGTTGCCGCAACGACCCTACATCCCCTCAGGCACGCTTCGCCGCGCAGTCGCCTATCCCGCCGCCGCCGACAACTGGACGATCAAAGAGATCAAGGCTGCGCTTGATAGGGTGGGCCTCGCCTACCTCGCCGACAGGATCGAGGACGACGCGCCATGGGACCAGACCTTGTCGGGTGGCGAAAAGCAGCGGCTCGCCTTCGCGCGTCTCCTGCTGCACAGCCCCGACATCATCGTGCTGGATGAAGCAACCGCGGCGCTCGATGAGAAGAGCCAGGGCAAGATGATGGAGGTGCTCATCCAAGAATTGCCGAAGGTCACCATCATAAGCGTTGCGCATCGTGCCGAACTGGAGGCCTTCCATAGCCGCAAGATCACGCTGGAGCGGCGCGAGGGCGGTGCAAAGCTTGTCAGCGATATCGATCTTGTCCCACGCAAGGGCAGACGCAACTTGATCGGGCGCGCCTTGTGGGGCTCCGGTGGGCTCCGATCGAAGGGCAGCGTGACTTCAAGTAAGGCGACGCAGTCCCAGACTAAAATTTGAAGTCCGCCCGGTCTGAAGGCGATTAATCGACAAACAATATCAGGGCATCAGCACCACCTTCCCCGTCGAGCGGCGCTCGTCGAGCAAGCGGTGCGCTTCGCCAGCCTGGTCGAGCGGGAAGCGGCCGCCGATCGCAACCTGGAGCCGACCGCCTGCCGCCAGTTGGAACAGTTCGGACAGGCTGGCTTTCAGTACGTCCGTGGACAGCAGCGGCAGCAGCGCGAAACCTCTCAAAGACTGGTTGCGGCCGATCATCGCTTCCAGGTCGGAAGCCGCAAGCGTGTAGCGGCCAAGTGCGGCGAACACCAGTTCGCCGCCGGGTGCCAGAGCCTGCAGCAACGCAGCCGTCAGTGGGCCGCCGACCGTGTCGTAGATGATATCGGCGCCCTGCCCGTCGGTGACGTCACCGAGGTGAGCGGGCCACTCCGGCTTGAGATAGTCGACGGCGGCATCGGCGCCGAGCGACAAAGCGAGATCGAGCTTGGCCTTGCCGCCGGCGGCCGCGATCACCTTGCGGCGCCCTTTAGCCTGGCCAGTTGGACAAGCAGCGAACCGACGCCACCCGATGCGGCCGGCACCAGCACAGACTTGCCGCCGGGCGGGCTTTGCCGCAGCAGGTGAAGGGCCGTCAGCCCCTGTACCATCAACGCTGTGGCATCCTCGAACGACAGGGCATCCGGCAGCCGCACGACGAGATCGGCGTCGATCGTCACCTCCTCGGCATAGCCGCTGTGAGGATGCTTTGAAACGAACAAAGGCGCGGCGACACGGGCTCCCAGCAGCGACGCATCCGCCCCGTGTCCAACAGCCTCGACGAAGCCCGCGGCCTCGACCCCAAGGATCATCGGCAGTTGCGGCGTCACCGCGTAGCCATCCCTGCGCATCAGCACCTCGAAGAAATTTATCCCGGCGGCATGGACGCGGATCAGCACCTCGCCGGCCTGCGGCACTGGCGACGGCAGGTCGACCGCCTCCAGTACGTCGGGACCGCCGAAGCGGCTGAGTTGAATGGCTTTCATGGCAAACTCCGATCGCTATGGCATCGGCCACGGTTTGCCACTATCTGCGCAGCCTCGACTACACACTCATTTGTCCCCTGCTGACCAGGAGGTGACCATGGCCAATCCAGGCAAGAGACTGCCCATCAAGCGATTGCCGATGCTGCCGGCGGAACGCGCCCTGAAAGTGATCGCCGGGCGCTGGAAGGCGGTCATCCTCTACCATCTCTTCGACGGCCCGCGACGACTGTCGGTGCTGAAAGCGATGATGCCCGGCATCACCCAGAAGGTTCTGATCCAGCAGCTGCGCGAAATGGAGGAGCACGGCCTCGTCAGCCGCGAGATCTTTGCCGAAGTCCCCTCGCGCGTCGAATACTCCGCGACAAGTCTCGGCCTCAGCCTCGAGCCGATCCTGCTTGCGCTTTGCCAATGGGGCCAGCACCACGCCGACGAACTCAACGAAATGCATCGCCTCGCCGATTGCATCATCCGCCCAAGGCCGGCGCGGGAGACGCACGCCTCCCACAATTGAAAAAGGGCGGCGCTAGCGCCGCCCCGGATCCTTGGGAGGATAATTCGAACCGGCGGTCAGGCCGCCTTGACTTCCTCGGCGACGGCGTCGGCCTGACGTGCTGCCTTCAGCACCTTGGCCCACCACGAGACGTCGTTGACCAGCGCCGTGGCGGCCTGGTTCAGGTGCTCGAGCTCTTCGAGCTTCTTCTCGCCCTGGCGGACGGCGAGGAAGTCGCCCCAGGCGATATGGACGGCCGACTTGACCGGCGCCATCTGCAATTCGACCGCATGAAGGCGCAGTTGCTCGACGGCGCGGGAGCCGCCGACGCTGCCATAGCCGACGAAGCCGGCCGGCTTCTTGTTCCATTCGTTGGCAGCGTAGTCGATGGCGTTCTTCAGCACGGCCGTCGGACCATGATTGTATTCGGCGGCGGTGAAGATGAAGCCGTCGAATTCGGCGACCTTCTTCTGCCAGCGCTTCGCCACTTCATTCTGGGACGGTGCCCAGGCGGAGGATGCGACCTCGTCGAAGAACGGCAGTGGGAAGTCGCGCAGGTCGACGATCTCGACGTCGATATCGGCATGCGATTTGGCGATCTTGGCAATCCACTGGGTTGGTACGTCGGCGAAACGGGCGGCGCGCGTCGAACCGACAACGATGGCGATCTTAGGTTTTGACATGGGGCTCTTCCTTGCAAGTAAAGCTGGTATCGTTTGGATACCGGCGCTATATGAGATACTGTCAACTCGCGGCGCAAGGAGGCACCTTTTTGTTACTGAGGAACCCGCTCAACACCGAAGATTGCCGCGCCGTTTCGGAAATCCTGCAGCGCGTCGGCGATAAATGGACCGTTCTGGTGGTCGGCAAGCTCGGCCAAGGACCGTTGCGATTCAATGAGTTACGCGCTGCTGTCGGCGGCATCTCGCAGAAGATGCTGACCACCACCTTGCGCGGATTGGAGCGTGACGGCTTCGTCACCCGCACGGTGTTCCCGACCATACCGCCGCGCGTCGATTATGAGCTGACCGAACTCGGCCATGAGTTGCTGATCCCCGTCAGCGCACTCGGTGAATGGGCCCGTGTCAACACCACGCGCGTGCGGGCAGCACGTGAGAAATTCGACGCGACGCATGCCTGAAGCCTTTGTATTGGAATGGTTTTTGCCGATGGCTGCGCTAGCGACATCGCATTCCGTCGGCGGCTGTTGACCCGGTTTCGGGTCTGGCTTTCAGACGAACGCCGTCAGCGGACAAGGACAAAGCCGCGGCGGCACCTGCCAGCGCGGCGTTCAGCAATCGTTGACTGATTGTCTTCGTTCATCAACAGACCGTGCGCGGCCCGTTTCGCATCTGCCGCGTGTTCACCCCGGCATGGCTGTGCGCCGAAGCCCCCGGTCAGGCTTCCGCCGGAACCGCCTTTGGCTTGCCCTCGCCATCCAGCGCCACCATGACGAAATCGGCATGGGTGACCTTCTCCATCAGGTCTGAGAGATAGCGCTGCGCCCAGGCCTCGACCTTGAGCGTCATCGAGGTGCGGCCGACACGCTCGACATGGGTGTAGATGCACAGCGTGTCGCCGATCTTCATCGGCTTGGCGAAGGACATTTCCTTGACCGCCGCCGTCACCACGCGGCCCTTGGCGCGCTCGGCCGCACGGATGCCGCAGGCAAGATCCATCTGCGCCATCACCCAGCCGCCGAAGATGTCGCCGGCCGCATTGGCGTCCGAAGGCATGGCCAGCGTGCGCAGCGTCAGATCGCCGAGCGGCCGTCCTTCAGCGTAGTGCACCATGGGGGAAATCCTTCGAGGTCAATGCCCTCGATCCCGTAGCGTCATGGCGCAGAGAGGTCAACGCGCCACCCACCGAAGTCTCGGTTGGCCGCTAGAAGTAACGCGCGAGGTTCGAGCGAATGCGGTCCAGGACGCTATGCCCAGACAGGTCGGGAGAGAATTCCCTGCCGGTGATTGCCTCGTAAGCCTGTGCATAGACCCGGGATGCCTGTTCGACAATCTCGTCGGGTATGTCAGGTATCGGTTGGCTGTAAGGATCGCATCGCGCAGAGACCCACGACCGGATGAAATCCTTGTCGAAACTCTCCGGCCGGCTGCCGCTGGCGAGGGCTTCCTCATAGCTCTTGGCGATCCAGTACCGGCTGCTGTCCGGCGTGTGGATTTCGTCGGCAAGGATTATGGTCCCGTTCCTGTCGGTGCCGAATTCGTACTTCGTATCGGCGAGGATGAGGCCGCGTTCGGCGGCGCGCTGCTGTCCACGGGCGAACAGCCGCAAGGCATAGCCCGACACGGTATCCCACTGCGCCTGGGTGAGAAGGCCCTGGTCAAGGATCTCGGCCTTGGACAGCGGCTCGTCATGGCCACCGTGCTGGGCTTTGCTGGTCGGCGTGATGATTGGCTCGGCCAGTTTTTCATTGTCGCGCAGGCCGTTCGGCAGGGTCATTCCATACATGTCCCGGTCACCGCGCCGGTACCTTGTCAGGATCGAGGTGCTGGTGGTTCCCGCCAGATAGCCGCGCACGACGATCTCGACCGGCAGGATGTCCAGCCTTGTGCCGACGACAACGTTCGGGTCGGGATATTCGAGAACATGGTTCGCGCAGATATCGGCGGTTTCCTCGAACCAGTACCGCGCCGTCTGGGTGAGGATCTCCCCCTTGAACGGGATCGAGGTCAGGATGGTGTCGAAGGCACTGAGACGGTCGGTGGCGATGATGATGCGCCTGCCGTCCGGCAGGTCGTAGTTTTCGCGGACCTTGCCGCTGTAGTGGCCCGGCAATTCGGCAATGAAAGCATCAGGCAAGGTTCGCATATGATTCCTGCCTTCCGCAGATTGGCTGATATCATCGCATAAGCTGTCGACCCCATGCATATCAAGCGCGATTGTCGGGATTCCCCGCAACTCGACCTGGCATCCCGGTCGCTTTTTTCACAACCGATGCCGGAAGGCGCGGCGACGCGGCCGACCCGCCGCGTCTAGGCTGTGGCCAGATTTCCGGAGCCGCCCACCAATCATGCAGACCTATGACTTCATCATCGTCGGCTCCGGCTCGGCCGGCTCGGTCCTGGCCGACAAACTGTCGGCCTCCGGCCGCTTTTCCGTGCTGGTGCTGGAAGCCGGCGGCACCGACCGCCGCTTCTACGTGCAGATGCCGCTCGGCTACGGCAAGACCTTCTTCGATCCGGCGGTGAACTGGAACTACAAGGCCGAGCCGGACCCTGGCTTAGCGGGCAACGCCGACCACTGGCCGCGCGGCAAGCTGCTCGGCGGCTCGAGCTCGATCAATGCCATGGTCTGGATCCGGGGCGCGCGCGAAGATTTCGATGCCTGGGCAGCCGCCGGCAACCCAGGCTGGGGCTATGACGATATCTTGCCCGCCTTCAAGGCGCTGGAGGACAACCAGGCCGGCGCCGACGCATGGCGCGGTGTCGGCGGCCCGCTGCATGTCACCGATTGTTCGGACGCCGTCCACCCGCTGACCAAGCGCTATCTCGCCGCCGGCCAGCAGGCCGGCCTGCCGCTTAACCCGGATTTCAACGGTGCTGCCCAGGAAGGCGTTGGCGTGTACCAGATCTCGACCAGGAACGGCCGCCGCATGTCGGCGGCGCGCGCTTTCCTGCGCCCGGCGATGAAGCGCGCCAACGTCCGCGTCGAGATGAACGCGCAGGCGACCAGAGTGCTGTTCGAAGGCAGGCGCGCCGTCGGCGTCGAATATCTCCAGAACGGCGAGACGAAGACGGCGCGTGCCGGGCGTGAGGTCATCCTGTCGGGCGGTTCGGTCAACTCGCCGCAATTGCTGCAGCTGTCCGGCGTCGGCCCCTCGGCGCTGCTCAAGGGGCTTGGCATCGCCGTCGTCCATGCCAACGAGAATGTCGGCGCGCATCTGCAGGACCATGTCGGCATCAACTACACCTTCAAGGGCAGGCTGCCGACGCTCAACCAGACGCTGCGTCCATGGTGGGGCAAGCTCCTGGTCGGCATGCAATACATCCTGACGCGCTCCGGCCCGCTGTCGCTGTCGATGAACAATGCCGGTGGCTTCTTCCGCACCGACCCGGCGGCGACCCGCCCCAACATGCAGCTCTATTTCCAGGCCTTCTCGACCGTCATTCCCAAAAGCGGCGAGCGTCCGATCCTGACACCCGACCCGTGGCCGGGCTTTTCCATCGGCCTGTCCAATTGCCGTCCGTCGAGCCGCGGCGAGATCATGATCCGTTCCAGCAATCCGCGCGACTATCCCAGGATATCGGCCAATGCCTATTCGACCGAGGCCGATGTCGCCGAGATGCTCGACGCGGTGAAGTTCGTGCGCAAGATCGCCTCGATGCCGGCAATGGCCGAGATCATCGAGGAAGAGGTCCTGCCGGGGCCGTCGATCACTTCAGACGCCGATCTGATCCAGGATTTCCGGAAGCGCTCGGGCACCGTCTATCATCCGGTGTCGACCTGCCGCATGGGGCCTGATCCCTCCCGCGCCGTGGTCGATCCGCGCCTCAAGGTGCACGGTATCGAGGGCTTGCGTGTCATCGACGCCTCGATCTTTCCCGACAACATCACCGGCAACACCAACGCCGCCTCGATCATGACCGGTTGGAAGGGCGCCGAACTGGTTCTGGAGGACCAAAAATGAAAATCACCGACGTCAAGACCTGGGTTGTCGGCAACCCGCCGCCCGGCATCGGCGGCAAGTATTTCATCTTCGTCAAGCTGACCACCGATGGCGGTGTCGTCGGCTATGGCGAGGCTTACAACGCCACCTTCTCCGCCCATGTCACGGCGAAGATGGTCGAGGATATGGCCGAGCGCTATTTGATCGGCCGCGATCCGCACGACATCGAGAACTTCTTCCGCCGCGCCTATTCCTCCGGCTTCACCCAGCGCCCGGACGTGTCTGGCATGGGGTGCTTCTCGGCGCTGGAAATGGCCTGCTGGGACATCGTCGGCAAGGAGGCCAACAAGCCGGTCTACAAACTGCTCGGCGGCCAGGTGCACGAGACGCTGCGCTCCTACACCTATCTCTACCCGCACACCGGCAGCGTCCATTCGGAGGACGCTCCGGACGGCAGGAACGTCTACAACGACCCCGAGATGGCGGCTGCCTGCGCGCTCGAATATGTCGAGCAGGGCTTCAACGCCGTTAAGCTCGACCCGGCCGGTCCCTACACTGCCTTTGACGGCCATCAGCCGCGTCTCGTCGACATCGATGTCTCCACCCGCATGATCAAGGCGATCCGCGAGGCGGTCGGCACCCGCGCCGACATCCTGTTCGGCACCCACGGCCAATTCACCGCCTCCGGCGCGCTGCGCATGGCCCGCGCCATCGAACCCTATGATCCGCTGTGGTTCGAGGAGCCGGTGCCGCCCGACATGCCTGAAGTGATGGCGCAGGTGGCGCGAGGCACGTCGATCCCGATCGCCACCGGCGAGCGGCTGACGACCAAGTTCGAATTCGCCCGCGTCATCGAGAACCGCGCCGCGACCATCCTGCAGCCCGACCTCGGCCGCTCGGGCGGCATCCTCGAAACCAAGAAGATCGCCGCCATGGCCGAGGCTTACCACATCCAGGTCGCCCCGCACTGCTATTGCGGGCCGATCGTCGGTGCTGCCAACATCCAGCTGGCGGTGACGCTGCCCAACTTCCTCATCCTAGAATCGCTGAAGCAGTGGGATGGGTTCCACGCGACGCTGCTCACGAAGAAGATCGAGTGGCAGGACGGCAATGTCATCCCGTCGAAGGAGCCCGGCCTCGGTGTCGAACTCAACGAAGCGGTCTGCGATGCGCATCCCTACACCGGCAAGGAATTGCATCTGCAGATGATGCAGACGCCGCTGATGCCGTGAGCGAAAGCTACGCCTTCATCGGCCTTGGCCATCTCGGCGGCAATCTTGCCGCCAGCCTGATCCGCAACGGCTTCGCGGTCACCGTCTTCGACCGCGAGCCCGCTGCTGTCGAGCGCCTCGTTGCGCTGGGCGCCACCGCCGCCAACAGTCCCGCCGAGGCCGCCTCGCGAGCCGGCAATGCGGTAACCTGCCTGCCCTCGCCCAAAGTCAGCGAAGCGGTGTTGGCCGGTCCAGGCGGCTTGCTCGAGGGCCTGCCCGAAGGCGGCACCTGGATCGAGATGTCGACCAACGGCCGCGACGAGATCGTGCGTCTGGCCGCCCTCGCCTCGGCCAAGGGCATCGAGACGTTGGAATGCCCGGTCACCGGCGGCGTGCATCTGGCGGCGGTCGGAAAAATCACCGCACTGGTCGGTGGCGATGCGGCACTCTATGCGCGCCATCGCCCGGCCATCGAAGCGATGTGCGCGAAGTCGTTCCTCATGGGTCCGGTCGGTTCGGCGGCGGTGATCAAGGTGATCACCAACATGCTCGCCTTCATCCATCTTGTCGCCGCCGGCGAGGCCTTGATGCTGGCCAGGCAAGGCGGGCTCGACCTCGCCCAATCCTACCACGCCATCGTCGCCTCCTCCGGCAACAGCTTCGTCCATGAGACCGAAAGCCAGCTCATTCTCAACGGCTCCTACGACATCGGCTTTACCATGGACCTGGCGCTGAAGGATCTCGGCTTCGCGCTCGCCATGGGCGAACAGTCTGGCGTGCCGCTTGAGCTTGCCACGCGGGTCAACGCGATTTTTGAGCAAGGCAAGGCTGCCTATGGCGGCGCCGCGTGGTCGACCCAGATCGTCAAACTGCTGGAAGATGCCGTTGGCACTGACCTGCGCGCGCCCGGGTTTCCAGCCAAGCTCGAAGTCTGACACCAGGCAAGAAATCAAGCGATTTCAGTTGGTTGGACCCATCTCCGAACTCACCTGAATCGATCTGTTAACGACTTGATTCAATATCTGAGCGTCAGCGCGCCGGGCAGGATCTCGAAGGTCGCCGGTATGCGTCCCGGCGACTCGCCATCGATGTCGACCATCGCGCCGTTCGTCTCGACATCGCCGAGCGGCTCGACCACCACTTTCCGGCCGCGCAGGATGGTGATCGCGGGATGGTTGCGGTGCCGGCCGCCATAGAGCAGCCGGATATCCCAGATCAGCTTCAGCTTGCCGGCGGCGCGCAGGATGACGATGTCGAACTGCCCATCGGCCAGTTCAGCATCCGGCGCGATCATCATGCCACCGCCGAAGAACTTGCCGTTGGCGACCGCCACCAGCGCCATGCGCGCCTCGACCGGCGTGCCGTCGTCGACCGTGATCCTGACATGCTGGAAGCGGTAGCGGATGAATTCGACCACGGTGCGCCACAGGAACAGCGACTTCGCCGACATCTTGCCCTTGCGCTTGTCGGCGTTGACGGCGCGGTCGGTGGCACCTGACAGGCCGAGGCTGGCGATGTTGATGAAATGCCGGCTGGCCAGCGCGCCATGGTCGTCGATGTAGCAGATTCGTCCGGCATCGACTTTCCGAGGCTTGGTCTCGGCGAGCCGCTTCAGCACCGCATCAACCTCGCGCGGCAGGCCGAGCCCGCGCGCGAAATCGATGCCGGTCCCGCACGGCAAGAGGCCAAGCTCGGTTGTTCTGCGGCCTTCCTTGGACGCCTGCAGCAGCCCGTCGGCCACCTCGCTGGCAGTGCCGTCACCGCCGGCCGCGATCACCAGGTCGAAACCGTTTGCCGCGAGATCGAGCGCCAGCCTTTCGGCATCACCTTCGGCCTGCGTCTCGCGCAGCTCGAATTCGCCGAAATGCTTTTTCAGCGACGCGGCGACCTCCGGCCAATGCCGTTTCAACCGGCCGCCACCGGCAATCGGATTGAGGACCACTCCGACTTTCAAGCACACCCTCCCGCGAGGACATCAAGGCGCCCGGCGCCTCGAATCCTTTGCCGGCATTGAAACCCGCGCCCGCCGACAGGGCAAGGGTGAATGTCCACCGCTGCCGCCCGTCATGGCGGACCGGAAAATCCGTTGTCCTTGCTTGATCCCCGATAATCCCACTATCCACAGGCTTGCCGCAGTGTCGCCAACCACTTACCCGGCGTACATTGAACCCATCTCAGGCGGCTACCGATCGCCCAGCCGAAAGGCGAAGTGAAAGGCGGATTTCCTGAGGCCCGTACGGCCCTGAGCGAGAGCAGGCTTGCCTGTTGGAGGGACGGATGCCGAGACCTACGGGGCCGCGGAAAGCGTGCCAACGCCGACGGCGGACCGATGCTGCCATGAAGGACGGCAAAAACCTTCGATGGTGCGCAGGGCAAAGCCCGCAAGGGCGGAGACCGGCGTGGTCCCGAACGGGCGCTGCTCTCGGGTGGCGGGCTGGCAGGACCGTCAAAATCAAGGCCGGCATGGCGCGACGACTTTAGGGAAGTTGCTGCCGCGACCGTGTCCTGATCTGACAGGGAGGCGCTGGGAGAGATCCCGGCGCCGACTGTCGTTTGGCTATCCCCTACAATTTTTACGCTGTTTCCGGATATGGCTGCAACCGGCTCTAAAATCAGCTAACGTCCGGCGTCAATTGAAGGGGGATACTTCATGACGTTGATCCAGAAGCTTGCCGTTGCGTATGCGTTCCTGTTCTTCGCCGTCGTTGCCATCGGCTACATACCGGCGTTCAACGATGCCAACGGCAATCTGTTTGGCCTGTTCTCGCTGCAATGGTATGATGACCTGCTGCACGCCTTCTCCGGCGTCTGGGCGCTGGCCGCCGCCTTCATCTCGCATCGCCAGGCGGTGTTCTATTTCAAGCTGTTCGGGTCGGTCTATCTGTTCGACGGAGTGCTTGGCCTGATCACCGGTTCCGGCTGCCTCGATGCCGGCATCTTCATCAACGGCTTCCGCTCCCTCAACGATATCGAATTCCCGGCCCGCTTCTTCGCCAACCTGCCGCACATCGTCATTGGCGGCTTCGCCGTCTATGTCGGCTTCTGGCTGTCGAAGCGCCTACACGACCACTTCGCCACGGCCTGATCCGGCAATGTTCCTGTTTCGCTGGCTGAAGCGCATCGTCAAGGCGATCCTGTGGCTGATCGTCATTCTCGTCCTGATCCCGGTCGTCGGGCTGAGCTATGGCTTCCTGATAACGTCGTCACTCGACAAGGCACCGCTGCCCGGCATTGCCGACGGCGCTCCGCCCAAGGCGCTGGCCGACAAGGTTCGCGCCGAAATCCCCGGCTATCAGCGGCCGGAGGAATCGACCTTCCTCACCTACCCGGAATGGGCGATCGTCTACGCCGCGCGCGAATATGCCGGCTTCGTCGACAAGAACCCGCCGAGCGGCTTTCCCTATTGGTCCTATGTCGGTCGCTTCTGGCAGGACTACGCCATGGTGATCCGCGCCAGCTCTGCCTACAGTTTCAACTTCGCCAACCACCAGATGCTGGTCATCATCGGCACCAGCCACAGCATCGAACACATCTTGCAATGGGCCTATGAGAACACGGTCGGTCGCGTAACCGAGGCGACCGCCGGCAAGCGCACCGCCGCCGACATCTATCAGGCCAAGGTGGCGGCCGACTATGCCGCTTTCCTCGACCAGGTGCCGTGGTATCAATTTCCCTATGCGCAGAAGCGCGCCGGCCTGTTTGCCGTGCAGCCGGCGCCAGGCGACAGTTCCATCCGTACCAGCGAACGCAAGCTTGCCTTCGGCCTTGCCGACACCATCAAGCAGGGCTACGCCGACCTGATCAAGCAGGCACTCGCAGCCACATCCCCACCAGCCTTCCTCGACATCCATGTCTGGGCCAAAGG
Source organism: Mesorhizobium sp. P2_C7 (assembly GCF_056404515.1). Classification (NCBI taxonomy): domain Bacteria; kingdom Pseudomonadati; phylum Pseudomonadota; class Alphaproteobacteria; order Hyphomicrobiales; family Phyllobacteriaceae; genus Mesorhizobium; species Mesorhizobium sp. P2_C7. The sequence continues at coordinate 40,301 of NZ_JBFUDW010000009.1, read as the reverse complement.
GCCGGTCGGAGAAGCGACGCGCAACGAGCCCGATACATTGCTCGAGCGCGACTACGGCGCCGACGGCGCTGTCTTCGTCACCAAGCGCTACCAGGTCTTTACCGACATGATTCCGCGCCTGATCGACAAGGGCGTCTCCTTCGTCGAAATCGGCGGCAATGACGAGATCATGGTCACCGTGCTTTCGGCCGACTCGATCGCCGTTCCCGAAGGCATCCGCATCCTGTTCAGCTATCCGCTGCCGGCCGACACGGCGACGCGCCGAACCGGGCTGACCGTCGCCGTGCGCAAATTGCATCTCGTGCTGCCGGCTCTGATCAAGTCAGGTGCAAAGCTCGAACACGTCTATGACTATTGAAACGATAGCCAGGCAATGCGCAGACTGATCCACATCGTCGGCTGGCTTGCGCTCACGCTGGTCGCGCTCATTGTGGTCGTGCTTGTCGGCTTTCGCGGCGCGGCGGCGCTGCGAGAGAACCTGTCACCCGAGGAGGCAGCTCCGGCGGGAGCGCTGTTTGCCACCGTCGATGGCCTGAAGATCCACTACCAGATTTGGGGACCGCAGGACGGGCCGCCGCTGCTGCTGTTCCACGGCACCGCCTCCTGGGCCGAGACCTACCGCGATATCGCCGTGCCGTTGGGAGACCAGGGCTTTCGCGTCATAGCGCCCGACATGCCTCCCTTTGGCTATTCGCAAAGACCGGTCGACCAGGACTATTCGCGCGCTGCCCACGCAAAACGCGTCCTCGGTTTCGCCGACGCGCTCGGCCTGCGCCATTTCAGTGTCGGCGTCCACTCCTATGGCGGCGGTGGGGTGATCGAAGCCGCCTTCGAGGCTCCGGACCGCATCGACGCTCTGATCCTGCTCGACGTGGCACTTGGCCTCGGCCGGACCGAGGCGCCGACAATGCCATTTGCCGCTCTCCTGAACCTGCGATGGCCTCGCGACCTGCTCACTGCCTCGACCTTCACCAATCCGCTCATGGTCGGACCGGGTCTGCGCTCGTTCATCGAGAACGACGACGTGGTCACGGCTGAACGCATCGCGATCTACGCGCGGCCCCTCAATGTCGAAGGAACCACCGATGCGGTCGGCCATTGGCTGTTCAGCGGCCTGTTCAACGACGAACGAAAATCCCTTGCCGCCAACCTCGCGAACTTTCGCACCTTCACGCCGCCCGTTCTCGTCATCTGGGGGCGAGACGATACGACCACGCCCCTGGCACAGGGTGAAGAGATTGCCGCGTTGTTTCCGCACGCCGAACTGGCGGTCCTCGATGGCGTCAACCACATCCCGCAGGTCGAACGTCCGCACGATGTGGTGCGGCTGATCGCGAACTTCCTCAAACGAATCTTGCCGGCTACTCGATAGATCGACCGTTCGGCGCTCCGCCACGCTCATTCCACAATCGCGGCCAAATCCCGCCTTGTTCGCGCGCGATGGATTGTTGCACGTCGCCCAAAAGCGGAAACCGGGTTTGGGACCGCGACATGCACCGAAATGGGCTGCCGGGGGGCATCTCGAAGGGACAAGACCGTGATCAAGACCGCCCTTGTCGCCATGACCATTGTCGGCTGCGACTGCGACGCCAAGCTTTGCGAGTATATCGGCGAGACGCCGGCCAAGTGGTCGACGATCGCCGAATGCGAAGCGGCGATGAAGAGCCAGATGCTGCACGAGCGCAATTTCAACTATCCGCTCATCTCCGGCATCTGCCGCGCAAAAGGCTCGTCGTCCTCCTCGCAACTGGCCGCGACCGCGTCGCGCCCGGACCTGAAGCCCGCCAGCAGGGTCGTTGAAACCGAAAGCCCGCTGCCGCCGGAATTGAGCCGCCGACCGAGCGTTCCTGTCGGCGCGCCGACGACGGCCGTGGAAGCGGAGGCCGCCCGGCCCGTCGCCTATGAACAAGTGGTCGATGGCGGAACCGGTGTGCTCTATCGCACAAAGAACGGCTACGCCGTGGTCAAGACCGATCTTGGCCGCGCCGTGTCGGCGACCGCCGATGCGGCGAAGCGGTCGGCCAACTGGCTGGCCGGACTGGTACCGAAGGGCCTGTAGAGCAACTCCAGGGCTAGTGTGAAGCGGTTTTCCCGGGAAAAGCGCATAGCGCTTTCCCTCAGGGGATTGCGCCGAAACAACGCCCCTACAGCTTGACCTTCAGGCTCTGCCAGAACTTGTCGATCAGCGGCTTTTCGGTGGCCGCATCCTCGCCGGCGACGCGGGTGATGAACAACAACCCCTGATCGGCAAGGCCGAAGCCGACGATCTCGAAATCGGCGGTGTCGGTGCGTGTCTTCACCTTGGCGAGAATGCCGGTCAGTTCCTTGCCGTCGGCGAGCTTGCGCGTTGTCGGCTCCTGCGTCAGCTTCGCACCAGCCTGCACCGATTCCTTGGTCATTTCCTGCAGCATCAGCTGGTTGAGCGACACCGGATTCATCTTGCCGTATTCCTGCACGACGACGATCGTGCCCAGCGCCGACGCCATCAGATACTGCGTGATGTTCTCGCCGAGATCGGTCTTGGTCACCGAGATGTCGCTCGGATGGACGAAGGAGAAACTGCCGCCGGAAAAGGTGGCGAAGTCGTTGCGCTCGAGCGTCACCTTGCTCTGTTTGCCGCCGGGCAGCGTCACGTTTGTGCTCTCGCCGGGATCGATATCGACCGTCACGCCGTCGATCGTCAGCTTGAAAGCCTTGAGATCCTCGGCTCCGGCCGGTCCAGCGCACAGCGCGATGAGGGTGAGTGCCGCCGCTGATACCATCCGCATGGTCGTTCTCCTGACGTCTACACCATCCCGCTCAAAGCCTTGATGGCACGGTAGAAGGTCGAGGAAAACAGTTCCGTCGGGTCATATTGCCGCTTCTTGGCCAGGAAGGCCGGCAACTCGGGATAAGAGGCCAGCAATTCCCTGGCCGTGTAGTGCAGCTGGTAGGGCAGGAAGAATCGCCCGCCATGCTTGATCGTCACGTCGATCAGCCCCCGTGTCAGCGCCCGCATTTTCGCATTGCCGTCGGCATCGGTCGGCTGGTTGATGTAGAGCACCAGCGAATAGGCCGGCTCCGGCGCGTAGGTCAGCGCGACATCTTCCTTGTGGACGATGCGCACCGAGGCATTGAGCACCGGCAGCGGTTGGTTGCGCAGGATTTCGCGCGCTTCCGAAATGAACTCGATGTAGGCGGCGCGCGGGATGAAGTACTCGTGCAGGATGTCGGTCTCATCCATCAGGTCGTTGAACAAATAGGGCACCGAATCGTGCATCGGGTTGTTGCGGGTGACGAGACAGGCCTCGCCTTCGGCCATGGCTGAAGTGCGCGCCACCGTGCAGCTTTCGAATTTCGGTTCCAACGTCTTTTCGGTGAACCACTTCAACTCCTGGAACAGGCTGCCCCATTTCGCCAGATTGATGAGCACCCGCTTCAGCCCCACCGAACCCGGCTCGCCGATCTCAGGCTGGTCGGCCGGCGGCTGGTCGGCCACCTTGTCGTAGCGATAGACGATCATATCCTCGAGGAAATTTCCCGGCGCAGTCGACAGATGGCCGTAGAACAGGCCGATCTCCTTGTTCGGCTCCAGCACGTCGGCGAAGAATTTCGGGAAATCGTTCGATTTGATGATCTCGCGTGAGGTGCGGTAGACCGTGTTGTCGACGATATCGAGCGTCGCCTCCAGCACCACGCCGAACAGGCCGTAGCCGCCGACGACGTGGCGGAACAGCTCGATGTTCTCGCTCAGTGAGCAGGTTGTCACCGAACCATCGGCCAGCATCACCCGCATCGAGCGGATCGAGCCGGCAACTGAACCCGCCTGATGGTCCATGCCATGCGCGTTGACCGACAGCGAGCCGCCGACCGAGAAGATGTCGGTCGACTGCATCGCCTTCACCGCGAAGCGCGGATGCAAAAGGTTCTGGATATCGTGCCAGCGCGCGCCCGGCTGCAGGGTCATGGTCTTGGCCGCGGCATCGACGGTGACCTTGTTGAACTTTCTGAGATCGAGCACCAGCGCGTTGTCGTCGAAGGCGTGCCCGCCCATCGAGTGGCGGATGGCGGCCAGCGAGATTTTCAGCCCGTTGGCGCGCGCGAAGGCCAGCGCCTTGGCGATGTGGTCTTCCTCGCTGACCTCGACCACGCCATAGACCGGCGTCTTCGACAGGCCGCTGGCGTCGTTGATGTCGCCGCCTTTTGCCGACCAGGGCAGCGAAGGATCGAAGGCCGGCGGACTGGCAATCGGCTTCATTGGCAGCGCGATGCCATCGACATCGGCGATGCGCCCGGCGTTCTTCGGTCCCGAAGGCCCTCGCGCCAACCGCGCCACAGTGGTGCCGCCCCACAGCACCGCGCCGCCGAAGACGGCCGCACCCAGCAGCAATCGCCGCGACAGGCGAAACCCTTTTTGTTCCTCGGCCATGGATATCCCCCCGTTGGCCAAGGGATAACGCGGCTCTTTGGCAAAAACCATAGCAGTGCATGGCGGAGCCGAGGCGTTGTTACGGCATCAAGGCGCCCAATGATGAGGTTCAGGCGTCACAAAGGTGATCTCGAAGAGTTGCGCTGCCCCCCATCCGCCTGCCTGGCGATGAGGGACAGCGCCCTACCCATCAAGATTGGGCTTACGAAGACTTCTTGATCGACGTCACCATGCCGGTCTTGTCATCGACCGTCACCGCCACCTTGGCGCCGACCTTCAGTTTGCCGACCGCCGCTTCCGGCGACAACTGGTAGATCTTGCCGTCGTCGAGGGTGATCGACTTGGTCGTCGGATCGACCGACTGGATGGTGCCCTGAACGGTCGCGGCATAGGCCGTGCCGAGGAAGGCGAGCAGGGCGGCGGTGGTTGCGAGGGTCTTCTTCATCGGTAAGCACTCCGTGCTGTTTCGGTTTCCCGGGGCTGCCGTCTTGGGCAACGACAGCACCGAACGGCCTGAAACTGAAACTGAAAGCTCCTCCTCCGCAAATCACGTTGAGTGAATTTTCGCAAACAATATCATAGGCTTAATTCCGACACATTGCCTGCCGTCGATGCAACTGCCGGCCGCTTCGGTTCCCTCCAGCAAGTGCACTTCTTTCCACGAAAAGAGTCACTTGGCCGATTGTGGCGGGCAGCTTTCAATCACCACGCGGCTGCCGCAATCCACCTCGGGCGGCATCACGAAACAGACTTCTGGCCGATCATCGGTACAAAATTTGTTTCATGGATCAGTTCAAACCGCCCCCAAATGCGGGATGAAACTCGCGCTCCGGTTGCAAACTGGGAATGGATGCAGGATGGTGTCGACCGTCGCGATGAAGGGGGCATTCCATGAAGCTTGCAGTCCGGACCATGATATCCCTGATGCTGGCGTTTGCTCCGGGATTGGCCGAGGCGCAAAATTCTAATCAGGGTGGCGACAAGGTTGTCAGCGTCGCCAGGGACGATCCGGATATGGCGGCGGCCATAGCGCAGGCTCGCGCAGGCCTGGATGAATTCCTGACATTGTCGGAGGCTCCCCCACCTTTGACATCAGACTTCAAATTGAAGGTCGAGGTCAGGGACGGAGACGCCGCAGAACATTTCTGGATCATACCCTTCCACCGCACCGCAACCGGATTTGCAGGTACGTTGGCGAACGAGCCACAGAGCGTGCACAACGTCGTAGCCGGCCAGGAACTCGAATTCACCCGGGAAGATATTTCCGACTGGGGCTACACCAGAAACGGCCGTCAAGTCGGCAGCTTCACAGTCTGTGTGTTGTTTAAGACCATGTCGAAGGAAGACGTCGACTATTACCGCCAGAACTATGGCTTCGACTGCTGACGCGCGTCACCTGACTAACCCGTCTCCCCATCCCTCGCGCCGATCTTGCGCACCAGCGCCGCGGTCGCCAGCATGGCGCCCATGTCCGCGATCATCGGCGCGACATGCCTGGTGTAGTCGAGCGGCACCGAGATAGCCGGCAGTTCGAAGAAATTCTTCGTCTGCGGCAGCAGCAGGAAACCGTCGCTGCCGTTGAGCGCGACGCGGGCCGGATCGTCCGGCCAGGTTTCGCCCAGCCATTTCAGCGCCTGCGCCAGCCGGCCGGTCACCAGCGGCCGCGCCGCCTCGATGTTGTCGGTGCGAAATTCATAGGCGGCGTCGAGTTCGGGCACACCGGACGACAAGTCCTGCATCTTGCTGGCGAACATGCCGCGGAAGAAGCCGACGACCGCATTGGTCCGCCGCGTCGCCACCAATATTCCCGGGAACGGCTCGATCGCTTCGAAAGCGACGACGACACCCTTGAAGGCTGTCGATGAACCCTTGCCCGACCCTTCGCGCAATTCTGCTTCGTAAAGCTCGAACGGAAACTCTTCGTAGCGGCCCGAAACGACATCGTCGAACGACTGCCGGTTGAAAGGCCCGACCGCCTCGCGCGGCAGCCGGTCGAACGAGTTCGGCCTCCCCCCATGCTGGTAACGCATATCCGCGATGAAGCCGAAGATGATCGGCAGCAGCGTCTCGCGGAACGATTGCTGCAGCCGCGTCGCCGGTTTCATGGCCTGGAAATAGAGCAGGATCAAAGCCGCGAAGCCGATGACGTAGAGAAACACATGCGGCGTCGAGAACCATTGCTCATTGGGGTCGGCGACCTTGTTGAACAGCCAGGCGATCAGCACCACAAACACCAGCACCAGGCCGACGAACAGCGGCACCCGCCAGCGCACCTGCCGAACCGCCGAAGCCCTCGCCGCCTCATAGGTCTCGATGTCTTTCCGGATGCCGGCCGTGACCGCCTCGCTCGGCATGAAATCCGCTGTTTCCATCGCCATCCCCCCCGTAAGCCTGCCGCTGCCGGCGCATGATAGTCGGTTTTGCCGAGGCCGCCAGACGGTTAGGCGGTGCCCCCGTCCTCGCTTCTAGGGGAAGGGAAAATCGCCTCCAGCCGGCCCTTGACCTTGCCGCGCATCCGCCCCTTCAACCCTGCCACCGGCAGCAGCCGCTCATGATCACCGGCGCGCAGCCGCACAAAGGGATGCAACTGGTAGGACGCGATCGCGCCGCGCGTGCCGGCATCGGCACTGACATCGACGATGAATATGCCTCCAATGCGCCCCGGCCATGGCTGGCGGGCAAGGGCCGTGCCGAGGAAATCGCCGAGCCCATAGGCGACGATCGTCTGGTCGATCCGCTCCACCGGTTGTACGACATGGGCATGATGGCCGGCGATCAGCCCGACACCATCTGCGGCCAGCCGCCTGGCCAGTGCCTGCGTCTCGGCGCGCGGAAAATGCCGGAACTCCCAGTCCCAATGCGGCACCGCGCAGAGAAGATCGAGGCCGGCGCGCGGCCATTGCGCTGGATCGCTTTCCATCGACACGCGGCCGGCGAACAGGTTCTCGTCAGCGTTGCGCCATAGCGTGAAGGCCGCGAAGCCGAATGTCAGCGGGCCGACGGTGACAGGCACTAACGCACCATTGGCGGACAGGCCGATGGTGCGGATGCCGAGCCGTTTCAGCGCCGCCACCGTCGCGTCGAAACCGGCGACGCCCTGGTCGAGCACATGATTGTTGGCGAGCGACAGCACCAGCTTTTCGTGTGCGATGCCAACGGCCGCCAGCGTCTCGACCAGAAAGCGCTCGCTCATCGCATGGTGCGTGCCGAGTTTTGTCCCCAGCACCGCATTTGGTGCGTCCACGATCGGGCTTTCGCAATTGCCGATTACCAGGTCGGCAGCGCCGAGCAACGCCTTGATCGCCGGATCGCAGTCCGGCGCACCGCGGTTGGCCACCGCCGAGATGTCGCCGATGAAGGCGAGCGGCACCGCCCGCTTCGGCGGCGGTGTCATCATCGTCGCGGCCATCGGCGCGAAACCATTGGCATCACCGCCGAGCGAGGGCTTCAGAAAGCGCGGCAGCCACGACAGTTTGTAGGAAAGCGGATAGTTCGACACGCCCAAGCCCAATCGTTTGCCCTGTGTAGACCGTCGGGCTCGAGGGTTGAAGCGCATCCGCAGACAATCTTGCAACGATGACAGTCTGCGCCTCGGCGCTGACAGGCGCGGCTCTGCAAATGCGTGTATGCTGGCCGAGCGACCAACGCATGGGGGAAAAGATGACACGAATAGCAAGCCTGCTGGCATCCGCTTTCATTCTGCTTGTGCCCTTGTCGTCCGCGCGCGCCGCCATGCCCGAAGCGGCAACCGCCTTGTTCGAGGCCAGGACCGTGGCCGCGCGCGACACCGCCCTGGCGACGCTGGAGGCCGCCGCGCCAAAAGATCCGGCGTCCGCCTACGCGGCCGGCGCCGGCGAGTTCTTCACCGCGCTGGAGCTGCTGGCCAGCGGCCTGCACCGCCATGGTTTCGAAAGCCCGCAATCCTTCATGCTGCCATTGATGCGGCTGCCGGTGCCGGACAATCCCAACCCAGAGCCGCTGACCTATGAGCAGTTCCGCGCCATTCTGGTCGGCTTCCGCGACCGGCTGGAAAAATCCGCCGCAACGCTGGGCTCGGTCCCGGCCGATGCCGATATCGGCATGGTGCTCGACCTCACCCATGTCGGCATCGACCTCAATGAGGACGGTGCGATCACGCCGGATGAGAGCATGGCCGCCATCATGGCGTCGCTGTCGCGCGGCGGCAGCGCACCGGACGGAGCAGTACCCGCTCTCACCTTCCGCTTCGACCGCGCCGACGGCTATTGGCTGCAGGGCTATGCCGAATTCCTGATGGCGCAGGCCGATTTCTGGCTGGCGCATGATTTCAGGAGCACCTTCGACGGCTCCTTCCACATGCTGTTCCCGCGCGCCAAACTGCCGTTGCAGGACATTCTCGTGCCGCCGAGCAGCGACATGGGCAGCAGCATCTTCACGTCGGAATGGCGCATCGCCGATTTCATCTCGTTGGTGCATCTGGTCAACTGGCCGGTTGTCGAACCCGAGCGCCGGCAAGCGGCGCGTCGCCACCTGCTCGAAATGATCCGGCTCTCGCGCGAGGACTGGAAGGCGATCCGCGCCGAGACCGACAACGACCGCGAATGGCTGCCGGGACCGCAGCAGAAGGGCGAGAACCCGCTCACTGGCCTTGAAGTCGGCGAAGAGCAGGTCGAGGCCTGGCTCGCCACCTTGACCATGGCCGAGGATCTTCTGGAAGGCCGCTTGCTGCTGCCGCATTTCCGCATCACCGGCAAGGGCATCAACATGAAGCGCTTCTTCGACGAGCCAAAACCCTTCGACCTGGTGCTGTCGATCACCGGCCCGGCCATCGCGCCCTATCTCGAAAGCGGCAAGATCCTGACCAGCGACGAATTCAACCAGATCCAGCGCCAGTTCGGCGGCAGCGGTTTTCTGACTTTTGCCCTGTGGTTCAACTAAGGGCAACGGCAGGACGCTAGAAAATCGCGCCCTGATAGAGCACCGTCTCGGCCTCTTCAGGCGCAAACCGGCGGGCCAGCGTGCGAAACGCGCTGTGCACGCCGTCGCGGTCGATATTGCAGCTTCTGAGATGCCGCACCGCCAGCGTCGGATCGAAGGCGCTGCGGCCATGCAAGACACGCTGATTGTCGAAGACCAGCACCTCGCCCGGCTGCAGCTGGTGCTGGAACTGGTTTTGCGGATCGCAGATCAGCCGCGTCAGTTCGGCCAGCGCCTCGATCACGCCGTCGATTTCATCCTCTGAGGCCGTCTGTGCCGCCAGGCAGCGGTCGTTGTAGCGGACGCCGGTGACGACCCCGGTTGCATCGAGGCTGATGACATGTGCCTCGGCACTGAAGAACACCTCGCCCGCATGCTCGCGATGAAAGGTGACGCCGTGCCGCGTCAACAGATCGAACAGTTCCGGCGTCTGCGTCTGCATCAGCGCGGCAACATGGAAGCCGTCAACCATCTGGGAGGTGCCGCCGCTGCCCGCACCGGTGCGGATGGCGTGGAAGAAGATGAAGCCCGGCGGCGCATAACGGAACGGCTCGTCCGTATGCGGGATCTGCGCCCTAGCCGTCTCTCCCGCCACGCGCGCATCCGGCCGCGAGATCAGGTCGAACACCTTGCCGTAGCTGGTCTCGCGGATCGGCCCGTAGCGGCCGGCGACCCGCGCCGTGGCTTCCGTTTCTGCGGGAACCCCGGTCAGCATGGCGATGCCGTGATTGCGTAACGCCCGCAGCGAATGGAACAGCATCTCGTCGTCCTCGACAACCGCGTCGAATGAAAAGCGGCCAAGCCGCGCGGTCAGGTCGCTGCTCCACAATTGCGGCTGGAACCGGGCCGGGCCTGAGCCAGCGCCGGCATGGTCTGCCAGGAATTCAGCTCCGAAGTGCGAGACATGGCCATCATCCCAGACGACACCCACCTCGCCCGCCGTGACATTGATTGAGCTGGCTCGAACGCTTGCGCCAATATCGGCCGGTGTCAGCCATCTCTTGCCGGAGACAGTGTCGCCACAGGCATCGCATTCGCAAGCCAGCCGCAGCCAGCGCGTCGAAAGCTTTCCAGTTCGGCCGTCCGCCAGGTCGACGACGACGCGCTGGCCTTCGGCACGCATGGCGCGGATCGGCGTGGTCGAAGTCGAATGCCTTGATGGGTGCTTTGGCGTGTCAAGCATTGCAGCGGTCCCTACGATTGAATTTCTTAAACGATCTTAGATGCCTGAAAACGGTGATTCAAACGAGTTCCCTTCGCCAACTTTTGAGTTAAACTCAATCCATGACACTCCGGGATCTTCCCCTATCCGCCTTGCGGGCGCTACTCGCCGCCGCCAGGGCTGGTAGCCTGACGCGCGCTGCCGAGGAGCTGGGCGTCACTCCAGGCGCCATCGGCCATCAGATCCGGCAGCTGGAGGAGCGGCTGGGCGTCAAACTGGTGCGGCGCGAAGGCAATGGCATCGTGCTGACCCGCGCCGCCGAGGCCGCCCTGCCCGACATCGACCGCGGTTTTGACGCGCTGGCTTCCGGCATGCGGCGGCTGCGCTTCGAACGACGGGCCGAGACCTTCACCATCTCAGCCGATCCGTCCTTCGCCTCGCTCTGGCTCGCGCCCCGCCTCAGCAGAGTGCGCGCGGCGCTGGGCAAGCTCGACGTGCGCATCGTTGCGTCCGTTGCGCTCGATACCATGCTGGAGGAAGGTGTCGACCTCGCCATCAGCTATCGCAAGGGCGCAACACCGGATCTCGCATCGCTCGACCTGTTCACCGAACGGGTGATCCCAGCCTGCGCGCCTGCATTGGTTCGCGGCCAAATCAGGTCGGATGTGGCCGAGGTGCTGGACAGCATGCCGCTGCTGCACATCGATCCGACGATGGGCGACGACGTCTACCCGGCCTGGCGCGACTGGTTCACTGCCGCCGGCCGGCAACGGAAAGACATCGACCAGGGCCCACGTTTTGGGCTAACGATCGTCGCGGCACAGGCGGCGATTGCCGGCATGGGAGCATTGCTGGCCAGCGAATTGGTGCTACGGCGTCATCTCGATCCCGGCCATCTCATCGAGATTGCAAGGGATGTGCCGGCGTTGATGATCAGGCGCCGCCTCGTCTGGCCACAGCATAGCCCGAAGGCGCGCCGCGCCGCAGCCGTCGCCGCCGAACTGGCAGCAATTGCCGATATCGGCATCGATGGCGCCCTGCCCGCGTGAGCCCGACTTAAAGCGCAAATCCGTGCAGCCGGCCGAGCAACCATTGCAATGGATTGGCGACGAAGGCGCGGGTGACGAAACTGTCGTGGGCGGCGTCAGAGGCAAGCAAGGCGACGGTACCGGCTTCGAGGCGGCGCGGCGGATCCGAACTGGCGTCGATGCCCTGGCCCGCCAGCAACTGTCTGATTTGCACATTGCCGGAGGCGGAAGATTTTCCATAGGCGCTGACGAAGAAGCTCTTCCTGTGGCGCGCGGCCCAGTTGGCGAAAATGTCGGCCTCGTCGAACACGGCGTCGAGCAGGATGACGCCGAGCAGGCGGCCGTCTATGTCGCCATTCCCTAGGACGAAGGCGGCGGGATTGTAGCCGCCGCTATAGGCGACGAGCACCACCGGCATAGCGTCGAATTTAGCCGCCTTGGCGCCGGTCAACTTGCCCAGGCCTTGCGCTGCCTCGGCCATGAACATCGCGAAGTGACCGGGCGTCCAGAAATTGCCGGCGCTCGAGTCTTGCGCGTTGCTGGCGAATTGCGGCGCCACCAGCACGGCGTTGAGGCCGGACGCTTCGACCTGCGCGACAACCCGCTGGCGGCCGACGACATCGCGCTGCAAGGTGGCGCCATTGCCATGGAAGAACACCACGATGACCGCCGGCCTGGCCGGATCGAACCCTCGTGGCGCCGCCAGCAGCGTGCTGCGGTCGGAATAGGTCTCGTCTTCCCAGTAGATGCCACCACGCGGCGAGGTGTGGCCGCGCCGGCCGTTTGATGTCACGTCGAGAAAAGGCCCGGATCCATCGGGCAGCTTTCCCCGATAGGGAAAGGGTGATGTCTTGAACGGCACGATGGCCGACAAGGCCTTGCGCAAGCGCGCGCCCTCGCCCGCTACCGGGAACGCCGCCGCGGCCAGCAGTCCTGCGACGATGGCGCGCCGGTCGGGCATCAGGCCGTCACCAGCCGGATGGCTGGTGCCTTCGACGGCAACAGCACGGCAAAGAAGGCCGGGATGGCGACGAGATAGGCGATCGCCGCCCATTGCAGCACGGCGCTGAGGCCGAAGCTGGTAGCGACGATCGGCACGGCGGCCGAGCCAATCACCGAAAAGCAGCCGTTGATGCCCCAGGCCCAGACGAACAGATGCTCCTTGCCCAGCCGCGCCAGCCAGGTCATGGCGGTTGCCATCGGCATGCCCATCAGGAAGGCCGGCGGCGACACCAGAAGGAAGCAGAGCAGCAGCCGGACGGCATAAGGATAGGCGCCGATCCAGTCGAGGACCGGCGACAGAGTGAAGCCGTAAGCCAGCAGCAGCAGGCAGATCGCGAGCAGCAGGACAGGCAACAGTGTCCGGGCGCGGTTGAAGATGCGCTCGGCAAACAGGCTGCCGAGACCGGAAAACACCAGCATCGATGAGATCAGCACCGAGGCCGACACGGTCGGATTGGCGAGCGCCACGGTGAAGCGGCTGATCAGCCCGACCTCGACCATGATGTAGCCGAGGCCGAGGCAAGCGAAGTAAAGGATGGTGCCTAGCTTGCCACGCGAGCGCGAGAACACGATGCGCCAGCCGAAGATGACTGGCAGCAGCACCAGCGACGCCGCCGTGATGCAGGCGATGCCGAGCGTCGCCCAGATCAGCAGATAGCCCCAGTCGTCCTGGAACAGGTCGAGCCGGTCCAGTGTCAGCGGCAGGTCGGCGACCTTTACATAAGCGGCGAAGTAGGGCTGGTCGTTGCTCAGCGGACGCACGTCGAACACATAATCGCTGGCAAGCTTCGCCCAGCCGCCCGTCAAAAGCGCGTGCCAGGTCATGCGCTGCAGCGCGGTGGCCGGCAGCACGTCGGGGCCGGCATCGCCGCCAGCATCGGCGCAGGCATCGAGGGTCGGATCGGCCGGCGCGGTCGGGTCGCAGGCTGCGTTGGGAGCGGTCGGGTCGGCCGGCGCCGTCGCATCGGCGGCGGGTTGGGTCAGCGTCGCATCCTGTCCGCTGCCAAAGATCGAGGCGCGATAGTCGTCGAGGATTTTCTGCGCCGTCGAGCCGTCATAAGGCATGCCGGGGTAGTAGACCTCTTCCCACGACATCGACTTGGTGTAGTCGCGCAGCGTCTTGATTTCCGCCGCGCTGAAACCGCCACGCTTGAACAGCACCGTGGTTGTCGAGAGATAGCTCGACACGGCGAAGATATCGTTGGCCGCACCTTGGCGGTCGAACGTCCGGGCCGCCTCGGCGATGGTGGAATAGAGCTTCAGCACCGATTTCGGCGGCTCTTCCTTGTTCCACAGGGTCACCGACAGCACGCCGCCGTCGGCCAGCGCATGCATGTAGCTCAGCATTGCCTCGTGCGTGTAGGCGTATTTCTCCGAGATGGCGAAACCGCCCGGATTGGACAGGCCGACACTGTCGGCTAGGCTGAGATCGATGACGTCGTAGCGCTCGCCGGTGTTGGCGAGAAACAGACGCCCGTCATAGTCGATCACCTTGATGCGCGGCTCGGCCAGGATGTCGCCTGTGACATCCTTCAGCACCGGGTCGCGGAACGCCCGCAATGTCATCGGGTTGCTCTCGGCGACGGTCACCGAGGTCGATCCGGCGTTGAGCGCGGCCTGGGTGGAGATGCCGCCACCGAACTGCACGACGAACGTCCTGGGCTTCGCCTTGATGACATAGGGATAGTGCATCGGCAGATAGCGGAAATAGACCTGCTCGGCCGGCGCCAGATTGCGCATGATGCCTTCCGGCCCGTCACCGTCGCGATACATGCCGACATAGGTGTTGGCCGGAACTTCCGGCATGCCGAAGGCGGCATTGTCGCTCAGGCCCGGCGCGAAATGCATGTAGGAACTGGCATAGACCTGCAGGTCGCCGAACGGCGAGACGCTGCGGTAGATGCGCTTGCCGTCCGGAAAGTTGCGGGCATAGGCGACGCCCTTGTATTGCGACACCGCGATGTCGGGTATGACGAGCAGGCCGGGCAGCATCAGGTAGCCGGCGATCGACAGCGCCGCGACAACCGCGCCGGCGACAACACGCTTCCAGGCGCCGAAGGCGAAGAACCACAGCAGCGAACCGGCGGCCCACAACAGCAGCGGCACGACGATGATGGTTTCAGGCGAAAACAGATACATCGACACCAGCACGACGAGGCCGGCGAGCCCGGAGCCGGTGAGGTCGGCGAAATAGACGCGACTGAAGGCGGTGCGGCTTTTCAGGAAGACGATGCCGAGGAAGAACGCGCCGGCCAGGAACGGCAGGAGATAGAGCAGGAAATTGGCCAGCAGCCGCCATTTCTGCTCGGGATCGGAGACCAGGAAGATGGCGTTGAACGGCACCGTCTGGGCAGCGAGGTTGGAGGCGACGACAAGCGGGCCGACCAGCAGCAGCGCCGCCGTGGCGGCCCCTTGCCAGTGCCTGTCGAACCAGTCCTTGCCGGCGAAGATCACGACGCTGGACAGCGAGAAGCCAAGCATGGCGAGGCTGACCACCAGGGAACCGAAATGCGACCAGCTGCCGACGGCGAACACCCGCATGACCGATATCTGCAGCGCGATGATGGCGCCGGCAATCAGCCCGATTGCGAGGTAATGCGCGAGACCAGGCGCCTCCAGTGAGGCGATGCTTGGTCGGGAGATCGGTGCGACGGCTGCCATGCGGGCCTTTTTATCTGGCGGTTCAGCAAGGCCTTACCAAACGGCCGGCTCAGCTGTTGTGCGTGCCGACGATCTGGTCGCCTTCCATCTTGGTGAAGGGCACGAAAGGCACCACCTTGCCATTATAGATGTCCGAGCGGACGATGTTGAACGTGCCGTCGGCGAGCTCTTCTTTGATCACCTTGAGCACATGCTGGGCGCCTGGCGGACCGACCGGGATGACCATGACGCCATTCGGCTTGAGCTGCTGCAACAGCGACGGCGGAATGTGGTCGATGCCGCAGGTGACGATGATCTTGTCGAACGCCCCAACGCTTTCCCAGCCGTAATAGCCATCGGCGTTGCGGCTGGTGACCGAGCCGAACTCGCTGTAGCCGCGCTCGATCAGCGCGTCATAGGTGCGGCGGGTGCGCTGCGCCAGCGGATTGATGATCTCGATCGTGTGCACCTTGTCGGTCAAATTGGCCAGATAGGCCGACTGGTAGCCGGAGCCGGTGCCGATCTCGAGCACGGATTCGCCGAGCTTGACGTCGATGGCCGTCGTCATGCGTCCGACCAGATGCGGGCCGGAAATGGTCACGCCATAGCCGATGTCGAGGAAGGCGTGATCATAGGCACGCGCCAGATTCTGCGGCAGGACGAACTCCTCGCGCGGCGTCAACAGGAAGGCGCGCTTGTTGCGGTCGTCCAGCACGTCCTTGTTGTAGACCATGATCTGGAAGCGATCGAAGCGCTCGGCCAGCAACTTCGGGTCCTCGCCTCGATTGGCCACCATCCACTCGATGAACGCCTTCTTGTCGTTCACCGGCACTTCGGCGTTGCGATCATACGGCACCGGCACACTAGCCCTAGCGGCGCCAGGAAGAATGGAAAATGCCGCCGCCCCCGCCGACAGCGTCAAGAAGTCCCGACGCTTCATTAAAAAGCCTCCAAAAGTGGCCTTTGCCACCTCAAACCCAAGCATTTCAATCCGATTGCACTGCCTCCCAAAACGAGTCAATGGCCGTCGAGGGGCGACCGTCCGGGCGATGAATTTGTGGCAGGCGGGCAACAGTTTTGCCGATGCCGACGGCCTGTTCAGCAGCACTCAATGGCGCGCGACATTGTCGCATGACTCGCTGAACGGCCTTTTTGGTAAATTAGCAAAGGCTGTTTTGCTTGACTTGGGCGGCAAAAACAGGCAGCAAAACAGGATTGGAGGGGCTCCAATGCCGCGTTGATGGTCGTGGACAAGCCTTTTGAGGCAAAAAGTCCACGTCGTTCGTTTGGTTTTGAGAGGGATTGATTAACCAACTTTGTCCATATTTTGAAGCAATCGGCAACTAACGACAGGCGCGATAAACGCGTCGGGGACCACCTGGGATCACTCACAGAATGGTCGTCGCGGCTATGACAGCCGCGGACGTGGGAGCCGATTGGAGCAAGATTGGTGCATGGCGTTCTTGAGTAAAAAAATTGGCGGGGACGAGCGTTGGGACGGCGAGACCGCCTGCGACGCGCCACGGTCCTCTTCCTTCAACCCTGAACGGATCGTCCGCTGGGTCGCGGTGCCCGGTGTCAGCGCGGCCATTGGCCTGTGGCTGGTCGGTACCATGGCTGGCCTGAGTTCCGTCGGCGCCTCGCTGTCGGCGACATCAGGCGGCCTGCCGCAGACGCTTTCGATGCCGGGGGCGCTTGCCCTTGCCGATCCGTTGAAGCAGCGCTTTCTGAGATCTTCGGCGCCGTTCGTGCTGGCCAGTGCCCATGGCGGCACGCAGGCGCTGCACGATCATTCCGTGCAATGCGGCGCGAGTTGCTTCAAGCTGGCTGCGTTAAACCCGCAGGCTGAGAAATCCGCTCGCCTCGTGGTGCAGGCAAAGCCAGCCCCGATGGTTGTAAAGTCGAAATCGCAAGAGCGTTTCGAGCGCATGGAGGCGTCGCTGTCGCCGGCCAAACTCGCCGCTGCCTTTGCCGGGGCCGGAAAACCTGTCGTCGCGGCCGACGCATCCGCGCGCCCGGTCATTTCCACCCTTGCGCCGCAAATTGCTGAAGCGTCCCTGGTCCCGTCCGTCAAGGTCATGGCCAGCCTGTCGGATGACATGCCGGCTCCAGCGGCCGAACGCTTCGCCCGGATGGATACCGGCTCCGTCGTCGTGCAGACGGCGCCGCAGCCGATGGGCTTTGCCCAGTCGGACGCACAGACGCCAGACAACGCACAGTTGGCGCTTGCCCTCGTCCAGTCGCTGCCGGTCGACGACGAGGCGTTCGCCTCGCCACTACCTATGACCGAGTCCTCGGCCGATGTCGCGGTTTCGCCTGTCGAAACCCAGGAGGCACAGCCCGGCGATGCAGCTTCCCTGCCGGATGCGCTGACCGACGACGTGCCGTTGCCGACCCGGCGCCCGCAATTCGACGCGCCACAGCAGCCCAAGGTCGTACAGCAGTCGACGAAACCCATCCAGCAACCGTCGAAACCCATCCAGCAACAGTCGAAGCCCGTCCAGCAGCAGAAGCCCGCCCGTGAGATGGTTCAACAGGCCCAGCCCTCCAGGCCGGCGCGGCAAGGCAGGTCCGGCGAGGGCGACGTGCTGGCCTATGCCAAGCCCGACACACCTTCCGGCGGCCTTGGCCAGGCATTCAAGAACCTGTTCAACTCGCCGGGCTCCACGAGCGGAGCCAGCAATGGCGTCGCCGTCTACGATATCAGCGCCAAGACCGTCTACATGCCTGACGGCTCGAGGCTCGAGGCGCATTCGGGCGTCGGCGCCATGGCGGACCAGCCGCGCTATGCCGATCAGAAGAACCGCGGACCGACACCGCCCAACACCTACAATCTGTCGCTGCGCGAGTCGCGCTTTCATGGTGTGGAGGCTTTGCGCCTGACACCGGTCGATGGCCGCAACAAATACAATCGCGACGGCCTGCTGGCCCATACCTACCTGCTTCGGGGCCGCTACGCCCAGTCGAGCGGTTGCGTCGCCTTCAAGGACTATGCGCGCTTCCTCGCCGCCTTCAAGAAGGGCAAAATCAAGCGCCTCGTTGTGGTGCCGCGCCTGTCGTCTTCGCCGACGCAGGTCGCATCCGCCGCCAGGGGCGCGTAATACCAAGAAGCATTCGGCCGCACTTTCTGCCCTGCTCCTGACAGCCTACTGTCAGGAGCAGCGTTGTCCAATACGCCTCTCCCCATCGCGCTCTTTCCATTTTGGCCGGGAAATCCCATATTCGGGACATGGCCAAATCCCCCGACAAAAAAACGCCGCCGACGGCGAGTGACGACCGCGCCGCCCCGAAGCGGCACAGCCCGCTGACCGATTTCCTCGACGCCTCGGAGCCGCTGCACAAGGGCGGCTTTGCCGAGATCCCGCAGGCCGAACTGTCGGGCACGCCGCTGGCTGGCTCGATCGCCGATTGGGCCGAGCAGATCGAGCAGGAAGCCGAGAAAGAGGGGCGCCTCGGCAGCAGGAGCGACGGCGGCAAATCGCCGAAGCCATCGAAAAAGATTCCCGAGCGCTCGTCGTCGCCCGGCCGCACCGCGCGCGGCACCTCGATGGGTGGCGCGGCAACAGCAAGAGAGCGCACGGCCGCCGGCCTCAACCCGGTCGCCGGCCTCGACATCTCGCTGGAAGAAGCCGAGACGATGACCTCGAGCGGCGTCACCGCTACGGTGGCCGCGTTGTCAGCGCTGATCGAATCCGGCAATCCCGTGCACAAGGATGGCGTGTTGTGGACGCCGCACCGCCCTGCCCGCCCGGAAAAATCCGAAGGCGGCATCGCCATCAAGATGGTGTCGGATTTCGAACCGGCCGGCGACCAGCCGACGGCGATCAAGGACCTGGTCGAGGGCGTCGACAACAGCGATCGTACGCAGGTGCTGCTCGGAGTCACCGGCTCCGGAAAAACCTTCACTATGGCCAAGGTGATCGAGGAGACGCAGCGTCCTGCCCTGATCCTGGCGCCGAACAAGACGCTGGCCGCGCAACTCTATTCCGAGTTCAAGAAATTCTTCCCGGAAAACGCCGTCGAGTATTTCGTCTCCTACTACGACTATTACCAGCCGGAGGCCTACGTTCCGCGCACCGACACCTTCATCGAGAAGGAATCCTCGATCAACGAGCAGATCGACCGCATGCGCCATTCGGCGACGCGCTCGCTGCTCGAGCGCGACGACGTCATCATCGTTGCCTCGGTGTCTTGCATCTACGGTATCGGTTCGGTCGAGACCTACACGGCAATGACCTTCCAGATGCAGATCGGCGACCGGCTCGACCAGCGCGCGCTGCTCGCCGACCTCGTCGCGCAGCAGTACAAGCGCCAGGACGTCAACTTCGTCCGCGGCTCGTTCCGCGTGCGCGGCGATACGATCGAGATCTTTCCGGCCCACCTTGAGGATCGCGCCTGGCGCATCTCGATGTTCGGCGACGAGATCGAGCAGATCACCGAGTTCGACCCGCTGACCGGCCAGAAGACCGGCGAGTTGAAGAGCGTCAAGATCTACGCCAACTCGCACTATGTGACGCCGCGCCCGACCCTCAACCAGGCGATCAAGTCGATCAAGGAAGAGCTCAAGCACCGGCTGGTGGAACTTGAGCGCGCCGGCCGGCTGCTCGAAGCTCAACGGCTGGAACAGCGCTGCCGCTTCGATCTGGAGATGCTCGAAGCCACCGGCTCCTGCGCCGGCATCGAGAACTATTCGCGCTATCTCACCGGCCGCCAGCCGGGCGATCCGCCGCCGACACTGTTCGAATACATTCCCGACAATGCGCTGGTCTTCATCGACGAAAGCCACGTCACCGTGCCGCAGATCGGCGGCATGTATCGCGGCGACTTCAGGCGCAAGGCGACGCTGGCAGAGTATGGCTTCCGCCTGCCGTCCTGCATGGACAACCGGCCGCTGCGCTTCGAGGAATGGGATGCCATGCGCCCGCTCTCCGTCGCCGTCTCGGCAACACCGGGCGGCTGGGAGATGGAACAGGCCGGCGGCGTCTTCGCCGAGCAGGTCATCCGCCCGACCGGGCTGATCGATCCGCCGGTCGAAGTGCGCCCGGCCAAGAGCCAGGTCGACGATGTCGTCGGCGAGATCCGCGACACCACCAAAGCCGGCTACCGCACGCTGGTGACCGTGCTGACCAAACGGATGGCCGAGGACCTCACCGAATATCTGCACGAGCAAGGCATCCGCGTGCGCTACATGCACTCCGACATCGACACGCTGGAGCGCATCGAGATCCTGCGCGACCTGCGCCTCGGCGCCTTCGACGTGCTGGTTGGCATCAACCTGTTGCGTGAGGGCCTCGACATTCCCGAATGCGGCTTCGTCGCCATTCTCGATGCCGACAAGGAGGGTTTCCTGCGCTCGGAAACCTCGCTGATCCAGACCATTGGCCGCGCCGCCAGAAACGTCGACGGCAAGGTCATCCTCTATGCCGACCAGGTCACCGGCTCGATGGAACGGGCGATGGCCGAAACCGGCCGCCGCCGCGAAAAGCAGATGGAGTGGAACGCGGCCAACGGCATCACCCCGGAATCGGTCAAGTCGCGCATCTCGGACATCCTGGATTCGGTCTACGAGAAGGACCATGTCCGCGCCGACATCTCGCAGTTCACCGACAGCGCCGGCGCCATGATGGGCAACAATCTCAAGGCCCATCTCGACGCCATGGACAAGCAGATGCGCGACGCCGCCGCCAATCTCGATTTCGAGAAGGCGGCCCGCATCCGCGACGAGATCAAGCGGCTGCGCGAGATGGAACTGTCGATCTCCGAAGACCCGCTGGCGCGCGAGATGGAAGGCCAAAGTCCCGCCTCGGGCCGCGAAAAGGGCAAGCACAACAAGGGCGTGGCCAAACATCGTACGACGGAGGAACAGGAGCGTTTCCGCAAGCTCGACGCAGCACGTGCCGCCGAAGAGGCGGCCAAGGCTGCCCGGCCCAACCTCTTCCGCAAGCCGTCGCTCGACGCCATGGGTCCGGGCACCGACATGCCCACGCCCGCAGGCGCGGTGTCCCGTTCGCTGTTCAAGAAGCAGTCGGCCGAAGAGGCGCACGGTTCTGATTTCGGCATTCCCGGTGACACGACCAAACCGCTGTTCAAGAAGAACTCGCTGGATGAGATGACGGTGCGGCGGACCGAGACACCCATCGAGGGCGACAAACCGGTCAAGCGCGAGCGCGCCGGCATTGGCTCCTATGAGGATCCCGGCGACGCCCGCCGCGAAAAGCGCCGGCCAGGCAAGACGGGCAGGCCGGGACGGTAGCGATCCTTCGCGCCCCTTTGACAGAAGGGCTGTCCGCCCAACACAAGTCTTTCTATCGGCAACTCTTTTCCTGGACCATGCGCCTGCCCTTGTCAGTTGCCGGTCGAAACGATACGGGCCGTGGCAGCTTCTCTCCTTCCACCTGCAAGCCCCACGGCCCTCCACACAATGAAGCCCAAGGACATCGCTGCCTACGTCTTCCTGGCCATCACCTGGGGGCTGTCGTTCCTGGTGCTGCTCAAGGTGGTGCATGCCTTCGGCTGGATCGGTGCGGTGACCTTGCGTTCGCTGATCGCCGGCATCACGCTTCTGCTGCTGGCGGTGGCAACGAGGCGCCGGCTCGACTTCAGCGCCGGCTGGTCGCACTTCGCCATTGTCGGCGCGACGACGGTCGCGGCACAGTTGATCGGCCTGTCCTATGCCACCCCGCGCATCGGCACGGCGATGGCGGCCATCCTGGTTGCCGCCATCCCGCTGTTCTCGATGATCATCGGCCAGTTGTGGGGGCTTGAGCGCATCACCGTCCGCGGGCTTGCCGGGCTGCTGCTCGGTGCCGCCGGTATCATCATTCTCGTCGGCTTCCCGGCAGTGCCCGTCACGACATCCTTCGCGCTAGGTTGTGCCGCATCGCTGTTCAGTTCCTTCTCGGCGGCCTTCGGCAGCAACTATGCCAACCGCCATCTGCGCTCGGCCGGCTCGCTCGAACTCACCAGCGCCGCCTTCCTCTTCGGCGGGCTGATGACGCTGCCGCTCCTACTGGCCGTGCCGGTGCCGGCGATGCCGCGCGCCATCGACTTCCTCTATCTCGCCATCCTTGCCTGCGTCATGAGCGCAATGACCTATGTCGTCTATTTCCGCCTGGTCGCCAGCATCGGCGCCACCAGGACGATCAGCGTCGAGTTTGCCGTGACCGTGATCGCCGTGCTGGTCGGCACGGTCATGCTCGGCGAGTCGCTGACCCTCATCCAGGCCTTCGGCGCGGTGGCGATCATCGCCGGCTGCGTGCTGGTGCTGGACCCGTTCCCGCGTCGGATGAAAGCGGCAGCCTTGCCATCGGCCTCGCCCTTGGTGTAGTCATCTCCCGTACTCGAACGTCTTGAAAGGAGGGCTCACGTGTTTACGTTTTTTCGTCACCATCGTCAGCGTGGCCCGATTTCTGCCCTGCGAGCTAGCTTGCAGGGCTGACCAGGGACGGTCCGGGTTTTTCCCGCTTCGATTTTATTGGTCTGCCCTTCGTGTCGTTGCAACGCCGAGCCTGATGGCCTGCACGCGCACCGTCAAAGTGCATTGAACCGGACTTGGCTCCGGCAAGACCAGAGAAATCAAAATGGCCCTGATCAGCCTCAAATCCCTCGGCGTCACCATGAGTGCGCCGCTCTTTGCCAATCTCGACCTCACCATCGGCACCGGCGACCGGCTCGGCATCGTTGCCGCCAATGGCCGCGGCAAGTCGACCTTGCTGAAATGCTTGACTGGCGAGATGGAGCCGACCTTTGGCGACATCAGCCGCACGCGCGGCCTGTGCGTCGGCCATGTCGAACAGTCCGTTGCATCGGCCCTTCTCGACCGTACGTTCCACCAGGTGGTGGCCGATGCCTTGCCGCCTGAGCAGGCCGAAAGCGAGATGTGGCGCGTCGACGTCGTTCTCGATTCGCTCGACGTGCCCGAGCCGATGCGCGAACGGCAAATGCAGGCGCTGAGCGGCGGCTGGCAGCGGCTTGCGCTGATTTACGCCCGGAACAGTCGCCGGTGTTTGCCCTGCCCTACTCCAGGGCAAGGCAGGCTCTCGACGACGTCGACGCCTCGACCGAGCGCAAGTTCCAGCGCGACATGAAGGTAGCGCAGCAATTGCGCCGGCAGGCCGCCAAGCTCAACAACATCGGCATCAATTCGGGCAGTGACTTGCTGACGGTCAAGACCAAGCAGCTCAATCAACGCGCCGAGCGCCTGGAAGAGGCGGCTGCCCCGGCGCATCGCGAGAAATCGGCTGGCGCGATCAAGCTCGCCAATCGGGGCACCCACGCAAAGGTGCTAATCACGCTCGAGGACGCCGCAGTGGAAACCCCTGATGGAACGCTGCTGTTCAGGACCGGCAAGCGCCACATCTGCCAGGGCGATCGCATTGTCCTGCTCGGCTGCAATGGCGTCGGCAAGTCGCGCTTCGTCACCCTGATCCGCAACGCCATCCTCGAGCCAGAGGCGGTGCAGAACGTGAAGGTGACGCCGTCGACCGTGCTTGGCTATAGCGACCAGGCGCTGTCGGGCATCGGCGGCGACGACACGCCGCTGGCGATGGTCTCGCGCCGCTACGATGTTGGCGAACAGCGCGCCCGCTCGCTGCTCGCCGGCGCCGGCGTCGGCATCGATATGCAGGAGCGACGGATCCGCGTGCTGTCCGGCGGTCAGAAGACGCGGCTGATGATGCTGGCGCTCAGGCTCGCCAACCCCAATTTCTATCTGCTCGACGAGCCGACCAACCATCTCGACATAGACGGCCAGGAAGCGCTGGAAGCGGAGCTGCTGGAGCATCAGGCAAGTTGCGTGCTCGCCTCGCATGACCGCTCCTTCATCCGCGCCATCGGCAACCGCTTCTGGCTGATCGAGAAGCGGCGGCTGACCGAAGTCGAGGATCCCGAGGACTTCTTCCGCTCGGTGGCCGAAGCGGGTGGCTGAGGGTTGGCGGCAGGATGAAACGCCAATCGTATCATGGCATGAGACGTTCTCTTGACTTCCGAGACGTATCATGCAAAGATACGTATATCGGATACGGCAGATGATACGCTCGTTCAAGGACAAGACCAGCGAGGCCGTATCAAACGGCAAGGCTCCGAAGGGTTTCCCGTCGGACCTAGTCCGATCAGCCCAGCGGAAGCTGTTCATGATCGACAATGCCGCCGAACTATCAGACCTGAAGACGCCTCCAGGCAACAGGCTTGAGCCGCTGAGAGGCAACCGTGCGGGTCAGCACTCGATCCGCATCAACGATCAATTTCGCATCTGCTTTCGCTGGGTGGACGGGCAGGCCGAGGATGTGGAAATAACCGACTACCATTGAGGTTTCAAATGCTGAACATCAATCCATTTATCCATCCCGGAGAAATCCTCCGCGAGGAATATCTCGTACCGCTTGGCCTGAGGCCTTACACATTGGCCAAGAAGCTGCATGTGCCGCGCACGCGCATCGAGCGCCTGGCCAGCGAGACGACACCGGTAACGCCCGACACCGCTCTGCGCCTCGCGAAGTTCTTTGGAACCACGCCGCAGTTCTGGATGAATATGCAGGCGAGCTACGACCTTGCTGTCGAGGGAGAGGCCAAGAAGGCAGATATTGAAACGATCGAAAGCCTGGAGACTGCGGCTTGAGGTAGGCGGCCCGCCTCGAGCCACCGACGGTGCAGCGAAAAAAGGTTCCGACGATCTGTCGGATCGCCTCAGCCTGCCGCGTCCTTGGGATGCCGACACGATGATGTCGGCGCCAACCCAGGGAGATCATGTCATGTCGGTTCTTTCATCCATCGGTCGCATCGCAACCCAATATGCGGCGGCACGTGCCCGCCATCGCAGCGAACGCATCCTGCTCTCGCTGCCCGCCGAATTGCGCAAGGACATCGGCTTTCCGGAACTCTTCGACGCGCAGAACAGCCGCCGCGCGGCCACCTTCTCGGCCAAGGTCATATGACCGCGACCAGCCTGCCTCTGCCTCTGTCGCTCAATCCCGCCGGTTGCCCGGTCTGTCCGGGCCCGGCCGAGAAAAATTTCGCGGCCCTGTAGGATTGCCGTCACCTCATGCGTCCTATGGTTGGCAAGGCCAAGCCAAACGCAAAGAGGAGCAAGACATGACTGACCAGACCCCCGTTCAGCCCGCGCCGAAAGTGCTCGGCGGATTAACCCCCTATCTKCAGGTGGACGGAGCCTTCAAGGCCGCTGAATTCTACAAGAAGGCCTTCGGCGCCGAGCAGGTGTTTGCCTATCCGCCGGACGAAAAAGGCCGCACCATGCACATCCATCTCTACATCAATGGCTCGACGCTGATGCTGGGCGACGCCTACCCCGAGCACGGCCACCCGCATCAGAACCCGCAGGGCTACACCATGCAGCTGCATCTCCAGGACGACACCATCGAAAGCTGGTGGCAGCGCGCCATCGACGCCGGCTGCGAAGAAGTGGTGCCGCTGCAGGTGATGTTCTGGGGCGACCGCTGGGGCCAACTGCGTGACCCCTTTGGTGTTGCCTGGGCGATGAACGCCCCGGTGAAGTAATAGGCGAGCAACAGCACCTCTTTCCCCAGGAGTGATGCGCTCATCTGCGCCGGGTCGCATCCCTGCCGGCCCGGCGCCCGATTTTCAGCAAGAGGAATATGCCATGTCCTATGTCGATGGTTTCGTGCTTGCCGTGCCAAAGGCCAAACTCGAAGACTACAAGAGGCTGGCCAACCTCGCAGGCCCCATATGGATGGAACACGGCGCGCTCGCCTATGTCGAATGTATCGGCGACGACGTGCCCTATGGCGAGGTCACCTCGTTTCCGCGTGCCGTTCAGGCAACTGACGACGAGATCGTCGTCTTCGCCTGGGCGGTCTATGAATCCAGGCAAAGCCGAGACACGGTGATGGCCAAGGTGATGGCCGACCCGCGTTTGACACCCGATTGGGGCCCATGCCGTTCGATATGAAGCGCATGATCTTCGGCGGCTTCCAGCCCTTCATCGAGCTTTGAGCAACTGAGCCCCCATCGCTTCGTCATCCTATGGCGGAGCAAGGAGCGAAGCGACGCGGCGCAGACCATAGGATCCATGCCGTCACGTTAAAGCATTGAAAACGGTGAAGAATTCCGTTCCGCCGCATCCTTCGATCGAGGTCCCGGAATGGATCCTCGGGTCTGCGCGACGCCGCTTCGCGGCTGCTCCGCCCGTGCATGACGAAGCTGGGGTTAATCTGCCACCCGCGCGCTAATCCAGCCTATCCAGCAGCGGCTTGAGCCGATCGCCATAGCGCTTCCATAGATCGACCGAGCCCTGATACATTGGCTGGCGCACCTGCGCGGCGGATGCCGTGCGCACCGGCCGGTCGGTCTCGTGGAACGACAGCACCGCATCGTTCCACGGCAGGCCGAGATGGGCGATAAGCGCCCGCGTCTGCCCTTCCTGGTCGGCGACGAAATCCTCATAGCGCACATCATGCACCACCCCAGGCAGCACGGCATGCCAATGCGCCATGATGTCGGTGTAGAGGTTGTGGAAATCGGCGAGTTCGCCGAGGTCGTAGCCGTAGCGATGGCTGTCGCCGCGGAAATGCACCTTGTAGATCGACAGGCACGTCGCCGCCGCGTCGCGGGCGCAATGGACGATCTTGGCTTTCGGCAACATCAGATGGAGGAAGCCGACGAGCAGGAAATTGCCCGGCATCTTGTCGGTGACATGCTTGAAGCCGGGAAAGCGGGCGTGCAGCATGTCGAGATAGGCTTCGCCAGCCTCGGCAAAAGCCTTGTCGGGCATGTCGGCGATCCCGGCCGGAAAGCCGCCCTTCATGGTCAACGGAAACTGCTTGCCTACCGCCATCTTCAGGATGTTGAGCTCGCCGGCGCCATAGACCTGGGGATGGCTGGCGATGATCTGCTCGATCAGCGTCGTGCCGGAGCGCGGCATGCCGACGACGAAGATCGGCGTGTCGTCGGCAATCGAGCTGGGCTTGTGTTTCTCGAAGAAGCCGGCATCGAAGGTTGCTTTCATGGCCTCGAATTCGGCGCGCGTCCTGGCCGCATCGTAGTCGATGCCCTTGCGGCGGATCGCGTTGCCTTCGGCGAAATAATCGAAGGCCCTGCCGTAATCCTTCAGATCGTCATTGGCCTTGCCGAGGCCGAAGGACAACTGCATGCGCGCCAGGCTATCCTGCGGCGCCTTGGCATGCTGAGCCTCCATGCCGGTCAATTCGCTGTCGCGCTCCTTCTGGCGCTTGACCTGCGTCAGCATCAGCCAGGCTCTGGCCATGCCGGGGTCGACCGCCAGCGCCTGCCGAAACAGGTCGGCGGCTTCATCGAGCTTGCCCTTTTCCATCAGCCCGACGCCCAGCCCGTGCAGCAGGTCCGCGTCCTTCGGCCGGATCGTCAGCGCCTCGCGGAAGACGGCGAGCGCCTCGTCCAGACGTCCGGCTTCTTGCAGCGTTTCGGCAAGTCCGATGCGGGCGCGGACATGGAAGGGATTGCGACTGACCGTGCCGCGATAGATCGCTTCGGCCTCCTCGAACTGGCCGAGCTGCTTCAGCGACGAGCCAAGATTGTCGCGCGCCGCGAGCTGGTCCGGCCGGATATCCACCGCACCGCGAAAGAAATCGATGGCGGCTGCGATGCGGCCGAGATCGCGCATCACCGTGCCGAAATTGTTGAGGAAATCAGGATTTGTGGGCTGCAGGCTCACCGACTGTTCGATGAGATCGAGCCCCTCTTCGCTGCGCCCGGTCTGGTGAAGCAGCAGGCCGAGGAAATGCGCCGCGGCCGCATGATTGGGCTTGCGCGCCAGTACCTGGCGGTAAAGCGCCTCGGCTTCCTGCCGTCGCCCGGCCTGGTGCAGCTGCAGGGCCTGCTGCACATACTGGTCCAGCCCCAGCGGTGGCTGTCCTCCAGCGCCAGATCTGGCTCCCGCGCCCGCCGCTCTTCTCTGATCTCTGTTAATGGGAAACCTGCCGTGTTTTTCCGCCGGCCGCGATCTAAGCAATTCCGGGAAAGGTATGAAACGGTTTTCCGTCCGGAATTGCGCCAAACAAGGAGATAGATCGGTTCGGCGTTTCAGTGAAACGATGAACCGATCTAGGCCATCGGCGCTTCAGGTTCAAGGCTCGCTTGGTATCCGTCAGCGCAGAAGCGATCAAATCAGCCGGTTGGCCTCCGCAACTTGCCTGGCACGCCGGAGCGTTCCGTCGGTATCGGCGACCCTTCGCTTTGCCGCTTCGTCACTCCTGACGGTCAGCCGCGGCGACAGGATGGGCGTTGCCGTCGCTTGTTTAGCCAATGGGCCGATCGCGACTGTAGCTCCTGCCGATGTTGTTTCGTTAATCATGAAATCTCGTCCTTTCATACGTAAATAAAACAAAAATACCGGGAGAAATGTTCCCGCCAGACTTCAAATAATTTTTGATATCTATGGGCTTGTATCATCGTTTTCCTGAAAGTTACAGAAAGCAATTTTCTGAGCGAAGCCCGATTTTTATTTTAAATCGCCTTGATTAAATTGCGGCAAAGGCCTATATGTACAGGATCGCTTTGGGTAGAATTGGCACCTCGCGGCGTCAGAGGTTCTCGACCCGCCAATCTCATTCCAAATCACCGATACTGGCCGCGTTTCGCGACCTCATCTCACCCCTCGAAAGACCCACATGAACACCGGGACCGTAAAGTTCTACAATGGCCAGAAGGGCTTCGGCTTCATTCAGCCGACCGATGGCGGCAAGGACGTTTTCGTCCATGTCAGCGCGCTGGAGCGCGCCGGCTTTCCTGGCCTCGCCGAAGGCCAGAAGCTGCAGTTCGAGTTGGAGCGTGACACCAAGGGCCGCGAATCGGCCGCCAATTTGCAACTGATCTGATCCGGCCGAATTCGATGAACGCTGACCACGGATGTACTGGCAGCTCTCGAAAGCGGCTTATTTCCAGCAATTGCCGGAAATAGGAAAGCGGGGCTCGTCCCCGCTTTTTTGCTTTTCAGGGCCGCTGCGGAAGCATCAAGGCAAGACAATGACCGATCGCACCACCCACTCCATCGCCCATTTCGCGGCACCCTTCGTGCTCGGCGGACTGGAAGGACAGCTGCCGGCCGGCGACTACGACATCGATCACGACGAAGAGGTGATCGAGGGCATGTCGCGGCTTGCCTGGCGACGCGTCGCCACCTTCATCCATCTGCCGGCAAGGGCCGTGAAAAACCCGACCACCAGCCAGCTTGTCGCCATCGATTACCTCGAACTCGAAACAGCGCTGAAGCGCGACAGGGAGAATGCAGCATGATCCGTTTCCAGCAGAATGCGCGCCCGCGCACCGACACGCCCTCGCACCAGTTTGCGATCGGTCAGACTGTCCGCATGAAGAGCCGCACCGGCCTCGTCCAGAAAACCGCGGAACTGTTCCAGATCAAGAGCAGGCTGCCGGTCAAGGACGGCTCGCCGCAATACCGCATCCGCAGCGAGCAGGAGACCCATGAGCGGGTCACCACGGAAGACAATCTCGAACCGGCCGACAACCCGGTCGTTACTGACAACCCGGTCGTCTGAGCGCCCAGCAAAGCCACGCCAACACGCAACAGGAGCACGACATGTCCAAAGGTCAACAGCGAAGCAATCGCGAAACGCGCAAGCCGAAGAAGGACAAGGTCGTGGCCAAGCCAGCCTCCCCGTTCGGCTCGTCGGTCAAGCAGGCAGAGAGTAGCCTGAAGCCGAAGTCGAAGGGCTGACCAGCCCAGGGGCGCCTCGTGCGTCCCCCCGTCGCCCACTTTGTGAGGCGACGGACTGACACGACACGTTTGCGCAACACCCCGCACACGGAGGCGCGCTTGAACTTCGTCATCGAGTTCTACCGGTCGCGCGACGCCGACGAAGCCACGCTCGACAAGGTATCGCTGGAAGCGCCGAACCTGCGCGCCGCCCTGCAGGGCGCAACCGCGCTGTTCCACACGCTGGCCATGCCGCAAATCCCCGATCGCCTGCGCATTTCCGACGAGRACGGCAGCGAGCTTTACGCTGGCCCGGCCGACGGGGCGTATCCAGCGGAGGTGTGAGCGAACGCCTCGGTTTTCCCTTCCCATTGTGGGAAAACGCTAAACACGCCCAGTTCCCGTCAGCACGGTCCGCCGTCGATGACGCGATAGTCCGCGGCGCGGGCTTCGCAGGCATTGGGGAAGGTGCGCAGTTCGCCATGCCGGCGTGCGCACACGGGAGCATATTCGCGGGTGCAGAACGTCTGCTCCTCGCCACCGCCACCGCCACCGCCGCCGTCGCGGCATGGACCGTCGCGCACGATGCGGTAGCCGGCCCGGTCGGCAAGGCAGGCATTGGCAAAGGTCTGCCGGTCGCCGCCGCGCCGGGCGCAGACCGGCTCGTACTGCCTGCTGCAATACTGCGGTTCGGGCCGGGGCGGATGCGGACGCGGCCCTGGTCCCTCATCGACGACGACAGTGCAGGCGGCAAGAATTGCCGACAGGAACAGGATGGCAAAACCTTGCCGCGAAAAGACTGTCGCCAGAAACTTCATGTTGATCTCTCCCTCGATCCCGTCCCGGGAAGACGATCCTTGCCATTCCATTGCCAAATGCAACCCCCGTTTGCAGCCTCCCGCCGGAAACGATGCGCGGAGCCATGGCACCCATCAGCCCCATCCCGCTGGCGGCCACGACATCTGGCCCATTCGTGGCCGCGCTCTGGGCCGATGACCCGGCCGGCAACCAAGCCTATGTCGGGCCGCATCGGATGCTCAGGTCAGTCGATCCATGCGTCGGGATGCGCCCATTGTGGCGGCCCGCGGCGCTATCTTGCAACCTTCACGTTTCCGTGCGATAAATTCCGTGTTCGGGCATTTGCGACCCGGAGAGCGGAACGTTTTGGACGACCTTTCCCCGATACTGTGAATCTCTGACGGCCCCGTTTTCGGCGGGGGGTTTGACCATGCGCCAATGCATGACTGCCGAAGCAACCACCGGGACTTGCCCATTGCGCCAGGCGGCGGGCAGGACCACCAGACTGAACGGGTGAAGGAGTTTCCCCAATGGCCCAGACCGGCACCGTTAAATTCTTCAACGCGACCAAAGGCTTCGGTTTCATCACGCCCGATGGCGGCGCCAAGGATGTGTTCGTCCATATTTCCGCGATCGAGGCCTCCGGCCTGCGCACGCTCGTCGACGGCCAGAAGGTCACCTTCGACGTCGAGCCGGATCGCATGGGCAAGGGCCCCAAGGCGGTCAACCTCCGCGCTGCCTGAACCATCGGGCGCCGTGCGTCCCTGACGCATGACGGAGGCTCCAATGCCTGGACCTGGCTTGGAGAGGGATTTGAATTTGAAAGGCGCGGCGGTTTTCGTCGCGCCTTTTTCATGCCGCGAGGTCTGCCAGATGCATGTCGCTCAAAGTGCGCGGTGGTCTTTAGACAAACGACATTCATAAAAACAAAGACTTAAACGGGCGTCGTCTGAATCCCTTCAAACGCGACGCACTTTAGCAGCCCCAAAAACTTTCTCTTGCCGATGGCGCTAAAATAAAGGACAAATTTCCATTCGGGCATTTGCCGGCCCGAGACTGGACTTTATGGGACCAAAGGAGCTTCCCATGCCGCAGACCGGCACCGTCAAATTCTTCAACCATGCCAAAGGCTTCGGCTTCATCACGCCCGATGATGGCGCGAAGGATGTTTTCGTCCATATTTCAGCCGTGCAGGCGTCGGGCCTTCCTGGTCTTGAGGATGGCCAGAAAGTGTCCTTCGACACGGAACCGGACAAACGTGGCAAGGGCCCGAAGGCCGTCAACCTATCGGTTGGCTGAACCGGCTCCAGACCGGCGACGGCTCCGGCTGAATAGCCCCTGTTCCCTGCAGGGGTCTTGACGCCTGTTTTGGATATTGTGCGTCGAAATCCGTTCAGCCCCCGTTCAGCCATGGTCGTGTATTAGTCTTTGGTAAAGCCGGACCGCATCCCCCGAAACTTGCGCGGGCCGGCACGAAGGAGACCGACATGAATCGAATTTTCAAGACCGCTGTCCTGTCCGCTGCCGTGGTCGCAACCACGCTCGCGACCTTGCCCGCTGCGTACGCGGGTGACTGGCGCCATCACGGGCATCACGACAACGGCGATGCAATCGCCGCCGGCGTCCTCGGACTCGCGGCCGGCGCGCTGATCGGTGGTGCGTTGGCCAATGACGGGCCCCCGCCCTATGCTGACCGCTACTATGATGACGGTTACTACGAGCGTGACGTCGTGGTCCGCCCGGCACCGGTGCGCCGCTACTATGCAGAACCGAGGGTCGTCTACAATGAAGGCTACGCTCAGCCCTGGACGCGTGACTGGTACGACTATTGCTCGGACCGCTACCGTACCTTCAACGACCGCACCGGCACGTTCACCGGCAAT
Organism: Mesorhizobium sp. P2_C7; assembly: GCF_056404515.1. Lineage (NCBI taxonomy): Bacteria > Pseudomonadati > Pseudomonadota > Alphaproteobacteria > Hyphomicrobiales > Phyllobacteriaceae > Mesorhizobium > Mesorhizobium sp. P2_C7. The sequence continues at coordinate 7,759 of NZ_JBFUDW010000009.1, read as the reverse complement.
GACGGCGAACAGCATTTCTGCACGGCGAACTAAGACCTAAGGCATCCCTGCCCCAACGAAAGCGCTGACCGCAAGGTCGGCGCTTTTTGTTGTTGGTTTGATCGTCCCGGATTTCTCTTGAGATCGGCGCCGCCCCTCATCAGCCTGCCGGCACCTTTCCAGTGAAGTACGGGGAGAAGCCATTGGCTGCAGCACAGGCGCTCTTAGGTCAGAAAAGGGTTGGTCCGCCGCTCCTCGCCGAAGCGTCCGCCGGGACCATGGCCGCAGATGAAGCCGATGTCGTCGCCGAGCGGCAGGAGCTTGTCCTTAATCGAGGCGATCAGCGCCGCGTGGTCGCCGCCCGGCAGGTCGGTGCGGCCGACCGAGCCGCGAAACAACACATCGCCGACATGGGCGAACTTGGCCGCGCGGTTGTAGTAGACGACATGGCCAGGCGCGTGGCCAGGGCAATGCAACACCTCGAACACATGCGAGCCGAATGACACGGTCTCGCCTTCGGTCAGGAACCGGTCGGGCACGCAGTTGCGCGCGCCGGCGATGCCGTACCGCCTGCCCTGGTTTTCCAGATTGTCGAGCAACGGCTTGTCGGCCTCATGCGGGCCGATGATCTCGACGCCGAGCGCCTCCTTCAACTCCATGGCGCCGCCGGCATGGTCGATATGGCCATGCGTTATCCAGATCGCCCCGGCTGATATCGCGTTGTCCTTCAGCGCCGCCAGCACCTTGTCGATGTCACCGCCCGGATCGACGACGACACCCTGCTTGTCGTCCATGTCGAACAGGATGGTGCAATTCTGCTGGAACGGTGTGACCGGCACGATGCCGGCATTGAGCTGACCCATGATCGTCCTTTCGCTACTCCAGCGTGATGTAACGGCGCGGGCGAAGGGCGTCCACCCCTCGACAGACGAACGGTCAGTCGCTCCGAAAACGAAAATGGGCGGCCGAAGCCGCCCACTTAGAACGCCTAGACCGAATAGCTTACTTCTTCATGGCACCCATGACTGCGCCGAGAATGCCGGTCAGGATCGCGCCGCCGCCGGCACCGCCGACGATGTTGTTGAGATTCAGCGCGCTGCCGAGACCGCTCGTTGCTGCTGCCGCGGCCGCCGGATCGACCGCGCCGCCACCAAGCAGGCTGCCGAGGATCGCCGCACCGCCGACGCCGCCAATGGCTCCGCCCAGGATTTTGGGAAGCTGACCCAACGCCGCCGTCTTGAGCGCCGCACCGACCGCCTGACCACCGATGATACCCGTAATCACCTGTACAATGATCGGAAGAAGCGTGTTCATGTCCATATGATTAGTCCCTCCATAGCTGCCAGCCTTCCGGGCCGACACCATCATGAGACGCCGAAATGGACGAAAGTCAAATGCACAAACGCTTAAATAAAAGGGGCGGCCTCAAAACCGCCCCTGCTTGCTCGAAAAGCTGTGACTTTCGTTATTCTGCTGCGATCGCGTGCTTGGGCTGAACCGCTGCAGAATAGTCATTCATAAGGTTCTTGGCGATTTCACCGACCTCGAATCGGTAAGGTCCGATCTCCGAAACCGGCGTTACTTCCGCTGCCGTCCCGGTCAGGAAGCATTGCTCGAAGCCCTCGAGTTCTTCCGGCATGATGGCGCGTTCGATCACTTCCAGACCGCGATCCTTGGCCAGTCCGATGACCGTGCGGCGGGTGATGCCGTCGAGGAAGCAGTCGGGCTTGGGCGTGTGGATCTTGCCGTCCTTGACGAAGAAGATGTTGGCCCCGGTCGCCTCCGCGACCTGACCACGCCAGTCGAGCATCATGGCATCGGCATAACCCTTGGCCTCGGCGGCGTGCTTGGACATGGTGCAGATCATGTAGAGGCCGGCGGCCTTCGACTTGGACGGCGCCGTGCGCGGGTCGGGCCGGCGCCATTCCGCCACGTCGAGGCGGATGCCTTTCAGCTTCTGCGCCGGATCGAAATAGCTCGGCCACTGCCAGATGGCGATGGCGCAGTTGATGCGGTTGTTCTGCGCTGAAACGCCCATCTGTTCACTGCCGCGCCAGGCGATCGGCCGGACATAGGCGTCCTGGAAACCTTGCTTCTTCAAAAGCGTGGTGGAAGCGTCGTTGAGCTCGGCCACCGAATAGGGAATCTTGAAGCCGAGCAGGCGCGCCGATTCATGCAGGCGCTCGGTGTGTTCGTTGAGCTTGAAGATCTCGCCGCCATAGGCGCGCTCGCCTTCGAACACGGCGCTGGCGTAGTGCAGGCCATGGGTCAGGACGTGGATCTTGGCGTCACCCCATTGGACGAACGCGCCATTCATCCAGATGAAGCCGTCCAGTTGATCGAAGGGAACGGATGCCATGGTAACCTCCCGCGGGCGGCAGCCCGCATAGTGTTGTATCGTTGTGTGTTTCGTGTCGGTCGCGCAAGGCGGCCTTTATGCTGGAGCGTAGGCGGATAATTGGGCTCTGGCAAACTCAGGAAGTTCCGGAAAAACCGGCCTCTCTTGCCTTTTCGTTCGCAATCCGCCCAAAAGCTTGTCAAAAATTACCATTGCCGGGAAATTACGTCAATAGTACTGACATAATCTCTCTTTCAAGCGGAGAAATGATGACGGATCGAAGCCACGCAGCCGGGAAACCGATCAGGACGGCGATCACCGACGAGGACGGCATCGATTTCGCCATCATCGAACTGCTCTTCTTCGCCTATCGGGACTTCACCTCCGATCCGGATCAGATCCTGGCCGATTATGGCTTCGGCCGAGCCCACCACCGGGTGCTGCATTTCGTCAACCGCAGGCCGGGCCTGACGGTTGCCGAACTGCTCGACGTGCTGAAGATCACCAAGCAGAGCCTGGCGCGGGTGCTCAAGCAATTGATCGACACCGACCATGTCGTGCAGTTGCAAGGCCCTCGTGACCGCCGCCAGCGCGAGCTTTATCCGACAGCCAAGGGCCGCGCGCTGGCGCTGGCGCTGGCGCGGCCACAGTCGCGCCGCATCCATGCTGCATTGGGAGATTCCGGGATAACCGAACGGACCCTGGTTGAACGGTTCCTCGAAGCGATGGTCAATCCGGAACTGAGAGCGCAGATCGACGTTGGGTCCGCAAAAATGTCAGGGAAAAGCCATGGAGAGCACTGAAAGGGTCGATCATGCGGCCGCACCGGACGACGACGCGCCGCATTTGCTCGTCGTCGACGACGACACCCGCATCCGCAATCTTCTCAAGCAGTATCTGACCGAAAACGGCTTTCGCGTCACCGTCGCCGGCAATGCCGGCGAAGCCAGGCGCAAGCTTGCCGGCCTCGACTTCGATCTTCTGATCCTCGACGTGATGATGCCCGGTGAAACGGGCGTCGACCTGACCAAGTCGCTGCGCGCCGAAAAGAACGTGCCGATCCTGATGCTGACGGCGCTGTCGGAAACCGACAGCCGCATCACCGGCCTCGAAGCCGGCGCCGACGACTATCTGCCGAAACCTTTCGATCCGCGCGAGCTGATCCTGCGCATCAACAACATCCTGCGCCGCGGCGGTCCGGCGACAACGCCGAAGGTCGAGCAACTGGTCTTCGGCCCTTACACGTTCCAGATAGCCAGGCGCGAATTGAAGCGCGGCGGCGAGGCGCTGAAGCTGACCGACCGCGAGCAGGAGATCCTGGCGATCTTCGCCGCGCGAGCAGGCGAGACGATCCCCCGCCACGAGCTTGTCGGCGACGATTCGGAAGTCGGCGAGCGCACCATCGACGTCCAGATCAACCGGCTGCGCCGCAAGATCGAGCGCGATCCGTCCAATCCGGTGTGGCTGCAGACCGTGCGCGGTATTGGGTATCGGCTCAGCGTGGAATAGCGGTTTCTCTGCTAAGTATTTTCAATAACTTACAGCTCAAATTGTCAAACCAAGGAGCTTGGTTTGACAGTTTTTGTTCCTGCTCCGTGCTCTGCGATGGAATTAATCGCTTCATGCGCCAGACGCATTTGATCAACGGCCTCGGTGTAGCGAACGATCTCATCAAGCTTTTTGTGACCGGTAATTGCCTTGATCTGGTGGGGCGTGCAGCCGGCTTGGGCAAGCCGTCGGCTACATGCCTTGCGCAGACCGTGCGGTGAAAGCCCCATGGCGCCGCTTGCCAGATCCTCACGCAAACCAGCTTCGCGGACGCAGACCCGGAACCAGTTCGTGAAGGACTCGGGCTGGAACGGCTTTTCGTATTGCGTCAGGAGAAATGTGAGATTGTCCTGGGGCCGGGCATCGAGCGTGCCTTTAAGGTATGCATGAAGCGGGATCGAGACGGCCGTCCCTGTCTTTTGCTGTCGAATGGATAGGACGTCGTTCTTGACGTGCTGCCGACCCATACCAATCACGTCTGAGCGTCGCTGACCGGTGAACAGCAGAAGGTCGAGGGCGAGGCGGGCGCGGGTGCCCTCTGAGTGCGCCGCGTAGAACGCGACAATGTCCTCCTCCTCCCAGGTGATGAACCCGCCCGACTTGATTTTCATGCGCCGTATCCGGATCGTTGGATCGTCCTTGCGCATCCCCATATCGATGGCGCGTCCCATAAGGAGCTTCATCATCTTCAGCAGTTCGTTGGCCGCGCCAGGGTGTTCAGCCTTCTTGTCCCTCATCTTGAGGACGTGCTTGCGCTCGATCCCGGCGACCGAGCCAATGCCGTATTCCATACGGATGCGCTCGAGTGCGTTCCGATACGTTTTCTGGCTCGCCTTTGCTAGATTTCTGAAATCTGCGCTGCCGTAGTAGGAGAGGATCAGCGCCCCGATTGTCCCGGGCTGGGTTCGATTAGCTCCTATCATGGTTATTGGGGCCGCCCTGCCGGCTTCCCACGCCGTCAGTGCGGCCCCATAAGCGTCCATGAACTCGGTCGAGTATGGAAGACCTGGCAGAGTAGTCTTCGACGGTCTGAAATAGTGCCGGGGCCGGCCGGTTCGATCAATGAAGGCTTTGACGTGCTTCGGCAGCTTACGCTTCATTGGACGAGCCGATCCCACTCGTTGTCGGAATCTTGAGACTCAGAAATTCCGCTCAGTCCGTCAACCGCCCTCTCGAGTGCGCGGACATCCCAGCGCTTGACGCCAGGAAGCGGCAAAGGCGGTGGCATGATGCCGGCACGCACCAGCTTGTCGAAATAACCGACACTAGCACCCACGAAGCTGGCGGCCTCGGGACGGCCAAAGACGCGGCGTTCCGATGGCGGTAAGGCGTGTATAAGCCCGCAGGTGATCATCGTCATGGCAGAATACTCCTTCTACTTGACGTTATAGCGTTGTCTGCCGCCGAGAAGCCGAAGTTTGTGAAAAAGCTTGCTCCGGAGCTACGGCGCCATGCCGGTTGGTGCTGAGGGAGAGGATTGAACTCTTATATACATTAACAAGATCAATTACTTACATATATTTCTGTAAAATTGTGGCGGACATCAAGGTGAGCAAGACATCGGTCCTTTAGGGAACGCATAGAGCGCACATCAAGATCCTGGCCACGACATTGGCCTCCTCCCCGGAGGAGGTATCTCGGCGCCGGTGGGAAAGAACCTGCCCCTGTCCAGTCCACCCCGTGGAAGACGATGACGCCGCCGGGTCTCAGATGCTTGGTGAGCCCCTAAACATCGGCAGGATCTGGGAGAACATCCGCACATACCGACCGACGATCGCAAAGATGGCATGTCAAACCTCAAATCCGACGGATCCCCCTTCGACAAAGCCGACATTGCTCAGCGCCTGCGCTTTCGCCCGTCCGGTCGCAGCGCCGCCGTTGCGATCGGTCGATACCAGCCCGCAGCCAACGCGACGTCGCCGCCGCCGCCGATATCCGGCACATGCATGTCCTGACCTACCTCTGCGCATCGCAAATAACTTCGTGACCAGACCTTGTGCGTCGCCAGCCGTCTCAGTTCCCTGATCGGCATGGCCGACCTCATATTCGCCTTTTGGACCAATCCAGCGCTCGCACCGCCGCTAGGTCCAGCACTGCGGGATGATCTACGATTTTGGACGCGACCCAAGGGGGTCGGTGCTATGAATGCGTCACCCGGCCGAAACAAAACGCCACTACTGTTCGTAGGCGCGCCGAAGGTGGGCGAAACTGAGCCGACCAGTAAGAATCCGGCACCGAGGAGCGTTCTCCTCTCGACTTTTCAGAATATTAGTGATTTCTTAATAAACCCTTGGTGGGGGACTTCTGTTGTGATGCGCTGCGTTTGTCATGGCTTGCGTATTCTGCTTAAGGCAGTTGTGCTTTCCATGGCTACCATCCTCTATGCACAAGCAGTCCAGCCAACCAACGAAAGTTCGGGGAACATCCCATATCAGCAAATACTTAGCGGGACTCTCGCTGAGATCTGGATCGGCTCCTAGCTCGGACCTCAGCGCGTTTACGGCTTGCCCATTTCAAATAGAAGAACGGGGAGGACGCCATGCCATCAAGGACGCTGACTACCAGCAACGATATCGTTACCTTCAACGGAGCGAGCTCGAACACGGTGTTCGGAACGATCGGCGCAGGCGCGACGCTGAACACAGGGGATCGCCTCACCGGGGGCAGCGGGGCCGACACGCTGGTGATCTCGGGCAGCGGAACATTTAACCTGAACAGCCTGGCGGCCTTCACCGGCTTCGAAAATGTGAATCTCACCGGCACGGGCGAGACCCTGACCCTGAAGAATGGGCAGAACCTGACGGTCAACGCGGGAAGTGGCAACGCGGTCACCCTGGGAACCGGCAATGACACGGTCTCTTTCACCGGCGGCACGAACACGGTGAACGCGACGATCGGCGCAGGCGCGACCCTGAACACCGGGGATCGCCTCACCGGAGGCAGCGGCGCCGACACGCTGGTGATCTCGGGCAGCGGAACATTTAACCTGAACAGCCTGGCGGCCTTCACCGGCTTCGAAAATGTGAATCTCACCGGCACGGGCGAGAGCCTGACCCTGAGGAATGGCCAGAACCTGACAGTCAACGCGGGCAGTGGCAACGCGGTCACGCTGGGGACCGGCAATGACACGGTGGCTTTTGCCGGCGGCTCCAATACGGTGTTCGGAACGATCGGCGCAGGCGCGACGTTGAACACAGGGGATCGCCTCACCGGGGGCAGCGGGGCCGACACGCTGGTGATCTCGGGCAGCGGAACATTTAACCTAAACAGCCTGGCCGCTTTCACCGGCTTCGAAAACATTAATCTCACCGGCACGGGCGAGAGCCTGACCCTGAAGAATGGGCAGAACCTGACGGTCAACGCRGGCASYGGCAAYRCGGTCACCCTGGGGACCGGCAATGACACGGTCGCTTTCACMGGCGGCTCCAACTCGGTGAGCGCGACGATCGGTGCAGGCGCGACTTTGAATAGCGGCGATAGTCTGACGGGCGGCAGCGGCGCCGACACGCTCAACATCTCCGGGTCGGGATTGTTCGACCTCAACAGTCTTGTGGCCTTCAGCGGCTTCGAAGACATCAATCTCACCGGCACGGGCGAGAGCCTGACCCTGAGGAATGGCCAGAACCTGACAGTCAACGCGGGCAGTGGCAACGCGGTCACGCTGGGGACCGGCAATGACACGATCGCTTTCACCGGCGGCACGAACACGGTCAACGCAACGATCGGCACAGGCGCGACGCTGAACACAGGGGATCGCCTCACCGGGGGCAGCGGGGCCGACACGTTGGTGATCTCGGGCAGCGGAACATTTAACCTAAACAGCCTGGCCGCTTTCACCGGCTTCGAAAATGTGAACCTCACCGGCACGGGCGAGAGCCGGCACGGGCGAGAGCC